>CANJQJ010000023.1 GCA_947476425.1 Sphingomonadaceae bacterium | reverse complement strand
TACAGTTCGAAAAGGGATTTTGGCTACCTGTGTAGCTAAAATCCCTTTTTCGCGCCGTAGCATAGATCTGAGCGCTACCTGGGGCCATGTGATGATGGCACAGACGTCGCGATGGCCTCTGTCACATCGAGGGGTTATCGTTACGCGCGTCGGCAGTCGGCCGATTCGCAAGGGAACATCTCATGGGCATTTTTGACGGCATCCTCGGCCAGCTTGGCAATCTCGACGAGCTCGCTGCGAAATTCGGCCTGCCTGCCGACACGGTGAAAGCCTTCACCGAAGAACTGCCCGCGCGCCTCCAGGCCGGCGGCAACCCGATCGAGATCATGACCGAACTCGCTGCCAAGCACGGCATCTCGGCCGAGACGATGCAGGGCATGATGAACCATTTCGGCGCCAGCACCGCCAACCTGATGGCGATGTTCGGCAAGGAAGGCGACGCCAACCCGTTCGGCGAACTGGGCAACATCGCCAAGGGCATGTTCGGCGGGAATTGAGGGCGGGCTCTCCGGTCTCGCCGTTGAAATTAAACGGAAGTTGACGCATCGATGGCCTGGGTCTATATGATCCGCGTCTATTGATTGGATGTACCACTCCCTGAGGGCGCGCTTTGCTACAGCGCGCCCTCAATGGTTTCCGGGGGCCGGCGTTCGGGGGCAAAGTTGCTACCCTTGCCCCCTCCCGTCATTACCGTTCCCTCGAAATTTCCACGATCTTGAGAACAAGTGTCGTGAAGCCCATTGCCGCCGTAATGATGGCGACGATGAGAAGGGCGTCTATCGCCTGGATGTCTATCACCCCCTACTGGCGGCATGATTTCGCCAGAGGGCGCGCCGCCGGCGTCGGCTATGGACGAGGTTCCAGCGGCAGGCAATTAATAGTATCAATATGCTGATCTTGCTTGCGAGCACCAAGACATGGATTTATATTGGCTATTCCATAAAATGGAGGCGCCTGTGAACCGGCAATCAATCAACACCGTTAGCGTAACGATCCCGGCAGCAATGTCGTTTGCCGCGCTCGGTTTAGTGCTTTTTGCCTTGGTATCGGGGCAGGCAAAGGGACAAGGCGACGAAGGAACGATCGCGCACCTTTTCCAATTGCTGATTGTTGCTCAGGCCCCTCTATTCCTCCTATTCGCAGCGACTGCCGACTGGAAGCACCTTGCTAAGGTGGCGCGCAGAATCATCCTTCCGGCGGCTACCTTGGTACTGGCGCTGGCCTCGGCATATTACCTGACCTGACCAAGCCTAATCTCCGGCGACGTCCACCTTCAACCGCGATCCCTGCGCGCCGACGACGGTAACGCGCGCGCCAACCGGGGCGTCGGGGCCGCTTGCCAGCCAGTCGCTGTCGCCGACGCGGACCTTTCCTTCGCCGCCGACGATCGCATGCGTCACCACGACTTGCTTGCCGAGCAGGCGGGCGCCGCGATCGTTGAGCTTGGGATCGTCGGATTCGATCGGGTGCGCAACGAGCCAGCGCCGCCCGATCCACACCGCCCCGATTGCACCGACCGCGAACACGACGAACTCGGCGGGGGCGGGCAGGCCGAACAGCAGCGACAATATGCCGGTCACCAGTGCCGCCCCGCCGATCCAGATCAGGAAGACGCCGGGGACGAGGATTTCAGCGATCGCAAGCAGCAGCGCGAGGATCAGCCACCACCAATGTGGTTCGAGGGCGATGCCGAAGAGAGTCATGTTTGGTTTCCTAGGTTTATGCCGAACTCCCCTCCGTGCGCGGGAGGGCGCCTCTGAATCTCCTCTCCCTGCAAGGGAGGGGAGTCAGAAGGGGTAGACCCTCCCTGACAGGTGGGGGGAGTCAGAACGCCCCGTCTCATGCCTGCTCGAACGGGCCTGGCCGGCGCGGCGCAGGTGGCGCTGCCGGTCCGCCGTCGTCGCCCAGCGCGGCCCTGGCCAGTGCGCCAATGCCGCCAAGCGTGCCGATCAGCTGAGTCGCCTCGACCGGGAACAGGATCGTCTTCGCATTGGGCGAGGTCGCGAACAGGCTCACTGCCTCGACATATTTCTGCGCGACGAAATAGTTGATCGCCTGCGGATTGCCGTTGGCGATCGCCTCGGACACCAGCCGCGTCGCGGTGGCTTCGGCCTGTGCCGAACGCTCGCGCGCCTCGGCGTCGCGATAGGCGGCCTCCTTGCGGCCCTCGGCCTCGAGCACGGCAGCTGCCTTCTGGCCTTCGGCGCGGTTGATCTCGTTCTGGCGCATGCCTTCCGATTCGAGGATCGAGGCGCGCTTTTCGCGTTCGGCCTTCATCTGGCGAGTCATCGCGTTTACGATGTCGGCTGGCGGGCGGATGTCCTTGAGCTCGACGCGGGTGATCTTGACGCCCCAGCTCTCGGTCGCCTGGTCGACCACGATCAGCAGCTTGGCGTTGATCTCGTCGCGCTTCGACAGCGTTTCATCAAGGTCCATCGAGCCCATCACGGTACGCAGGTTGGTGGTCGCCAGCTGAACGATCGCGACATAGAGGTCTGAAACCTCATAGGCGGCCTTGGCTGCATCGAGCACCTGGAAGAAGACGACGCCGTCGACCGCGACCATCGCATTATCCTTGGTGATGATCTCCTGGCCCGGAATATCGATGACCTGTTCCATCACGTTGATCTTGCGGCCGACACGGTCGAAGAAGGGCATGATGAAATTGAAGCCGGGCTGCGCGACATGCGTGAAACGGCCGAAACGCTCGATGGTGTATTGAAAGCCCTGCCGAACGACTGTTACGCCGGCAAATACGAAGACGATCGCGAGAACCGCCAGAATGATAACGAAATTGCCCATATCTATTTCTCCCACCGGCTATTGCAGGTGCCCCGCCCTGATCGCGGATAATGCACTTAATGCCGCATGCAACCAAATGCATTCCCTATGCGCATGAACATTTCGGAAGCGTTAGAGCGGGTTCGCTCCGCCTTGTTCCTGCCAGCGTCGAACGCCCGCGCGGTCGCCAAGGCGCAGGGGCTCGATTGCGACATGGCGATTCTCGATCTCGAGGATGCAGTAAAGCCCGAGGACAAGCTGGCCGCGCGGCTGTCGGCAATCGCGGCGATCGGCGGCGAATGGCGCGCTGGCATCGTCGCGATCCGGATCAACGGGGTCGGCACGCTTTGGCATGACGATGACATTGCCGCGCTCGCCAAGGCACCCCCGGCGCTGGTCGTGGTGCCCAAGGTCGAGCGTGCTTCCGAAGCTGGCGCGGTTGCGGCGGCGACCGGTGCGCCGGTGCTGGCGATGATCGAGACCCCGCTTGGCGTCTATGCCGCGCGGGAGATCGCCGAGGCTGAGGGTGTCGCCGGGTTGATCGCCGGCACCAACGATCTCGCCGCCGAACTGCGGCTCCCCGCCGAGTCCGGTCGCGGCGGGCTCTCGCTCGCACTCCAGTCGATCGTGCTGGCGGCGCGGGTGGCGGGCAGGGTCGCATTCGACGGTGTGTATAATCGGCTCGACGATCCCGACGGTCTCGCGGCTCAGTGCGTCGAGGGCAGGGCGCTCGGCTTCGACGGCAAGACGCTGATCCACCCTGCGCAGATCGAAGCATGCAACCGTTTCTACGGGCCGGGCGAAGCCGAGATCGAGGAGGCCCGGGCACTGATCGAGGCCGCGACCGGCGGCGCCGAGCGTTTTCGCGGCAGGATGATCGAGGCAATGCATGTCGCGATGGCGCGTCGCTTGCTGGATCGCGCCGGGCAATGAAATGGCTGCTGCCACTGGCGCTGCTCGCGGTCTCGCATCCCGCCGCGCCGCCATCGGCAGCACCCGAGGCGCCGCTCGACCAGGCGGCGCTTCGACGCCACATCGAATATCTCGCATCCGACTCGCTCCAGGGCCGGGCTCCGGGGAGCGAGGGTGGCGTGAAGGCCGCTTATTATATCGCGAGCGAGCTGGCGGGGGCTGGGCTGGCGCCGGGCGCGCCGGACGGAAGCTGGTACCAGCCGGTCGATCTCGTCGAACGAACCCCGATGACCGCGACGGCAGAGTGGCGCGTGAAGGGGCATGCCATCGCGCTCGATCCATCGCTTGGTCGGTTCATCGCGATGGAGGGCGGCACTCGCCTTGTTGCCGCGCCAGTGGTCTTCGCCGGCTATGGCACGACAACTGGCGGAGCCGATCTCAAGGGCAAGGTCGTGCTGCTGCTCAGCGGCAAGCCTTCCGAGGGTGTGCAAGGCTTCGAAGTGCGGCGCCGCGCAATTGCGGCGCAAGGTGCTGCGGCGGTGATCGCGCTTTCGGGCGAGAATGATCCCTGGGCGCTGATCCACGATCAACTTGGCCGTGGACGGACCGTTGCCTCTGGCGAAACCCATGCCCCGGTCGAAGGCGCGCTTGCCTTCCCGGCGTGGATCAGGCTGGTCGATCCCGAGCTGGTCGTTGCCGCCAAAAGCCTTGAATTCAGTCCTCATCTGCTGCCGGTAACGCTCGATCTCAGCGCGACCAGTCATGTTCGCCGCTACAGTTCGGTCAATGTGATCGCGCGGATCGCGGGGCATGGGCGCGCCGGGGAAGCCGTGCTGTTCCTCGCGCATTGGGATCATCTGGGGCTGTGCCGTCCCGAAGGTGCTGCCGATCGGATCTGCAACGGTGCGGTCGACAATGCGAGCGGAATCGCTGCGCTGATCGAGGTCGCCCGCCGCATCGAACATGGCCCGCCGCTTCAGCGCAGCCTCTATTTCGTCGCTACCACCGGTGAGGAAATGGGCCTGCTCGGCGCGCGGGCGCTGGTCAGGTCGCCGCCGCTTCCGCTCGAACATATCGCTGCCGCGCTCAATTTCGATACGATCGCGATTTCGCCCGCCGGCGAGCCGGTTGCCACGATCGGGCGCGGGATGACGCCGCTCGATCCGCTGATCGATGCCGCAATCCGGAGCCAGGGCCGGCTCATCGACGACAGCGAGGCCGCGAACGCCTTCCTTGGCCGGCAGGATGGCTGGGCGCTGATGGAGGCGGGTGTGCCCGCGGTCATGATCGGCGGGGCGTTCAGCGATTCCGCCCGGCTCGGCGCCTTCCTCGCGGGGGATTATCACTCCCCGATCGACGACATCGCGCATTTGCCGCCGCTCGACGGCGCGGCGGAGGATGGCGCGCTTCATGTGGTGCTTGGCCGGATGCTGGCGGATCCGGGGTTGTTTCCCTTGCGGGCGAAGTAGGGGGGGGGCGCCGCTTTAATCGTCATCCCAGCGAAAGCTGGGATCTCACTTCTTCGGCGGCGCTGGACAAAGGCAAAGAGATCCCAGCGTTCGCTGGGATGACGGAGGAGGAAAGGATGACGAGGTGGCGCGGAGGTCCGGCCCTCCGTACGATTCAATCCTATCGCATCATGCCCTAGCGCCATGCCCACCGCCTGCCTATACAGCCCCGAATCCTCGACCCCTGAATCGGATTCGCTTGAATATGGAAATCAGCCTCGGCCTCACCTTCGACGACGTGCTCCTCCGGCCCGGTGAGTCCTCGGTGCTGCCCAGCCAGGCCGACACCCGGACTCGAGTCACTCGCGAGATCTCGCTCAATATTCCCTTCATTTCCTCGGCGATGGACACCGTCACCGAAGCCGACATGGCGATCGTGATGGCGCAGCTTGGCGGCATCGGCGTGCTCCATCGCAATCTCACCATCGAGGAGCAGGTCGCCGCGGTACGCGCGGTCAAGCGCTTCGAATCGGGGATGGTGGTCAATCCCATCACGATGACGCCTGACCAGACGCTCGCCACCGCGCTTGAGCTGATGGCGCGGCATCGCATCTCGGGCATCCCGGTGGTCGAGGAGTCGGGCAAGCTCGCGGGCATCCTCACCAATCGCGACGTCCGCTTCGCCGAGAACATGGCGCAGCCGGTTGCCGAGCTGATGACCAGGCAGAATATCGCGACGGTCGGCATTGGCGTCACCTCCGAGGAAGCGCGTCGCCTGTTGCACCAGCGCCGGATCGAGAAGCTGATCGTTGTCGACGAGGATTATCGCTGCGTCGGCCTGATCACGGTCAAGGATATCGAGAAGGCGGTGAATTATCCGTCGGCAACCAAGGACGGCGCAGGTCGCCTTCGGGTCGCGGCGGCAACCACGGTCGGCGATCTCGGATTCTCGCGCACCGAGCAATTGATCGACGCCGAATGCGACCTGATCGTGATCGACACCGCGCACGGCCATAACAGCGAAGTCTCGCGCGCGGTCGAGCGGGTCAAGAAGCTCTCGAATTCAGTGCAGGTGATCGCTGGCAATGTCGCGACCGCGGAGGCGACGAGGGCGCTGATCGATGCCGGCGCCGACGGCATCAAGGTCGGCATCGGCCCTGGCTCGATCTGCACCACGCGAATCGTCGCTGGCGTCGGCGTGCCGCAGCTCACCGCGATCATGGAAGCCGCCGAGGAAGCCGCGAAATCGGGCGTGCCAGTGATCGGCGATGGCGGGTTGCGCACTTCGGGGGACGTTGCGAAGGCACTCGCGGCTGGGGCATCGACCGTGATGGTCGGCTCGCTGCTCGCCGGCACCGACGAGGCACCCGGCGAAACCTTCCTGTACCAGGGCCGCGCCTACAAGAGCTATCGCGGCATGGGCTCCGTCGGCGCGATGGCGCGCGGCTCGGCGGATCGCTATTTCCAGCAGGACATCAAGGACCAGCTCAAGCTCGTGCCCGAGGGCATCGAGGGGCAGGTGCCCTACAAGGGTCCGGCGCGCGATGTCATCCACCAGCTGGTCGGCGGCGTGAAGGCTGCCATGGGCTATACCGGCGCTGCGACGCTTGAGGAGCTGCGCAGCAAGGCGCGGTTCGTTCAGATCACCAACGCTGGATTGCGCGAAAGCCATGTCCACGATGTCACGATCACGCGGGAAGCGCCCAATTATCCGACACGGGGCTAGGGGCGAATGACACCCGCGGCACGAGTCCAAGCCGCGATCGAGCTGCTCGACCAGATTATCGTGGCGGCCCATGAAAACGGTGCCGCTGCCGACACGCTGATCGCGCGCTATTTCACGACACGCCGCTATGCCGGGTCGAAGGACCGTCGCGGCGTTCGCGAGCTGGTCTATGCGGCGATCCGGCGGGCTGGCGAAATTCCGGCAAGCGGGCGCGCCGCGATGATCGGGCTCGCGAGCGAGGACGCCGCGCTGGTAGCGCTGTTCAATGGGGCGAACAATTGCCCTGCGCCGATTTCGCCCGACGAACCGGTAGCCCCGGCAGGGATAGCGCCGCGCTGGCTTGTCGAGAAACTCGGCGAGCTTTCCGGCTTGCTCGACCGGGCGCCGCTCGACCTGCGAGTCAACCGGCTCAAGGCGACTCGCGCGGACGTGCTCGCGCTGTTCCCGAACGCCACGCCGACGCCATATTCGCCCGACGGCATAAGATTTGCCGAGCCAGTCCCGATCGATATCGCCGAGGGACTCGTCGAGGTGCAGGATGAGGGCAGCCAGCTGATCGCGCTCGCGACCGATGCCGCGCCGGGGATGACCGTCGTCGACCTCTGCGCTGGCGCCGGGGGCAAGACCCTCGCGCTCGCCGCGATGATGCAGAACAAGGGCCGGCTGATCGCCTGCGACGTCGATCGTTCGCGATTGTCGCGCCTCCAGCCCCGCGCCGAACGGGCAGGGGCAACCCGCATCGAGACAATCCTGCTCGATCCCGGTCGCGAAGCCGAGGCGCTTGCGGATATCGCGGCCGACATCGTTCTCGTCGATGCGCCCTGTTCGGGCACCGGGACCTGGCGGCGCAACCCTGAAGCGCGCTGGCGCCTGACGCCCGCCCGGATCGACCGGCTGATGGCGCTGCAAGCGCGGGTGCTCGATATCGGCGCGAATCTGGTCAAACCCGACGGCTTGCTGGTCTATGCAGTCTGCTCGCTGCTTCCAGAAGAGGGCCGCGTGCAGGTCGATGCCTTTCTCGCCGCGCATCCCGAATGGCGTCTCGACGTACCCGCGCGAACGCTTACCCCTGCATCCGACGGAACCGACGGGTTTTTCATCGCGTGCCTCCGGCGGTCATGCTAAAGCCGTCCCAAAGCAGATTTCTGGAGCTCTTGATGCGTTTCGCGCCCATTGCAGTCGTACTATCGCTCACGCTTGCCGCGGTTTCGAGCAGCGGGCTCACCCAAAAGCCCGATAGCCAGATCGATCCGCGATCGATGGCGCTGGTCGCGCAGGCCGAATCCCTGCGCAAGTCCGGCGATCTGAATGGCGCCAACGATGTCCTCGAAACCGCGCTCGCGGTCGATCCGCGCAACCGTGCCGCGTTCGTCGCGATGGGTGAGGTTGCACGGGCGCAGGGCCTGCAGGGCAAGGCGATCCGACTCTATTTCGAGGCACTCGCGATCGAGCCCAACGATGTCGCGGCACTTGCCGGGCAGGGCGAAGCGATGGTCGAAAAGGGCGCGGTCGAACGCGCCAAGCAGAATCTGGCGAAGATCAAGACACTCTGCCGCGTCGAATGCGCCCCGGCCAAGACCCTCGCTGCGGTAATCGCCAAGGGCGCGCCCGCCGTCGTGACTGCCGATGCGGCAACGAAGGTCCCGCAAAAGGGCGAAGCGCCGGCGACGACCAAGCCTTAGGCTAACTCGTCATTCCCGCGAAAGCGGGAATCCATCCCCTGAGGCTGCCTCCAGACGTAAGGTCTGGTGATAGATTCCCGCCTTCGCGGGAATAACGAAGAGGGATGGGTGACGATCCAAGCGTCGCGATGGCGACACCCGCCTCAGCCCTGGCCCAACACCTTCGCAATCGCCACGAAATCGCCGACCTCTAGCGTTTCCGCGCGTCGTGATGGATCGATCCCCAGTGCGGCGAGCGCTTCGAGTGCGCCCGGGACCGATTTGAGGCTCTGCCGCAGCATCTTGCGCCGCTGGCCGAAGGCGGCTCCAGTCACCCGCTCCAGCATTGCGGGAGTCACCCCCTCGGGCGCGGCGATCGGGCGGATATGGACGACTGCCGACATGACCTTGGGCGGCGGTACGAAGGCCGAGCGATGAACCCCGAACGCGATTTTCGCTTCGCAGCGCCACTGCGCGAGCACCGCCAGCCGGCCATAGGCATCGCCATCCGCCTTCGCGACGATTCGTTCGGCAACTTCCTTCTGGAACATGAGCGTCAGCGAACGCCACCAGGGCGGCCATTTCTCGGTCATCAGCCACCGAACCAGCAAGGCGGTGCCGACGTTATAGGGGAGGTTCGAGACGATATGCGCGCCCGCGCCGACCTCTGCCTGCTCGTCGATCGCCATGGCGTCGCCTTCGATAAGGCGGAGCTGGCCGGGGAAATGTTCGGCGAGTTCGGCCAGCGCCGGCAGGCATCGCCGATCGCGCTCGACCGCGACGACCCTGGCGCCGGCACCGAGCAACGCGCGGGTCAGTCCGCCCGGCCCGGGCCCGACTTCATAGACGGTTTCGCCTTCCAACGGCCCGGGCACGCGCGCGATTCGATCGAGCAGCTGGCCATCGAGCAGGAAATTCTGGCCGAGCGCCTTGCTCGCGCTGAGGCCATGCCGCGCGATTATCTCTCGAAGTGGGGGAAGGGGGACATCAGCCGACATTTGCGGGATGCCGGAAAGACCGAAGGCGTCCGCTCATCCGATGTTCGTCGCCCGCTGTTCGGCGCATTCGGCGGCCACGCGGATTGCAGCGATCATCGCGCCGGGCTCGGCCATGTTCTTGCCGGCAAGGGCAAAGGCGGTGCCATGATCGGGCGCAGTACGCACGATCGGCAGCCCGAGCGTCATGTTGACGCCCTCATCGAAATACAGTGTCTTGATCGGGATCAGCGCCTGATCGTGATAGAGGCAGACCGCAGCGTCATACAAAGCGCGGGCGCGGGCATGGAACATCGTGTCAGCCGCCAGCGGCCCGACGACATCCATGCCCTCGGAAACCAGCTGGTCGATTGCCGGCTGGATCAGTTCGATCTCCTCGCGGCCGAGCGCGCCGCCCTCGCCGGCATGAGGGTTGAGGCCCGCTATCGCGATTCGGGGTCGTGCTATGCCGAAATTGCGGATCAGTCCTCGTTCGGTCGCCCGTATCCGCGCCATGATCATCTCGGGGCTGAGGTGCGACAATACTTCGGCAAACGGCACATGGATGGTGACGGGCACCGTCCGCAGGTCAGGCCCGACCAGCATCATCGCGACATTCGAGGGCGAAACCCCGCAGCGTTCGGCAATGAACTCGGTCTGCCCGGGATGCGTGAAGCCAGCGGCATAAAGCTGCGCTTTCGCGACCGGCCCGGTCACCAGCGCACTCGCCGCGCCGGATCGAGTCAGTCCGACGGCAATTTCGAGAGCGTTGAGCGCGCAGCGCGCGCCGGACATATTGGGCTCGCCGGGCACGATGTCGTCGGCATCGTCGATCTGCATGATCGGCAGCGCATCGCCGAACTGCGAAGCCGTCTGGTCGGGATCGACGATCAGGGCGATCGGGCCGTCCCAGACGACTTCGATCGAACGTCGATCGCCGACCGCGAAAAAGGGTTTGAGATCGTTCGTCTCGCGCGCGGCCCAGGCCTTGGCGATCACCTCGGGACCGATCCCGGAGGGATCACCGAGCGAGACCGCGATCGGGCTCATCGATATTCGACCACTGCGTCGCGGCGAAGATCGCGGAGATAGCGGCGCGCACGACGATTGACGCGCTCTTCTTCCATCTGGGCATAGATCTGGTCGTAGGAGGGGCCATTTGCCGCCTGCGGATCGTCGCGACCGCAGATCACCAGCGAGCGAACGCCATCGGCAAGCGATCCGAACGGCGGTGTTGCCTGGCCAACCTGGAGGGCGAGCATGATCTGCTGGAGCTGGGCCGGCAAATCGCGAATCTTGACCTGGTCGTTGTCGACAACGTCGGCGTTAACGGTCGCCGCTATGTCGGCGACGGTGCCGCAACCGTTTATCTTCTGGACCATCTTGGCGAAGCTTTCGACCTTCGGTGCCGCATCGGCCTCGCTCGAGCCTGCGGGGAACTTGATCGATATCTGCTTGAGCGACAGCAATGCATCGCGCGGATCGGCGGTCAGCACCTGGCGCTTGTCCACCATCACGATGATCGAGAAACCGCCGGGGATCGAAATGGGAGCGCTGATCTGGCCGGTATCCATCGACGTGGCCACGGTGTTGATTTCAGCGGGCAATTGCTCGCCGCGCACCCAGCCGAGATCGCCGCCGACCGCGGCCGTGGAAGCTTCGGAAAACTGGCGGGCATAGGCCGCGAAGGAAGCGCCCTTCTGGAGCTGCTCGATGATCTTCATCGCATTCGCGCGCGACTCTTCCATCGTCGCCGGCGTCGCTGACAGGAAGATCTCGCCGATATGATATTCGGTGGAGCCCTTCTGCGCATTCAGCCGGTTGATCACCGCATGGACTTCATCCTCGCCGACGCTGATGAACGGCTCGACACGGCGGCCGAGCAGCCGACGCCAGGCGAGTTCGCCCTCGATCTGGCGCTTCATCGATGCGGCGGATGAGCCGACGGTGCGAAGATAGGCGGTAAAATCGGTCGGGCTACGCTTGAAATTGCCTGACACGCGCGCGAAGGTCTGGTCGATTTCCTCGGGCGAGACGGTGATCTCGTTGGCCTTGGCTTCCTGGATCTGCAGCGTTTCGTCGATGAGGTTGCGCAGCACCTGAAGCCGGATTCGCTGCAATTCCTCGCCCTGGATTCGACCGCCATTGGCGACCTGGATCAGCGCGAGGCGCTGGTCGATGTCGGTATCCGTGATGATCGTGCCGTTGATGATCGCGGTTGCCTTGTGGATCGACGGATCGACTTTGCCGAACACTGTCATCTCCGAAGGCAGCTTGAGCACGTCGGCGGAGGAACCCGCGCTGTCGTCCACGGTCTGGGCGAGTGCTGCGAATGAAATTGCGATGCCGAGCCCGGTAGCGATCACTCCGGCCAGGCCGCGGCTCAACTGCCGACGACGGCTGGCGCCTTTCACGATTGATGTCACCCGCAGCTTCTCCAAAAAGATATATTCGTGCGCCTATCAACGCCCCGCTGAACGCACGCTTACGGTCGAAACCCGACAACGGCAAGGGCGCGCGCCCGTACATGAGTCGTGGCGCCATGTCGCATTCGGGTTCGACCGTTAACGCCCAAGGTTCTTGAAGGCCAGCCGTATGCGGAAGCTGTCGCCACGCCGCGCATCGCCGGTCAGCTCATAGTCGTGACGCCATGAAAGACCGAGCTGGAAACAGTCGTCCTCGTAAAGCAGCTCGATGCGATGCCGTACCGGATCATAGCCGTCCGCCTGCGAAGTTGGATCCTCGTGCTGATCGGTGAGGTCGATCACGGTCGATCCGAACAGCGACCAGTAGCGGGCGATCTGGATGCGCCCGGCCAACTGGATCTCCTCGCGATCGCGCAAATCCTCGATCGCGGTATCGATGTCGCGGTTGAGACGGAGATAGCCGACCGTCACGTAGGTCTTGCGGCTGCCGACCGTGGCGTTGATCTCGTTACGGCGGATCGAGCCATTATCCTTGTCGATCCGATAGCGATGGGTGAGTGCGATGAAATCGCGCCAGCGTATCGTGGTTCGGCCGACGATGTCGGAAAGATGGTCGGATAAGCCGGTGCCGTTGGGCAGGATGCTCGCCTGGCGCGAGAGCCGGTAGCTCTGGCCGATGATGCTCTCGATCGAGAAGGTCGGAAGGTCGAACGCCCATTCGAAGCCATAGGTTATGCGGCTGCCGTCTTCCCATCGATCATAGCCGGGGAAACGGTTGAGGGCGAACAGGTTGCTGTCCTCGAGATCGACCGAGCGGGCATCCTCGTTGGGGATGTCCATGTTGCTGGTCGCCGGGCTTGCGACCAGCTGGACCCGCGGGGTGATCCGCTGCGATCCGCCGAATAGCGGGCCGACGAAGGGCCAGCGCATGTCGATCGCCGCGGCACCGATCGCGCGGGTGCTCCAGCCTTCGCTGCCGCGATAGCTGACCGTGGCCGTGCTGAGCGTTTCGTCGGTATGATAGACATCGCCGCGCCCATAGAGCGTCAGCTGGATTTCCTGGCCAAGTGCAGTCCGGCGGCGCAGGTCCCAGCGCAACGAGGCAAAGGCGCGCTCGGTGTCCTGCCCGGCGGTGCGGATCAGCGAGAGGCTGTTGGCCTGCAGCTCGATTCGGCCGCCGAACA
The DNA here is from genome assembly GCA_947476425.1 of Sphingomonadaceae bacterium. Taxonomy (GTDB): domain Bacteria; phylum Pseudomonadota; class Alphaproteobacteria; order Sphingomonadales; family Sphingomonadaceae; genus CANJQJ01. Next base: position 30,948 of record CANJQJ010000023.1, on the reverse strand, counting down.
GCGGATCGGCAATCCGCCGCCGATAATCGATGGCGGGCAGCGCGATCGGCTGCTGGTTCTGGGGATCGCCGATGCGAAGCGTCTGCGTCGCCCAGCCGGCGATCGAGAAATAGCTTTGCTGGCCGATCCGTTCGAGCTGGAGAGTCGAGCGCAGGCGATCCGAATCGGAAATGTCGTAGCGCCGCAGGAAGGTCTTGTCCGATGCCGCCAGCAGCGATCCGCTCAGGGTCCACCAGCGATCGAGCTGGAACGTGCCGTGCGCGTCGATATAGCCGCGAATGTCGCGCCCGGTCGTCAGTACCGGGCCGCCAGTGGTTTCCGGAAGCCGCGAGCTGGCGGTGATCATCCCGCCGATGGCGTAAGCGCCGTGGCTGGAGAGCGCACGATAATGCGCCTCGATCGCTGGCAGCACCTTCTCATAGACGTGGGGCGTTAGCGTCAGATCGCGATTCGGCGCGAGCGCCATGTAATAATTTGCAGTGGCCTCGATACCGTTGGTCCGCGTGTAGCGAATGTCGGGGACGAGGAAGCCGGTGCGTGCCTGGTCGCTGCCATCGGGGTGCGAGAGCCCGGGCAGCCAGATCAGCGGCATTCCGAATACGCTCAGCCGGGCGCCCTTGTAGTAGATGCGATGCTTGACCGGATCATGGATCACGCGGACCGCAGTCAGCTTCCACGCGGGTTCGCGAGGGCAGCCATCCTCATCGGTCACGTGACACGGCGTGTAAGCCGCATTGGTGAGCGTGGTGACGCCGTTCCTGCGCTCGCCATGGCGTGCGACGAGCCTGCCGCCGTCGGCCAGCACCAGCAACAGGTTCTCGACGATGCCGTCCTTGAGCGAATCGGTCAGCACAACCGAATCGCCATAGGCGGTGTCGCCGCCTGGATTGACCACGGCGACCGTACCCGACGCCGATATCTCGCCGGTCTTGCGATTCCAGACGATCTTGTCGGCGCGAAGGCGATTGCCGTCGCGCGTCATGTGGACATTGCCCTCGGCGGTGACGATGTCGGCCTCGCTGTCATAGTTCAGCGCGTCCGCACTGAAATCGACATCGTCTGGCGCAGCCGTCGGGGTTGCCTTTTCCGGCAGGATCACCGGAACCTGCGTGGTCAGCGACGGCGGGGAGAGTTCGGGCGGGGATTCCTGCGCATGCGCCGGGGAACACGCCAGTAACGCGGCGGGCGCCATGCCCAGGCCTAGCAGCTTTTTGGTGAGCACGGTCAGGTTGGCGTTCCCGATTGAGGACAGATTGACGCCGCCTATCGCATTAGCGGCGCGTGTCTGCAATCGTCGAGAGGTGGCTTTGCCTCCGGCGGCGTCATCGCCTAAACAGGCACATCGCAGTTTCCACTGATCAACAAGGTGAAGTCCTTCATGCATGTTCGTTTTGCCAGTGCGCGTCCTTCCACCGCCACCGCCGCCGCCTTGCTGACCTCGGGCGGCACCGAAGCACCGGATCGCCTTGCCACGCTGCTTTCGGTGCCGCGCGCGCTGATCGACCGCGCGTTCCTGGCGGCGCGCTTCGAAGGCGAGGCTGGAAGCATCGCCGAACTGCTCGCGCCGCAAGGCGATAGCGTGCTTCGCGTGCTGGTCGTCGGCACTGGCAAGAACGGCAATGTCGAGGATTTCGAGAAAGCGGGCGCAGCACTCGTCGCCAAGCTGCTCACCTCGGGCGAATCGGTGCTCACCGTCGAATTCGGCGCGACCGATTCCGCCAGTGCGGAAACGGCGGCGCGGCTCGCCTTCGGCGCGGTGCTGCGCAGCTGGCGCCAGGACACCTACCGCACCAAGCTTACCGCCAAGACCCGGCCAAGCCTCACCGACATCATTCTCGTCGATGCACCGGAGGGGAGCGAGGATGCCTGGCAACGCCTCGTTCCTGTCGCCGAGGGTGTCGCCTTCACGCGTGAACTCGTCACCGAGCCGGCCAACATCCTCTATCCGGAAAGCTTCGTCGAACGCTGCCGTCCGCTCGCCGAGCTCGGCGTCGAGATCCAGGTGCTCGACGAAGCAGCAATGACCGCTGCCGGGATGGGCGCGCTGCTCGGCGTCTCGCAGGGCTCGGCGCGTCCACCGCGCCTGCTGGTGTTGCGCTGGAATGGCGGGCCGGAAGGCGCCGACCCAGTCGCGCTCGTCGGCAAGGGAGTGACGTTCGACAGCGGCGGCATCTCGATCAAGCCAGCCGGCGGTATGGAAGACATGAAGTGGGACATGGGCGGTGCTGCCGCCGTCGTCGGCACGATGAAAGCCCTGGCGACGCGCAAGGCCAAGGCCAATGTCATCGGCGTCTGCGGGCTGGTCGAGAACATGCCATCCGGCACGGCGCAGCGCCCGGGCGATGTCGTCACCACGATGTCGGGGCAGACCGTCGAGGTGATCAACACCGATGCCGAGGGCCGGCTGGTGCTGTGTGACGCGCTCACCTGGCTGCAGCGCAACTACAAGGTCAAGACGATCATCGATCTCGCGACTCTCACCGGCGCGATCATCATCTCGCTTGGCCATGAATATGCCGGCATGTTCGCCAATGACGACGGGCTTGCCGACCAGCTGCTCGCCGCAGCGAAGACCTCGGGCGATCCGCTGTGGCGGATGCCGATGGGCAAGGCATTCGACAAGATGATCGATTCGCCGATTGCTGACATGAAGAATGTCGGCGGGCGCGAAGGCGGTTCGATCACCGCAGCGCAGTTCATTGCTCGTTTCATCGATGATGGCGTGCGCTGGGCGCATCTCGACATTGCCGGAACGGTGTGGACCTCCAAGGCGGGCACGCTGTGGGACAAGGGTGCCACCGGATATGGCGTTCGCCTGCTCGATCGCTTCGTGGCGGATAATTTTGAAGGTTGATTTCTACCAACTCGCCGGCTCCTCCGTCGAAAATGTCCTGCCCCGCATCGCCGAGCGCATTCTCGGCGATGCGGGGCGGCTGTTGGTGGTCTGCGAGGACGACCCGCTGGCCGGTCGGCTCGATGCCTGCCTCTGGAACTACCGGCCCGAAAGCTTCCTGCCGCACGGGCGGACCGGGCAGGGCGACGAGGCCCGCCAGCCGATCCTGATCGCTGAAGGGGTGGGGGCGCTCAACGGCGCGCGCAACATCGCGCTCGCCGACGGAATTTGGCGTGACGAAGCGCTCGATTTCGAACGCGCCTTCCTGTTCTTCGCCGACGACCGCATCGCCGAGGCACGCGAAGCCTGGCGCGACCTTGGCAACCGCGACGATATCGAACGGCGCTTCTGGAAGCAGGATGACGCGGGGCGGTGGACGCAGGCGGCTTGAGGTCCATTCCATACCCGTGCGAAGGCCGGGGGCCAGCGGCAACGCCTGATCTGGATCCTGAAACAAGTGATCACGATTCAATTTCATCGCCGACCAAACTAGTCGAATCGTCATCCCGGCGGACGCCGGGATCCACGATACGATGTTTACTCGATCGCGAGACCTGCGGGTCCCATGGATCCCGACTTTCGTCGGGATGACGAAACGGGGGCCGGGATGCCGGGGAGGGGATGAAAAGCGGACTTAAAGATATCTTTATATTTGCCATCGGGCCCGGACGACGCTATCTGGCAGCCGAATTTTCCTCCCGAATTACGCCTAGGAGATCCCCGTGGCCTTCACCGATTATGTCGTCGCCGACCTCAGCCTTGCCGATTATGGACGCAAGGAAATCAACATCGCCGAGACCGAGATGCCCGGCCTGATGGCGCTGCGCGAGGAATTCGGCGCGTCGAAGCCGCTGAAGGGTGCGCGGATCACCGGTTCACTCCACATGACGATCCAGACCGCGGTGCTGATCGAGACGCTGGTCGATCTCGGCGCCGACATTCGCTGGGCGACATGCAACATCTTCTCGACGCAGGATCATGCCGCCGCCGCGATCGCAGCGCGCAATATCCCGGTGTTCGCAATCAAAGGCGAAACGCTCCAGGAATATTGGGATTATGTCGAGCGCATCTTCGATTGGGGAAGCGGCGAAACCTGCAACATGATCCTCGACGACGGCGGCGACGCGACAATGTTCGCGCTGTGGGGCGCGCGCGTCGAGGCTGGCGAGGCGCTGTTCACGCCATCCAACGAGGAAGAGGAAATCTTCTGCGCGGTGCTCAAGCGCGTGCTTGCCGAGCGTCCGGGTTTCCTCACCAAGACCGTTGCCGCGATCAAGGGCGTTTCGGAAGAGACCACCACCGGCGTGCATCGCCTCTATGAGCTTGCCAAGACCGGCAAGCTTCCCTTCCCGGCGATCAACGTCAACGACAGCGTCACCAAGTCGAAGTTCGACAATCTCTACGGTTGCAAGGAATCGCTCGTCGATGCGATCCGTCGCGCAACCGACGTGATGCTCGCCGGCAAGGTCGCCTGCGTTGCCGGCTTCGGCGATGTCGGCAAGGGTTCGGCGGCGTCGCTTCGCAATGGCGGCGCGCGCGTGATCGTTACCGAGGTCGATCCGATCTGCGCACTGCAGGCGGCGATGGAAGGCTATGAAGTCGTGACGATGGAAGAGGCCGCGACGCGCGCCGACATCTTCGTCACCGCGACTGGCAACATGGACGTCATCACGGTCGATCATATGCGCGCGATGAAGCCGATGGCGATCGTCTGCAACATCGGCCATTTCGACAGCGAGATCCAGATCGCGGCGCTTGGCAACATGAAGTGGAACGAGATCAAGCCGCAGGTCGATCTCGTCGAGTTCCCGGACGGCAAGCAGATCATCGTGCTCGCCAAGGGCCGCCTCGTGAACCTCGGTTGCGCAACCGGCCATCCGAGCTTCGTGATGTCGTCAAGCTTCACCAACCAGGTGCTCGCGCAGATCGAGCTGTGGACGAAACCCGGCAGCTATGAAAACAAGGTCTACGTCCTGCCCAAGCATCTCGACGAGAAGGTCGCGGCGCTTCATCTCGACAAGCTCGGCGTCAAGCTCACCACGCTGACCGACGCGCAGGCGAAATATATCGGCGTGACGCAACAGGGCCCGTTCAAGCCCGATCATTATCGGTATTGAGTTCGAAAGCTCCCCTCCCTGCAAGGGAGCGGATGGGGGTGGGTGCGCGCGTCTGCGCGCCTGACGACTTGTTTCACCGGCCGGGGAGGTTCGACCCACCCCTAACCCCTCCCTGCCAGGGAGGGGAATCCAGGGGCATGAGGAGAGGGCGATGGCAGAAGCCGCATCAACGCGCAGGATCCTGACGGCGAGCCTCGTCGGCACGGCAGTCGAATTCTACGATTTCTACATTTACGCCACCGCGGCTTCGCTCGTCTTCGGCCCGCTCTTCTTCCCGTCCGAATCCAAGTCGCTCCAGTTGCTCTCGGCCTATGCAAGCTTCGGCGTCGCCTTTCTCGCGCGCCCGGTCGGTGCAGTCGCATTCGGCCATTTTGGGGATCGAATCGGCCGCAAGTCGACGCTCGTCGTGTCGCTCCTGATGATGGGCGGATCGACCGTCGCGATCGCCTTCCTGCCGACCTATGCAATGGTCGGCTGGCTCGCGCCGCTGCTGCTCTGCATATTACGTTTCGGGCAGGGCTTCGGCCTCGGCGGCGAGTGGGGCGGCGCGGCATTACTCGCGGTCGAGAACGCCCCGCCGGGCTGGCGCGCGCGCTACGGCATGTTCCCGCAATTGGGTGCGCCGGTGGGGTTCATCGCTGCCAATGGCTTATTCCTCCTGCTCGGGCTCGTGCTCACCCCCGCGCAATTCCTCGAATGGGGCTGGCGGCTGCCCTTCCTCGCGAGCATCGTGCTTGTCCTGCTCGGGCTTTGGGTGCGGCTGACGATCAGCGAGACGCCCGCCTTTGCCGAGGCGATGGCCGAGGGGCCGCCGCCATCGGTGCCGCTTGGCGAGGTCGTTCGCGATCACAAGCCAGCACTCATTGCGGGCACCTTCGGGGCAATCGCCTGCTTCGCGCTCTTCTATATCGCGACTGCCTTCGCGCTTGGCTACGGAACGACCACGCTCGGCTATGATCGCACCGCGTTCCTCGGCACCCAACTGGTCGCGATCCTCTTCCTCGCCGCCGGCATCCTCACCGCCGGCTGGCTCTCGGACCGGACCAATCCCCGCCATGTCCTGATGATCGGCTGCGTGGTCGCGATTCTGACCGGCGGGTTGCTAGCGCCGATGATGCAATCGGGATCGCTGCTCCAGATCGGCCTATTCCTGAGCCTTGCACTGTGGGTGATGGGTTTCGTCTATGGACCGCTCGGTGCGTGGCTGCCGGGGCTGTTCCCGGCGCGCGTTCGCTACACGGGTACCTCGATGGCGTTCAATCTGGGCGGCATATTGGGCGGAGGCCTTGCGCCGATCCTGGCGCAAGCACTGGCCAACAGCGGCGGCCTGGTGCTCGTCGGCCTCTATCTGGCCAGCGCGGCGGCTGCCAGCTTGATCGCTTTGACGTTGATCAAACGATAAGTCCGAAGCACAAGCGAAACGACATCCGCCTAAAGTCATTCTAGCTCGCTGGCAGCGATGATCTCGGGTACGGAGCGTCCGGTTCGCCACGATGGGGTAAATGCGTGTTTCTTTTCAATGGTCTGGAATCGCATCCTCGCTCGCTGCTCAAGGCAGTCAGCTGGCGCACGCTGGGGAGCATCGATACCTTCATTCTGGGGCTGATCTTCACGTCGGACATCAAGGCTGCGGGCTCGATCGCCGGCACCGAGGTCATCACCAAGATATTGCTCTATTATTTCCATGAGCGCGCCTGGGCAGCTTCGACCTGGGGCCGCAAGATGGAGATCGAGGACGAGCATTTGCCGACGCTCACCGAGGCCGTGCTCAGGGAATAACGATCTCCGCTTCGCTCAGGAAGTAGCGTCTTCCGCTTCGTCTGCGGCGATCAGGTGAGCGCCACGATCAGCGAGCGACACCTTGTCGAGGATATTGGCGGTTTCGTCGCGCACCGCGAGCATCACCAGCCGCATGTGGCATTCATTCTCGGGCACGCAATTCTTGCATTTCTCATAGGCCAGCCGGCTTGCGCACGGCACAAGCGCAAGCGATCCACGCGTGAGGCGGACGATGTCGCCATAGGTGATGTCGCCGGGATCGCGGCCAAGCCAATAGCCGCCCTCCTTGCCCCGCAGCGTCTCGACCAGGCCGGCGCGCTTCATTTCGGAGAGGATCACCGTCAGGAACTTGGCGGGGATATTCTGCGCTTCGGAAATCTCGGCAAGCTGCACTGGCCCTTCGCCGTGACGATCGGCGAGGTGCTGGAGCGCCCTGATGGCGTAGCGTGTGCGCTGGGATAACATGGAAAAAATCGCCTCTGCCCGTCGTTAAGCGGAAATCGGCGATCAAGGGAACCCTTTATTGTGCGGCCGATGCGCGTCAGTCTTGACGCTGGGGCCGTCGGGCCATTATGAGCGCGCCTCTTCCGGCGTGCAGTGCATGCCTGTGGCGGTCGTAGCTCAATTGGTTAGAGCGCCGGTTTGTGGTACCGGAGGTTGCGGGTTCAATCCCCGTCGATCGCCCCATTTCTTCTTAGATATCAAATGGAAGCGGGCATTTCCTGCACGGTCGCGCGCTGCCGTCGTCGTGCTCGATATACCGTGTAGAAGCTCGCCGCGCCGATCAGTGCCGCACCCGCGAGCATATGCATGCTCGGAAACTTCGCCCACAGCAGCCAGCTCAGCATCGTCACCCAGAAAAACTGGAGATAATCGAGCGACGCCGTCGCCGAAACCGGAGCGAGATGCAGCGAAGTGGTCAGCAGCAGTTGCAGCGCAGCGCCAGCCACGCCGATTCCGATGATGAACAGCCAGGTGACCGGATCGTGCGGCTGGAAAAAGAACAGCAGCCCGATCGCGCCCAGCGTGGCGCCGGTGCCAGTGAACCAGAACACAGTCGTCGTCGGCGGATCGATCGCGCCGAGCTGGCGGATTGCCACTGCAACGCCTCCCGCAAGCCCTGCGGAGCCAAGCGCCAGCAAGACGCCAAGCGGCACGACATGATCTCCGGCGCCTGGTCGGGTCATCACCAGGATGCCGATGAAGCCCGCGACGATCGCGGCCCAGCGATGGACGCCGACATGTTCGCGCAGCAATAATGCCGAAAGCATCGTGGAAAATAGCGGCGTCACGAACATGATCGCAGTAAGCTCGGCGACTGGGAGCAAGCCGATCGCCGCGAAGCTCAGTGCCATCGAGGCGAGCCCGACGCCCGCGCGGCTGAGCTGGGCGCCGGGGCGTGTCGTGGCGACCGAGGCCAGCCCCGGGCCAGCTGCGATCCACGCGAGCACCACCGGAAATGCGAAGACGCTGCGATAGCACATCGTTTCCACCGGACTGACACCGCGGAGGCTCGCGAGCTTGGCGAGGGTAAGCATCGTCGCGCCGCAAATGCCCGCGAGAATGCGAACGATGATCGCCAGGCCGATGCGATCGGGTGGCGGCGAGAGGTCGATTGCGATCGAAGATGCCATGGCGCTTCGCTTAAGCGGTTCATGTTGATTCGGCGATATCCAATAGCGAAGCCGCTTTGCAGCCGACCGGCTATCGGATAGAGGCGATCGCGCCCATGCATATTTTTGCCAATCCAGCTCGCTTTCTGACCATCGCGCGTCCGCTGACGCCATGGCTTGGGTGGATTGGCGCATTGCTGATCGTCGCCGGATCGATCGGCGGGCTTTTCATCACCCCGCCCGATTATCTCCAGGGCGACAGTGTCCGTATCCTCTACATCCACGTCCCTGCCGCCTGGCTCGGCATGGCTGGATGGAGCGGGATTGCGGCTGCCAGCCTGATGCAACTCGTCTGGCGCCATCCGCTCGCTTCGGTCGCCGCGCGCGCGATGGCTTTGCCGGGTGGTCTGTTCACCGCGATCTGCCTCGCGAGCGGCTCGATCTGGGGACGTCCGACCTGGGGCACCTGGTGGGAATGGGACGGACGACTGACCTCGATGCTGATCCTGCTTTTCCTCTATATCGGCTATGGCGCGCTGACCTCGGCGACGAGCGGACGCCAGTCGGGCGATCGCATCGCCGCAATTTACGGCATTGTGGGCGCGGTGAACCTGCCGATCATCCATTATTCGGTGCTGTGGTGGAACACGCTTCACCAGGGCCAGTCGATCGGGCTGACCAGCAGCAAGATCGCGCCCTCAATGCTGTGGCCATTGCCGCTGACGATGCTAGGATTCACGCTTCTCTTTGTGGCAATCGTGCTGATGCGGATGCGGGCTGCCCTCGCCGAGGGCAAGGTCGAGGCGCGGCTGCGCAGGCTGGCGAACGCGTGATGAACCACTGGCCGTTCGTCATTGCCGCCTATGGGATCACGCTTATTGGCGCGGCTGCGGTAACGGTGCAGAGCCTCCTCAGGATGCGCGCCGCGGAACGGCGCGCGGATGCGCTGAAGGATCGCAAGTGAAGGCCAAGCATCAACGGCTGGTTCTGATCGGCCTCGCGGTTGCCGCGATGATCGGGGCGGCCCTGCTCGCAATGTCCGCGTTGAAGGACCAGGCCGCCTATTTCTACACGCCATCGGACGCGATCCGCGATCATGTCGAGGCTGGCCGGGCTGTCCGGCTGGGCGGGATGGTTGCCGACAAGTCGATCAAGCGCGAACCCGACGGCATCACGATCCGCTTCATCGTCACCGACAATGCCGCGACAGTCCCCGTCCGCTTCACCGGCATCACGCCCGACCTGTTCAAGGAAAAGAGCGGCGTCGTCGCTGAGGGCGCGTTCGATGCAAGCGGCACTTTCATCGCCACCAACATCCTCGCCAAGCATGACGAGCGCTATATGCCGCCCCAGGTCGCACGGGGCATGCACAAGACCGAAAGCCTCGTCCGATGATCGCCGAAACCGGGCTTGCCTTGCTTTGGCTGGCGGGCGCCCTGGCGGCGCTGCAATTGCTGCTCGGCGCGATCGGCCTGCGCTGGCAGCGCGATGACCTGATTGCCGCCGTCCGTCCGATCGCGGTGGTGCAGGCGGTGCTAGCGTCGCTCGCCTTCGCGCTGCTGATCTATCTTTTCGTCACCGTCGATCTCTCGGTCGCGCTCGTTGCAGCCAATGATCACTCGGCCAAGCCCTTGCTCTACAAGTTCGCTGGAAGCTGGGGCAACCACGAAGGCTCGATGCTGATGTGGGTGACGATTCTCGCCATCGGCGGCGGCGCGGTAGCGCTGTTGGAACGCAGGCTCGAAAATCGGACCCTGATCGCGACCCTGTCCGCGCAGGCCGCCATCGGCCTCGGTTTCTACGCCTTCCTGCTGTTCGCATCGAACCCGTTCGCGCGGCTCGATCCGGCGCCACCCGAGGGGCAGGGGCTCAACCCGCTGCTCCAGGATCCAGGCCTCGCCTTCCACCCGCCGACGCTTTACCTCGGCTATGTCGGGCTCTCGATCGCCTTCTCCTTCGCGGTCGGGGCACTGGTCACGCGTGACGTCGGCCCCGCCTTTGCCCGCGCGATGCGGCCCTGGGTGCTCGGCGCCTGGGTCATGCTCACGCTCGGTATCACGGCAGGCAGCTACTGGGCCTATTACGAGCTGGGCTGGGGCGGCTGGTGGTTCTGGGATCCCGTCGAGAACGCCTCGCTGATGCCGTGGCTCGCCGCGACCGCCTTGCTCCATTCGGTCACCGTTCTCGCCACCCGCGACGGATTGCGCGCCTGGACGGTAATGCTGGCGGTCGTCGCCTTCTCGATGTCGATGGTCGGCACCTTCCTCGTCCGCTCGGGCATCCTGACCAGCGTGCATGCCTTCGCGGTGGATCCTCGACGCGGCAGCTTCATCCTCGCGCTGCTGGCGATCTACATCGGCGGCGCACTCGCCCTGTTCGCGCTTCGCGTCGGCACCGTGCGCGAGGGTTCGCGCTTCGATGCAGTGAGCCGCGAGGGCGCACTGATCATCAACAACCTGCTGCTCTCAGCAATCCTCGGCATCGTCCTCGTCGGCACGCTCTATCCGCTGATGGCGGAAGCGATGACCGGCGAGAAGATCTCGGTCGGCGCGCCCTATTTCAACAGCGCCGCAGGGCCGCTCGCGCTCATCCTGATGGCCGCGCTCAGCGCCGGGCCGCTGCTGCGCTGGCGCCGCGATGAACTTCGCAGCCTTGCCGGGCGGCTGGCGTTGCCGGCGCTGATTACTGCAGGAGCGCTCGCCGCGGTAATCGCACTGGCGCCGGGGATTCGGATCCTGCCGCTGCTCGGCCTCGTCTTCGCGGCAGGCCTCGCCGCCGCCAGCGTAGCACCTTTGTGGCGGCGCAACCTCCGGCACGCACCCTTGTTCGTCTGGGGAATGGTGATCGCGCATCTCGGGGTTGCGGTCAGCGCTGCTGGCATGGCCTCCGAAAGCGCCTTCACAAAGGAAAGGCTTGTCGCCGCCAGGATCGGCGAAAGTTTCGATGTCGGCCCCTACCGGGTACGCTTCGACGCGGTGGCACCAGTGGCGGGACCCAATTGGACCGCCGTCCAGGGCACGCTGACCGCGACGCGCGGCACTACTTCCTTTGCGCTCCAGCCCGAGGCCCGCAGCTTCTGGGCACCCCCGGCCCAGACCAACGAATCCGCGATCAGGACCGCGCTTGACGGACAGCTTTATGTCGTCCTCGGCAACCCCGACGAAACCGGGCGATGGCAGCTGCGCCTGTGGTGGAAGCCAATGGTCACGCTGATCTGGGCAGGCGGTGCGATGATCGCGATCGGCGGGGCGCTGGCAATGCTCGGCCATTTGTTGCGTGATTGGCGTGGTGCCCGGCGCAAGGAGGCGTGGGCATGAAGCGTTTCATCCTCTGGACGCCGCTCGCGATCTTCTTCGCATTCGTCGCGGTGTTCGCCGCCGGGCTCGTGAAGCCCGACAATCACGATATTCCCTCGCATCTGGTCGGCAAGCCGCTGCCCGAATTCAGCCTTCCAGCGGGTACACCTGACGTGCAGGGGCTCACCTCGGCCGAAATGCGGACTGGGAAGCCCAAGCTGCTTAACGTCTTCGCGAGCTGGTGCGTGCCTTGCGCCGCTGAGGCACCGCAGCTCCAGCAACTCGCCCGGGCCGGCGTCGAAATCGACGCCATCGCGATCCGCGATCGCGCCGACGACCTGAGCCGCTTTCTCGGCCGCTACGGCAATCCCTATGCGCGCATCGGCAGCGATCCGACGAGCAGCGTCCAGATCGCGATCGGTTCGGCGGGAGTTCCAGAGACTTTCGTGATCGACGGCAAGGGCATCATCCGCCACCAGCATATCGGCGACATTCGCGCCGAGGACGTTCCAGATATCCTCGCCCGGCTGGAAGCTGCGCGATGAAAATGTTTCGTACCCCGGCCTTCGTGGTCGCAATGATGCTGCTGGCCTCGCCGCTCCACGCCGATTCCTCGCTGCCTCCCGCACACTACGCCTACAACCAGCTCCCCGATCCCGCGCAGGAGGCCAAGGCCAAGGCGTTGATGAGCGAACTGCGCTGCCTCGTCTGCCAGGGCCAGTCGATCGCGGATTCGGATGCCGAGCTCGCTGGGGACATGCGCGCGCTCGTCCGCCAGCGGATCGCTGCGGGGGAAAGCCCGGCGTCGATCAAGAAATGGCTGATCGGCCGCTACGGAAATTGGGTTACCTATGATCCGCCGCTCGATCGGCTGACCTGGCCGCTATGGGCTATACCGATCATACTCATTGTGACGGGCCTGTGGCTCGTGCGCGGTCGATTCAAGCGGAGGCGCTGAAGATGATCTGGTTGATCCTGATCGGCTTGTCGCTGGCCACTGCGGGCCTGATGTGGAGGCTTGCCGGGCTTCGAGCGACGCCTTTCGCGATGCTCTGCGCCGCGCTTGTCGCCGGGCTTGCCGGTTATGCCTGGCAGGGCACGCCGGGGCTTGGCGGATCGCCAAAGCCTGCGCCGCTGGAAACCCGCCAGCCAGACAGCGCCTTCGCCAACGAGCGAGGGAAGATGCTCCAACGCTTCGGTTCGGACGCGCAGATCCTCGACGCTGCTGACGCCATGCATCGCCAGGGTATCGATGCCTATGGAATCGCGCTGATCAGGGGTGCGCTGGAGCGCAATCCCGGCAGCCCTGATCTCTGGGTCGGGCTCGGCAATGCCTTGACGCTCTATGCGGGCGGACTGGTGACGCCGGCCGCCGATCTCGCCTTCCAGAAGGCCGCGAAGATCGCGCCCGATCACCCGGGCCCCGCCTATTTCCGCGGGCTGGCATTTCTCCAGCAGGGCGATCCCGACCGCGCGCTGGCGATCTGGACTGACCTGCTCGCACGAGCCCCCGCCAAGGCGCCTTGGCGCGAAGGGGTGGAACAGCGTGTGGCGGCGCTTAAGCAGGGCATGCAATAGACACTCGCGCGGTTACCCCAGCGGCAAGCCAAGCGCTTCGGCCACCGCGGCATGCCGGATCGCGCCGGCCATCACGTTCAGCCCCGCTGCAAGATGCGGATCGCTTGCCAATGCCGCTTCGGCGCCAAGGTCTGCGAGCTTCAACACGAACGGCAATGTCGCGTTGTTCAGCGCGAAGGTGGACGTCCGCGCCACGGCGCCCGGCATGTTGGCGACGCAATAATGGATCACGCCATCGATCTCGAACACCGGATCGCTGTGCGTGGTCGGATGCGAGGTCTCGAAGCAGCCGCCCTGGTCGATCGCAATGTCGACGATTACCGCGCCCCGTTTCATCGTCTTGAGCATCGCGCGCGTCACCAGCTTCGGCGCAGCGGCCCCCGGCACGAGTACCGCCCCGATTACGAGATGCGCACTGCGGACTGCGGCCGCGATGGCCGCCTTGCTCGCATAGGCGGTCTTGATCTGGCTGCCGAAATGCAGGTCTAGCTCGGCGAGGCGATCGGCACTGACGTCATAAATGGTGACATCAGCCCGCAGCCCCACCGCCATCATCGCGGCATTGATGCCGGCGACGCCGCCGCCGAGAATTGCGACCCGCGCCGGCGCCACACCGGGCACGCCGCCGAGCAATATGCCCCGTCCGCCCTGTTCCTTCTCGAGATAATGCGCGCCGACCTGGATCGCCATGCGGCCCGCGACCTCGGACATCGGCTTGAGCAGCGGCAGCGAACGGGCAGGGGAGGTCACCGTTTCATAGGCGATGCAGGTCGCGCCCGATCGCATCAGGCCGAGCGCTTGCGGCTTGTCCGCTGCGAGATGGAGGTAAGTGAAGAGGATGTGCCGGGGCTCAAGCAGCGCAATCTCGGCGGGCTGGGGCTCCTTGACCTTGACGATCATGTCAGCCGCCTTGAAGACCTCGGCGGCATTGGCCGCGATCGTGGCGCCCGCCGCGACATAATCCGCGTCGGAGAAGTCGATGCCAGCGCCAGCGCCGCTTTCTACGAATGCCAGATGGCCTCGCGCGGTGAGTTCGGCGATCGAGGGCGGGGTCAGCCCGACGCGATATTCATGGTTCTTGATCTCCCGGGGAACGCCTATCCGCATCATCATCGCTTCCGTTTTCAGTCTAACGCCTCGCCGACGACAACTACCCGCAACCCGGCAGGTTACCAACTTCGACGGCAAGACGTGCCCGCCGCCATTCCGACTCGCGACGCCAACGGCATGATCGGCACAATGGGGTCGGTAAACGATTCGGCTTTTTCAATGATTTCAGCGCCAAAACCATTCGGCCACGGCGTAGTTGCAGCACCTTGGCGGCCATGATAGGGCGGCCAACCTTTTCATCCGGGGCGCATCTCTTCAGGGATTGTGACCGGATCCAGAGATCGGGGTCGATCGCGCGATGAATTTGGAGACGGGGGGAACCCCAATTCCCGACGAGGCTGTCCATGCACGCAGCCAACATGGCAGCGAAGGCATCCTCAAGCTTGCCCTTGGCGCAATCGGCGTGGTCTTCGGCGATATCGGCACCAGCCCGCTCTACGCCTTCCGCGAAACCTTCGCCGGGCATCATCCGCTCGAGCCCGACCAGCTTCATATCTATGGCGTACTGAGCCTGATCTTCTGGTCGATGATGCTCGTCGTCACGATCAAATATGTGATGATCATCATGCGCGCTGACAACAAGGGCGAAGGCGGCAGCCTCGCGCTGCTCGCGTTGATCAGCCGCAGCACCTCGGGCGCTCGCTGGACGCAGGGCATCGTATTGCTTGGCGTGTTCGCGACTGCGCTCTTCTATGGCGACAGCATGATCACCCCGGCGATCTCCGTGCTCTCCGCCGTGGAGGGCCTCACGGTCGTCGAAGCCGGGCTCCAGCCCCTCGTCATCCCGATCGCGATCGCGATCCTGATCGGGCTGTTCCTGATCCAGGCACGCGGCACCGCGAAGGTCGGAGAGCTTTTCGGGCCGATCATGGTGGTCTATTTCATCGTGCTCGCCGTTCTGGGCATTTCGCACATCATCAAGGATCCAGTGATCCTGATGTCGCTCAATCCTTGGTATGCGGTCCGCTTCTTCCTGTTTGCGCCGCTGACGGCGTTCCTCGCGCTCGGCTCGGTCGTCCTCGCGGTCACCGGTGCCGAGGCGCTCTATGCGGACATGGGGCATTTCGGACGCCGCCCGATCCGCGTCTCCTGGCTCGCCTTTGCGCTACCGGCGCTGATGCTCAACTATCTCGGGCAGGGCGCGATGATCCTTGGGCTCGGCACCGAGGGCGCACGGCTAGCGATTCACAATCCCTTCTTCCTGCTCGCGCCCGATTCGATGCGCCTCCCGCTCGTCATCCTCGCGACCATGGCGACGGTCATCGCCAGCCAGGCAGTAATCTCGGGCGCCTTCTCGGTAACCCAGCAAGCGATCCAGCTCGGCTTCATCCCACGCCTCAGGATCGAGCACACCAGCGCCCGGGCGGCGGGGCAGATCTACATTCCAGCGATCAATTGGGCGCTGATGGTGATGGTGATCCTGCTTGTGCTCAATTTCCAGACCTCGTCGAACCTCGCCGCTGCCTATGGCATCGCGGTGACCGGCGCGATGCTGATCGATACCGCGCTGCTCAGCGTGGTGCTGTTCAACTTGTGGAAGTGGAACAAGCTGCTTGCGGGCGTGCTGATCGCGATCTTCTTCATCGTCGATCTCGCTTATTTCGGTGCGAACCTCACCAAGGTTCCCGATGGCGGCTGGTTCCCGCTGCTCATCGGGCTGATCGCATTCACGCTGCTCACCACCTGGGCGCGCGGACGAAAGCTGATGCTCGAACGGCTTCGCGAGGCCGCAATGCCGATCTCGGTCTTCGTCAAGTCGGCCGCCGGTTCGGCGACCCGAGTTCCCGGCACTGCGGTATTCATGACCACCGCCGCCGATGGCGTGCCCCACGCGCTGCTCCACAACCTCAAGCACAACAAGGTGCTCCACGAGCGGATCATCCTGTTGACGGTGATGATCGAGGATTTCCCGTATGTCGACGAGGAGCAGCGCTCACAGCTCAAGGATCTCGGGCAGGGCTTCTACCGCCTGATCCTGCACTACGGCTTCATGGAAGATCCGGACGTGCCCGCTGCGTTGCTTAGGGTCCATGATTGCGGAGCGCAGTTCAAGATGATGGACACCAGCTTCTTCCTCGCCCGCCAGACATTGCTGCCCTCGTCACGCCCCGGCATGGCGATCTGGCGCGAGAAGCTGTTCGCCTGGATGCTTCGCAACGCTGAAAGCGCGATGGAATTCTTCCGCCTGCCGACCAATCGCGTGGTGGAACTCGGCAGCCAGGTCGAGATCTAGATTTCGTAAATCGACATCCCGGCGAAAGCTGGGATCCCACTGCCGATCTCCGCCAGGGAGAAGGGAGATCCCAGCTTTCGCTGGGATGACGATTCAAGCTGAAGACAATGCGATCTAGCGTCACAGCTTGCGGACGAACACTTCCGCAATCTCATACCCAACCGCCGCACCGCCTGCCTCGAACCGGGCAATCGCATGCCGAAGCCTCGCAGGCGAACCCTTGCCCTCCCACGGCGTGGCTGCACCAATTGCGCGAAGGCCGCGCAGGAAGGCCAGGCCATCGGCGTGCGCCTCGGAGAGGTGATAGGTTTCGATCGCCACTTCGGTGCCCGAAGGACACAAATCCCGCAGCGCGTCAGCATCCGGATACGCGCGGGTCAGGCCCGAAAGCCCCGCCTCGGCCAGCGCGGAGGTCCATTCCGCGAAGCTCCCCGCGCCGAGCGTCGAGAAGCCAAGCCACCCCCCGGGCGCCAGCGTTGCAACCATCCGCGCGATCGCACCTCCCGGATGCTCGAACCACTGGAATGCGAGGCTCGATGCAATCAACCCCCAGCCGCCCGCAGGCGGAACTCCCGGATGCTCGCCATCGACTACGGCATAGGACAAGCCAGGGCGCTTTCCGAGCCGCGCCCGAGCGCGATCGACCATCGACGGCGCGATATCGCTGAGCGTCAAAGCAAGATCGGGAAACGCCTCCAGCAGGGCTTCGCTCAGGAATCCAGTGCCACACCCGATTTCGAGCGCTGGAAGTTCATGATCGATCGGCAGTCCCGCCAGCCTCCCGGCGAGGCGATTGGCCACGACCAGCTGGATTCGTGCATTGGCATCATAGGCCTGCGCACCATCGAAGGCGCTGGTAATCCGTGATTTGCGGCTCTCTGGCATCGGCCGCGCTGTAGAGCAGCATCGCCGATGAGGCAAAGGTTGGAAAAAGGACTCCTTTGCTCATTCACCATTCAACCCTTTCGCGCTACTAGGGGCAAATGGCTCGAACATCGCGAACAAACGACTGGGGATTTCCGCGCTGGCGCGGCTACGGAAGCGAAAGCGGCGCCGCCAAGGTGCAGCTGTGCGATCGCTTCGGCTGCTCCGAGGTGGGGGATCGCCCTGCGCCCAAATCACCAAACAGCCCTGAACGCTGGCATTTCTGCGAAACGCACGCTGGCGAATATAATCGCAACTGGGATTATTTCGAAGGACTGTCCGCCGAAGAAGCCGCTGCCCGCGAGGCCGAGGAACGCGGGACTGCGAGCGCGTTCGCGGAATCGCGTCATTATGCGTGGGGTGGCCCCGGCGATGGCACTCGGTCGCGAGACGAGATGCGTGCGCTGGAAATCTTCGATCTCGAAAGCGATGCCAGCTTCGACGATATCAAGGCCGCGTGGCGCCGGCTGGCCAAGGCCAATCATCCCGACGTCAAGCCAGACGACGCCGAAGCCGCCAAGCGCTTCCACGCGATCCAGACCGCATGGGAAGTCCTGCGGAACGCCGAGGAACGCCGGGCGGCCTAGCTATCGCGCAGCCGCCTCCGCCAGATTGGCGGCTCGTGATCGATATGCGCCATTTCCATGATCCGCGTCCGAAGTTCGGCGCGCTTTTCGTGGATGGAGGCGATCACCGGACCCATCGCCACGCCGAGATCGACCAGCACCGCTTCCGAGAGCTGCAGCGAGCTTTCCAGCGTCTCGGGCACTGCATCAGTAACGCCTGCGCGGTAGAGTTCCGCGGCATTGTTGGGATCCCGAGCGCGCGCGATGATCGTGAGGTCTGGATAATCACGCCGAATTGCGATTGTGAGCCGGACGAGTTGCGCCGGATCGTCCATCGTCAGCACCAGCCCGGCTGCGTTCGATAGATCGATTCGTTCGATCATCCCCGGTCGCGCAATATCACCGAACATCACATTATAACCACGCCGCCGGCCATGGGCGATCGTGTCCGGATCAGCATCTATAGCGATATAGGGCCGATTATGCGCGTCCAGCATTTGCGCTACGAGTCGCCCGACACGGCCGAAACCGACGATAACCGTCCGCCTTGCCTTGCCCGGTTCGAACTCGGGCGGCTCCTGTCGTGAAAGCTCGATTCGCCTTGAAACATCATGCCCGACACGAGCGAGAAGCGGCGTAATCGTGAGTCCGAGCGCTGTGACGATCTGCCAGAATTGAGCAGTCGCGGGGAGGATGAGCCCGGCCTGAAGCGCCGCGCCAAGCACGATAAGCGTGGTTCCGGAGGGCGATGCCATCAACAGCGCGGTTTCCCAGGCAACTCCGATGCGGCTGCCACCGAAACGCAGCAACGCGCCGGTAACCACCACCTTGGCGAGCACGACGCCAACGATTGCGGCAGTGATCGCAGTCCAGTTAGCCACGATCACGCGCAGATCGAGTTCCATTCCCACGGTGATCAGGAATACCCCGAGCGCGAGCCCTTTGAAGGGTGCGGTAATGACCTCCACTTCGCTGTGATAGTCGGTCTCCGCGATCAGCAGACCGGCAAGCAGCGCGCCGACGATCGGGGAGAGGCCCGCCGCCGAAGTCGCTACGCTGGCGAGGATGACGACCAGCAAGCTCGCCGCAAGGAAGAGTTCCGGACTTTTGGTGCGCGCCGCCTGTGCGAACAGGCTCGGCAAGGCAAAACGCCCGAGCAACAGCATCCCGCCAATCGTAACCGCGCTCATCCAGAGCGTGTGGACGACGCCGTCGAGCCCGCCGGACTGCGCATAGGGTGCAAGCGCCCCCAATGCGAAAATGATCGGCACGAGCGCGAGATCTTCGAACAGCAGCATCGCGAACGCACGTTGGCCAACCGGACTGTCCATGCCCGTCATCGGCAGCACCAGCGCGGTCGAAGACAATGCCAGCGCGAAACCAAGTCCAAGAGCGGCTTGCCAGGGTTGGCCCAGCGCGAGGATCGCAAGGCCGATCGCAAGCGCACACAGCAGCAGTTCCGCCGCGCCGAGCCCGAAAACCAGGTTGCGCATTCCCCACAGCCGGCGAAACGACAATTCGAGGCCGATCGAGAAAAGCAGCAGCACGATGCCGAACTCGGCGAAGGGCTCGATCGAGTGGGTGTCGGTTATCGTGAAGTGATAAAGCCACGGCTGCGAGGGCACCAGCGAGCCAAGCCCGGCTGGGCCGACGAGCATGCCGACGAGGATGAACCCGATTACGGGATTGATCCGGAGCCGGGCGAAGGCGGGGATGACAATTCCGGCCGCGCCGAGGATTACCAGGGCGTCGCTGAAGCCAGTCGAACTGAGGGGGTTTGGAAGCGCCATGCCGCCATCATCGCGGCGCCACCGGAATATGCCAGTGCTAAATTCCGCGCTGGCGAGGGGGAGGGCGCGATACTAGGCGCCCGCGCTGACACCTTCGAACTGGAGCCGGGCAAGCCGCGCGTAAAGGCCATCCTTGGCAACCAGCGTATCATGATCGCCTTGTTCGACGATTCGGCCATGATCCATCACGATGATCCGGTCTGCAGCGCGAACCGTGGCAAGCCGGTGGGCGATGACGATCGTGGTGCGATCCTGCATCAGTCGTTCGAGCGCTCGCTGGACGAGCTGTTCGCTTTCGGCATCGAGTGCGGAGGTCGCCTCGTCGAGCAACAGCAGCGGCGCATCGCGAAGCAGCGCGCGTGCGATCGCGAGGCGTTGGCGCTGGCCGCCGGAAAGACGCGCGCCGCCTTCGCCCATGAAGGTGTCGAGGCCCTGGGGAAGCGCGCGCAGGAAGGTCGCGGCGTTGGCGGCCTCCGCGGCAATCCAGAGTTCTTCGTCGGTTGCCGTCCAGCGTCCGTAACGCAAATTATCGCGTGCGGAGGCGCCGAAGATCACGGTTTCCTGTGGCACCATGGCGATTCGGTTACGGATCGCACCTGGATCCGCATCGCGCAGCGGCACGCCGTCGAGCGACATGGTGCCGGCGTTGGGATCGTAAAATCGCTGCGCCAGCTGGAAGAGCGTCGATTTGCCCGCGCCCGACGGGCCGACGATCGCCACCAGTTCGCCGGGCTGGACCGCGAGCGAGAAATCG
The DNA here is from genome assembly GCA_947476425.1 of Sphingomonadaceae bacterium. Classification (GTDB taxonomy): domain Bacteria; phylum Pseudomonadota; class Alphaproteobacteria; order Sphingomonadales; family Sphingomonadaceae; genus CANJQJ01. The sequence goes on along the minus strand of CANJQJ010000023.1, from coordinate 10,295 downwards.
TCGAGCGCCTTGACCTCGGGGCGCGTCGGATAACGGAAATCGACATGATCGAAAACCAGCCGGCCTTCGGCGGGCAGCGGCAGCGGCCTGGGATTCGCGGGGGCCTTGATCTCGGGTATCTCGGCGAGCAATTCGGCGATGCGCCCGGCGGCGCCCGCGCCCCGCAGCAGGTCGCCATAGACTTCGGTAAGCGCGCCGAACGCGCCTGCGACCAGACCGCCGGTCATCACGAAGGCGGCAATCGATCCGCCCGAGATGCGGCCTGCGGCGACGTCGAGCGCGCCTTCCCACATGACGCCGGTGATCGCACCGAAGACCAGCGAGATTATTACCGCAGTCATGATGGCGCGGAGCCGGATCCGACGGCGCGCCGTAAGGAACGCACTATCGACGGCCTCGCCGAAACGCGCGCTCTCGCGCTCTTCCTGGCCGAAAGCCTGGACGATCTTCATTGCGCCCAGCGTTTCGGAAATGATCGAGCCGACGTCGGCGATGCGATCCTGGCTGGTTCGCGAAAGTGCGCGAACGCGACGGCCAAGCGTAACGATCGGAATGATGATGAACGGAATGCCCAGCAACAGCATGCCGGTGAGCTTGGGCGCGAGCGTGAAGAGATAGCCAACCCCACCGATGCCCATCACGAGGTTGCGAAGTGCGACCGAAATGGTGGTTCCGACGATCTGCTCGATCACCGTGGTGTCGGAGGTCAGCCGGGAAGCAATCTCGGAGGGCCGGTTTTCCTCGAAGAATCGGGGCGCCAGCGTCAGCAAGTTGCGATGCACGGCGGCGCGAATATCCGCGACGACACGTTCGCCCAGCCACGAAACATAATAGAAACGAGTCGCAGTCGCGAGTGCGAGAATGATGACTACCATCATCAGATAGCGGAAATAGCGGGCGATATCGCCTCCATTCGCCGCAAATCCGCGATCGATAACGAGCTTGAAACCGCTTGGAATCGCCAAAGTCGCAGCCGCTGCAGCGAGCAACGCGAGCGCGGCCATCGCGATATGGCCGGGATATCGCGCGGCAAATCGACCGATCAGACTGAGATTGCCAAGCGTGCTTTGGCTGTCTTTGGCCGATTCCTTTGAGGAATCGGGAGCCAACTCACCGATCGGATCGTTAGATGACTCTACGGGTGGGGAAGCTAGGTTCATCGGCTTCGCCTAGCAGGAGCGGTTTGCGTGCTCAATCAAATGCTAGGAAAATACAGCTATTGTGTTGCACCGCAACGTCTGACACGGGTGAATATAGTCAGTGGCGCCGGAGGCGATTGGTCGATGTCCTATAATGCCTATGAGATTCAACGCTCGATCCTCGCAAGCGCAAGCGCGCTTGCGGACATGGGATCCGAGTGGCTCCAGAATCCCATAAATCCGATGTCCTATACGACGTTCGGGCCCGTCATCGCATCCGGCCTTGAGGTTTTCGCGCATGCCTCGGCAGCGCGCGGCAAGCCCGCGTTCGGTCTCGATGAGACCGTCGTCAACGGCAAGACCGTTGCCGTGCGTGAAGAGATCGTCGTGCGCAAGCCGTTCGGGCAGCTCAAGCGATTCGTCCGGGAAGGCGTCGAAGGCGGCCCCAAGCTGCTTATCGTCGCGCCGATGTCAGGCCATTTCGCAACGCTGCTGCGCGGCACCGTCGAACGCATGTTACCAACCTGCGACGTCTACATCACCGATTGGCGCGATGCAAAACTCGTTCCGCTCGACCAGGGCTATTTCGATCTCGACGACTATGTCGATTATCTGATCGAATTTCTCCACACCATCGGGCCCAACACCCATATGCTGGCGGTGTGCCAGCCTTCGGTGCCCTGCTATTCCGCCGCCTGCCTGATGTCCGAGGACAAGGATCCCTGCCGGCCTTTGACCCTCACCATGATGGGCGGCCCGATCGACACCCGAGAAGCGCCGACCGAGGTCAACACCGTCGCGACCCAGCGCCCGCTTTCCTGGTTCGAGAACAATGTCGTGTTCCGCGTACCGATGCTCTATCCTGGCTCGGGACGCCAGGTTTACGCTGGTTTCCTGCAGCTGACCGGCTTCATGGCGATGAATCTCGGCAATCACCTTGTTAGCCATTGGCAGATATTCAAGCATCTCGTCGAAGGTGATGAGGATAGTGCCGAGGCCACCAAGGCCTTTTACGACGAATATCGCTCGGTGTGTGACATGGACGCCAAATTCTATCTGCAGACCATCGAGACGGTCTTCCAGAAGCACCAGCTTCCCAAGGGCGAAATGATGCATCGCGGTCGCCGCGTCGATCCGGGTGCGATCACCGATATCGGCATCCTCGCGATCGAAGGCGAAAGCGACGATATTTCGGGGCTCGGACAGACCAAGGCGGCGCTCCATATCGCAACCAACCTGCCGGAGGCGTTCAAGCGCTATTATATGGCGGAATCGGTCGGCCATTACGGCATCTTCAACGGGCGCCGCTGGCGCGAGCTGATCGCCCCCGTGGTCGATGACTGGATCGTCACGCACGGCAGCCGCTGATCCGGTGCGTCTCGACGTAGCGATCGAGCGCTGGCCGGTCGCCGGCAGCTTCACGATCGCTCGCGGGGCGAAGACGCATGTCGACGTCGTCGTCGTGACGCTTGCCGAGGACGGCTTCGTCGGGCGCGGCGAGGCGACGCCGATCTATTATCATGGCGAAACCGCGGAAAGCGTGGCCTCGCAAATCCGGTCCGGCCTGCCGCTGCCGCGCGGGGCCGCCCGAAATGCAGTCGATGCCGCGCAGTGGGACCTTGAGGCCAAGCGCTCTGGGGTCCCGGTGTGGAAGATCGCTGGGATCGAAGCGCCAAGGCCGCTGCTCACCGCCTTCACCATTTCGCTGGGCGATCCAGCACGCATGCGCGCTGACGCCGCCATGGCAGCGCCGCATTATCCTTTGCTCAAGCTCAAGCTGGCCGGCGAGGGGGATCATGCCCGGGTCGCAGCGGTCCGCGAGGGCGCGCCCGGAGCGCGGCTGATCGTCGATGCGAATGAAGCATGGACCGGGCGTGACGTCGCAGCCGAGGCTGCTGCGTTATTGCCCTATGGCGTCGAGCTCATCGAGCAACCGGTGCGCGCTGGCGAAGATGCGTTGCTTGATGGCGTGCTGTCACCGATTCCCTTGTGTGCGGACGAAAGCTGCCAGGATCGTGCCGACCTCGCACGCTGCGTGGGCCGATATCAGGCGATCAATATCAAGCTCGACAAGGCCGGCGGTCTCACCGAGGCGCTGGCGCTCGCCAACGAGGCATGCGCGCTAGGGTTCGACATCATGGTCGGCTGCATGCTCTCGACGTCGCTTGGGGTCGCCCCGGCATTCCTCGTCGCCCAACAGGCGCGCTGGGTGGACCTGGATGGCCCACTTCTCCTTGCGCGCGATCGCGAGGCGGGTTTCCAGTACGACGGCGCCATGATGCTGCCCCCAACCGGCACGCTCTGGGGATAAGCTAAAGGTCGAGCCTGACCTTCCATTCCCAGCGAAGCGGATCGCCGTCCATCAGATCCACGCCAAGCCCGAGCAATCGATCACGAATCGTATCCGAAGCGGCATAATCCTTAGCCGCGCGCGCGACGGTACGTTCTTCCAATGCAGCTTCTATCTCGGTTTCGGAGATCGCCGCGTCGACTGGCGCGATGCTGAGCGACCGGCGATCGACGCTCAGCAGTCCGAGCCCGAGGACAAGATCCATGCTGGCAAGCGTGCGAAGGCGATCCTCGGGCGAAACCGCCTTGAGGCCAAGAATCTCGTCGAGCAGCGTCAGCGCCTGCGGTACATTGAGATCGGCTGCGATCGCCGCATCGAAACGCCTGATAATGTCCTGCGCCTGCCGGGGCAGACCGTTTTCCAGGATCGCCCGCTGATAGCTCAGGTCCGCGCCGCGACTTGCGTCGATCTCGTCTAACAAGCGAAGCCATCCGGGCTCGCCATCCAGCTTGGCGCGCAGCTGGGCGACCGCCATGGCGAGGCGCTTTAATCGCGTAAAGGCTGCCGCGACGCCTTCGGGTGAAAATTCGAGTTCGGATCGATAATGCGCCGAGAGGCAGAGCAGGCGATAGGCGAGGGGATGCACGCCGCGATCGATCAGCGAGCGCAGGGTCGCGAACCCGCCCTTCGACTTCGACATCTTGCCCCCGCGATCCACCAGGAAATTATTGTGCATCCAGATATTCGCGCCAGTCCTTTCGGAGCCGGTGAAGGCCTGATTCTGAGCGATTTCGTTGCAATGGTGGATTTCGCGATGATCGATGCCGCCGGTGTGAATATCGAACTGCTGGCCCAGATATTTCATGCTCATCACCGAGCATTCGAGGTGCCAGCCCGGCGCGCCGGGGCCCCAGGGCGAAAGCCACTCCATCTGGCGCTGCTCGCCCGACGCCGATCGGCGCCAGATCGCAAAGTCGCTGGCGCGGCGTTTGCCCTCTACGGCATCGATGCGAGCGATCTCAGGCCCTTCGCGATTGCCCGCAAGGCGGCCATAGTCGGGAACCTTGCTCGTATCGAAATAAAGGCCCGTATCGAGTTCATAGGCCGCGCCATGCGCCTCGATGGTGCGGGCGAAGGCTATCATGTCCTGGATATGATCGGTCGCCGTGCTCCACAGGGTGGGATGGCGGATGTTGAGGCGGACAAGATCGTCCTTGAAGGCAGCGGTATAAAAGGCCGCGATATCCCAGATCGTCTTGTTCGCCGATCGTGCGGCCGCCTCCATCTTGTCGTCGCCTTCATCGGCGTCGGAGGTCAGGTGGCCGACGTCGGTGATGTTGATGACATGATTGACCGGCCAGCCCTTCCAGTTGAGCGTCCGGCGCAACGTATCGGTGAACACATAGGCGCGCAGATTGCCGAGATGGGCGAAATTATAGACCGTCGGGCCGCAACTGTAGAGCCGGACCATCGCTGGATCGATCGGCTTGAAGACCTCGCTCTCGCGGGTGAGGCTGTTGAACAGGATCAGCGGAGCAGGATCGGTCATTAGTTGCCTCTAACAAAGAAAAACGGGCGCCCGCAAGGACGCCCGCTTCCCTGTTTCACAAGCTTCGCCGCGATGGGCGACGCCTGCGATATTACATCGCGTTGCCAGCGGCGTTAGTGACTGCGTTGGCAGCAGCTTCCGTCGCGTTGGCAGCTTCAACCACATTGTCAGCCGCAGCTTCGAGGTTGTCCGCAGCGTTCTCCATCACGTCAACCGCGTTATCGGCGGCATTCGCAGCAGGTGCTTCCGTCTTGTTGCAGGCGGCCAGAGACATCAGGCCGGCGGCGGCGAGAACAAAGCTAAGCTTCTTCATTCGAGCAGCTCCCAGAGTTTTATTTCGGGCCCGGCCCGTCGCCGTCCCAAGCATTTCCATAGCGTCCGCCAATTTATCGTCAACGAAGAAATGCACGCGGGTAGGGGCTCCCATACTCCCGCGAGGGTCCTGGGACTGCCCAGCCGTGCCCTATATCGGGCGATTGGAGCCACTACGAACTCCTGGTTCGGCTGCTCGCGAGCAACGATGCAGCGCCGCCGTTTGCCAAGACAGGCGTGCTGGGCTAGGGGCGGCGCATATTCGAAGATCAGCCGATCCAGCGGAGTCTCCACAGCGATGGCCGTCCAATATAGTTACGTGATGAAGGGTCTGACCAAGACCTTCCCCGGCGCCCCAAAGCCCGTCCTCAACAACATCGATCTCCAGTTCCTGCCCGGAACCAAGATCGCCATCATCGGCGTCAACGGCGCCGGCAAGTCCACCTTGATGAAAATCATGGCGGGCTATGACACCGAATATGTCGGCGAGGCCTGGGCGGGCGAAAATGTCCGCGTGGGCTATCTTGCGCAGGAGCCGCACCTCAATCCGAAGAAGACCGTCAAGGAAAACGTCATGGACGGCGTCCGCGAGACCGCGGACATGATGGATCGCTTCAACGAGATCTCCGCGATCATGGGTGATCCCCCCGAGGACTGCGATTTCGACGCGCTGCTCGCCGAAATGGGCGATCTGCAGGAGAAAATCGACGCGGTCGATGGCTGGACACTCGACAACCAGCTCGAAATCGCAATGGAAGCCCTGCGCTGCCCACCTGGCGACTGGTCGGTCGATAGCCTCTCGGGCGGTGAGCGTCGCCGCGTCGCGCTGTGCCGGCTGCTTCTCGAAAAGCCGGAAATCCTGCTGCTCGATGAGCCTACCAACCATCTCGACGCCGAAAGCGTCCAGTGGCTCGAAAATCACCTCATCAACTATGCGGGCAACGTGATTCTCGTCACCCACGATCGCTACTTCCTCGACAATGTCGTTGGCTGGGTGCTCGAGATCGATCGCGGGCGCGGCATTCCGTTCGAAGGCAATTACTCGGCCTGGCTCGAGGGCAAGACCAAGCGCATGTCGCAGGAGGATCGCGAGGAGGAAGGCCGCCAGAAGGCGATCCAGCAGGAACTGCAATGGATCCGGCAGAGCCCCAAGGCCCGCCAGACCAAGTCCAAGGCGCGTATCCGGGCATTTGACGAGCTGGTCGAAAAGCAGGCCGATCGTCGCCCGGGCGCGGCACAGATCCTGATCCAGATTCCCGAACGTCTCGGCGGCAACGTCATCGAGGCGCAGGACCTGACGATGAGCTATGGCGACAAGCTGCTGTTCGAGGATCTCTCGTTCACGCTGCCACCAGGTGGCATCGTCGGCGTGATCGGGCCGAACGGCGCCGGCAAGTCGACGCTGTTCAAGCTCATCACAGGGCAGGAAAAGCCCGGCGGCGGATCGATCAAGATCGGCGAGACGGTACGCCTCGGCTATGTCGACCAGAGCCGTGATGCGCTCGATCCCAACAAGAATGTCTGGGAGGAAATCTCCGACGGCCTCGATCGCTTCACCTTCGGCAAGCATGACGTCGCGACGCGCGCTTATGTGGGCGCATTCAACTTCAAGGGCGTCGACCAGCAGAAGAAGGTCGGGCAATTGTCGGGCGGTGAACGCAACCGAGTTCACATGGCCAAGATGCTTCGCCAGGGCGGCAACGTCCTGCTGCTCGATGAGCCAACCAACGATCTCGACGTCGAGACGCTGCGCGCGCTCGAGGAAGCGCTGGAAAGCTTCGCCGGCTGCGCCGTGGTGATCAGCCATGACCGCTTCTTCCTCGATCGACTCGCAACGCACATCCTCGCGTTCGAAGGCGACAGCCATGTCGAATGGTTCGAGGGAAACTTCGAATCCTATGAGGAAGACAAGCGGCGGCGCCTCGGCGATGCGGCCGATCGGCCAACACGCCTCGCATATAAGAAGCTCACCCGCTAAAGCCCGGCCGCTCGACCGACCTCAACCCCTCCCTGCCAGCGAGGGGAGTGATTCGTCATCCCGGCGGACGCCGGGATCCACGATACGGAGTTTTTCGATCGTGAGACCTGTGCGTCCCATGGACCCCCACTTTCGTCGGGATGACGGGGGCTCGCAATCGGGAAGACGCTTGCCTTGCTACCGGATCGAAAGCCGGGTCGACGCAATCACGCCCCGAGCGATCCGCACCAGCCGCCAGAACAGCACCGTCGCCGGATAGCGGATTCGCTGCCAAAGATGCCATAGCAAGATCCCCGCCGCGATCGCGATCGGGTACTGGACCAGGCTGTTCCGGATATCGAGGAAGACCAGCAATTGCTAGAATTTGGTGTGAGTCAGGTAGATGAACAGCGATGCGCCAGCGATCATCAGCAGGATGCGGTTGAACGGCTTGGGCATCGGGACCTTTTTGAACAGCAGCAGCAGCAGCCCCGAACCGGTAATGAACAGCCAACTGAGATCGGGGAACGTCGCTGCGGTCGCCCCGGCATAGGCGAGGATCGCGAAGAAGGCGGCAGCCTTGTGTCGTGGGCCGCGCAAGCAGGCAATGAGCGAACCGAGCGCGAAGGTCGCCCAATGGGTCGTCACCATATAGCTCGAGATTCGGTCCAGCGGCAGCCGGTAGGGCAGGAACCCCGGCGAGATTACCGCGAGCGCAGCGAATTTCAGCAGCGCGGAAAAGGTGAAGACCATCGCCGAGAAGCGCAACGGATCGACGTGAAAACGGGCGAAGCGTGCGACTACGACATAGCTGATCGCGGTCAGCGCCAGGATCTGGATCGTGCAATGCAGGTACCAGAGGTAGAAATCATAATGATTTTCGGCCTTTGGTGCGAAATTCGCATATAGCAGGAACAGCGAAAGATGGGGGTTCTTGTGGAGTGCCAATCGCGCCAGCGTGATTGCCCAGCAGACCAACAAGGTCGGGATCAGCACCGTCAGGGTCAACCGCCAGATCGGCTTGGATGATCGCGTCATAAAGACTTCGCTCAACTGAAGCTGACCGAACAATAGCCCCGAAACCAGGAACAGGCCGCTCGTCGCGCCACCGGGATAGCCATGAGTAATATTGAAGTGCGCAGCCACGACGACGAGGATCGAGACCGCGCGAACGAACATCGCCATGTCGATGCTTCGCCAGATCGATCCGCGTGCGGTTTCCCGCCCGGCAAGCTGGCGGATTGTCATGCCCTGCCACTGATCGGGCATCCTTCCGAGCAGGTCTTCGGTCGCGAGGTAGATCTGGACATAGGACAGGCTGTCTATGCCGAGGCTGACGCAGCTATTGTCCGGAGAGATTTGCCGGCGATTGAGCACGGCGCCCCAGGCCGCGATCATCTCGGCTTCCTTGCCCGTGAGATCCTCGTCGACCATTGGAGGGGGCGCTTCGGGCTCGAACAGCGCGTCAAGCGCCTTGCGATCAAGCTTGCCATTGGGCAGCAATGGCATAGTTTCGATGTGGCGGATCTTCTCGGGCACCATATAGCCCGGCAACCGCTCGGCCAGATATGCGGTCAGGCCAGCATCGTCACCGTCGATGTCGCCCACGACTACGGCGAAGATCGCGCGCTGGCCATCATTCGCGGGCGCCAGTGCGAAGGCCGCGGTGACATCAGGATGGTCGGCGAGCGATCTCGCCTTCCTCGCCAAAGCCGAGCGGGCGGTGCGCCGGATCCATGACAACCAGCTGGAACCCATCGGACCCTGTTCCCACCGGAACTGTCTTGAAATCCTCGTCGTCGCGCCAGCGATAGAAACCGGCAGCCTGCGGAGTCTCCGTCGAGCCGTAGAAATTGATGACCTCGGCGTTTGGCGCGAGCACCCGCAGGTCGCGTATGACCGGGGGGCGGAGCGAATCCCCGCCCATGAAGACCAGCCGGAGGTCGCCAAGGGCTCCAGCCGTCGTTCGTCCGGCGGTGAGCAGCTGGCTCATCGCAGGCGTCATATGCGCGACCGAGGGTTGGACCTTCTTGAACCATGCCAGCAGGCGACCGGGGCCGTATATGTCGTCCTGTTCGGGGATAAGCAGGACAGCGCCGATGGACAGCGGCGTGAAGATGTCGCGCATCAACGGGTCGTGCGAGAGCCCTGAGAGCATCGTGAACCGGTCCGTTGGAATCAGGCCGAAGCTCTCGGTTTGCCACTTCACGAAATGCGACAACGGGATGTGCGAGCAGGCAACGCATTTGGGAAGGCCGGTGCTCCCCGAGGTGAAGAGGAAATAGGCGGGCTGGTCTTCAGCGATCATGGCTGGAAGCGACGAAAGCGTGGGTTCAGGATATTCGGCATCCGCGTCGACCAGATCGACGTTGCGGGCGATTGCGACATCCGCTGCCAGCCCCCAGATCGCGGCGCTTGCGCTGCCCAATATCGCATCCGGCATCGCAATCCCGGCGAGCGTCTCGATCCGTTTCTCGGGATAGGCGCCGTCGAGGACCACGAACACCGCGCCGATTCGCGAGACGGCAAGCATCGTCCAGATCAACCAGGGCGCCCGTTCGGCGACGATCACCACCCGCGATCCCGAACCCAGGCCAAGGCCCATGAGATGCGCGGCGAGCCGGCGCGATCGCGCTTCGAGCAGCCCATAGCTGTAGGCCTGCCCGGAATGGATTACTGCCAGGGCTTCGGAACGTGCTGCGGCAACGCGGCATGGATCGGCTCGCCGATCGCTGGAGCGAGCCGCTGGTTGATATCCGGCAGAAGCGATGTCGAGTGATCGTCGTGGCTTGTCCTGGGTGCCCGTACGCCTGCTTCATTGCTGGACACCATCACCGGCATGGAAAGCTCACCCCTTGTCACGATCGCGCGGCCCCTTGGCGGTCCGCAGGTCCGCAGCATCCTAGGGTCAGGACTCATTGATCACAACCAGAAGATGACGGTAGCGGCGATTGCGATGGCGGACATGAAGGTGTGGGCGCAGCGATCATATCGGGTGTGAATGCGCCGCCAGTCCTTGATTTTGGCGAACAGGTTTTCGATCAAGTG
>CANJQJ010000022.1 GCA_947476425.1 Sphingomonadaceae bacterium | reverse complement strand
GGCACTTGATCGAAAACCTGTTCGCCAAAATCAAGGACTGGCGGCGCATTCACACCCGATATGATCGCTGCGCCCACACCTTCATGTCCGCCATCGCAATCGCCGCTACCGTCATCTTCTGGTTGTGATCAATGAGTCCTGACCCTAGTCCAATTTCGCCTAATAGAAAGTGATCATATAGACTTAACGCGGCTTAACCATTTGCCTCATCCCGCCATCGGCAGGCGCAACCTCACCAGCAGACCGCCAAGATCCTCGCTTTCCTCGAGCGTGACCGACCCGCCATAAATTTCCGCCACATCGCGCACGATCGCGAGACCGAGGCCAGTCCCCGGCTTGCCGGTATCGAGCCGGGCACCGCGCCCGAAAATCTCGCTTCGCTGCGCTTCGGCGATCCCCCGGCCGTCATCCTCGACCAGTATCTCGGCACTGCCATTCGCCCGGCCGACCGTGACGAACACGCGCCCGCCACCATATTTTGCGGCGTTCTCGATCAGGTTGCCGAGCATCTCGTCGAGATCCTGGCGTTCGACCCGCACCGAAATATCGCGGGCACCGTCGATATCGATCACGCTGTCCGGATAAAGCCGGCTGACCGCACGCTCCACCGCGCCAAGCGATGCCCATATCTCGGCCTTGCTCTGGCCGCTGGCCCGCCGACCGACAGCACGAGCGCGGGCAAGATGGTGATCGACCTGGCGGCGCATCGTCGTCGCTTCGCGGATTACCGTCACGTTGAGATCGGGGCTGCCCGCCGTCGCCTCGTTCATGATCACGGTAAGCGGCGTCTTGAGCGCATGCGCGAGATTGCCGGCATGCCGCCGCGCTTCCTCCGCCTGGCGGTCATTATGCGCGAGCAGCTCGTTCAGTTCCTCGACCATCGGCGCGATCTCCACCGGCAGTCGCGCATCGACTCGTGCCGCCCGCCCCGCCCTAACCTCGCCGATTTCGCGCCGCACCTTCCGCAGCGGCCATAGCCCGAATGTCGCCTGCAGCGCGGCAAGCGCAATCAGCCCGACCGCAAGCAGCACGAACGACTTGAGCAGCGTCGTGCGGAGGATATTGATCTGTGCGTTGAGTTCGGCACGGCTCTGGCCGACCTGGAATCGCCAAAGGACAGGCGATCCGGGCAAGCGCAGCGCTCGCTCATGGATTCGCAGCTGATCTTCGCCGAACGGTTCGCTGTCGTAGATCATCAGCGAGTCGGCTGCTTTCGACATCCGATCAGGCAGCGCGCGATCCCACAACGAACGCGAGCGGAACGGATCCTGGCCTGGAGCTGACACCTGCCAGTACAGCCCCGAATAAGGCTCGAGGAAACGCTGGTCGCCAAGCGGGCGAGTGAACCGCACTTCGCCATCGGGACCAATTTCGGCTGACGCTATCATCGCCGTCAGCACATATTCGAGCTGCGAGTCGAAATTGGCCGTCACGGCGTCCTTGAGCACGCGATCGAGCGCCATGCCGCCGCCGAACAACAGGATCACGATCCAGAAAGCGGCAATCGTGATCATTCGCCGCGTCAGCGAGCCGGTCGTTTCCGACCGAATTCGCGGCCCCGGAACGGCGGCGGCGTCGGACATCAGCTGCTCCGCGTCAGGACGCGACCTCATCGAGGCAATAGCCAAGGCCGCGGATCGTCGTGATCACATCGGCGCCGAGCTTCTTGCGTATCCGAGTCACGAACACCTCGATCGTGTTCGAGTCGCGATCGAAATTCTGATCGTAGATATGCTCGATCAGTTCGGTCCGGCTCACCACCTTGCCCTTGTGGTGAAGCAGGTAGGAAAGCAGCTTATATTCCTGGGCGGTGAGCTTGACCGGCTCGCCGGCCTTGGTGACCTTGCCCGAGCGCGTATCGAGCCGGATGTCGCCTGCAATCAGCTCCGACGACGCATTGCCGGCGGCCCGGCGAATGAGCGCACGAAGTCGCGCGATCAATTCCTCGGTCTGGAACGGCTTGGCGAGATAATCGTCAGCGCCAGCGTCCAGCCCAGCCACCTTGTCGGACCAGCTGTCGCGCGCCGTGAGCACCAGCACTGGGGTATCGATCCCGTCCTTGCGCCAGCGATCGAGTACCGTCAGTCCGTCGATTTCGGGCAAGCCGAGGTCGAGTATCACGGCGTCATAGCTCTCGGTTGCGCCCAGATAATGGCCATCCTCGCCATCGGTGGCGAGATCGATCGCATAGCCTGCGCCTTCAAGCGTGGCTCGCAACTGGCGGCCCAGATTGGGTTCGTCCTCGACGATCAAGACCCGCATTGCGCATCATCCTCCGGAAAAGTTCTAGCAATTGATTTGATGGAATGGCGCAAATAACAAGATGCGGCAAGCCGGGAGGGGGTCGCGGCTATCGACCCGAGCGACCGATAATCGCTCCGGTACGGGCATCGACATCGACCCAGATCACCGAGTCGCCACGCATGAACTTGAGGCGATAGGTCGACGATCCCTGGTCGAATTCCGAGCCGAGATAGGATGCGCCCCCCATCCGCGGAATTACGCGCTCCCGAATCTCGCCGAAGGGACGAATATCCCCGGAGCGCGTGGCCGAATAGGCTGCGTCCTGCTCTGGTCGGCGCGGTTCCCGGCCGTCGGCGGAAACCGACAGCAACGCGAGGGCGGCACACAAGGTGAAAGCTAATCGATGGAAATACATGGTGTCCGCATAAAGAGCCGGCCTTGAATATGCCATGAATGCTCCGTGCAGACTCAGTCAATAGATCGCGCTGTACGATTGGTGAAATGGCGGGGCATCAAGGCATGCCCGCCACGCTTTCCTTCAGCCAGTTTGCCACGGCCTCGATCCTCGCAAGACGCCGTACGTCGCTGTGCGTGACCATCCAGAAGCTCCTGCGGATCGCGACTTCGTCAGCCAGCAAGGCGACGAGCGCTGGATCCCGGTCCCCGATAAATGCAGGCAGCACGCCGATTCCGGCACCGCTCGCGATCAGCCGGTACTGGACGTTGATACTCGTGCTCCGCATCGTCGCGGCAAGACCGACGCCGACCTCGCTCAGATAGTCCAATTCAGGCGAATAGATGAATTCGGGAACATAGCCGATCAACGGATGATCGCGCAGATCTTCGATCCCGGCTGGCGCTGGCGCCGAATCGAGATAATGCGCGGCGCAATAGAGCCGCAGCCGATAATTGCCGAGCTTGGCCGCGATCAGTCGACCGCTGCGCGGCCGCGCGAGCATCACGGCGATGTCGGCCTCGCGCTTGGAGGGATTGAGAAACCCCGATGCCGTGACCAGGTCGAGCCGGATATCCTGGTGGCTGCGCTGGAACGCCGGCAACGCAGGCGCCAGCACCCATGTCGCAAAGCCCTCCGCGACACTCAGCCGCACATGCCCGGAAAGGCTCGACGACTCGCCCGTTACATCGCCCATCGCCGCCAGCGCCGCACTCTCGATCGACTCCGCATGCGCAAACAGCGCCTCGCCGCGTTCGGTCAGCCGACGTTCGTTGCCAACCGTCTCGAACAGGCTCGCATTGACACGTTGCTGCAGGCGCGCCAGCCTCCGGCTCAGCGTGGTGACGTCGATCCCCAGCATTTGCGCGGCCACCGAGGATCTCCGCGCGCGCGCCAAGGCGAGGAAAATGCGAAGATCATCCCAATCGAACATGGCTTGATAACTACTGCAAAAATGCCCGGATGACATGCAAATATGCGCTCTTGCATGCATTATACCGGAGGCCCATCTAGCACCCATTGCGATGGACCTCATCATGGGGCCCTATTAACGCGCGCGTCTAGAATTTTTGGAGCGGATGAAATGGCCCAGCACGGAAACCTCAGTCTCGTCGAAGAAAACCCGGTCGTTGCCGAGATTGCCGCGCTCGTCGCGCGCTCGCGCGCAGCACAGGCTCAGATCGAGAACTATACCCAGGAGCAGGTCGATCAACTCATCCGCGCGATGGTCTGGTCCTGCGCACGCGAAGACGTCGCCGAGCGCATCGCCCAGCACACAGTCGAGGAAACCCAGCTCGGCAATTACGACGGCAAATTCCTCAAGATCTTCCGCAAGACCCGTGCGACCCTTATGGATATCATCGACGACAAGTCGGTCGGCATCATCGAGGAAGATCCGGTCCGCAACATCGTCAAGATCGCCAAGCCGGTCGGCGTAATCGGCGCGCTTTCGCCTTCGACCAACCCCGAGGCAACCCCGGTCATCAAGGCGATTTCGGCGGTCAAGGGCCGCAACTCGATCATCGTTGCACCGCATCCCCGCGCCAAGCTCACCAACAAGCTGATCTGCGACCTGATGCGCGAAGCGCTCGTCAAGATGGGCGCGCCGGCCGATCTCGTGATCAGCATCGACATCCCGTCGGTCGAAAAGACCAACGAACTGATGCGCCAGTGCGATCGCGTTCTCGCCACCGGCGGCAGCGCAATGGTCACTGCGGCCTATTCGAGCGGCACGCCCGCGCTCGGCGTCGGCGTCGGCAATGCGGTCATCACGGTCGACGACACCGCAAACCTCGACGATGCGGCCGAAAAGATCCGCATTTCGAAAACCCTTGATCTCTCTGCATCCTGCTCGTCCGACAACAGCGTCGTCCTGCTCGACGCGATTTACGACAAGATGCTCCACAAACTCGAAGCGCAGGGCGGCTATGTCGTCAGCGCCGAGGAAAAGCTGAAGCTCCAGAACACAATCTGGGTCGACGACCATCTCAATACCGCGATCGTCGCTCAGCCGCCCGAAAAGATCGCCGGCATGGCAGGCATCAATCTTCCCGAGGGCAAGCGCTTCTTCATCGTGCCCGAAACCGGCTACGGCCCGGAGCATCCCTTCTCCGGCGAGAAGCTGTCGGTCGTCATGGCGCTTTATCGGGCCGCAGACATCGACGAGGCGATCGAGCTGACCAACGCGATCCAGTCCTATCAGGGCCAGGGCCACAGCTGCGGCATCTACTCGACCAGCGACGAGAACATCCTCAAGCTCGCCTTCGCGACCAAGACCTCGCGCGTCATGGTCAACCAGCCGCAATCCGCCTCGAACAGCGGCAATTTGTGGAACGGCATGCGCCAGACCTTCTCGCTCGGCTGCGGCAGCTGGGGCGGTAACGGCACCAATAACAACATCACCTGGCGCGACCTGATCAACGAGACCTGGGTCTCCAAGCCGCTCGCGACGCCCAAGGTGCTTGCCTCGGATCAGGAGCTCTTCGGCTCGGTGATGGACAAGCTTCAGTAATCAACTGCGTCAGAACCCATTGCCGCGCCCTTTTTCCGATGGCATGGCGGCAATGGGCCTGACCCCTCGGGGGAAAGAGACGCGCCCATCCTGACGACGAGAGTCGCCAAGATTAGCTCCAGCTTGTTGTAAGGGTGCCTCGCCATGACCCAATTCGACCTCACCGAGGATCAGCGCGCGATCCAGGAGATGGCGCAGCGCTTTACCGCCGACGCCATCACGCCCAACGCAGCGAAGTGGGACGAGGAGCATCATTTCCCCCGCGACGTCATCAAGGCGGCCGCCGATCTCGGCTTCGGCGCGATCTATGTCTCGGAAGAATCGGGCGGTATCGGGCTCGGCCGGCTCGAATCGGCGCTGATCATGGAAGCCATGGCCTATGGCTGTCCGTCGACCTCGGCGTTCATCTCGATCCACAACATGTCAGCGTGGATGATCGATTGCTACGGCGCTGCGGCGGTGAAGGAGAAATATCTCCCGAGCCTCGTCAGCTGCGAGCGACTCGCCAGCTACTGCCTTACCGAGCCCTCCGCCGGATCCGACGCCGCCAGCCTGCGCACCAAGGCCGTGCGGGATGGCGATGATTATGTCCTCACCGGCTCCAAGGCATTCATCTCGGGCGGCGGCGTCAACGAAATCTATGTCGTCATGGCACGCACCGGGGTCGACGGGCCAAAGGGCATCTCCTGCTTCGTCGTCGAAAAGGACATGCCTGGCGTCAGCTTCGGCGCTCAGGAAAAGAAGCTCGGCTGGCATTCGCAGCCGACCGCTCAGGTCAATTTCGACGGCGTTCGCGTCCCGGCCGAAAACCTTGTCGGTTCGGAGGGCGAGGGCTTCCGCATCGCAATGGCCGGTCTCGACGGCGGCCGCCTCAATATCGGCGCCTGCTCGCTGGGCGGCGCGCAACGCTGCCTCGACGAGGCGATCAAATATACCAAGGACCGCAAGCAATTCGGCCAGGCGATCGCCGATTTCCAGACGATCCAGTTCACCCTCGCCGACATGGAGACCGAGCTCCAGGCCGCTCGCATGCTGCTCTACGGTGCTGCAGTGAAGGTCACCGCCGGCGCGCACGACAAGAGCAAGTTCGCCGCGATGGCCAAGCGCATCGCCACCGATTACGGCATGTCGATCGCCGATCGCGCGCTCCAGCTCCATGGCGGCTACGGCTATCTGCAGGATTATCCGATCGAGCGCTTCTTCCGTGATCTGCGCGTCCACCGCATCCTCGAAGGCACCAACGAGGTCATGCGCATGATCATCGCTCGCGAGCTGCTGCGATAGTGATCATGCCAAGGTCCGTCATCCCCGCGAATTCAACAATGGACGAAATATGACTGACGAAGTGCTGATCGAACTCGACGGCAATATCGGCCGAATGCGGCTTAACCGCCCAAAGGCAATCCACGCGCTGACCTCCGACATGGTCCACGCCATGACCGCAGCACTCGTGGAATGGCGCGATGACGAGGAAGTTACCGCTGTCATCCTCGATCACGCAGAGGGTCGCGGCTTTTGCGCTGGCGGCGATATCCGCCTGCTTTCCGAGAGCGTCCAGGGTGATTGCACTGCGGCCGAGCGCTTCTATTTCGACGAATATCGCCTCAATCACCTGATGTTCACCTACCCCAAGCCGATCATCGTGTTCATGGACGGGATCACGATGGGCGGCGGCGTCGGCATTACAATGCCCTGCCGCTATCGTATCGCGACCGAGCGCACCGTCTACGCGATGCCCGAAACCGGCATTGGCCTGTTCCCGGACGTCGGCGGCGGCTGGTTCCTGCCCCGCCTGCCGGGCCGCTCGGGAGCCTATCTCGGCACCACCGGCAATCGCATCAACGGCGCCGACTGCAAGGCACTCGGCATCGCGACTCACTACATGCCGTCCGATAGCGTCGGTTCGGTCAAGGCGCGCATCATCGGCGATCACGCCCATCTGGTCGCGATCCTCGAAGAGTCTTCGGTTACCCCGCCGGAGGCCCCGTTCGAGGCCGTCCGCGCCGACATCGACCGGCTGTTCGCCTCGGATCGCTTCGAGGACATCCTTGCCGCGCTGCGCGCCGAGGGCGGCGAATGGGCCGATAAGCAATTCGACATCCTCACCACCAAGTCGCCGCAGACGATCAAGGTCGCGCTCCGCCAGCTCGCCGAGGGTGGCAGGATGACCGACTTTGCGGATAATATGCGGATGGAATTCCGCCTTGCCTGCCATGTCGTCCGCCGCCCTGATTTCGTCGAGGGCGTGCGCGCGGTGATCGTCGACAAGGACAATGCGCCCCGCTGGAATCCGGCAACGCCCGAGGCCACGACCGATGAACTGATCGACAGCCTGTTCGCACCATTGCCTGCGGACAAGGAATGGACACCCCTTCCCGCTTGAGGAGCCTTAGCATGAGCTACGAAACGATTCTCGTCGAACAGCGTGATGCCGTCACGCTCGTCACGCTTAACCGCCCGCAGGCGCTTAACGCGCTCAACACCCAGGTGCTCGCCGACCTGATCAGCGTCTTCGCCGCCTATGAGGCCGACGACTCCCAGCGCTGCCTCGTCCTGACCGGCTCCGAAAAGGCCTTCGCAGCCGGTGCCGACATCAAGGAAATGCAGCCGATGGGCTACGCCAAGGCCTATGGCGAGAATTTCTTCGTCGGCTGGGAACGCGTCACCGCGACTCGCAAGCCCTGGATCGCAGCAGTCGCCGGCTTCGCGCTCGGCGGTGGCTGCGAGCTTGCGATGATGGCTGACTTCATCATCGCCGGCGACAACGCCAAGTTCGGCCAGCCCGAGATCAAGCTCGGCGTCGCCCCCGGAATGGGCGGCTCGCAGCGCCTGACCCGCGCGGTCGGCAAGGCCAAGGCGATGGAAATGTGCCTCACCGGCCGGATGATGGGCGCCGAGGAAGCAGAACGCGCCAGCCTCGTTGCCCGCATCGTCCCAGTTGCCGACCTGCTCGAGGATGCGCTCAAGACCGCTGCCGCGATCGCTGGCATGGGCCCGCTCGCCGCGATTGCCTGCAAGGAAATGGTCAACGCCGCGTTCGAGACCAATCTCGCAATGGGCATCACCTTCGAGCGCCGCCTGTTCGCCGGCCTGTGCGCTACCGACGACAAGATGGAAGGCATGGCCGCCTTCGTCGAGAAGCGCCCGGCGGTGTGGACGGGCAAATAGATATCTCCCCTCCCGCCTGCGGGAGGGGCCGCCTAATCTCCCCTCCCTGGCAGGGAGGGCAGGGGGTGGGTCAAAGCCCTCGACCAGAGGCAATGTTTTTTAGGCGCGCAGACGCGCGCACCCACCCCGACCCCTCCCTGGGAGGGAGGGGAGTATTGAGGAAGGATCACCAAATGGCACGCATCGGTTTCGTCGGACTCGGCAACATGGGCGGCGGCATGGCCGCCAATCTCGCAAAGGGCGGGCATGACGTCCGCGCCTTCGATCTTTCCGAGGCGGCGCTCGCCCGCGCCAAGGAAGCCGGCTGCCTCCCAGTCGGCTCAGCCGCCGAAGCCGCGACCGATGCCGAATTCGTCGTCTCGATGCTGCCCGCCGGCCAGCATGTCCGCTCGGTCTATGCCGAGCAGATCTTCGGCGCGGTGCCAGGCTCGGCGCTGCTGCTCGATTGCTCGACGATCGACATCGCTTCTGCCCGCGCCGTTTCCTCGGCCGCAGGCGAAAAGGGCCTCGCGATGCTCGACGCGCCGGTTTCGGGCGGCATCGCGGCAGCCAATGCCGGCACGCTCACCTTCATGGTCGGCGGCTCGGCCGAGGCCTTCAAGCGCGGCGAGCCGATCCTGTCGCTGATGGGCAAGACCGTGATCCACGCAGGCGGCAACGGTTCCGGCCAGGCCGCGAAGATCTGCAACAACATGCTGCTCGGCGCCTCGATGATCGCAACATGCGAGGCCTTCGCCATGGCGCAGAAGCTCGGTCTCGATCCGCAGACCTTCTTCGACATCTCGTCCAAGTCGTCCGGCCAGAACTGGTCGATGACGAGCTATTGCCCGCTCCCCGGCGTCGGCCCCGAAACCCCGGCTGACCGCGACTATCAGGGCGGCTTCGCCACTGGCCTGATGCTCAAGGATCTCAAGCTCGCCATGCAGGCCGCCGCCGACGCAGGCGCGGCCGTACCGATGGGCGCAGCGGCCGAGTCGCTCTACCAGGTGCTCGCAAATGCCGGCGGCGGCGCCCTCGATTTCTCGGTCATCATCAAGTTGCTCAACGGCGAAAGCATCAGCTGAGCGAACCGAACTCCGACACCCCCTCCGTCATCCCGGCGCCCCCCTTCGTCATCCCGACGCCCCCCTTCGTCATCCCGACGAAAGTCGGGATCCATGGGACCCACAGGTCTAGCGATCGAGACACCTCCATATCGTGGATCCCGGCCTCCGCCGGGATGACGGAAGGGGGCGTCCTGACGACCTACAACATCTCCACAAACCGCGCCGCCGCGACGAAATCGCGTCGCCGCAGGTCGCGCTGGTCGGTGGCCATCCAGTCCTCGCCCCACATCTCGGCCTGCCAAAGCTCGTCGAGATGAGTCACCGCAAACGCCCGCTCGGCATCGATCACCCCCTCGACCAGCGCCAGCGACGTCACCAATGACCCGCTGATCGTCACCAGCGGCTGCAACCCGGCCAGCCGATAGGGATCGAACGCAGCCACCGCCTCCGCGAGCCGCAACCGGGTCGCTTCCGGCTGCGGGCGATGCATGATCCCGGTGACCACTTCGAACGCAACGTCATACCGTTCGCGCGCCCACGCCAGCAGCGGATCCCATTCCGCCGCCTGCCGCGCCACCAGCGGCTCCGGCTCGGCAGCGCGATAACAGAGCACGTCGCCCTCGGCATATTCGGCGATCCCAGCCGCAAATGTCGCCGGGTCGGTCGAAATCCGGTCGATCACCGCATTGATGAACCCGGTCATCGGCATCGCGAACGGATCGACATCCTTCTCGACCGCGCGCCATTCCTCCGCCACCGCTTCGACCAGCGCCGCATTGGGCATCGTCAGCAAGGCGCGCGCCGGGGTCCGCACCGGCCGGCCATCCAGCAGGATGCCGTTGTCCTCGGTCGTGACCTCTTTCCAGAAACGCCTCATATTGAAATTCTCTTCGACTTTGTAACTTCGTCATCCCGGCGAAAGTCGGGATCCATTGGACCCACAGGTCTCGCGATCGAAAAACCACCGCAAAGTGGATCCCGGCCTCCGCCGGGATGACGAGCGTGCATCAAACCTTCACCCTCGCCGCAAACGTCACGATATCCCCCGGCACGCTAGCGACATGATGCGCACCCTCAGCCAGTAGTTCATCCGCGTCATGATAACCCCACGCGACCCCAACCGCAGTCACGTCGGCCGCCCGGGCCATGCCGATATCGAACGCGGTATCCCCGATCATCAGCGTGGTATCGGGCGCAGCGCCCGCATCCGCCATCGCCTGCCGAATCATCGAGGGATGCGGCTTCGATGGATGCCGATCGGCAGTCTGCAACGTCACGAAGCGCTCCGCGATGCCATGATGCGCAAGGCAGTGCGCCAGCCCGCGATCGGATTTGCCCGTCGCCACGCCAAGCAGCCACCCTGCCTCGTCCAGCGCCGCAAGCGCCTCCGCGATCCCTTCGAACAACGGCTCTTCGACCAGCCCCTTGCCGCGCAGTCGCTGGAATGCTGTCTTATAGTCCCCCGTCAGCTGTGCCAGCAGCGCCGGCTCGGCATCCGGCGCCAGCATCTGCACCGCCTCGAACAAGCTCAGCCCGACCACGCGCCGGATCAGGGCACGCGGCGGCGCCACCAGCCCGCCCCGCGCGAAGCTATCCTCCATCGCCAGGCAGATATTGACCTGGCTATCGACCAGCGTCCCGTCACAATCGAAAATCGCGAGGTGGTTCATGAAAGGCCCCCCTCATCATCCCGACGCTCTCCCCCGTCATCCCGACGAAAGTCGGGATCCATTGGACCCACAGGTCTCACGATCGAGAAAACTCCGCATCGTGGATCCCGGCGTCCGCTGGGATGACGAACCGATGACACCCTGCAAAATCGCGAACGCTCACCGCTCGCCCCGCCCGCGTCGCTCCCCCTTGCGGCCCTTGCGCGCCGATTTCGCCGCGTTCAGCGCCGCGCGCTTCTTGCCCTCGAGTGTCTCGCTGAACTTGATATCGTCGATCGGCAGGTCGCCGCCCTTCGGATCGAAGCCGAGCAATTCGAAGCTTTCCGCGAAATGCTTCGGCAATTCGGCGGTAACGTCGATCTGTGGGCCGCCGTCCGGACTATCGATCTTCAGCCGCCGCGCATGGAGGTGCATCTTGCGGCTGACGCCCCCGGTCAGGAACGCTTCGATGCCGCCATATTTGCCATCGCCAACGATCGGGTGTCCGATCGCCGCCATATGCACGCGCAACTGGTGAGTCCGCCCGGTGAAGGGCTGCAGCTCCACCCAGCATGCGCGGTTGCCAGCGCGCTCGATGATCCGGTAGCGAGTCCGCGCTGGCAAGCCTTCCTTCTCATCGACATGCATCTTCTCGCCGCCGGTGCCGGGCTGCTTGGCGAGCGGCAGCTCGACCATGCCGTCGCTGATCGCTGGCACGCCGGTCACCAGCGCCCAATAGACCTTGCGCGCCGTCCGGCTCGAAAATGCCTTGGCGAAATAGCCCGCCGCCCGCGCCGATCTCGCCACGAGCAGCACGCCCGAAGTATCCTTGTCGAGCCGGTGGACGAGCTTGGGCCGCCCTTCCGAATCAAACGTCAATGCATCGAGCAGCCCGTCGACATGCTTGTCGGTCTTGGTGCCGCCCTGAGTTGCCAGGCCGGGCGGCTTGTCGAGCACGATTGCGTTGTTATCGCGATAAAGCACCATCGACAGCGCCAGTTCGGTTTCCTCGGGCGTCAACGGCACGCGCTCGCGCTTCGGGCGCGGTGCCTTTTCGGGAGCGACGCCGATGTTGGCGATCGCCGATTTCTCGATCTCCAGCGGCGGGATCCGGATGATCTGGCCCGCGGCGATGCGATCGCCGGGCTCGCTGCGCTTGCCGTCGAGGCGAAGCTGCCCGGTCCGCGCCCAGCGCGACACCAGGCTGAAGCTTACATCGGGCAGATGCCGCTTGAACCAGCGATCCAGCCGGATGCCGTCATCGTCATAGCCGATTGGAAAGGTACGACCGGTTTCGCTCATCCAAAAGTCCTCGTCAGCATTACGCCAAGAACGAGCATCACGATCGACCCCGCCACCGACGAAACCGCATAGGCCCCGCCCATCAAATATTCGCCGCGCACCAGCATGTTGTAGGTCTCCAGGCTGAATGCCGAAAAAGTCGTGAAGCCACCGAGCACCCCGACGCCGAGAAAAAGCCGCAGCGGCTCGCCGCCATCGACTTCCCGAGCCAGCGTGCCGGCAAGCACCCCCATCAGGAATCCGCCGAGCAGATTGGCAATCCATGTGCCCCAGGGAAAACCCGGGCCCATATTCTGGAGCGCAACGCGTCCGAGATTGTAGCGAAACCCGGCGCCGATGGCGCCGCCAAGCATGACGAGAAACAGGGGTGGCATGCGGACCCCTTAGCGCGAAGGGCCACAAACCGCTACCCTTCCTGGTCCGGCATGAAATGTGCCCGTCCCACTCTCGTCATCCGGGCGCCCCCCTTCCGCCGGGATGACGGAAGGGGGGAAACTCCGGATGACGGAAGTGGGGCCGCCGGCATGACGGCTGCGCACCATCCTCACAATGTCAAAGAGCCGCCGACTCATCGAGCCAACAACACTCCCTTATCGCATAACCCCAGCCTGTAGGAAATCACCTACAACTCATTTTATCCCTAATTCGCACCACTCCGCCGCAACTGCGCCAACGCCCATTGCGCCGCCTCCGCAACCACTGGCGACGAGTCCCCCGCCAGCGCCGACAACCGCCCGACCAGCCCGGCATCGCCGCTGTTTCCCGCCGCAATCGCTGCATTGCGCACCATGCGATCGCGACCGATTCGCTTGATCGGCGATCCGGCAAACACCGCACGAAAGCCGGCATCGTCGAGATCCAGTAGGTCCGCCAGCGCTGGCGCAGCCAGTTCCGATCGCGCGGCAAAAGCCTTGTTCGCAGCGGCCGCTTCCGCAAATCGATTCCACGGGCAGACCGCAAGGCAATCGTCGCAGCCATAGATTCGATTTCCGATCGCCTCGCGAAATTCGATGGGGATCGGTCCCTTATGCTCGATCGTCAGGTAGGAGATGCATCGCCGCGCATCGACTCGATAAGGCTCGGGAAAGGCGTCGGTCGGGCAGGCTTGCTGGCATGCGTTGCACGAACCGCAACGATCCGCATGCGGCAGGTCAGGGGGCAAATCGAGCGTCGTCATGATCGCGCCGAGGAACAGCCAGCTTCCGTCGGTACGGCTCACCAGATTGCTGTGCTTGCCCTGCCATCCGATCCCTGCGGCCGCAGCCAGCGGCTTTTCCATCACCGGCGCGGTATCGACGAACACCTTGAGATCGCCCTCCGCCCGCGCCACGAGCCAGCGCGCGAGCGCCTTCAGCGCCTTCTTGACGATATCGTGATAATCCTGGCCCTGCGCATAGACCGAAATCCGTCCCCGATCGCGCACCGCCGCCATTTTCAGGGGATCGACCGCCGGGGCATAGCTCATCCCAAGCATGATCACGCTGTTCACCTCGGGCCACAGTCCGCGCGGACTGCCGCGCTGCCCTGCCCGCTCCTCCATCCACAGCATCTCGCCATGCATCCCCTCGGCAAGCCACGCCCGAAGGCGCGCTGCGCTTTCCGGCGTTGCGTCGGCGGGCGCGATGCCGCACGCCGTAAAGCCGAGCGCGCGCGCCTCGGCTTTCAAGTCCAACGTTAACGCACTATTGGCCTGTTGCTGCGATGAGAGGGTCACAGGCTTCTAGGTAGAAGGACGGTCGTTTGAAGCAAGCCCTTGCGATCGAGGCACGCGGCCTGGTCAAGACATTCGACGGAGCGCCTGCGGTATCGGGTATCGATCTCGCGGTTCCAACCGGCATGATCTACGGCGTGCTCGGCCCCAACGGCGCCGGCAAGACCACCACGTTGCGCATGCTGCTCGGCATCATCGATCCCGACGAGGGCGAGCGTTCGGTGCTAGGTCGCGCCCGCCCGCTCGAAGCCGCCCGCGAAATCGGCTACCTTCCGGAGGAACGCGGCCTTTACCCGGCAATGCCCGCCCGCGAGGCGATCGCCTTCATGGGCGCGCTGCGTGGCCTTCCGCTTGCCGAAGGTCGGCGCCGCGCCGATATTCTCCTCGAGCAGCATGGCCTGGCAGATGCCGCGCGCCGCCCGATTCGCACGCTTTCCAAGGGCATGGCGCAGACCGTCCAGATTCTCGGCACGATCGTCCACCGGCCGCGCCTCATCGTTCTCGACGAGCCCTTTTCGGGTCTCGACGCTCTCAATCAGGGCCGCCTCGAAGGCCTGATTCGCGCGCAAGCCGATGCAGGCGCGACGATCCTCTTCTCGACCCACGTCATCGCCCACGCCGAACGCCTCTGCGAACGGATCGCGATCATCGTCGGTGGCCGAGTCCGCTTCGAAGGCAGCGTTGCCGAGGCGCGCGGCCGGCTTCGTCCGCAGGTGACGTTGACGACTCGGGTCGCGGATGGGGACTGGCGCGCCGCGCTGCCCGATGATGCGCAATATGACGGCCACAGCTGGTGCTTCGCGCTCCCCGAGGTCGGCATCGAGCCGTTGCTCGAAGCAATTACGCGCAGCCGCGCCGGGATCGAGGCGCTGTCGATCGAACGCCCCGGCCTTCACGATGCGTTCGTCGCGATTGCCGGGGAGGACGCGATGCGCGCCATGGACAAGGAGGTCGAGCGCGCATGATGATGACTTTTCGCGCCGCCATGGTGATCGCCCGCCGCGATTATGTCGCGACGGTCTGGTCGCGCGCCTTCCTGTTTTTCCTGCTTGGCCCGCTTTTCCCGATCATATTCGGCATGCTGTTCGGCGCGATCGGGTCGCGGATGGGCGAGAAGCCCGAGATCCCGACGATCGCGGTGATCGCCGCCCCCGCCGAATACCAGGCGCTCCTCGCCGCGCATGATCGGCTGGGCAACGCCTTTCCACTGGCGCGCCTCGCGGCGGAGGCGCCCGGCAGCAATCCAGATCGGCTGCTCGATCGCCCCGGCATAGTCGCGGTACTCGACCAGCTTTCCACCTCCCCCCGGCTCACCGGCACTGAAGCCGCGATCGCGGCGAACGGCAGTGCGCTCCGCCTGATCGTCGACGACATGCGCCGGGCGGAGCGTCTTGGCTCCCTCGAACCGACGATTCTCAAGACCAGGCCGATCGCTCACCATGCGCCAGCGACCGCCGATCATCGCGCCGATCTTGCGCGCGGCGTCCAGCTTCTCCTGCTGTTGCTCACGATGATTTTGGCAGGAATGCTGCTTTCGAACCTGATCGAGGAGAAATCGAGCAAGGTGATCGAGATTCTCGCCGCCGCCGTACCAGTCGATGCGATCTTTCTCGGCAAGCTTGTCGCGATGCTCGGCATGTCGCTTACCGGGATCACGGTCTGGGCGACGATCGCACTTACGGCCACCGGGATATTCGCGCCCTATCTGTTGACCGCCCTTGCCACGCCAGCCGTCGGCTGGCCGGTGTTCATCGCGCTCGGCATCGCCTATTTCATCGCCTGCTACCTGCTGCTCGGCGCGCTTTTCCTCGGCATCGGCGGCCAGGCCGCTACCGTCCGCGAGGTGCAGACGCTTTCGATGCCAGTCACCATGGGGCAGTTGATCGTGTTCGCGCTTGCCGCAGCTTCCGTCGAGGATCCGGACAATTTCGTTGCCAGGATCGCCGCGATCTTCCCGTGGAGTTCGCCCTTCACGATGATCGGACGCGCCGCGCTGCGGCCCGAAATATGGCCGCATTTTATCGCACTGATATGGCAGGGGCTCTGGATCACGCTGATCATCCGAGTCAGCGCCGGCTTCTTCCGGCGTAGCGTCCTGAAGTCGGGCAAGCCCCGCCGCTGGTTCAGGCGTCGCGCGGAAACATGAACGCGTTGGCGATATGCGGCATTTCGATGTGCTGGTAATAGGATATAGCCTCGGGCGCCGCGATTAGCAGGCACATTGCTTCGCGGCCGGCGCGACGGCGTGTTTCCTCGATCAGCGCCCGGCCGACCCCGACATGTTCGCCATCCCCGATCCGGACAGCCTGATCCAGCTTCCCTGGAAACCCGAGGTCGCCTGGCTCGCTGCCGACCCGGTGATGGACGGCAAGCCAGTGGCGCATGGTCCCCGCAATGTGCTCAAAGCGCAGATCGCCGCCGCCGCCGAGCTCGGCTATCAGATGAAATCTGGCGTCGAGTGCGAATATTTTCTGCTCACGGCCGATGGCGAGGCTATCTCGGACGTCGCCGATACCCAAGCCAAGCCCTGCTACGACCAGCAGGCGCTGATGCGCCGCTACGACGTCATCACCGAGATTTGCGACGCCATGCTCGAGCTCGGCTGGAATCCCTATCAAAACGACCATGAGGACGCGAACGGCCAGTTCGAGATGAACTGGGATTATGCCGATTCGCTCATAACCGCCGATCGCCATGCCTTCTTCAAGTTCATGACCAAGTCGATCGCCGAAAAGCACGGCTTGCGCGCGACCTTCATGCCCAAGCCGTTCATGGCGCTGACGGGTAATGGATGCCACGCCCATGTCTCGATGTGGCAGGGCGAGACCAATCTTTTCGAGGACAAGGACGACGAACTCGGCCTCTCGAAACTTGGCTACCAGTTCATCGCAGGCCTCATCCATTCCGCCGAGGCGCTTGCCGCGATCACCAATCCGACCGTCAACAGCTACAAGCGGATCAACGCCCCCCGCACGACATCAGGCGCGACATGGGCCCCGAATTCGGTGACCTATACCGGCAACAACCGCACCCACATGATCCGCATCCCCGATGACGGTCGCTTCGAATTCCGGCTGCCCGATGGTGCCACGAATCCCTATCTGCTCCAGGCCGCCTTGCTGGCGGCAGGGCTGGATGGCATCCGCAACCGGCGCGATCCAGGCAAGCGGCTCGATATCAACATGTACACGCACGGCCACACCGTGAAGAACGCCAAGAAGCTTCCGCTCAATCTGCTGGATGCGCTCCGCGCCTTCGAGAGGAACGTCATTCTCAAGGACGCATTCGGGGCCGAATTCATGACCGCCTACGCCCGGCTCAAGCTGGTGCAGTGGAACGACTACACGCAGCATCTGTCACATTGGGAGCGCGACCACACGCTCGATTGCTGAGTGGATCAGGGGCGGTCGCGCAACGGCCGCGCCGATCAGCAACAGTACCGGCCAGTCCGCCGGGAAGCTCTGCGCCACCAGCCCGAGTAAATCGAGCCGCGTATGCACGCACCGTTCGTCAGGCAAGCTGACATTTCCCGCTATCAACACCGGCGTCGCTCCGGCAAGCCCATGGGCGATCAACTGGTCCGCGACCGTCGCGGCGGCTGCCCGCCCCATGTAAACACCAAGCGTGGCTTCGGGATCGGCCAGCGCAGCCCAATCCAGATCCAGCGTTTCCCCCGCCCGCGCATGCGCCGTGACGAACTGCACCCGCCGTGCAAAGCCTCGCAGCGACAATGACACCCGGGCGCTCGCCGCCGCTGCGCTGGCAGCGGTAATGCCCGGACAGATCGATACGCGCACGCCGTACGCCCGGAGGGTAGCGACCTCTTCCGCCGAACGCCCGAACATCGACGGGTCACCGCCCTTGAGCCGAACCACGCGTTCGCCCGACAATGCCGCCTCTACGAGCAGTTCGTTGATCGAGCGCTGATCCTTGGAATGCCGCCCCGAACGCTTGCCGACTGCCACGCGCCGGACGTGATCCGGAATG
Source organism: Sphingomonadaceae bacterium (assembly GCA_947476425.1). Classification (GTDB taxonomy): domain Bacteria; phylum Pseudomonadota; class Alphaproteobacteria; order Sphingomonadales; family Sphingomonadaceae; genus CANJQJ01. The sequence continues at coordinate 27,021 of CANJQJ010000022.1, read as the reverse complement.
AGCTCGAGCACCCCCGGCCCCACCAGTGCATCGTAGAAAACCACGCTCGCCGCGCGGATAAGCCGCTCCGCCTTGCGCGTCAGCAGTTCGGGATCACCCGGACCGGCGCCGACAAGCCAGACTTCACCCAATGCGATCATTCCATCATGCATCGACCGACTCCTTGCTCTGTATGATCAACCGCTGGATCGCCGGACGGCATGAGCCACAGTTGGTTCCCGCCGAGAGCGCAGCGCCGACCGCCTCGACGGTCGTCAATCCCTGGCCGGAGATCGATGCCAATATCGTCTTCATGCCGACATCGAAGCAGACGCAGACTATCGCGCCCCGATCCTCGCGCGCTACCGCAGGACGGCCGGCAAGCAATTCGATCGACGACGGCGCCGCAAACGCGGCGAGTTGCTCGACCAGCCATTCTCGCGACGGCAGTCCGCCACTCCGCGACACATAAAGCGCGGCCTGCAACTGGGCACCGATCATCACCGCGATCCGCGATTGCCCGCGTGCAACATCGATTGCCTCGACACGATCACCGCGCGGCATGGCGATGTTCGGCTCGCCGCTCCCGGCCATCTCGACAAGCCAGCCATGTGGCATGCGGATGCGCGTTGCATAAGTAACGGACAATTCGCCCGGATCTTCCCGCGTCACCAGGAATGCACGCCAATCGACGACGAGTTTTTCCACCCGCGCCGGGGTCGATTTGAATCCCGGCTGGCCCGAATAAGGATCGGTGAGCGGGCGGGGCAGCAATCCCGTGCGACCACCGGTCGATTGGCGATCGGTCCAATGGATCGGCGTGAAGATTTCGCCACGCCGCTGGCCATCGCTGAGCAAGGCGGGAAAGATGCTCTCGCCCTGCCCGGTTACGATCCGAAGCAAGTCGCCCTCGCCGATCTCGAGCGTTGCGGCATCTTCCGGGTGAATCTCGGCGAATGGCTCCTGCCGGTGCCGCGCGAGTCGCGGGCTAAGCCCCGTGCGAGTCATCGTATGCCATTGATCCCGCACACGACCAGTGTTGAGCGTGAATGGATAATCGACCAGCGGTCCGGGCAAGGCAGCTTGCGACACCTTCACGAGACGCGCGCGACCGTCAGGGGTCGAATAGCGACCGTCGGCGAATGGCGTGCCGCCCCAGCGATGCGGCGTCATCGCCTCGAAATCGGGATTTCCGATCGCGGCGTGGTGTCCGATATTGAACAGCCGTCCGCCGTCATTCTGATAAGCCGAGAGGCGCGCATGCTCGCGATACACATCGGCCGGCCGGTCAAAGGCGAAGGCGCTTGGCCAGCCCATCCGCTTTCCGACCTCGGCGACGATCCACCAATCCGGCCGCGCCTCGCCTGGCAGGGCGAAAAAGGGGCGCTGGCGGCTGATCGTCCGATCCGAATTCGTGACCGTGCCGTCCTTCTCTCCCCAGCCCGCTGCGGGGAGAAGGACATCGGCGAAACGCGTCGTGTCCGTATCGGCGATGCAATCGGAAACGACAACGAACGGGCAGATATCCAGGGCATCGCGCACCATGTTCGCGTCGGGCATGCTCACGGCGGGGTTGGTCGCCATCACCCAAAGCGCCCTGATCTTGCCGTCGCGGACGGCGCGAAACATATCGACCGCCTTGAGCCCGGGCTTGGTCGCCATATTGGCCGCCGCCCAGAAACGTCCGACGCGCGCCACGTTTTCCGGCGCGAAATCCATGTGCGCGGCAAGCGTGTTGGCAAGCCCGCCGACTTCACGCCCGCCCATCGCGTTGGGCTGGCCGGTGATCGAGAAAGGTGCCGCACCCGGCTTGGCGATCCTGCCCGTCGCAAGATGGACGTTGATGATCGCATTGCCCTGGTCGGTGCCTGCAAGCGACTGGTTGATGCCCTGGCTGAACAGCGTGACGGTACGTGGGCGGCTGGCGAACAATTCGAAGAAGCGTTGCAGGTCCCCTGGTGCAAGATCGCAGACCTTCGCCACCGACCACGGATCATTGCCCTCTTCGAGTTCGTCCCAGAAACCCTCGGGCACCGCGAGCGCGCTATCGTCGACCAGACCAGCGCGACAACAATGGGCCAAAAGGCCGTTCATCAACGCAACGTCGCTGCCCGGCTTCAATGCCAGGTGAAGATCGGCATCCTCGCAGGTCTCGGTTCGACGCGGGTCGATCACGACGAGCTTCGCGCCGCGGGCTTTTCGCGCCGCCTGGATACGCTGATAGACTATCGGGTGGCACCAGGCGGTGTTCGAACCGACCAGCACGAACAGGTCCGCCTGATCGAGATCCTCATATTGCGCGGGCACCACGTCCTCACCGAAGGCACGGACATGGGCTGCGACCGCACTCGACATGCACAGGCGCGAATTGGTGTCGATATTCGCCGAGCCGATGAATCCCTTCATCAGCTTGTTGGCGACGTAATAATCCTCGGTGAGCAGCTGTCCGGAAACGTAGAAGGCAACGCTATCCGGTCCGTATTTTGCGACGGTATCGGCGAATCGTTTTGCGACGAGGGCAAGCGCCTTGTCCCAGCTGGCGCGTCTTCCGCCGATTGTCGGCTGGAGCAGCCGGCCATCCAGCCCGACGGTTTCGGCCAGGTGGGTGCCTTTCGAGCACAGGCTTCCGCCGTTAGCGGGATGCTCCTTGTCGCCCCGCACCTCGATACTGCGCGGGCCGTTGACCGTCGCTGCAATACCGCATCCGACGCCGCAATATGGGCAAGTTGTCCTGATGCTGTTCAATTGGTGCCTGCGAGGGCTTCGGCGCGGCTGATGAGGATACGGCCGCCGTCGATCTTGACGGGGATGACCGGGACGCAGCCCTTGTCCTCGCCGAGCGCCTCGCCGGTGACGAGCGAGATGCGCCAGTTGTGGAGCGGGCAGGTGACGCTGGTGTCGTGGACGATGCCCTGGCTGAGCGGTCCCTGCTTGTGCGGGCAGGCATTGACCAGCGCATAGACTTCGCCGTTGGCGGTGCGGAAGATCGCGATCTCCTCGCCGCCCTGCACCGGCAAGGTGCGCGCGCCGAGTGCGGGAAGCTGTTCGACCGGGCCGATATCGAGCCAGATTGCGTCCATGATCAGCGTCCTCCCACGACGGCAAAGGGCCGGATCTCGGCGATATGCTGGTGGAGATGCGCCTCCGCCCCGGCTGCGCGCTCGGCCCACGGATCCTTTTGCAGATAGGATTGCGCGTAGAGGAAGCGTGCGCGCAGTGCCTCGCGGCCGGCGTCGTCCTCGACGATGCGCTGCTTGACATAATCGAGCCCGACACGCTCCATCCACGGCGCGGTGCGATCGAGATAGCGCGCTTCCTCGCGATAGAGCTGGATGAAGGCGGCGCAATAATCGAGCGCCTCCTGCTCGGTCGCGACCTTGCACAGCAGCTCGGTGCCGCGCAGGTGGATGCCGCCATTGCCGCCGATCATCAGCTCATAGCCGCTGTCGACGCAGATGATCCCGAAATCCTTGATCGTCGCCTCGGCGCAGTTGCGCGGGCAGCCCGAGACCGCGATCTTGAACTTGTGCGGCATCCAGCTGCCCCACGTCATATGCTCGATCTTGATGCCCAGCCCGGTCGAATCCTGAGTCCCGAACCGGCACCATTCGGAGCCGACGCAGGTCTTCACGGTGCGCAGCGCCTTGCCATAGGCATGCCCCGAGACCATCCCCGCCGCGTTGAGATCAGCCCAGATCGCTGGCAGGTCCTCCTTTTGGATGCCGAACAGGTCGAGCCGCTGGCCGCCGGTCACCTTGACCATCCGAGCGCCATATTTGTCGGCGGCGTCGGCGATCGCGCGCAGTTCGTTCGGCGTCGTCACCCCGCCCCACATCCGCGGCACCACCGAATAGCTGCCGTCCTTCTGGATGTTGGCGTGCATGCGCTCGTTGACGAAGCGGCTCTGCGGATCCTCCTGATGCTCGCCCGGCCAGGCGCACAGCAGATAATAGTTGAGCGCCGGGCGGCACGACGAACAGCCGTCCGGCGTGCTCCACGACAGCGCCTGCATCACCTGCGGGATGACCTTGAGCTCCTTCTCGAGGATCTGCGCTCGCACATCCTCATGCGTGAAGCTCGTGCATTTGCACATCGGCTGGTTCTCGCGCGCGCCGGCATAATCGTCGCCCATCGCGATCGTCAGCAGCTTCTCGACCAGCCCGGTGCACGAGCCGCAGCTCGCCGAGGCCTTGGTGCACGCGCGCACCGCGTCGAGGCTGCACGCCCCGCCGTCGATCGCCGTGACGATGCTGCCCTTGGAAACGCCGTTGCAGCCACAGATCTCGGCATCCGCGCCGAGCGCCGCAACGGCGTCAAGAGGGTTTGCGGACGCGCCTCCCGACGCGAAAGCCTGCCCGAAGATCAGCGCGTCGCGGATCGGCGCGACGTCCTCGCCCTTCCTGAGCAGGTCGAAATACCAGTTGCCGTCGCCGGTATCGCCGTAGAGCACAGCGCCAACGACACGATCCTGCTTGACGATCACGCGCTTGTAGACCCCGCGCGTCGCATCGCGCAGCACGATGTCCTCGCACCCCTCGCCCCCCGAGAAGTCGCCCGCCGAGAAGACGTCGAGCCCGGCCACCTTGAGCTTGGTCGAGGTCACCGACCCGCGATAGCCGCTCGGCGTCGCGACCAGCCCGTCGGCAAGCGCCCGGCACATCTCCCACAGCGGTGCGACGAGGCCGTAGACCAGCCCGTCATGCTCGACGCATTCGCCAACCGACAGGATGTCGGCATCCGAGGTGACGAGATGATCGTCGACCTGGATCCCGCGCCCGACCGCAAGCCCGGCCGCCTTCGCCAGCTTGACGTTCGGCCGGATGCCGACCGCCATCACCACGATCGACGCCGGGATCTCGCGCCCGTCCTTGAGCCGCACCCCCTCGACCTTGCCGTTGCCGTAGATCTCGGCGGTATCCGCACCGGTCAGGATCGTCTGGCCGCGGCTTTCGAGCGCGCTCTTGAGCAGCCACCCCGCCGCCTCGTCGAGCTGGCGCTCCATCAACGTCGGCATCAGGTGGATCACCGTCACCTTCATCCCGCGCAGCGACAGCCCGTGCGCCGCCTCGAGCCCGAGCAGCCCGCCGCCGATCACCACCGCGCCGCCGCCCGAATCCGCCGCGCGCAGCATCGACGCGACGTCGTCCATGTCGCGAAACGTCACCACGCCCTTGAGATCATGCCCCGGCACCGGGATGATGAACGGATCCGACCCAGTCGCGATCAGCAGCTTGTCATATGGCTCGACCCGCCCCGACGCCGTCGTGACCCGCTTCGCCTGCCGATCGATCGCCACCACCGCGTCGCCAGCGACCAGCTGGATGCCGTTGCCGGCATACCAGTCATGGTCGTTGATCACGATCTCCTCGAAGCTCTTCTCCCCAGCCAGCAACGGCGACAACATGATCCGGTTGTAGTTCACCCGAGGCTCCGCACCGAAGATCGTGACGCGATAACGCCCCGAATCCCGCGCCAATATCTCCTCAACCGCCCGACACCCCGCCATGCCGTTGCCGATTACTATAAGATGGGGCTTCGTAGTCATTTCAGTGGATCCTCAATATGCCCATTCGAGGGAAAACCAGAGTTTGGTGGTATCAGTGGCGAACGCCTTGGCCTGATAGTCCGCATATTTGGCAAGGGCGGTGAACTTGCCGAATTTCGCTGCGAGCTGGAGGTTGATCTCGCTGCCATAATCGAGGCTGAGCCGGTCGCTATCATATTGATGATAGGCTGCGTTAACACCGATCTGGTCGAACGGGCCAACCTTCTTCCAGCCGTAACCACCAGTCACGTAGAGATCGCGCAAACCATTGGGCGGCGTGGTCACGAACTTGTCGGCCCAGCCATTGAACTTGTGCAGAGTCGCAAGCGGCGTCTGGAAGCTCGTCAGGGCGCCGCCATTGTCAGCGCCAAGCACTTCGTAACCGCCGGCAAGCTTGAACGCCTTAACCTCGACGCCGAGCTCGCCGAAATAATAGTTCGCCTCATAATTATTCAGATTGCGATGATAATCCGACTGGCGAGCATAACTCGCAATATAGGTGATCTTCACGGACTTGGAGAGCGGCGCGGCGCCTGCGAAGCGAACACCATAGGTCTGGCTTGAAAGCGCAAATCCCTGCACTGCCACTTCGTCCTGATCGACCAGATACGCAAAGCCGGTCAGCGTTCCATATTTATGCTTGTAGGAGAGGTTGGCGAAGACATTGTCGCCATCGACGGCCGTCTGGCGCGCACCAAAGCCATCGATTCCCCAGATCGTGCGATCGCTCCATGCGTAGGTGACGTCGGCCTTGACGTTCTTGATGCCAGTCCATTCGATCCGCGCAGCGTCGAAGGTCTGCTCATTGTCGCGCCAGCCCACAGCACCCACGAACCGCTGGTCATCGAGATTTATGCGCTGGCGACCGACCGTCACGAGCGTCTTAGGCAGGCCCTTGAATTGGAGTTGCAGCCGGTTGAGCTCGATATTCTGGGGATCGGCAACGATCGGAAAAGCCCCATTGCCGTTGACGCCGCTGTTATAATCCCCGTCCAGCGCCATCGTGCTCTCAGCTTCGGCGAGCAATGCGAATGGGCCCGAGCTCAATTCGAAGCCAGTCCGCACGCGGATCGTGATCGCCTCCGCATTATTCGCGATACCCTTCTGGTCGACGCCTTCATAACGGATCCGGGCATCGATCAACGGTTTGATAACGACCGGATCAGCAAGCGCAGGGCTGGCAAGTGCAGTGGCGGAGAGCAGGCAAAGCGATAGCGTTCTCATAATTCCCCCTTCGGAATGAGCATCTTGTGTAGCCCCAGGTGCCCTCTCCGGCGTTTTTTGCGTAGTTTGCAGTCGCCCCGGATTTACCGGGTGACGCCTGCATCAGACCGCCTTGTCGAGCGGGTTCGAATAGCGCTGATGCAGGAATTGCAGGATCTCGTGACGCGCGTGATTATAATCGGCCATCTCCGCGGCTTCGATGCGATTGCGCGGCCGTTCGAGCTTGATCGCCAGATCTTCGCCGATCGTAGCGGCCGGGCCATTGGTCATCATCAACACGCGATCGGCGAGCAAAACGGCTTCGTCGACATCGTGCGTGATCATCACCACGGTGTTGTTGAGCTTGGCTTGGATCGCCATCACCGCGTCTTGCAAACTGGCGCGGGTAAGTGCGTCCAGAGCGCCGAACGGCTCGTCCATCAGCAATACGCGGGGCTGCATTGCAATGGCCCGGGCGATGCCGACTCGCTGCTTCATGCCGCCCGAAAGCTCGCCAGGTCGCTTCGCGGCGGAGCCAGCCATCTGCACCAGGTCGAGATTATGCATCACCCAGTCGCGACGCTCGGCCTTGCTCGCCTTCTTCATCGTGCGATCGACTGCGAGGCGGACATTTTCCTCCACGCTAAGCCATGGCAGCAAGGAGTGATCCTGGAAGATTACCGCACGATCGGGCCCCGGTGAGTCGATAACGTCGCCATCGAGGAAGACCACGCCTCGGCTGGCCTTGACGAGCCCCGCGATGATGTTGAGCAATGTTGACTTACCGCATCCGGAATGTCCGATCAGGGCTACGAACTCGCCCTTTTCGATCGAGAGATTGACCTTCTGGAGCGCGGTGAACGGACCGTTGCGGGTCGGGAAGCTGACCGCAATGTCTTCGAGGGCGAGATAGCTGCGTTGTTTCATGACCTATCTTCCTTCAAGCTTGCCGAGCGACGCGACGGCCGATCCAGCCGACGATCCGGTCGAGCGTGAAGCCGACCATGCCGATCCAGACGAGCGCAACGATGGTGTCGGTGATGAGCGAGCTGTTGTAGCTATCCCATATAAAGAACCCGATTCCGGTGCCGCCCTGGACCATCTCGGCAGCGACGATGGCGAGCCAGCTCATCCCGACGCCGATCCGAAGGCCGGTGAACATGTGCGGCACCGTCGCCGGCAGAATGATCTTGGTGAATTGCTGCCACGGGTTGAGTGCGAGCACCTTGCCGACGTTGCGATATGTCTGCGGGATCGCCTGAACCCCGGCGGCGGTATTCAGGATGACTGGCCAGATCGCCGTGATGAAAATCAGGAAGATCGCCGAGGGCTGCGCCTGCTGGAAGATGGCAAGGCTGATCGGCAGCCACGCCAATGGCGGAACAGTACGCAAAACCTGGAACAGCGGATCGAGCGCACGATAGGCGAATACGCTCTGCCCGATCAGGATCCCAAGCGCGATTCCGGCAAATGCCGACAGGCTGTAGCCGATCGCGACCCGCTTGAGGCTGGTCAGGATATGCCCGGCAATACCGACGTCGCCACCATCCTGGATATGCAGGCCGGCGCCATCGACCGTCACGCCCTTGAAGGGGTGAACGATTACGTCATGGCTTTCCGTCCACACTCGCAACGGACTTGGCAGCGAAGCGCCTTCATGCCCGCAAGCGACCTGCCAGAGCGACAGCAGAAGGACGAGCATGAAGACGGTTGGAAGGACAGTCGCGCCAATCGCATTCAGCTTCTCGACGAGCTTGCTGCGCGGACGCGGCGGCGGCGCTGACTCGGCCGGCGCTGCAGGGTGGCGGATGATCTGGGCGCTAACGACCGCGACGCTTTCCGGCAATATGCCCGCCGGCGTCTCGATCATTCTGGCTGTACTGGTGGACATTTCGGTCTCTCCAACGCTCATCATCAGACGCGCTTGATGCCAAGACTCGCCAGGTAGGCTGCGGGATTGGCAGGGTTGAAGACCTTGCCGTCGAAGAATTTCTCGATGCCGCGGCTATCGACCTTCGGGATCTGCGCCGGGGGGACCTTTGCGAGCGCTGCCGCCTGTCGCCAGATGTCGGCGCGATTGACCTTGCCCACTGTCGCCATCCGATTGAGCGTCATCGGCAGCTTGCCCCAGCGCTGCTCTTCGGTGAGGAACCACACGTCATGGCTCTTGAACGGGAACGAGGCGTTCGACGCCCAGAACTTCATCTTGAACGGAGCGTTCTTGAACACGCGCCCATCGCCCATCGTGAAGTTGCCAGCGAGCCGATCGGCGATGTCGGTGACCGGAACCTTGAGATAGTCTCGACCGCCGATCGCCGATGCCATCCGCGCGATGTTGGCGGGATTATCGCACCAGCGCTGCGCCTCGATGATTGCCGCAGTGAGCGCGACCGCAGCGCGGGGATGTGCGGCCACCCAGTCGCTTCGCATCGCGAAGCTCTTTTCTGGGTGGTTCATCCAAAGCTGGCCAGTTGATACTGCAGTGTAGCCGAGGTTCTGGGCAACGAGCTGGTCATTCCATGGCTCGCCCACACAAAAGGCCTCCATCGTGTTCGCGCGCATGTTCGCGACCATCTGGGGCGGCGGAATCGTGATCAGCTCGAGATCCTTGTCGGGATCGATGCCTCCGGCTGCGAGCCAGTAGCGGATCCACAGGTCATGCGTTCCGCCCGGAAAGGTCATCGCCATCGTGATCTTGTTGCCGGCAGCCTTACGCTTGGCGATGATTCCCTTCATCTTTGCCGAGTCGAGATCTGCCTTCGCGGTGAGATATTCCTTCTCGACCGAAATTGCCTGGCCGTTGACGTTGAGCCGCGCGAGAATGCTCATCGGCGTCGCCTTGCCGATCGTGCCAAGCGTCAGCAGATAAGGCATCGGCGTCAGGATATGCGCGCCGTCAATGCCGCCGCCATCACTGCCGAGAACCAGATTGTCCCGTGTCGCACCCCAGCTTGCCTGCTTGGCGACGACCACGTCGGGCATGCCATATTTGGCGAACAGCCCCAATTCCTTGGCCATGATCAATGGCGCCGCATCGGTCAGCGCGATGAAACCAAGCCGTGCGCCCTTCACCTCGGGACCGGCGGCGGCTGCGAATGCCGCTCCAGGCAAGGCCTGGCGGGTCGCTTCGATCGCTGCAACAGTCCCCAGCGCGCCGGCGGCCTTGAAAAGCCCGCGCCTGCCGATTGCCTTCATGTCATCGTCAGCCATGTTCTTGCTCCCCAGTTTGGAAAAAAACCGAAACGAAAAAAACCGCCGCAAACGCGGTCTCATGGGACCGGTTCGGGGCGGCGTCGTTGCCTGTTCGCTTTGCGGGCGGGCGATCCATCGTTGGACCAGCCCGATCTATCTCAACTCAGGACCTCTTCGTCCGAGTTTCACAAGACTGTCACTGATTCGAGCGACGCGCAAGGTGATTTTTGCGGCGCCGCAACATAATTTGCCAGGAGGGGATTTATCGAGCCTGGGCAGCAACATAATCCAGCGCTCGATCGGGATCGAACAACACCCCGTCGAAAAAGCGGTCCGGGCCAAGGATCAGTCGTCCGGTAACCGAACCGGCGCCCAATGATCTTGCTATCGCGCCCTCGACCTTTGCGCTCGCGCTCGGCAGAATAGCGTCGGTTCCCGCAAGCGCGGCACGATATATGTCGGGACGGAAAACCGCGGCGGCGGCTTCGAAGCCCCCCTCGCCCAGCGGGGCATGCCCCCATCGGACCATCTGCGAATAGAGCCACATCGCCTGGCTCCGCCACGGAAAGTTTGCCGCTTCGCGATGCAGCACGAGGAAGTCTTCGATCGGTGTAATCTCGGCGTCGTGACGGAGCACCAGCTTTCCGGAAAGCGCTCGCAGGATCAGATCGGATGGCTGGCCGATATATTCGGGCGCCGCCAATAGCGCGGCAATCTCTTCATGGCGCCCCGGATCGGCGACGATCCGACCCGCTTCGTGCAACGCACGCAACAACGCCGCGACGTCCTCGCTTCGTTCGTCGAGCACGCCCTGACGGAATGCGAGCAGTTTCTCGACGCCACGATTCCATATCTGGCTGGTCGCGGCGACGATTACGGCGTCGCCACGCTCGACTGCGACGCTGTTCCAGGGCTCCCCCACGCATGACCCGTCAATCTCGCCGAGCGCGAACGCCTCGGCGACAAACGGCGGTGGTACGACGATGATTTCGACGTCGCGGTCGGGATCGCAACCAGAAGCCGCAAGCCAGTAGCGCAACATGTAATTGTGGCTCGAATAGCGATGCACCACCGCGAACCGAAGCCTGCGGCCGACCGCGACTTCCGACCGCGCCAGCGCCGCCAGGGCCCGCCCCGTGGCGGCCACGTCGCCGCCCTCGCCGCCGAGAAGCGCCGCCACTCGCGCCGACACCGTCACCGTGTTGCCGTTCAGGCCGAGCATGAACGGCGCGCCGAGTGGAACGGCCGGTCGATCAAGCCCCATTGCCGTGGCGATCGCGAGTGGCGCAAGCAAATGCGCCGCATCGGTCTGGCCGTAGATCAGTCGGTCCCGCACCGTCGCCCAGCTCGGATCGCGGACCAGTTCGATCGACACGCCTTCGCGCGCCGCCAACCCCAGCGCGTGCGCGACGATCGGCAGCACGGCATCAACCAGCGGGACGAAACCTATCCGGAAGCGGCTCACGATAATCCTCCCAGCAGGGTTTCGGCGGTGAGTAGCGCCTCGGCAATGTCCGCAACGCGCCGGCCGGTATCCATCGCCTGCTTGCGCAACAACGCATAGGCCGCGGGCTCGTCGATTCCGCGTCGTTTCATCAGCAGTGCCTTGGCCTTGTCGATCGCCTTGCGCTCAGCCAAGGCAGACTTGGCATCCGAAAGCTCCTGTTGAAGCCGCGAAAAAGCGTGGAACCGCCGCACGGCAAGTTCGAGGATCGGCTTGATTCGCTCCTTACGGAGCCCGTCGACGATGTAGGCGGAAATTCCCGCATCGACCGCTTCGGCAATAGACCGCTCATCGGACTGGTCGACGAACATCGCGATCGGCCGTGCCAGCGCTCGCGATATCGCGAAGCTCTCCTCCAATATGTCACGGCCGGGATTTTCGAGATTGATGAGCACCACGTCCGGCGCGAGCGTCGTCAGCCGCGCCACAAGGCCGTTTCGCTCCAGCAGCAGATGAATATCGGAAAAGCCCGCCTCGCGCAGGCCTTCCTCGATCATCGCCGCGCGTGCCACGCTTTCATCAACCACCGCAATCTTCAGGGGAACCTCCTTGGGCAATCAAAGAAGTAACGGGACTTCGGCTTCTGTCAACGATGCCGAAACCGCATTCCGGTCCTAGGCCGCTTCCTGGCTCTCAAGCGCCGCCGATGCCGCGAGCCAGCGTTCCTCAGCTTCCTCCAGCTTTTTCTCGATATCGGCGCGACGCTTCATCAATTCGCTCATCGAGCATTCGCGTTCCTGCGGAGCTGCCGAAGCGGGATCGAACATCGCGCGCTCGATGCGCGCACGGTCCGCCGTAAGCGCAGCCATCGCCTTTTCGGCAACCGTAACGGCCTCGCGCAGGGATTTGTTCTGCTCGCGCGCGGCAGCGGCGGCCTTGCGATCCGCCTTCTTGTCGGCCTTGGACGCACCACTACCCGACGACGGGCTCTTGCCAAGGATCATGTCGGTATAATCTTCGAGCGTGCCGTTATATTCCTCGGCTCGACCATGATCGACCAGCACCAGCCGGTCGGCGACCAGCGCGATCATGTGACGATCATGGCTGACGATCACCACCGCGCCCGAATAGCTGTTGAGCGCCTGGACGAGCGCCTCGCGTGAGTCGACGTCGAGATGGTTCGTCGGTTCGTCGAGGATCAGCATGCTGGGCGCCTCGCGGGTGATCAGCGCCAGCGCAAGCCGCGCTCGCTCGCCACCCGAAAGGCTGCCCACCTTCTGCGTCGCGCGATCTCCCGAAAATCCGAAACGGCCAAGCTGCGCGCGCACGGCGGCAGGAGTGGCGCCCTTCATCTGGCGCGTCATGTGCTCAAGCGGCGTATCCGTCGTATCGAGCTCTTCCACCTGATATTGGGTGAAGTAGCCAACGGTCATCTTGCCCGAGGCGTTCATCTCGCCTTCCATCGGCGTCAGCTGCGCAGCCAATAGCCGCGCAAGCGTGGTCTTGCCGTTGCCGTTGCGGCCGAGCAACGCGATCCGGTCATCCGGATCGATTCGCAGGTTGAGCCGCTGGAGGATCGGCTTGTCGCCGTAGCCGACCGAAGCCATGTCCAGCGTGATCAAAGGCGGTCGCATCTCGGGCGGGCTGGGGAACACGAACGACAGGCTCGGATCTTCGATGATCGCCGCGATTGGCTGCATCTTCGCAAGCGCCTTGGCGCGCGATTGCGCTTGCTTGGCCGTCGAGGCGCGCGCGCTATTGCGGGCAACATAATCCTGCAGTTTCGCGCGCTCGGTAGCCTGGCGTTCGCTGGCGGCCTGCACTTGCGCGATCCGCTCGGCACGCTGGCGCTCGAACGCATCATAACCGCCCGGGTAAAGCGTCACCTTGCCCTGTTCGAGATGGAGAATGTGATCGACGACATTGTTGAGCAGGTCACGCTCATGGCTGATCACGACAATCGTGGCGCGGTACGAGCGAAGGAAATTCTCCAGCCACATCGTTGCTTCGAGATCGAGATGGTTCGAAGGCTCGTCGAGCAGCAGCAGGTCCGGCCCCGAGAAAAGCAGCGACGCGAGTGCGACGCGCATCTTCCAGCCGCCCGAATAGCTGTCCAGCGGCCGCCCCTGCATTTCCTCGTCGAAGCCGAGCCCGAGCAGAATCCGCGAGGCCCGCGCGGGTGCGGTATAGGCATCGATCGCATTCAAGCGCTCATGAACCTCGCCGAGGCGATCGGGATCGTGGCAGACTTCGCTCTCTTCCAGCAGTGCAGCGCGCTCGGTATCCGCGGCAAGCACCGTTTCGAACGGGCTGGCGTCGCCACTTGGCGCTTCCTGGGCAATATAACCGACACGGGTCGCCCGCGGCATATCGACGAAGCCGTCGTCGGGATCGAGCTGCCCGATCATCACCTTCATCAGAGTCGACTTGCCCGCACCATTGCGCCCGATCAGCCCGACCCGGCTGCGAGGCGGCAAGGCAGCAGTCGCCTTGTCGAGAATGACGCGCCCGCCGAGACGCACGGTAATGCCATTAAGGTTCAACATCAGATCAGCTTCCGCGCTTCAGGCGCACCAGCGCCTCGTCGAGTGAAGAAAGAAATCGCGAGCGATCCACCTTCGAAAAGGGTGGTGGCCCGCCGATGGCATCGCCGCCCGCACGCAAATCGGCCATGATCGCCCTTGTGGCGATCGCCCCGCCGATCGAGCTCGACGTGAACGGCTTGCCATTCGAACCGATCACGACGGCGCCCGCCTTGAGGCAGCGATCCGCCAGCAGGATATCCGCAGTGACCACCACGGTGCCGACCGATGCGCGTTCGGCGATCCAGTCATCCGCAGCGTCGAAACTCGCGCTCACGACCTCGCGGCCGATCAGCGGATGCTCAGGCACCCGGATCGGGCTGTTGCTGACGATCGTCACCGGAACTTCATGCCGGAAGGCGACCTTGTAGATCTCCTCCTTGACCGGACAGGCATCCGCATCGACGAGTATCGCGGGCATCGAAACCTAGCGCGGCCGGGTCGGCTTGGAGAAAGGCCGCGCTCCCGGCTTGGATGCGGGACGGCCACCAGGCTTGCCGAACGGTTTGCCCGCACCCGAGCGATCGGGACGTGGCCCCGAACGTGGAGCTGCCGGGCCGGAACGCTCGCCGGCACGCTCACTTGTCCCGAGCTTCGGGCGATAGGGCTTGGCATCGTGGCGGGCCGGTTGGGCACCCTCGCGCCGATTCTGCCGCGCTTCCTCGCGTGGCTTGCCCTCGATCGCCTCGATCGTGACGCCGCTCTCGTCGCCATCCTCGCCAGCGGTGCGCTTGACCGCATCGTCGAAGCGCGAAGCCGATGCGCGGGTCACTTCGAACAGCGTCTCGTTTGCCGCGATCCGGATTGCGCCAATTTCGCTGCGGGTAATATGCCCGCGACGGCAAAGCAGTGGCAGGATCCACCGCGGATCGGCATTCTGGCTGCGGCCGATATCCATCCGGAACCAGATCGTATCCTCGAAGCCCGGCCGAGGCCCGTCAAGGCGCTGCGGCGCCGAACTCGCGTCGATCAGTTCTTCGGGCTGCGGCATCCGCGCACGATGGGCACGGACCAGCATCGCAGCAATTTCCTCTGGCGAGCGCTCCGAAAGCAGCCGCTGGGCCAGCGCCTTGTCTTCCTCGTCGATCTCCACCGGCTGCAACAGCGTCTCGAGCAAGCGCTCGTGATCAGCGCGGCGAATTGCTTCGGGCGTCGGCGGTGAGATCCATTCGGCGTTGATCTTCGCCCCGCGCAGCATCGATTCGACACGACGGCGGCGCGGATAGGGGACCAGCAGCACGGCCGTGCCCTTCTTGCCCGCACGACCGGTACGACCCGAGCGATGCTGGAGCGATTCGGCATCGCGTGGCAGTTCGACATGGATCACGAGCGAAAGGCTCGGAAGATCGATACCGCGCGAAGCCACGTCGGTTGCCACGCATACCCGCGCGCGGCGATCTCGAAGCGCCTGCAGCGCGTGATTGCGCTCGCTCTGGCTATGCTCCCCCGATAGCGCGACGACATCGAAGCCGCGCTCGATCAGGCTCGCGTGAAGATGGCGGACATTGTCGCGCGTCGCGCAGAACAGCATTGCCGTCTCGGCTTCATGGAAGCGCAGCAGGTTGACCACGGCATTTTCGATGTCGTTCGGTGCAACCGTCACTGCCTGATAGCTGATATCGCCATGGCCGCGATTATCGCCGACCGTCGAGACCCGAAGTGCATTGTGCTGATAGCGCTTCGCCAGCGACACGATCGGCTGCGGCATCGTCGCGGAGAACAGCAGGGTGCGGCGTCCGTCTGGGGTAGCGTCGAGAATTCCCTCGAGATCGTCGCGAAAGCCCATGTCGAGCATTTCGTCGGCCTCGTCGAGCACCGCGACCTTGAGCGCCGACAGGTCGAGGGCGCCGCGTTCGAGGTGATCGCGCAGGCGCCCTGGCGTGCCGACTACAATCTGCGCGCCCTGGCTCAGCGCACGACGCTCCTTCGAGGCATCCATGCCGCCGACGCACGTTGCGATTCGCGCGCCCGTCCTGCCGTAGAGCCAGATGAACTCGCGGCTGACCTGCAATGCCAGTTCGCGAGTCGGTGCGATGATCAAGGCCAGCGGCGCGCCGGCCGACAGCGCGGTTCCTTGTGGCCCGAGCAATTCGGTCGCCATCGCCAACCCGAAGGCTACGGTCTTGCCCGAACCGGTCTGCGCCGAAACGATGAGGTCGCGGCCAATGGCCTCGGCCTCCACCACAGCGGCCTGAACCGGGGTAAGGGCTTCATATCCGCGGGCGCTGAGCGCTTCGGACAGCAATACGGGAAGGTCGTCGAACGCCACGGTAAGGTTATCCCGTCGATTTTGGAGCATCACGCCGAAAAGTGGGGAAACCGGCTTTCCGCGACAGCGATGCGACCACAAATTTGTGTGAAGCCATGCCCGGTACGCCTTCACGCTGCTTTGCACAACGCTTGATATGGCGATTCGTCAATCAGATCGTCAGGCGAGCTCGGTTTACGCCCTCAGGCGAATGACCCCGGCCTGGAGCGCCGCAGGATAAAGCAGGGCATTTTCACGATCGATGCGACTATGCAGCCGCGCCATGACGGCCGATGTCTGGTTGCAGAATTCTGCCCAGTCCGCCGTTATCGACTCCGCATCCCATTCGTCGAGATAGATTTGCCAATCATGGGCCAGCAGCTCGAATTCCTCGGCGAATTCATGGGCGGTCTGCGCGACGCTTTCGCACCCGCCCGCCAGCAATCGCGGATAGATTGCGCTGTCTTCATGCGCCAGATGGGCGGTAAGCTCAGTGGATAGCAGCGCCCTCGTCGCCAATATGGCATTGACCGACGGTACGGCGTGCAGGATCATTCGCCCAAGCGCCTGTGCGACCGAATCGATACGGTCATGTTCAGCAACAAGCCGCTCGAAACTCATGCGATTCCCTCACCATTTCCAAAGCGCTTCGTTACGGTATCACATGTTAATAGTTTGCTTCCGCCCGCCACTCGATTCATCGAAAATCATTGCCCTTGCGCCATTTGGTTGCAAATTCGAGGCCTGCTTGCCTAAGGCTGGCATAGCGCCGCCGAAATACGTAAAATCGACCTTTCGAACGCAAAGCCTGAGGGAGAAGAAATGACGGACGCGCCGCAATTCCCCTCGCCTCAGAAACGGGCGCTGATCATCGTCACGGTGATGGCCGCCACGCTGATGCAGGCTCTCGACGGGACGATTGCGAATGTTGCGCTGCCGCACATGCAGGCCGCGCTTGGCGCTACCCCTGAGAGCATTGCCTGGGTGCTTACCTCCTATATCATCACCTCCGCAATCGCGACGCCGATATCCGGCTGGCTCGAAAGCCATTTCGGCCGGCGTCGCGTCCTCATCATCGCGATCACGGTGTTCACCGCATCTTCGGCGCTATGTGGCGGTGCCAAGAGTCTCGAGCTGATGGTCGTAGCGCGCGCGATCCAGGGCATTTTCGGAGCCTTCATCATTCCACTCGGCATCGCGACGCTGGTCGATTCGTCGCCTCCCGAAAAGCGCGCCCAGGCGATGACGATCTGGATATCGGGCGTGATGGTCGGGCCGATCTTCGGGCCGGTGATCGGCGGCTGGATCGTCGATACGATGGATTGGCGCTGGATCTTCTTCATCAATATCCCGGTCGGCGCCGTCGCGGTGCTAGGTTGCTGGCTGCTCATCGCCGAGCCCAAGGTGGAAAAGCGTCCCTTCGACCTGTTCGGCTTCGCCCTGCTTGCGATCGCGCTCAGCGCCTTCCAGCTGATGCTGGATCGTGGCCCGCACCTCGACTGGTTCGAATCGCGCGAGATCCTGGTCGAAACCGCCATCGCGATCGCCGCGGCCTGGGTCTTCGTGATTCACAGCAGCACGGCACGAAATCCGCTTATCCCGATCGCAGTCTTCCGCGATCGCAATCTCGTCACATCGACCTTCTTCATCTTCGTCACTTCCGGCGTCGTCTATGGCGGCGCGGCACTGGTTGCGCCGATGTTGCAGCACCTGATGGGCTACGACACGATGACCGCGGGCATGGTGATGCTCCCCCGCGGCGCCGCAACGCTCGTCGGAATGCTCATGGCCGGACGGCTGATAAAAATCGTGCAGGCGCGTTTCGTCGTGGCGGCGGGAATGTTGCTGACTGCCTTCGGCTTGCTAATCATGACCGAGTTCAATCTCCAGATGGCCGGCGGACCCATTATCTGGAGCGGCATATTGCAGGGGATCGGCGTCGGGCTGGTCTTCATGCCGCTGCAGCTCATGGCGTTCGACACGCTGGCGCCGAGCCTGCGGACCGAGGGCGCATCGCTCTTCTCGATAAGCAGGAGCCTTGGCAGTTCGATCTGCATCTCGGTTCTCAGCGCCCTGCTCGCACGCAATATCCAGGTCAGCCATGCGGATATCGGCGGAAGGCTTACCGCCGTCAGCGCGCCTTATCTCGATCCCGGCCTTTCCCACGCATTCGGCCAGTCCGGCAATGTGATCGCCGCGATGGTCGATGCCGAGATCAATCGCCAGGCGATGATGATCGCCTATCTCGACGATTATTGGCTGATGATGTGGGCCGTGTTCATAGCGTTGCCGATGGTCCTGCTGCTCCACAAGAGCGCTGGCCGCGTACCCAAGAGCGACGGGGAAACGCCGGCAATACTCTATGAGTGACCGTCGCCCCGTCTGATCCCGTCCGATCCCGCATGATCCCAACATAGATCATCGAATGTCGCTATACGAAGAGGGCGCCGGCGTGCATATTTACTCCTGCATTCTATGGGGTTAATGTCAACTATGCATGACGCCGGCGCATTTGAGGGACGCTTCGCCTGGGATGATCCCCTGTTGCTCCAAGGCGAGCTTTCCGAGGAAGAGCGACTGATCCAGGATACGGCGCGCGGATTTGCGCAGGATCGGCTCCAGCCGCGAATTCTGCAGGCCTATCGCAACGAGACGATCGATCGCGAATTCTTCAGCGAAGCCGGCGCGCTCGGGCTGCTGGGGATCACATTGCCCGAAGCCTATGGCGGCGCGAATGCCAATTATGTCAGCTACGGACTGGTCGCGCGGGAGATTGAACGTGTCGACAGTGGCTATCGCTCGATGCTGTCGGTCCAGTCCTCGCTCGTGATGCATCCAATCTTCGCCTATGGCTCGGAAGCGCAGCGCAAGTCGCATCTCCCGGGCCTCGCTTCGGGCGAAAAGATCGGCTGCTTCGGCCTCACCGAACCCGATGCAGGCTCGGATCCGGCCGGAATGCGTACGCGCGCCGAACGGACGAAGGGCGGCTATCGCATTTCAGGCACCAAGACCTGGATCACGAATGCGCCAATCGCCGACGTGATGGTCGTCTGGGCAAAATCGGACGCGCATGGCGGCGCGGTTCGCGGCTTCATCCTCGAACGGGGGATGGCCGGGCTCGAAACACCCAAGATCGAAGGCAAGCTTTCGCTGCGCGCCTCAGTCACTGGCCAGATCGCCATGGACGGAGTGGAAGTGGGCGAGGACTCGCTGCTTCCAAACGGCGAAGGCCTGAAGGCGCCGTTCGGCTGCCTCAACCGCGCGCGCTACGGCATAGCATGGGGCGCGATGGGCGCGGCCGAATATTGCTGGCACGCCGCGCGCCAATATGGCCTCGATCGGCACCAGTTCGGCCGCCCGCTTGCCGCAACCCAGCTCTTCCAGAAGAAACTTGCCGACATGCAGACTGAAATCACCCTCGGCCTGTTCGGGGCGCTCCGCCTCGGTCGCCTGATGGATGCAGGCAAGGCCGCGCCCGACATGGTCAGCCTCATGAAACGCAACAACACCGGCAAGGCGCTCGACATCGCCCGAATGGCGCGCGACATGCACGGCGGCAACGGCATCGCGGACGAATATCACGTCATGCGCCACGCCGCGAACCTCGAGACCGTCAACACCTACGAGGGCACGCACGACGTGCATGCGCTGATCCTTGGCCGCGCCCAGACGGGATTGCAGGCGTTTTTCTAGGATGGATCCAGCCGAATCCGTCCATGCCAACCTCGTCGCCGCGCTACGCTCGGGCGATCTTCCGCCGCGCCGCTCAGCACTCACGCTCGCCGATGCGGGGCTGACGGACTCCCAACTCGTCGAGATCTTCGAATCGCAAATCCTCAGCCGCCAGCTCGATCGGGCGTCGCGAGCGCTCCAGGCGCGCGGCGAGGGTTTCTACACGATCGGCAGCTCGGGACATGAGGGCAATGCCGCGATCGCGGCCGCCACGCGCCTCGGTGACATGGCCTTCCTTCATTATCGCGATGCCGCGTTTCAGATCCAGCGATCGAAGCAGCTGCCCGGCCAGACCCCGGCCTGGGACATGCTGCTGAGCTTTGCAGCTTCCGCCGACGATCCGATCTCGGGTGGACGCCACAAGGTGCTCGGCTCGAAGGTCCTCAATATCCCGCCGCAAACGAGCACGATTGCGTCGCATCTGCCCAAGGCGGTCGGCGCCGCCTTCAGCATCGGCATTGCCACGGCAATCGGCCTGACGGATCGCCCGTTGGCGCCTGACGCAATCGTCGTCGCGAGCTTCGGGGATGCCTCCGCCAACCACTCGACGGCGCAGGGCGCATTCAACACCGCGAGCTGGGCGGCCTATCAGGGCACGCCGATGCCGCTGCTGCTGGTCTGCGAGGACAATGGCATCGGCATTTCGACCCGCACGCCCCCGGGCTGGATCGCGGCAAGCTTTCGAAACCGGCCCGGGCTTCACTACATCGCCTGCGACGGCCTCGACCTGCTCGATACCTATCGCGCCGCCAGCGAAGCCGCCGAAATCGCCCGCATCCGTCGCCGACCGGTCTTCCTCCACATGCGCTGCGCGCGCCTCTACGGACACGCCGGCTCCGACGTGCAGGCCGCTTATCTGTCGATGGCCGAAATTGCCGAATGCGAAGCTTCCGACCCCCTGATCCACGGCGCAGCGATCCTGTCCGACCTCGGGATATTGCGCCCCGACCAGATCCTCGTCCTCTACGAACAGACCGGCGAAACCGTCGCTCGCCTGGCCGAGGAAGCGATCAAGCGCCCCAGGATCACCACCACCGCGCAGGTGATGGCGAGCATCATTCCGCCCAGGCGAAATCCACAAGTCTGCGAGGATGACGGGCTGGACGAATCGAAGCGCAACGCGCTGTTCGGCACCGACCTGCCCCAGATGGACAAGCCCCAGCACATGGCGCGCCTGTTGAGCTGGGCGCTCGCCGATCTCATGCTCGAACATCGGGAAATCGTGGTCGCGGGCGAGGATGTCGGCGCCAAGGGCGGCGTCTACAATGTCACCGCCAAGCTTCATTCCCGCTTCGGCCCAGCGCGCGTCATCAACACATTGCTCGACGAACAAAGCATCCTCGGCCTCGCGATCGGCTTCGCGCACAACGACCTGCTCGCCATCGCCGAAATCCAGTTCCTCGCCTATGTCCACAACGCCGAGGACCAGTTGCGCGGCGAAGCGGCTACGCTGCCCTTCTTCTCGAATGGCCAATTTGCCAATCCGATGATCGTCCGCGTCGCTGGGCTCGGCTACCAGAAGGGCTTTGGCGGCCATTTCCACAACGACAACAGCCTGGCCGTCTTTCGCGATATTCCCGGCTTGATCGTCGCCTGCCCAAGCAACGGCCGCGATGCCGTCGCGATGCTCCGCGAGTGCGTTCGCCTTGCTCGCGACGAACAGCGGGTCGTCATCTTCATCGAACCGATCGCGCTCTACATGACCCGGGATCTCAATGCCGAAGGCGATGGCCTCTGGACAAGCCCGTACGATCGGCTGGAAACCATGCGGATCGGCGTGCCTGGCCGCCATGGCGACGGCAGCGATCTCGCGATCATCAGCTATGCAAATGGCTATTACCTGTCTCGCCAGGCGCAGAGCATCCTTGCCGAAACGCACGGCATCGACGCGCGCGTGATCGACCTGCGCTGGATCGCGCCGCTCGACCCGGACGCCATTCTCGCGGAAATCGGCCCCTGCCAACATGTCCTCATCGTCGACGAATGCCGGGCAACGGGTTCGCAGAGCGAGGGGTTGTTCACGATGCTTGCCGAGCGAGCGCCGAATTTGGCGGTCCGTCGAATCGCCGCCGAGGACAGCTTCATCCCCCTCGCCCGCGCCGCAACCCTGACCTTGCCGAGCCGCGATTCCATCATCGCCGCAGCGCTGGAATTGGTTCGCGTGTGATTCAGTCTTTGATTCGGCAGGATTGAAACACCGCCAATCCGGCACCTCCCCCGTCATCCCGACGAAAGTCGGGATCCATGGGACCCACAGGTCTTGTGATCGAAGCGAAATCGCAAGCATGGACCCCGGCCTTCGCCGGGGTGACGATACCACCCGCGCCTGTTCAGGCGTCGATGACATCCTCGTCGAGGCTCGCCGCATTGGCCTGGATGAAATGGAAGCGATGTTCGGGATTCTTGCCCATCAGCCGCTCGACCAGATCGCGCACCCCCATGCGTTCCTCATATTCCTGCGGAAGCGTGACTCGGATGAGCGTGCGGGTCTTCGGATCCATCGTTGTTTCGCGCAACTGGATTGGGTTCATCTCGCCGAGGCCCTTGAAGCGGCTGACCTCGACCTTCTTGTTCTTGAACGTCTTGTTCTCGATCTCGGCCCGTTGCGCTTCGTCGCGCGCATAATGGCTGACCGCACCGGCAGTAATCCGGTAAAGCGGTGGCTGGGCAAGATAAAGATGCCCCCGGCGCACCAGATCGGGCATTTCCTGGAAGAAGAATGTCATCAGGAGCGTCGCGATATGGGCGCCATCGACGTCGGCGTCGGTCATGATCACGACCCGCTCGTAGCGCAGCGTATCGGGGTTGCAATCCTTGCGGGTGCCGCAACCGAGCGCCTGGATGAGGTCGGCGATTTCCAGGTTGGCGTTGATCTTGGCGTTGTTGGCCGAAGCTACGTTGAGGATCTTGCCGCGAATCGGCAGGATCGCCTGGGTCTTGCGATCCCGCGCCTGCTTGGCCGAGCCACCCGCGGAATCGCCCTCGACGATGAAGATCTCGGTGCCGGCGGGATCATCGTTGGCGCAATCCGTGAGCTTGCCGGGCAGGCGCAACTTGCGCCCCGACGTCGCGGTCTTGCGCTTGATCTCGCGTTCGGCCTTGCGCCGCAGCCGCTCGTCCATCCGATCGAGCACGAAACCGAGCAGCGCCTTGCCGCGATCCATGTTGTCCGCGAGGAAATGGTCGAAATGATCGCGTACGGCATTCTCGACCAGCCGCGCGGCATCAGGCGAGGTCAGCCGGTCCTTGGTCTGGCTCTGGAACTGCGGTTCGCGGATGAACACCGAGAGCATCAGTTCGGCGCCGGTGACGATATCCTCGGCGGCGATATCCTTGGCCTTCTTCTGGCCGATCAGATCGGCAAAGGCGCGGATGCCCTTGACCAGCGCAGTGCGAAGCCCCGCCTCGTGCGTCCCACCATCCGGGGTCGGGATGGTGTTGCAATAGTAACTGTAGCTTCCCTCGGACCACAGCAGCCACGCCACGGCCCATTCGACCGAGCCCTGCGTGTTGGGGAAATCCTGCTTGCCCGTGAAGAATTCGGTCGTCGCGCATTCGCGCACGCCGATCTGCTCGCGCAGGTGATCGGCGAGCCCGCCGGGGAACTGGAATACCGCTTCCGAAGGGGTTTCATCGGTGATCAGCGAGGGATCGCACTTCCAGCGAATCTCGACGCCGGCGAACAGATAGGCCTTGGAGCGCGCCAGCCTGTGAAGGCGTGCGGGCTTGAAATGCGCTGCGGGACCGAAAATCTCGGGATCGGGAGAGAAGGAAACGCTGGTGCCACGACGATTGGGCGCCGCACCGAGCTTTTCGAGGCCGGACGTGGCGAGCCCTCGCGCGAAACGCTGGCGGAAAAGCTCCTTGTTGCGCGCAACCTCGACCACCGTCTCGGTCGACAGCGCATTGACCACCGAAACGCCGACGCCATGCAGGCCGCCCGACGTGGCATAGGCCTTGTCGCTGAACTTGCCGCCCGAATGGAGCGTCGTCATGATCACTTCGAGCGCAGACTTACCCGGAAATTTCGGATGCGGATCGACCGGAATGCCCCGGCCATTGTCCATCACGATCAGGCGATTGTCTGGCTGGAGCGAGACCTCGATCCGGTTTGCGTGGCCGGCGACCGCCTCGTCCATCGCATTGTCGATCACCTCGGCGGCGAGGTGATGATAGGCGCGCTCGTCCGTGCCGCCGATATACATGCCGGGCCTGCGGCGGACCGGCTCAAGCCCCTCCAGCACCTCGATCGCCGAAGCGTCGTAATTTCCGGAGCTGGTGGAGGGTGCGGAGGCGAACAGGTCGTCGGACATGCGAAGCGTATAGAGTGGGGATCGGCAGGCGGGAAGGGGAGGATTTTCGAACTCAGGCCGGGCGCAACATCGCTCGGGCGCTTATTCCCAACGCTGGCGCGCCTGATCGTCATCGACCTTTGCCTCGACCCAGCGATGGCGGCCGTCCGCCCATTCCTCGCGCTTCCAGAAAGGCGCGTCGGTCTTGAGCCAGTCGATCAGGAATGCGCAGGATTCGAGCGCTGCGGCGCGATGCGAGGAAGCGGTTGCGACGAAAACGATTCGATCGCCGGGGACGAGCCGACCATGGCGATGGATCACCACGATGCCGGAGAGCGGCCAGCGCTCCGCGGCCTGGTCGGCAATGTTGCGAAGCGAACGCTCGGTCATCGCCGGATAATGCTCAAGCGTCATCGCAACCAGATCGCCATCGGCGCGAACCAGCCCCGTGAAACTCGCAATCCCGCCTGCGCCGAGCGAACCGAACCGATCGAGCTCGACCCCGGGATCGAAATCCCCGGCCTGGACGCGGACCTCGATCATCCGCCTGTCACCGGCGGAAAGATCGCGATTTCGCGGGCGCCCGAAATCGGGGCGTCAAGCGCGGCGAAGCCCTGGTCGATCGCGACCCGCAAACGCCCGCGATCGGCAAGCGCGCGGCCATGGGCCTCGCTGCGCGCCGAGAGCCAGTCGAGCAGGTCGGCGACGACGATCACGGTCTCCGGCGGCGAGATCGTTTCGCCATCGCAGCCAACCGCTTCACGCACCCAGGCAAAATAGAGGATTTCGATCGCCATGCTCGTTTCAATCCATATGCCGGATGCCGGCACGCAAATAGTCCCAGCCAGTGATCATGGTCAGCACCGCAGCCGCCCACAAGCTATAAAGTCCCGTTTCGTGCACGAATGGCCATTGCGGAAGCGCACCACCCAGGATCAGCGCGCCAAGCGCGACCAGCTGGAGCGCGGTCTTCCACTTGGCAAGCTGGCTCACCGGCATCGACACGCGCAGCTCGGCCAGGAACTCACGCAGCCCCGAGACCGCGATTTCCCGAAGCAGGATGATCATTGCCGCGATTACCGTCCAGTGCGCAATGTCGCCGGTGGTGATCAGCATCACGATGACGGCAGCCACCATGATCTTGTCCGCGATCGGATCCAGGAAGACGCCGAGCTTGGAAACAGTGCCCTGCGAACGCGCGAGATAGCCGTCGAAATAATCGGTTACGCCCATCAGCACGAAGAGGCCGTAGGTCAGCGCATAATCGAACCGGCTCGGATGCCAGAGCAACGCGATGAGGATCGGCACGGCGAAAATGCGCGAGAGCGTCAGGATATTGGGCAGCGTCAGCATCGTGATGCTTTAGACGAGCCTGAGGCCGCTTCGGCAAGATTTTTCTCGGAAGCTCTTGTCGAGCGCCTTGACGCTCGATGAACGGCCACCATATGCCGCTCTGGCACTCGCCCAGTGGGAGTGCTAACAACTATTCGATTCGCGTGGCTGGCGACCGGAAGGGTCCGATTGCAGGCCGCGCGTAATGTTTGATGGAAAGGGTGATCCGCATGAGTTTTCGTCCGTTGCACGATCGCGTGCTCGTTCGCCGTCTTGAGGCCGAGGAAAAGACGGCCGGCGGCATTATCATCCCCGACACTGCCAAGGAAAAGCCGCAGGAAGGCGAAGTCGTCTCCGTTGGCGCAGGCGCCAAGGCCGAGGACGGCAAGATCACGCCGCTCGACGTCAAGGCCGGCGACAAGATCCTGTTCGGCAAGTGGTCGGGCACCGAGGTCAAGATCAACGGGGAAGACCTGCTGATCATGAAGGAATCGGACATTCTCGGGATTGTCGGCTGAACTGACGGCCGCCTCAACCTACGTTTTTTTGAAAGAAGGATTTACGAACATGGCAGCGAAAGACGTCAAGTTTTCGCGTGACGCCCGTGAGCGCATTCTGCGCGGCGTCGACATCCTCGCAGATGCGGTCAAGGTTACGCTCGGACCCAAGGGCCGCAACGTCGTCATCGACAAGGCCTTCGGCGCTCCCCGGATCACCAAGGACGGCGTAACCGTCGCCAAGGAAATCGAGCTCAAGGACAAGTTCGAGAACATGGGCGCCCAGATGGTGCGCGAAGTTGCCTCGAAGACCAACGACATCGCCGGTGACGGCACCACCACCGCGACCGTCCTCGCCCAGGCGATCGTTCGCGAAGGCATGAAGTCGGTAGCCGCCGGCATCAACCCGATGGACCTCAAGCGTGGCATCGACATCGCGGTCGAGAAGGTCGTCGCCGATCTCAAGGCTCGCTCGAAGCCAGTCTCAGGCACCAATGAAATCGCCCAGGTCGGCATCATCTCGGCCAATGGCGACGTCATCGTCGGCCAGAAGATCGCCGAAGCGATGGAGAAGGTCGGCAAGGAAGGCGTCATCACCGTCGAGGAAGCCAAGGGTCTCGATTTCGAGCTCGACGTGGTCGAGGGCATGCAGTTCGACCGTGGCTATCTCTCGCCTTACTTCATCACCAACCCGGAGAAGATGTCGGTCGAACTCAACGATCCGTACATCCTGATCCACGAGAAGAAGCTCTCGAACCTGCAGGCAATGCTGCCGGTGCTCGAAGCGGTCGTGCAGAGCGGTCGCCCGCTCCTCATCATCGCCGAGGACGTCGAAGGCGAAGCGCTCGCAACGCTCGTCGTCAACAAGCTGCGTGGCGGCCTGAAGATTGCTGCCGTCAAGGCACCGGGCTTCGGCGATCGTCGCAAGGCGATGCTCGAGGACATCGCGATCCTGACCAACGGCCAGATGATCTC
>CANJQJ010000021.1 GCA_947476425.1 Sphingomonadaceae bacterium | reverse complement strand
GATCGCGGGAAAAATGGCTTGATCCGGCGCATCTGCACCTCGCTCAGCATAAACAGATCGTCCACAAGCAGCACCTCCTGGTGCCACCATTGAATCAACCCTCAGCCCATCATGCAAGCAATTTAACAGGTCCTGACCCTAGCATTTGTCCGCCGTTTAAGATAAGATCAAAGCCTCTTGGGGGAGTTGGAATGAACCAGACCGTCATCTACGCAATCATTGCCGTTATTGCGTTTCTCATCTTCTCCAAGCTGGTCCTTTGGCGCCTGCTCAAGCGCCAGTTCGGCCCGCAGTCCGATAGCGCGCTCACCCGATCGACGCCGGCTCCTTCCGAGCAGAACGGCGTGGTCAGCAGCGCAGCATCGGCGCTCGAAGACGTTGCGGGCCCCTTCGTCGGAGTCGATGCCCACCCCGATCTCGCCGGCCCGCCCGACGACCTCACCCGCATCAAGGGGCTAGGTCCGAAGGCCGCCGCCCAGCTCAAGCTCCTCGGAATCACCCGATACGCCCAGCTCGCCGCGATCGACAGCGCGCAGGCCGCCTCGCTCGACGAGCAGATGGGGGTTTTCCGCGGACGTTTCGAACGCGATCGCTGGATCGAACAGGCCCGCTACCTCGCGCGCGGCGATACCAAGAGCTTCGAAGCGGAATTCGGCAATTTGGGTTAGGGTTTGTTTCGGAACGGCTGAGACGCCATCGCGCCCCCATCCGTCATCCGCCCCAACTTCGTCATCCCGGCGGAGGCCGGGATCCACGATACGGTGGTTCCTCGATCGACAGAGCTGTGGGTCCCATGGATCCCGACTTCCGTCGGGATGACGGGGTGGGGCGTCGGGATGACGGATGGGGGCGGTATGCGACGTCGGGATGACGATCCCGCCCACAATCACACAGGTATCCGCAACGTCCGCTTGACCTCCTCGAGCACGGCATAAGTCCGCGTTTCGCGCACCCCCGGCATCCCCGCCAGCACATTGCCGAGGAACGCCCGATACGCCGCCATGTCGCGCACCCGCACCTTCAGGAGATAATCGAATCCGCCCGCCACCATATGGCATTCGAGGACATCCTCGATCGCCATGATATGCTCCGCGAACGCCGCGAAGACATCGTCGGTGGTCCGGTCCAGCAACACTTCGACATAAACCAAAAGCCCACGCCCGAGCTTGTCCGGATCGACCAGCGCCGCATATCCGATGATGATCCCGCGCTCGCGCAGCCGTTTCACGCGCTCGAAGCATGCAGCCGGCGACAACCCGCAACGGCGTGCCAGTTCCTGGTTGGTGATGCGGCCATCATCCTGCAACATGGCGAGGATCTTTCGATCCGTCGCATCGATGATCATTTCTTCGGCCATATTCAATTCACCAAAATTTTATTCCGCAACATACCGCAAAAAACGAAACACATTCACACGCAAAACCATTATAACATATTATCTTCAAACGGTATATCGCGGAGCGCTAGCGTGGTTACAAACAAGGCCTTCTGCTGGGACGTCATCGACGACGAGAAATATGCCGACGAGGCCGTCGCGATCGCGGGTTTGCTGGGAAGCGTGAAGCTCTCGGCAAACGATCGCATGACGATCGGCGCCGAAGCCGTAACACTCATCGACGCAGCTCGCCTTTCGGCTAAACGTCAGGGCGTCGTCGAAAGTTTCCTGCAGGAATTTTCGCTCGGCACACGAGAGGGCCTTGCGCTGATGTGTCTTGCCGAGGCGCTGCTGCGCACGCCCGATGCCGCCACGCGTGATCGGCTGATCGCGGAGAAGATCGGCAATACCGACTGGGCGAGCCATGCCGGCCAGAGCGACAGCCTTTTCGTCAACGCATCCACCTGGGGCCTGATGCTCACCGGCCGCCTGATCGACGTGGATGAGGATGCCCGGCGCGATCCCGGCCGTTTCCTGGCCCGCCTCGCCGCGCGCGTTGGCGAGCCGGTAATCCGCCAGGCGGTCGCTGCTGCGGTACGAATGATGGGCGAGCAATTCGTCCTCGGCCGCACAATCGAAAGTGCGCTCGCCCGGGCGAGGCGCGAGGATATGCTGTGTTCGTTCGACATGCTCGGCGAGGGTGCGCGAACCGCAGCCGACGCCGAGCGCTATGAACGCCTTTATACCGACGCGATAACCGCGGTTGGCAAGGCATCCGCTGGCGCCGGCCCGGAACGCGGCCACGGCGTCTCGATCAAGCTTTCAGCGCTCAGCCCGCGCTACGAGGCGGTTCAGGAAGCCCGGGTCCGGAACGAGCTCTATCCGCGCATCAAGCGCCTTGCGCTGCTCGCGGCCGGCTACGACATCAATCTCGCGATCGATGCCGAGGAAGTCGATCGACTGACGATTTCGCTAAAGCTTGTCGACCGGCTCGCCCGCGAACCGGGCTTGGCAAGCTGGACCGGGCTCGGCGTCGTCGTCCAGGCCTACCAGAAGCGCGCACCGCGCGTGATCGATGGCCTCGCCAGGCTCGCGCGGGAAACCGGCCGCCGGATCATGGTCCGGCTCGTCAAGGGCGCCTATTGGGATAGCGAGATCAAGCGCGCGCAAGTCGCCGGGCGGCCTGACTATCCCGTCTTCACCACCAAGGCGGCGACCGACGTCAGCTATCTCGTCTGTGCGCAGCAATTGATCGCTGCATCGCCAGCGCTCTATCCCCAGTTCGCGACCCACAACGCCCACAGCCTCGCGGCGGTGCGCCACATGGCAAGCCAGGCCGGCGTCGCCATCGAGCATCAGCGCCTCCACGGCATGGGCGAGGCGCTG
This sequence comes from Sphingomonadaceae bacterium, assembly GCA_947476425.1. Taxonomy (GTDB): domain Bacteria; phylum Pseudomonadota; class Alphaproteobacteria; order Sphingomonadales; family Sphingomonadaceae; genus CANJQJ01. The sequence goes on along the minus strand of CANJQJ010000021.1, from coordinate 43,602 downwards.
TACGCGACGATTCCCGCCCGCGCTTACGCCCCCGTCGGCGGGCATGAGGAGCTCCTCCCCTACCTCGTTCGCCGCCTGCTCGAAAATGGCGCCAACAGCAGCTTCGTCCACGCCTTGCTCGATCCCGACGTTGCCGCCGCCGATCTCTCCACCGATCCCATTTCGCGTGTCGAGGCCGCCCCCGGCCGCCATCCCCGCATCCCGCTCCCGCGCGATATATACGGACCCGCGCGGATCAACCCGCTGGGGCGCGATTTCAGCATGGCGAGCGAACAGGCGCGAATCCCCGCCCCTCCCCCACAGTCGCAATTACCCGCTACCATCGACCTCGATCAGACCATCGCCGCCGCCCGCTTAGCCCAGCCAGCCTGGAATCGGCTCGGCGGCCACGGCCGGGCCCCCATATTGCGCGCCATGGGCGACGCACTCGAAACGGCGATGGACGATCTCGTCGCCCTGCTTGCATCGGAGGGCGGGAAGACGCTCAACGACGGGATCGCCGAGGTCCGCGAGGCGATCGACTATTGCCGCTATTATGCAATGCTTGCCGAACGCCAGTTCGGCGCCCCGGAAATTCTCACCGGCCCAGTCGGCGAGACCAACCATCTCGCTTTGACCGGTCGTGGCGTGTTCGCCTGCATCAGCCCGTGGAATTTTCCATTGGCGATCTTCACCGGCCAGATCGTAGCTGGCCTCGCCGCCGGCAATGCGGTGATCGCCAAGCCTGCCGAACAAACGCCTCGCATCGCAATCGAGGCGGTCCGTCTCTTCCGCGCTGCCGGCCTCGATCCGGCACTGCTTGCGCTCGCCATCGGCAAGGGCTCGATCATCGGCGCGGCACTCGTCTCGCACCCCGGCATCGACGGCGTCGCCTTCACCGGCGGTACCGACACCGCCTGGACGATCAATCGCAGCCTTGCCGCGCGAAACGGCCCGATCATCCCCTTCATTGCCGAGACCGGCGGCCTCAACGCAATGTTCGTCGATACGACGGCGCTGCGCGAACAGGTTATCGACGATGTCCTGCTTTCCGCCTTCGGCTCGGCGGGGCAGCGCTGCTCCGCCCTGCGGATGCTGTTCGTACCGGAGGAATCCGCCGACATGCTGATTGCCGGCCTGGCTGGCGGCCTCGATGCGCTCGTCATCGGCGATCCCGCCGATCCCGCCACCGATATCGGACCCGTCATCGACCCGGCCGCCCGCGAAGCACTCGAGGCGCATGTCGCGCGGCTAGAAACCATCATTGCCCACCGCGACGTCAGCCATCTCGGAGGCAATTTCTTCGGTCCGGTCATCGCCGAAGTGCCGACGCCCGACTTTCTCGAGCGGGAAGTCTTCGGTCCGGTCCTCCACATCTACCGCTACCGCCCCGGAGAACTCGCCAGTGCCGCGACAAGGCTTGCCGCGCGCGGCTACGGCCTCACGCTCGGCATCCACAGCCGCATCGAACGCTTTGCGGAAGAAGTCCGGCGGCTCGTCCCGGCAGGCAACGCCTACATTAATCGCTCGATGATCGGCGCGGTGGTCGGGGTCCAACCGTTCGGCGGCGAAGGCCTCTCCGGCACCGGCCCCAAGGCGGGCGGCCCCAACGCCCTGCTCCGCTTCGCAACCGAGCGGACGGTGTCAGTCAACATCATGGCCCAGGGCGGCGATCCGGCGCTGATGAATTTGTAGATCTGGCCTCCTTTCGTCATCCCGGCGGACGCCGGGATCCACGATACGGTGGTCGTACGATCGCGAGACCTGTGGGTCCCATGGATCCCGACTTTCGTCGGGATGACGGAGAGGGCGCGATGACGGAAGGGCCTCAAGATGACCAAGAGAGGTGGAACGCCCGGACACGACTACCCAAGGAGGGGCCGGTGGTGGGTGCGCGCAATCACCCAACCGGCGCCAGGCCAAGCCTCGGTATCTCGATCGCGGGGCAATGGTTCATCACCACCTTGAGCCCAGCCGCCTCAGCGCGCCTGGCGGCTGCCTCGTTGATCACGCCAAGCTGCATCCACACGGCTTTCGCGCCCGCCGCGATCGCCGCATCCACTGCGTCCCCCGCCGCTGCCGGGTTCCGGAAGATATCCACCATGTCGATCGGCTCGCCGATCTGCGAAAGCTCGCGCCACACGAACTCGCCGTGGATATGCTCGCCGGTGATCGAGGGATTGACGGGAATGACTCGATAGCCGTGATCCTGAAGGAATTTCATCACGCGATTGCTCGGTCGGTCAGGCCGGTCCGAAGCGCCCACCATGGCGATGGTACGAACGCTGGTCAGCAGTTCGGCGATTTCGGCATCGGTCGTCAACGGCATCAAGCTTCTCCCGGTCTAGTTGGATCCCAGCCAGTCCTTGACCTTGCGCGCTATCGCCGCAAAATCCACGTCACCATCGTCGGCGGCAGGCGGCGTGCCCGCATCGGAAGCCTTGCGGATCGCGATATCCAGTGGAATGCGCCCGAGGAAGGGGAGTTCCATCGCCTTCGCCGCCGCCTCGGCGCCACCCGAGCCGAACGGATCCGAAATCTCCCCGCAATGCGGACAGGCATAGCCAGCCATGTTTTCGACCAGCCCGATCAGCGGCACATTGGCGTGCTGCAGGAAATCGATCGCGCGCGTCGCGTCCATCAACGAAAGATCCTGCGGCGTCGAGATGATCACAGCGCCGGCAGGCTTGTGCTTTTGCACCATGCTCAGCTGGATATCGCCGGTGCCGGGCGGCAGGTCGAGGATAATCAGTTCGATATCGCCCCATTCGGCGTCGATCAGCTGGCCGACCGCATTGCTCGCCATCGGGCCACGCCACGCCACTGCCTGTCCTTCCTTGACGAGCTGCCCCATCGATAGCAGCGGCACGCCATAGGGCGTCGGCACCGGCTCGAGCTTCTTGCTTTCGGATGCGCGCGGCTTGATGCCCTCGACATGCATCAGGCGCGGCTGCGACGGGCCATAGATATCCGCATCGACCAGCCCGACCTTCACCCCGAGTTTCTTCAGCGCGATGGCAAGATTTGCGGCGAGGGTCGATTTGCCCACCCCCCCCTTGCCCGATCCGATTGCGATGATGCGCAGGTTCTGCTTCTCGGCGGTCATCGCGACGCGCACTTTCTCCACGCCGGCGACCTGCCCAAGCGCAGCCTTGATATCGGTCTCGAGCATGAGCCTGAGATTGCCGGAAAGCCCGGTGACGTCGAGCACCACGGATGCCACGCCATCGCTGAACCTCGGGGGCCCCGCGCGCCGGCTGGCGATGAGTCCCTCTCCGGAAACGGGATCGGCGATGCGGTCCAGCGCGCTGGCGAGTTGGGCGGAAACTGTTGCGTTATCTGTCGTCATGACCGGCCATTATCGCGACTATCCGGGAATGGCACTGTTTTTCCGCAGTACCGCTCCCTATAAAGGATCCAAGAACCAGAACCGGAGATTAAGAGGCCTTGGCAAAACCAATGTTGAATGAAGGCAAGGGCGGTCCCTGGGGTGGCGGTGGATCCGGCGGCGGCGGCGATGACGGCGGCGGGCTTGGTCCCGACAGCCCGTGGAACCAGCCACCAAGGCGACGTCCCGGGGGTAAGGGCCCCTTCGGCCCCAGTGCGCTCGATGAACTGCTGCGTCGCGGCCGGGAACGTCTCGGTGGCGGCAATGGCGGCTGGTCCGGTCACGAAGGCCGTCCGCTATGGCTCTGGGGCGCCTGTATCGTCATTGCCCTGTGGCTTGTGCTGACCAGCGTGCATCGTATCGATCCGCAGGAACGCGGCGTCGTCGTCCGTTTCGGTCAATATGCGGCAACGCTCACGCCGGGCATGCGCTTCACGCTTCCAGCGCCGATCGATCGGGTCAAGATCGTCAATATCGAGGATATTCGCGTCAAGGATATCGGATCGACCGCTGCGGAAGCGCAGAACCTGATGTTGACCGGCGACCAGAATCTCGTCGATCTGGCCTATTCGGTCCGCTGGAATATCCGCGAGCCGGAACTCTATCTCTTCGAGCTCGCCGATCCGGACGCAACCGTCACTGACGTCGCGGAAAGCGCGATGCGGGCAGAGATCGCCCGCGTTTCGCTCAGCGACGCCATCGGCCCGCAGCGCAGCCAGATCGAAGGCCGCGTCGCGCAACGCATGCAGGAAATCCTCGACGGCTATCATGCCGGCGTGGTGATCCAGGGCGTCGCGATCAAGCAGGCGGATCCGCCCGCTGCCGTCGTCGATGCCTTCAAGGAAGTCTCCGCCGCACAGCAGACCGCGCAGACCTATATCAACCAGGCACGCGCCTATGCGCAGCAGCTCGACGCCAAGGCGCGTGGTGAAGCCGCTGCATTCGATCGAGTCTATGCCGAATATAAGCTCGCGCCCGAGGTAACCCGCCGGCGCATGTATTATGAAACGATGGAAGAAGTGCTGGCCAAGACCGACAAGACGATCGTCGAGGCGCCCAATGTGACGCCCTATCTGCCACTCGCCGAACTCAAGCGCACTGCGCCCGCGGGAGGTACACGATGACCTTCGTCGAGCGCCTGATGCGCAATCCGATCCCGTGGGGCATCGGCCTGATCGCGATCCTGATCGTCCTATCGAGCTTCGTGTCGGTGGTTCCTGAAACCAAGCAGGCATTGATCGTTCGGCTTGGCGATCCCAACCGTGTCGTCAATGCCTGGCATCCCAACGAACAGTTCGGCCACACTGGCGCCGGATTGGTCGCGCGCATCCCCTTCGTCGAGACCATCGTCTGGGTCGACAAGCGGGTGCTGAGCTTCGACATGCAGCGCCAGTCGGTGCTTTCGACCGACCAGCTGCGCCTCGAAGTCGATGCCTATGCGCGCTATCGCATTGTCGACCCGCTGCAGATGTACGTCAGCGCCGGTAGCGAGGAACGCGTCGGTGAAGCGCTTCGCCCGATCCTTGGCTCGGCGCTTCGCAACGAACTCGGCAAGCGCCAGTTCGCAGCGCTGCTCACCCCCGAGCGCAGCCAGCTCATGGATAATATCCAGGTCGGATTGAATCGCGTCGCCCGGCAATATGGCGCCGAGATCGTCGATGTTCGCATCAAGCGTGCCGATCTTCCCGATGGTACGCCGCTTGAAAGCGCGTTCCAGCGGATGCGCACCGCGCGCCAGCAGGAAGCGCTCACGCTTCGTGCACAGGGCATGCAGCAGGCACAGATCATCCGCGCAGATGCGGATGCGGCCGCCGCGCGCGTCTATGCAGATGCGTTCAACAAGGATGCGCAATTCTATGATTTCTACCGAGCCATGCAGTCATATCGCCGGACCTTCGGTGTCGACGGCCAGGAAGCGCCCGGCTCCTCCACGGTGATCCTGTCGCCCAGCAACGATTATCTGCGCGAGTTCCGTGGACAAAAGTAAGATGAACAAAACTCATTCAATTTCCGTTCAGGACCCGAAACGCAGTTTCGCCGCCACTCCGCACGCTTGTGCCGGAATGCGAATGAACTTCTAGGAGAAGACCCATCGTGCGCTATGCATATGCCATTACCGCCGCCCTGCTCGCCGGCGGCGCCACCGCTACCATGGTCCTGCAGCAGCCGGTCGGCGCGCAGGTCGCACAAAATGCCCCTCGTGAAATAGCGCAGGCAGCGCCCCGCGCAGGCGCACCAATGAGCTTTGCCGATCTCGCCGCCAAGTTGCAGCCGGCAGTCGTCAACATCTCCACCAAGCAGAAGGTCCAGGTCCAGGCCGGAAACCCGTTCGCCGGCACGCCGTTCGGCGATCTGTTCGGTGGCATGGGCGGCGGCACCGAGCAACAGCCTGTCACGCGTGAGGCCACCTCGCTCGGCTCGGGCTTCATCGTTTCGCCCGACGGCTATGTCGTCACCAACAATCACGTCATCTCGGGCGGCCCGGGCGCCAACGCCACGATCGGCGAGATCACCGTGATCATGCCGGATCGCAAGGAATATAAGGCGACCATCGTCGGCCGCGATCTTGCGTCCGATCTCGCGCTGCTGAAGATCGAGGCGAAGAACCTGCCCTTCGTCGAATTCGGCGATTCCACCCGCACCCGCGTCGGCGACTGGGTGGTCGCGATCGGCAATCCCTTCGGCCTCGGCGGCACGGTCACCGCAGGCATCGTCTCCGCGCTTCATCGCAACATCGGCATGGGCGGCGCCTATGATCGCTATATCCAGACCGATGCCTCGATCAACCAGGGCAATTCTGGCGGCCCGATGTTCGATCTCAGCGGCAATGTGATCGGCATCAACACCGCAATCTATTCGCCCACCGGCGGCAATGTCGGCATCGGATTCGCTATCCCGGCCGAAGAGGCCAAGCCCGTGATCCAGGCGCTTATGGGCGGCGGCAGCGTCAAGCGCGGCTATCTTGGCATCGGCATCCAGCCGGTCACCGAGGAGATTGCAAGCGCGCTCGGCCTTCCTCGCAATCGTGGCGAGATCGTCGCCCGTGTCGAGCCCGGCGACGCCGCGGCGCGCGCCGGCATTCACCAGGGCGACGTCATCGTCCGCGTCAACAATCGCGACGTCACGCCCGACGAAACCTTGTCCTACATCGTCGCCAACACACCGATCGGCACCCGCGTCCCGATCGACCTGATCCGTGACGGCAAGCGCATGACTCTCGTCGCCGTTGTCGGCCAGCGCCCACCCGAGGAAAAGATCGCGCAGAGCGACAGCTTTGGCGGAGACGATGATCAGGCACCCGGCGCCCAGCCCTCGCAGCAGGTGACCACGCAAGCCATCGGCCTCACCTTCGCTACGCTCACGCCGGAGATTGCCGGCCAGCTCGGCCTGCGCGGCGACGTTCGCGGCGTAGTCGTGACCGCGGTCGATCCGTCAAGCGACGCTGGCGCCAAGGGGCTTCGTCGTGGCGATCTCATCGTCTCGATCAACCAGCACCCGACCGGCACCCCGCAAGAGGCCGCGGCAGTGGTATCCGAAGCACGCAAGGCAAGTCGCACCAGCGTCGTTCTGCTTGTCCAGCGCGGCAACACGCCCGCTCGCTACCTTGGCGTCGAACTCAAGACCAAATAGGCTACCATATCCCCGGCGAAAGCCGGGGTATGGCAGGGGGGATCGATTGTGACCGAAGCAACGGAAATCTTCATCGGCCTCGGTGGCGGTGAGCGACAGGCACTCAATCTCAAGCGCGCCAATCGCCATGGCCTGATCGCTGGCGCCACCGGCACCGGCAAGACCGTCACGCTCCAGGGCCTCGCCGAGGGTTTTTCGAGGGCAGGCGTCCCCGTCTTCGTCTCCGACGTCAAAAGCGATCTCTCCGGACTGGCGATGGCAGGTTCGCCCACCGGCAAGATGCACGAGATATTCAAGGCCCGCGCCGCTGAAGTCGGCGATACCGATTGGGCCTATGCCGAATGCCCGGTCCAGTTCTGGGATCTGTTTGGCGAACAGGGCCACCCGATCCGCACCACCATCTCCGAAATGGGCCCGTTGCTGCTCGCCCGGCTGATGGGGCTCAACGAAGTCCAGGAAGGCGTCCTCAACATCGCTTTCCACGTCGCCGACAAGGATGGGCTGCTGCTGCTCGACCTCGACGATCTCCAGGCGATGCTGTCCGATTGCGCTGATCGTGCCGACGAATTATCCACCACCTACGGCAACGTTTCCAAGCAGAGCGTCGGCGCGATCCAGCGCTCGCTGCTCCAGCTCCGCTCGCAGGGCGGCGAGCATTTCTTCGGCGAACCGGCGCTCGACATCGCGGATTTCATGACGCTCGACGATCAGGGCCGCGGCATCGTCAACATCCTCGCAGCCGACAAGCTGATGGCGAGCCCGAAGCTCTACGCCACCTTCCTGCTCTGGCTGCTCTCCGAGCTGTTCCAGAATCTTCCCGAGGTCGGCGATCCCGACAAGCCCAAGCTCGTCTTCTTCTTCGACGAGGCGCATCTGCTGTTCGACGAGGCCCCTGCCGCCTTGCTCGAAAAGGTCGAGCAGGTCGTTCGCCTCATTCGCTCCAAGGGTGTCGGCGTCTATTTCATCACCCAGAATCCGATCGACATTCCCGAGAAGATCGCAGGCCAGCTCGGCAATCGCGTCCAGCATGCGCTGCGCGCCTTCACCCCGCGCGACCAGCAGGCGGTAAAATCCGCCGCGCAGACCTTCCGCGCCAATCCCGGCGTCAATGTCGAGACTGCGATCACCGAGCTCAAGGTCGGCGAGGCGCTGGTTTCGCTACTCCAGGCCGATGGTTCGCCCACCCCGGTGCAGCGCACGCTGATCAAGCCGCCCTGCTCGCGGGTCGGCCCGGTCACCGATGCTGAACGCAAGGTCCTCGTCGAGACCGACGCGATCGGCACCAAATACGACATTTTGATCGATCGCCAGTCGGCCGAGGAAATCCTCGCCGGCAAGGCCGGTGAAGCCGCAGCTGCTGCGGCCGAAACGCAAGCAAAGGCCGAGGCCGACAAGCTCGCCGCCCAGCAGGCGAAGGAAGCCGAACGCGCCCGCGTCGAGGCCGAACGCAATCGCATGGCAGCCGAGCGCGAAGCCGAGCGCCAGGCAAAGATCGCGGCCCAGCCGTCGATCACCGACAAGATCATCCAGTCCGCCGCACGCTCCGCCGCATCTTCGGTCGGTCGCCAGATCGCCGGTTCGCTCGGTCGCCAGCTCGTTCGCGGCATATTGGGCGGTCTGTTCAAGGGGCGGTGAATTCGCGTATAAGGACGGCATGCGCGCCCTCCTGATCGCCGTCGCCCTTGCCACCCCTGCGCTCGCCGCGCCCGAGCAGCACCCGGCCCGGCTGGTCGGCGACTATGATGGCGGCCAGATGGAAATGGCCGCCGCGCTTGAACTGACCCGCGACGGCCACTTCCGTTACGCGCTCTCCTACGGCGCGCTCGACGAAATCGCCGCCGGTCAATGGACCGCCGAAAAGGACAGCGTCGTCCTCAGCGTCGAGCGCTACGAGTGCAACGATCCGTCAAGCGACGGCAAGTTCGGCCCCTCGGTCCTGAAGATCGAGGATGGCGCGCTGACCATCCCCCGCTACGACCGCTTGGTGCGCTTCCGGAAACAGTGACCCCTCCCGTCATCCCGGCGCCTGCTCCTCGTCATCCCGACGCCCCCCGTCGTCATCCCGACGAAAGTCGGGATCCACGGGACCCACAGGTCTCGCGATGGAAGGACCTCCGCCCGGCGTCCGCCGGGATGACGAGGAGGGGTGGTATCGGGATGACGAGCGGGCGGCCTCAGCCCCTAACCCCGCCCGCGATACCCCGGCACACCCTGATCGGGCAGCCACAGCCCTTCCGGCGGCATCCCCGACTGCCAGAACACATCGATCGGGATCCCCCCGCGCGGATACCAGTAACCGCCGATCCGCAGCCACACCGGTTTCATCTCGCCAAACAGCCGCTCGCCGATTCCAACCGTGCAATCCTCGTGAAACGCAGCATGATTGCGGAATGCCCCGAGAAACAGCTTCAGCGACTTCGATTCGACGATCGTATCGCCGGGCGCATAATCGATCACGAGATGCGCGAAATCGGGCTGCCCGGTGACAGGGCACAGCGACGTGAATTCCGGTGCCGAAAACCGCACCAGGTAAAGCCGCCCCGGACGCGGATTCGGTACATAATCGAGCGTCGCCGCGTCCGGCGAAGCAGGCAGCGCGCTGGTCTGGCCAAGGTGGATCGGATTCATGGATTGCTTCCTAGCCGCCCCGTCGATTGAAGGAAAGCGACGGCATCGCTAGAACGGTCGCCATGGACATTCTCGTTACCACCGACTGGCTCGCAAACGAACTCGGCGCGTCGGACCTCCGCATTCTCGACGCCACCTATTTCGCGCTCGATCCGAGCCGCGATCCAAGGGCCGATTATGACTCCGGGCACATTCCCGGCGCAGTCTTCATGAACCTCGCCGCGCTCAAGGATGCTGATAATCCGGTCCCCTTCATGCTGCCGTCGGCGGAAAAGTTCGCAAGCCGCATGCGCGCACTAGGTGTCGGCAATGGCAACCGGATCCTCCTCTACGACAATAGCCCGCATCACACTGCCGCACGCGCATGGTGGATGCTCAAAACCTATGGTGCGCAATATGTTGCGATCCTCGACGGCGGGCTCGCCAAGTGGATCGCCGAAGGACGCCCGCTTTCGACTGAAGTCGCCGCCTTCGTCCCCGGCCACTTCACCCCGCGCTTCAATCCCGCATTTGTCCGCACGCTCGATCAAATCCGCGCCAATCTCGAAAGCGGCGCTGAACAGGTCCTCGATGCGCGCGGTGCCAAGCGCTTCTCCGGCGAAGAAAGCGATCCTCGTCCGGACGTCGCCTCAGGCCACATCCCCGGCTCGAAAAACCTCACTTACGATCGCCTGCTCAATCCGGACGGCACGTGGAAGCGCGGCGCAGCGCTCAAGGCCGCATTCGAGGACGCCGGGATCGATCTTGCCAGGCCGCTGGTCAATACATGCGGCTCGGGCGTCACCGCCTCAGTGCTCCAGTTCGGTGCCGCGCTGCTCGGCAAGACCGATGTCGCGCTCTATGATGGCAGCTGGTCCGAATGGGGCTCGCGCCCCGATACACCCAAGGCGATCACCACGGCATGAGCGACGACAAGCAGCAACCGGCCACCCGCATCGTCTCGGCGGGCCGCCGCAAGGCGTGGACGCAAGGCATCGTCAACACGCCAGTCTGGCGCGCCTCGACCATCCTGTTCGACACCGTCGCCGATCTCAGGCAGGCGACCCGCACCCCCAATGACGGCCTCTATTACGGCCGTCGCGGCACGCCGACTCAATGGTCCCTCGCCGAAGCGCTCACCGAGCTTGAGCCGGGCGCAGCGGGTACGATGCTCTATCCTTCCGGTGTTGCAGCAATCGCCGGCGCGCTCCTCTCCGTGCTCAAGCCCGGCGACGAGCTTCTCATGGTGGACAGCGTCTACGAGCCCACCCGCGCCTTCTGCCGCAACATACTCGCGCCCTACGGCATCACCACGCGCTACTATGATCCCCTCGTCGGCGCCGGCATCGCCGATCTCCTCGCCGAAAACACGCGCGCCATCTTCCTCGAAAGCCCGGGCAGCCTGACGATGGAGGTCCAGGACATTCCAGCGATCGTCGCGGTCGCCAAGGCGCGCGGCATCGTCACGCTGCTCGACAATACCTGGGCGACCCCGCTCTTATTCCCGGCGATCGAAAAGGGCATCGATCTCACCATCCTCGCCTGCACCAAATATATCGTCGGGCACAGTGACGTCATGATGGGATCGGTCACCTCGGGCCCCGAACATTGGGAAGCGCTTCGACGTACTGCACAATCGCATGGCCAGTGCGTCGGCCCCGACGACGCGTGGCTCGCCGCGCGAGGGCTCCGGACGCTCGCTGTCCGGCTCAGGGCGCATGAGCAAAGCGCGCTCGCGGTCGCGCGCTGGCTTGAGGTCCAGCCCGAAGTCGCTCGCATCCTCCATCCGGCGATGCCTGATTGTCCCGGCCACACGATCTGGGAGCGCGATTTCAACGGCAGTTCGGGCCTGTTCAGCTTCGTCCTCAAGGGCGGCGACGATGCCGCCCGCGCCCGCTTCATCGATGGGCTCGAACTGTTCGGAATCGGCTTTTCCTGGGGCGGCTATGAGAGCCTCGCGCTTCCCATCGATCCAGCAACGATCCGCTCCGCGACCCAATGGAAAGCCGAAGGCCCGATGGTTCGAATCAATATCGGACTTGAAGATCCGGCCGACCTGATTGCCGACCTGGATGCGGGATTGAAGCGATTGCACGGAAATGCAGCAGAGCCTGCCTAAACGGATCGCAGCGCACAATCATATGCCCATCTATTGGGCATCGCTGCGTTGCACAAATGCAACAATGCCGGAATTCCTTTAACTTATCTAAATTTACAATTGGCGCGGCCGATACCGTGATGCACAATATTACGAGTGCCTCAGGTTATGAACTCGCCCTTCGGGGAAGAATACGAAGTTTGGTCCTGACGCCGCAGGGGAGCGATCCTAAAACTGCAAAAAGGGAAAATAATACATGCGCTCGACCATTTTCGGCCTTTCGGCCCTCGCAATCGCCGCAGTTTCGGCTCCCGCACTCGCCGAAGACCTCGGCGGCGGCTTTACCGTTACCGGCGGCGCGACCATCACCTCCGACTACCGCTTCCGCGGCGTGTCGCAGACCAATCGCGAACCGGCGATCCAGGGGACCATCGGCATCTCCCACTCGTCGGGTTTCTATATCGGCACCTGGGGTTCCTCGGTTGACTCGAATGTCTATGCTGGCTCGAGCCAGGAAATCGATCTCTACGGCGGCTGGACCGGCGCGGTTGGCCCTGTCACCATCGATGCAGGCGTTCTCTATTATTACTATCCGGGTGCTGATGAGCTGGTCTTCCCGACCGATTTCTTCGAGCCTTACGCCAGCGTAAAGGGCACTTTCGGCCCGGTCACCGCCAAGGTCGGTGTTGCGTTCGCACCTGACCAGAAGCCACTCGCCAAGGACAACCTCTATGGCTACGGCGAGCTTTCGGCAGCGATCCCGAACACGCCGTTCACGCTCAAGGGCCACGTCGGCTACACGCAGAACGGCTTTGCCGGTGGACCTGACTACACCGATTGGTCGCTCGGCGTCGATGCGACCTACAAGAGCCTGACGCTCAACGTATCCTATGTCGATACCGACCTGAGCAAGGCTCTCTACGGCCACAACATCGAAGCAGGTCCGACCGTCTCGCTCAGCGTTGCGTTCTGATCTAACTGATTTCGTCATGCGTTGGAGGGGCTGCGGAGCAATCCGCGGCCCCTTGTTTTTTGCCACGACCCCGATCTACTGACGCAATGACCGGGAAACGCATCGGCCTGCTTGGGGGCTCCTTCAATCCCGCGCATCGTGGCCATCGCCGCATCGCGCTCGGCGCGATCGCAGCGCTTGGACTCGACGAGGTCTGGCTGCTCGTCTCGCCGGGCAATCCGTTGAAGGATGCGACGAACGACATGGCGCCCTTCGCCGCGCGCTTCGCCTCAGCCACCCGGATCGCCCGCAACGCCCCCATCCGCGCATCCGCGATCGAGACCCGGCTCGGCACGCGCTACACCGTTGATACGCTGCGAAAAATCACCGCCCGCCACCCTCGCGACAGCTTCGTCTGGCTGATGGGATCGGACAATCTCGCCACCTTCGATCGCTGGCGCGAATGGCGAAAAATCGCTTTTACCATGCCGATTGCTGTTATCGCCCGTCCGGGCTATTATAGGAACGCCAATCGCGGAAAAGCATGGGCTTGGCTGAGGCATTTCGTCCACCCCTCAAGCCGGTCAGGAAACTGGACGAAGTGGAGACCACCGGCGCTCGTGTTGCTGCGCTTCAGACCAGATCCAGCATCCGCGACAGCGCTGCGGCGCGCAAACCCCGGTTGGTATCAATCAAACATGAATGACGGCAGGCACGCCTTTTCGGCGCGTCGCCCGTTGCATTGAGGAGGCTTCTTGCCCGATTCCAGTACCAATAGAGTTGGCGAAATACCTGCCGATCCGTCGGCCGCGCTCCACCAGCTCATCCTGAAGTCGCTCGACGACGATCAGGCCATGGAAACCGTGTCGATCCCGCTCGCCGGCAAATCGACGATCGCGGACTATATGGTGATCGCCAGCGGCCGCTCGACTCGCCAGGTCGCCTCGATGGCGATGAAGCTTGCCGATCGCATCAAGCAGGAAACCCACCGCTCGCCCCGCATCGAGGGCATGCCCTCGGCTGATTGGGTGCTGATCGATGCCGGCGACGTCATCGTCCACCTGTTCCGCCCCGAGGTACGCAGCTTCTACAATCTCGAGCGCATGTGGGCGTTCGGCGAAGCCCCGGCGGCCGTCGCCAGCGCCTGAGCCTTGCTGCTCCACATCGTCGCGCGCGGCCGCATCGGGCGCTGCCCCGAGGCTGAACTCGTCGATCGCTATCTCAAGCGCATCGCATGGCCGACTCGCGTCACCGAGCTACCGGACCAGGGCGGCAAGATGCCCCTTCGCGAACCCGCCACCAAACTCGTGGTGCTCGACGAGCGCGGCCGCCAGTACGCCTCGAAGCCCTTCGCCGAACTGCTCGGCCGCTGGCGCGACGACGGCGTCCGCGAGACCCGCTTCCTGATCGGCGCCGCCGACGGCCATGATGGCGAACAGCGCGCCGAGGCGGACCTGCTTCTCGCATTCGGCGAGGCGACATGGCCGCACATGCTCGCCCGCGCGATGCTCGCCGAACAACTCTGGCGCGCCTCCAGCATCCTCGCCAACCATCCCTACCACCGCGAGGGATGATGCGGCGCACCTCCCTCCTGCTGATGACGGCGCTGCTCGCCACCACCGCCACCGCGCAGACCATCGCAGACGAACGCGCCCGCCTCGTCGAGGCGCGGCGCGAAGCCGTCCTCGCCACCCGCCGCGCAGAGCGTTTCGAAGCCGCCGCGCACCGCGCGATCGGCGCTGCCGACGCGGCGCGTGATCGAAGCGCCGCATTTGCCGCGCGCATCCAGGAGAGCGAGGCGCGAATCGCCGCCGTCCACGCGCGAATGATCGTGATCGAGCGAATGCGTGCGCGCCAGCAGCGTGACCTCGCCCACCGCCAGAAGCCGATCGTCCAGTTGATCGCCGCGCTCCAGTCGATGGCGAGCCGCCCGCCGGCCCTCGTGCTGGTCCAGCCCGGTTCGCTCGATGACATGATCCACGCACGCCTGCTGCTCGATGCAGCGCTGCCGGTGATCCGCGCCCGCACCGCCGGCCTGCAGGCCGAGATGGACCAAAGCGCCCGCCTGCGCGACGACGCCCGCCTCGCCGTCGTCTCGCTTCGCGCCGAACAGACTCTGCTTGCCACCCGGCGCCTCGATCTCGCGCGGCTCGAGGCGGGGGAGCGCATCCGCTCGCGCCAGCTCGGCAATTCGGCGATGCTCGAGCAGGAGCGCGCCCAGGGGATGGGCGAAAAAGCCCGCGATCTCATCGATCTCATGGCGCAGATGGACGTCCAGGCAGGGATTTCGGCCCAGCTTGCCAGCCTCCCCGGCCCGATGCTCCGCCCACCAGTTCCCGGCGACAGCGGCGCGCCCGCTCCGGAGCCACCGCCAATCGTCGCCGGACGTCCCGCGTATCGCCTCCCGGTCCTCGGCCGAATCGTTGCCGGGATCGGCGAGGTCTCCTCGGCCGGCATCCGCTCGCGCGGGCTGACCTTCGCGTCGATCCCCGGCGCCCAGATCATCGCTCCAGCCGGCGGCCACATCCGCTACGCCGGGCCGTTCCGCGGCTATGGCCAGATCGTCATCATCGATCATGGCCAGGGCTGGACAACGCTGCTCACAGGTCTCGATTCGATCTCGATCGCGGTCGGCGACAGCGTCGTCCAGGGCAGCCCGCTAGGGCGCGCCGGGCCCCTCAATCCGCGCGTTACCGTCGAGCTCCGGCACGAAGGTCAGGTGATCGACATAGCTCCGCTTGCGGTTCGTGGATGAAAGCCTGTATCCTGTCCCAAATCGAGGCCAAAATCCTGGAAAGTCAATTTTGATGATGAAGTCTTTGGTGCGTTCGGCAGGCCTGGTTGGAGCCGTCGCGCTCATTCCCGCGATGAGTGCCGCCTTTGCGGCGGTCGATGTCGACACCTATCGCGAGCTCGATCAGTTCATGAGCGTCTTCGAACGTGTTCGCGCCGAATATGTCGACAAGGTCGATGATCAGGCGCTTATCCGCGGCGCGATCGACGGCATGCTCGCCAGCCTCGATCCGCACAGCTCCTATCTCGACGTGCGCGACTACAAGAATCTGCGCACCCAGACCGAGGGCAGCTATGGCGGCCTCGGCCTCACCGTCTCGATGGAGGATGGCGCGGTCAAGGTGATCGCCCCAACCGAGGACAGCCCTGCCGATCGGGCCGGCATCAAGGCCGGCGACTATATCACCCACCTCGACGGCGCCCTCATCTATGGCGGCACGCTCGACGAAGCGGTCGACAAGATGCGCGGCGCGCCCGGCAGCAAGATCAGCATCACCATCGTCCGCCCCGGCCGCGACAAGCCGTTCGACGTCAGCCTCACCCGCGAGATTATCCAGCTCAAGGCGGTGAAGTGGGAAATCCACGATCATGTCGGCATCGTCAACATCAACAGCTTCAGCAAGACCACCGGCGAGGGCGTCCGCGCCGCGCTGACCGCGATCGACAAGGCCAATGGCGGCCGTCCGCTCGGCTATGTCGTCGATCTGCGCTCCAATCCGGGCGGATTGCTCGATCAGGCGATCGAGGTTTCCGATGCCTTCCTCGAACGCGGCGAAATCGTCTCGCAGCGCGGTCGCGAGGCGAGCGATATCGAGCGCTATTACGCTCGCCCGGGCGATCTCGCCCACGGCCTGCCCATCGTCGTGCTCGTCGATTCGGGCTCAGCCTCGGCGGCGGAAATCGTCGCTGGTGCGCTTCAGGACCAGCGCCGCGCGCTCGTCATGGGCGAGACCAGCTTCGGCAAGGGCTCGGTCCAGTCGCTGCTCCAGCTCACCGACGATACCGCGCTTCGCCTCACCACGGCGCGCTATTACCTCCCCTCGGGCCGTTCGGTTCAGGAAGGCGGCATCAAGCCCGACCTGCCAGTCCCGCAGCTCAGCGATCCCGACCGCAAGGATCGCCCGCGGCTGCGCGAAGCCGATCTTCGCCGCCACCTGATCAACGAGGTCAAGATCGACGACAGCGTGCTGGAAGAGGATGAAAAGCCCGATCCCCGCTTCGCCGCGACCGCTGAAAACCTGAAAAAGGCCGGCGTGAAGGATTTCCAGCTCGACTACGCGATCAAGACCATCGCTCGTCTCGGCAAGGTCACCCCGGCATTGGCATCGGCAGCGCCCGTCAAGCCGCGGTAAATAAAGCATGTCTTGCCCCCTACACCGTCATCCCGAGGAGCCAGTCCTCACCCCCCGCTCATCCTGAGGAGGGACTGAGCCTGTCGAAGTCCCGTCTCGAAGGACCGCACCGTGACGTCCTTCGAGACGCCATTTCGACAAGGTCAATGGCCCCCCAGGATGAACGGATAAAATAATTCCATTTCCCGCTCCCACCCCAACCCCTCCCTGCCAGGGAGGGGCGAATATGAGCTTCCAGTGCATGCAACCCCTGACCACCGCCCGCCTGATCGCCCTCCTCCTGCCCGCCTCGCTCATTGCTGGCGCGCTTGGTTCGCAACATTTCGGCGGCCTCTACCCTTGCGAAATGTGCATGTGGCAGCGCTATCCGCATTATGTCGCGATCATACTGGCCGGGTTTGCCTTCCTCCCCGTGCCGCTTCGCCTGCGCTACCTCCTCGTGCTGCTTGCCGCACTCGCCATCGCCACGAGCGGCGCGATCGGCCTCTTCCATGCCGGGGTCGAATATCATTGGTGGGAAGGCTTCACCGCCTGCAGCGTCGTCGGCACCGGCGGCACCTCGCTTTCCGACATCATGTCGGCGCCGCTGGTCCGTTGCGACCAGGCCCAATGGTCGCTCTTCGGTATTTCGCTCGCCGGTTACAATGCCCTCTTCTCGCTGGGCGGCGCGGCGGCTATCCTGTTCCTATGCAAGACCCAGCGCCAACCAACCCGCAACCGCGCCTGACCCCTGCCGCCCGGGCCGCGATGCTCCGGGTCGATCAGGCCGGCGAATTCGGCGCGACCCGCATCTATGCCGGGCAGCGCGCGGTGATGGGCGATCGTGGCCCGACATCGCGGCTGATCGCGCGCATGGCCGCGCAGGAAGAGGGCCACCGCCAGCGT
Organism: Sphingomonadaceae bacterium; assembly: GCA_947476425.1. GTDB lineage: Bacteria > Pseudomonadota > Alphaproteobacteria > Sphingomonadales > Sphingomonadaceae > CANJQJ01. Next base: position 25,918 of record CANJQJ010000021.1, on the reverse strand, counting down.
TTCGACGCGATGATCATCAAACGTGGCGTACGGCCCACGCTGCTGGCGCCGCTCTGGGATGTCGCCGGGTTCGCGCTTGGCGCCGCGACTGCCCTCATCGGCCCCGAGGCAGCGATGGCCTGTACCGCCGCGATCGAGGCCGAAATCGATCTTCATTACACCGAGCAGCTCGAACAGCTTGGCGACCAGGATCCCGAACTCAGCGCGGTCGTCACTGAATTTCGCGCCGACGAGATCGAGCATCGCGAAGCCGCACTCGCCAACGGCGCTGAAAATGCGCCCGCTTACACGCTGCTGACGGCTGCGATCCGATTGGGATGCCGTGCAGCGATCGCGCTCTCCAAGCGCATCTGAAAAAGGATCATAACCATGAAGCCCTTCCTCCTCCTTGCCGCGGTCGCCGGTGCAGCGATGTTCCTGCCGGCCACCCCGGCCGCCGCCCAGAAGGACTGGATCGTCAAGGATATCTTCGGCAACGAACCCTGCCCGTCGAGCCAGGGCGAGGAAATCGTCGTCTGCCGCCGCCTCCCGGCCGAAGAAAAATATCGCATCCCCAAGGATCTTCGCGATGCCGCCAAGGATGCCGGCCCTCCCGGCTGGTCCGAGCGAGTCAAGAGTCTCGAATATGTCGGCAGCAGCGGCACCAACAGCTGCACGCCCGAGGGCGCTGGCGGCTGGACCGGCTGCTGGTCCAAGTTGATGCATGAGGCCCATGACGAGCGCAAGGCGACGAAAAAGGCCGAAGCCACGCTTCCCTGAACCATTCATTCAGGCCCAGCTCATCCTCGATTCAATAGAAAAACCCAATGAACAAGCTTTCGCTCATCCTCGCCACCACCGTCCTCTCCGTCGGCACTGCAACGCTTGCCGAGGAGCCGGTACCGGTCGCCCGCGACAAGATCGCGATGCTCGTCATCTACGGCAACGATCCCTGCCCGCGCAGCAAGGATGACGAAATCGTCGTCTGCTCGCGCGAACCCGAAGGCGAGCGTTACCGCATCCCCGAAAAAATGCGCCATCCCAAGCACAAGGCCGCCGATCGCAGCTGGGGCGATCGAGTCCGCTCGCTCGAGATGGTCAGCGCCTTCGGCCGACCGAACAGCTGCTCGCCAGTTGGCAGCAACGGCCAGACGGGCTGCTTCGACCAGTTCCTCAGCGAGGCCCGCGAAGAACGCCAGCAGGAACAACGCGAAGGCCCAGACGCAGCCGGCGAACGCTAGGCTTTTCCAGCCTCGACCGTCACCCCCGCACCCTTTCGTCATCCCGACGAAAGTCGGGATCCCACAGGTCTGGCGATCGAGAAAACACCGTATCGTGGATCCCGGCATCCGCCGGGATGACGATGGTGTCACCAGCCTGCAATCACAATGAGAAAGAAGCCAGCCACGCGTCCGCACCAGCTTCTTCCCTTATCTCACAGGAATACCCCTACTGTCAATAGGTAAAAAACTACGCTATTCCGCGGCCGCAAGCAACGACTCGGCCGCGCCGAGGTCAACCGACACCAGCCGACTCACCCCGCGCTCCACCATCGTCACCCCGAACAAGCGATGCATCCGGCTCATCGTCACGGCATTGTGAGTCACGATCAGGTATCGGGTGTCGGTTTCCTCGACCATGCGGTCCAGCAAGTCGCAAAAGCGTTCGATATTGGCGTCATCCAGTGGCGCATCCACCTCGTCGAGCACGCAGATCGGTGCCGGATTGGTGAGGAACAGCGCGAAGATCAGCGCCACTGCGGTCAACGCCTGTTCGCCGCCCGAAAGCAGCGTCAGCGAGCCGAGCTTCTTGCCCGGCGGTTGCGCCATGATTTCGAGACCCGCCTCAAGCGGATCGTCCGAATCGACCAGCGCCAGATGCGCCTCGCCGCCTGCGAACAGCGTCGTGAACAGCCGCCGGAAATGCTTGTCGACCGCCTCGAACGCAGCCATCAGCCGCGCCCGGCCCTCGCGATTGAGGCTTCCGATCGAGCCCCGCAGCCGCGCGATGGCGAGCCCAAGCTCCTCGCGCTCCGCCTGGCTTGTCGCGCGCGTTTCGTCGAGTTCGCGCAGCTCAGTCTCCGCCACCAGGTTGACCGGTCCAAGCCGCTCGCGATCGGCCGAGAGCTTCTCAAGTCGCGACGACTCGACCGAGGCCTCGCCGACATCGTCCGGCGCAAAGCCGATCTTGCTCGGCAATACCGGCGCCGGGCACTCGAAACGCTCGCCAGCGATCCGCCCCATCTCGATTCGCCGCAATTCCTGGTTCTCGAGCCGCGCGGTCGCACCCGCCCGCGCTTCCCGCGCGGCCGCAAGCGTCTCTCCGGCCACCGCCGCGATCGCCTCGGTCTCGCGCAACCGGGTTTCGGCATCGCGTTCATTCGCCTGCGCCGCCGCCGAGCCCACAACCGCAGCCTCCGCTTCGTCCGCCAGGACGCCAATCTCGCCATCGAGCCGCTCCGGCGCGCCCGCCAGCGTCTCGGCCTCGGCCGAAGCTTCGGCGATTCGCCGATCCATTTCCTCGATTCGCTTTGCGGCGTCGCCGGCGCGCGATTTCCAGCCCCTGATTTCGCCACGCGCTGCATCGCGCCGCCGGCGATCTCCCTCGATCGACTGGGCAAGCGTCGCCGCTACCGCTCGCGCATCCGCCAGCACGAGCCGAGCCGCATCGCCCTCCGCTCGCAGCCGCGCGACCTCGGCACGCGCAGCATCCCCCGGCGGCAGTGCCTCAAGCACGTCCCGCGCCTGCGCTTCCTCGGCCTCGGCCTCGGCCTGTTCCTCGACCGCGCGCTGCTCACGATCCACGAGACTTTCGCGCGCGGCAAGATGTCGTTCGATCGCGGCGGCGGCGGCATCTTCCTCGCGCATCGCCCGTCGCATCGATTGTTCGACCTCGGCGACCATCGCCCGCGCATTTTCGATCGCCTGCCGCGCCGAAGCGGCATCGCCACTTGCGATCGACAGCGCCGTCTCAGCCGCTACGACCTCGGCCTCCGCGCCCGGCATCGCCCGTTCGAGCTCGACCAGCCGGTTCGCCCGGATCAGCCGCTCCGCCGCCGCAGCACCACTGCCATTCGCGACGAATCCGTCCCAACGCCGCAGCCTGCCGTCCCGAGTCACCAGCCGCTGCCCAACCGCCAGCGCGATCGTGCCGTCGTCAACATCCACCACCCCGATCTGGGCGATCCTGCGCCCCAGTGCATCCGGCGCCTCGACATGATCCGCCAGCGCCTCCACACCCGCCGGCAACGCTGGATCACCCGCCGCCCCAGCGCCCTGCCAGCGCGACAGCGGCACATCGAGATCGTCGCCAAGCGCCGCCGCCAATGCATGCTCATAGCCCTTGGCAACTTTGATCCTTGCCAGCACCCGATCGCCGCCATCCACCGCATTCGCCTTGGCTAGCGCCCGTGCCTCCGATTGCAGCGCCGCAAGCCCGGCGCGGGCCGAAGCGCCCTTCGCCTCGGCCTTTTCGCGCGCCTCGGCCGCCGCATCGCGACGCGCCTCGGCACCCGCGAGCATCAGGTTCGCCTCGCCGATCGCATTCTCAGCCGCCAGCCGCACCGCCTCGGCCTGCGCTCGCTTGGCCTCATGCCCGGAAACATCGCCAAGCGCCGCCAATTCTCCCGCCAGCCGCCGAGTCTCGCCCGCCGCGCGGTAGAGGCGCTGGCGCGCGCCGCCCAGCGCCGCCTCAGCCACCCGCACCTCGGCCTGCTGCGCAGCCTCAGCCGCCATCGCCTGCGCGAGCGCCACCTCGCCCACCCGCACCGCATCATTTGCCTCGACGACCCGCGCCTCGATCGCGCCGCGCCGCGACTCGGTATCAGCCAGCGATGCTGCCAGCGCCTTGTCTTCCTCGTCGAGCCGCGCAATCGCCTCGGCTGCATCGATCGCCAGCCGATCCTCACGGGCGCGATCCTGCGTCATCGTCGCGCTGCGCTCGACCAGTTCGGCAAGCCGCCGCTCCAGCATCGCGCGCTCATTCCGCAACAACGCCAGCCGATGCGACAGCGCACTTTCCGCATCGCGCGCCACTTGCGCAGCACCCCGCGCATCGCCCACCGCGCGAGTCGCCTCGGTCTGGTATGCCGCTGCCGCGCGCTGCGCTTCCGCCGCCTGGTGGACCTTGCCCTCCGCCGCCTCGGAATCGCGCTTCGCCAGCTCAGCCGCCGCCGCCGCTTCCTGCCAGCGCGCAAATATCAGCCTCGCCTCGGCCATCCTGATTTCGTCGGAAAGCAGTCGATACCGCTCCGCCGCGCGCGCCTGTCGCCGCAGCGCATTCGCCCGCATTTCCATGTCGGAAAGCAGGTCGTCGAGGCGAAGCAGGTTGGTCTCGGTGGCGCGCAGCTTCTGCTCGGCATCCTTGCGCCGCACATGCAGCCCCGCGATTCCCGCCGCTTCCTCGAGCATTGCCCGCCGCTCCGCAGGCTTGGCCGCGATGATCGCGCTGATCCGTCCCTGGCTGACCAGCGCCGGGCTATGCGCGCCGGTTGCCGAATCGGCGAACAGCAGCGCGACATCCTTCGCCCGCACGTCACGCCCGTTGATCCGATAGGCGGATCCAGCCCCGCGCTCGATCCGCCGGATGATTTCGGATTGGGTCTCGCCATCGGCATCAGGCGCCACCCGGTCGATATGGATCGTCACCTCGGCGAAGTCGCGCTGCGGCCTGGTCGCGGTGCCGGCGAAGATCACGTCCTCCATCCCCGCCCCGCGCATCGAACGCGCCGAACTCTCGCCCATCGTCCAGCGAATCGCCTCGAGCAGGTTCGACTTGCCACACCCGTTCGGCCCAACGATCCCCGTCAGGCCCGGCTCGATACGAAGCTCGGCGGGCTCGACGAAGCTCTTGAAGCCGGTCAGGCGTAGCTTGGTGATCTTCATGCGGGGGCGATTATCCGATCGCTTTCTTCAGCACCGGCTCAAGCGCCGGCCAGCTCGGCGGTTCGTCGACCTTGGTGCCGTTGATCAGGAAAGTCGGCGTTCCCTCGACATTATCCTGCTTGATCCCGCGATCGCGGATAGCAACGATCTTGTCGATGCCAGGCTGCGACGTCAGGCACGCCTCGGCCTTGGCTGAAGGCAGCCCGCGGACCCGGTAGAAGCTGTCGAGCCCACCAGCCTTGGCGAGCCCGAGGAATTGCTGCGCCGGCGGCATCGCGGCCAGCTGCTTCTGCACATCGTCGCCAAGCTTCTGGTAAGGCAGGATCCACTTGTCCTGCTCCTGGTAATTCTGCTCGATCAGCTTGAAAAACGGCCCGGTCCCCTCGCACATCGCGAGCAGCGAAGCCGCCACGTCGATCTGGTTGAGCGCGAAGCTGCGGAATTCCCAGCTCACCTTACCACTCGCCACATAGGTATCGCGCAGCGGCGTCGTCGCCTCGCGCGCAAACTCGCGGCAATGCGGGCAGGTCAGCGATGCATATTCGACCAGCTTCACCGGAGCGTTCGGATTGCCCATCAAAAACCCGCCCTCGGGGGTTTGAGTCACCGTCTCGGTCCAGTTCGTCCCCGCCGGTGCGGCGATCGGCGCGATCTTCTTGGTGTCAGCCGTCTTGTTGCTTGCGGATTTGTCGCAACCCGCCAGCGCCAGCAACAGCGCGCCCGCAATCGCAATCCGAACATCGATACGCATCCGAATATTCTCCCTGAATCACGAACCCGATTTCGGCGCGGCCAACGCGGCCTTGATCGCGGGTTCCAGTATTTCCCAGCTCGTCCCGTCGACCTTCGCGCCATTCACGCTGAAGCTCGGCGTACCGTCGACTGCATATTTCTTGACGCCCTCCTCGCGCATCGAGACGAGCTGCGCCTGCCCCTTATCGCTCGCAAGGCATGCCGCCGCCTGCGTCGGCTTCAATCCATGCGCGACGAACCAGCGATCGATGCCGCTTTCCTTCGCCAATATCGCCACGCGACCGTTGACCGGCGCCGCCATCACGCGCTGGCGCGCTTCTTCGGTCAGCGTGTAGATCGGCGCAAACAGCTTTTCCTGATCGCCAAACACCCCGTCCATCAGCTTCACCGCTTGCACCGGCGGCGCACAGCGCATCAGCAACGAGGCCGCGAGATCGGCGGAATTGAGCACGAAATTCCTGATTTCGTAGCTGATCTGGCCCTTGGCGACATATCCGGTTTTCAGCGCCGGCCCGCCGGTCTCGTTGAAATGGCGACAATGCGGGCAGGTCAGCGACAGATACTCGATTAGCTTCACCGGCGCCTTGGGATTGCCGATCAGATAACCACCGGCGGGCGTTGCGACCACGGAGCGCGACCAATCCCGCGCATTCGCGATGGTCGGCGCGCCAGCGAGCAGGAAGATCATCCCGAACACCGCCGCGCAAAGCCATTTCGCCATTTTCACGCCTTCGTCTTCACCAACGGGGCACCTGTTGTCGCCGCTACCGCTCCGGCCAGCGCCGCAAGGCATTCGCGAAGCTCGGGATCGCTGATCGCACGCAGGCTTTCGCCCAGCTCACCCTTGTTCTCGCCAACGATCGGCCGGACCGATGGCGGCGCCTTGCGCGGCGCGACAGGCGGCAGGCTTCCCTGGCGCAATGTCACGCGTGCCACGGCGGCATAGCCGAAGAAGCGATTGACTCGCTCGATGATCGCCGGGGTGACATGCTGGAGCATCGGCGCATGCGCGCTGTCGACCATCAGCGTCAGCACGCCGTCGCTTCGCTTGCCGACCGGGAAGCGGATCGATTCGGGCGCCGAAACCTCGGCATAGCGAACACCGACAATTTCTCCCCAGCGGCTCACAATCGACGATTGCACGAAGCCGAAACGGCGAAATGCCGCGCCGCCGATATCGGGCAGCATGTCGGCGACAGCCCGCACCCTTCCGGTCCGTGCAGGCGGGTCACCCTCGCGCTTTCTCTTTCTTTCCGTCATCCCCGCATCCATGCCATAGCGACGCCATGCACGTCGACCTTCGCGAGGATATTTATCCACAGTTAGCTGGCGCATGACGATCGCATCGGATCTTCTCGCCTGGTACGATGCCAACGCCCGCGCCCTGCCCTGGCGAGCGCCCCCGGGAAGCGCACTCGCCGATCCCTACCGCGTCTGGCTTTCGGAAATCATGCTCCAGCAGACCACGGTTGCGGCGGTGAAACCCTATTTCGCTGCCTTCACGCGCCGCTGGCCCGATGTCCTCGCGCTCGCCGCGGCCGACGAGGCCGAACTCATGGCCGCCTGGGCTGGGCTCGGCTACTATGCCCGCGCCCGCAATCTCGTTGCCTGCGCTCGCGCCGTCGCCACGGAACATGGCGGCCGGTTCCCCGATACCGAGGAAGGCTTGCGCAAGCTGCCCGGCATCGGCGCCTATACCGCCGCAGCGATCGCTGCGATCGCCTTCGGCCGACGCGCCGTGGTCGTCGATGCCAATGTCGAGCGCGTCACCGCCCGGCTTTCCGCGCTCGAAACGCCGCTCCCGGCCGGGAAGCCGATGCTTCATGCATTCGCCGACAGCATCACGCCGGACGAGCGTTCGGGCGATTTCGCCCAGGCGATGATGGACCTGGGTTCGACGATCTGCACCGTGCGGAGGCCAGCCTGCCTCGCCTGCCCGATCGCCGGTGCGTGCAAGGGGCGCGACGAGGCCGAACGCTATCCGCTCAAGGCGCCAAAGCCGGTCCGCCCCGAGCGGCGCGGCAGCATCTTCTGGCTCGAATGTGATGGCGACGTCCTGCTCTGCCGCCGCCCGCCGAAGGGTCTTCTCGGCGGAATGGCCGCACTGCCGACTGGCCCCTGGCTGCCCAAAGATCCGGGACTAGCCGATGCGCCGATCGAAACGGACTGGCTGCTGGCCGGCACCGTCCGCCACGTCTTCACGCATTTTGCACTTGAGGCTTCGATTTATCGCGCCACTTTGCCGCACGTCACCCTCGCGAACGATGGGGGACAAAGCTGGTTCTGGGCCCCCATCACCAGGATCGAACAATCCGGCCTCCCCACCCTGTTCGCCAAGGCCGCAGCCATCGCAAGGAGCATGCAGTGACATCCAGCCCCGGATTTACCGGCAGTCCGCTCGATCGAGTCGATCATCTCCGCGAGAATGCCGAGGCGATCGCGGCATTCGCCGGCGATCCCGAAGCTCGGCTGCTCCTCCTCGACGGCCTCGATCCACTGCTCGACGATTCGCACCGTCTCCGCCGCACCCTGCTCGCCGACGCTCCCACCGAAACCCCGCTCGCATTGCTCGGGCTGATCGACGAGAAGCCACTCTTCGTCGCGCTCACCGCGATCGAGCCCGGCAACCGCATGTCGATGGCGCTGCGTGACCTGCTCGGCCTGATTCCGGCCGGCGAAGCGGCGACCTATGCCGCTGCACGTAGCCTCGTGGACTGGCATAGCCGTCACCGCTTCTGCGCCCAATGCGGCCAACCCACCGAGTCAGAGCGCGCCGGGTGGAGCCGCCGTTGCAGTGGTTGCGGAACCCAGCATTTCCCGCGAACCGATCCAGTCGTCATCATGCTCGCCGAACATGACGGCCGTGTGCTGCTCGGACGCCAGCCAATCTTTCCGGCCGGATTCTTCTCGGCGCTCGCCGGCTTCATCGAACTGGGCGAATCGATCGAAGATGCGGTTATCCGCGAACTCTACGAAGAGGCGGGCGTTCGGGCCCATTCGGTCCGCTACGTCGCGAGCCAGCCCTGGCCCTTCCCCTCATCGCTGATGATCGGCGCCATCGCCAAGGTCGACGGTCCAGAGATCAACCTCGACACCAACGAACTCGAGGCCGCGATCTGGGTAACCCGTGAGGAAGTCCGTGCGGCATTGGCCGGGGAACCGGGCGCACCGTTTGCAACACCGCCCTCCTATGCGATCGCCCACACGCTGCTCGCGCACTGGGTCGGCGAAGGCTGAGGCTCAGCCTTCGGTCACCAGCCGTGGCCGCGCCTGGCGGTAAGTGCCAAGCAACCGCACCCATTTGCTGTGGAATGCCAGTTCCTCGAGCGCCCGCGCGACATTGGCGTCGCTCGGCCGCCCTTCGATATCGGCGAAGAACTCAGTCGCCGCAAAGCTCGCACCACGCTGGTAGCTTTCAAGCTTGGTCATGTTGACGCCGTTCGTCGCAAACCCGCCCATCGCCTTGAAAAGCGCAGCGGGAATATTCTTCACCTCGAACGTGATCGTCGTCATCACCGGCCCGTTGACTTCCGGCTCGATCGGATCGCGCGCCAGCACCACGAAGCGTGTCGTATTGTCATCCGAATCAGAGATTGCCTCGGCGAGCAAATCGAGCCCGTAGAGTTCGCCAGCCAGCGCCGGCGCAATCGCAGCAACGCCCGGCTGGGGATTTGCCGCGACAGCAGCAGCCGCCGCTGCGGTGTCGGGATAAGCGATCGGCTTGATGCCCCGGGTCCGCAACCAGTGCCGGCACTGGCCAAGCGCCTGGGGGTGGCTCATCGCCTCGACGATCGTCTCGCCGCTTCGGCCAAGCAGGCAATGCCGGATGCGCAGGAAATGCTCGTCGATGATCCAGAGACCCGATTCGGGTAGCAGGAAATGAATATCGGCGACCCGGCCATGGAGCGAATTCTCGATCGGAATCATCGCCCGGTCGACGATCCCGTCACGCACCGAGTCAATCGCGTCCTCGAAACCGAAACACGGCATCGGCAGCGCATCGGGAAAGGCTTCCAGCACAGCGATATGCGAATTTGCGCCGGGCGCGCCTTGAAAAGCCACGCCACGCGCGGGTTCCGCTATTGCGGCGGCGGTCATCTGCGCGACGAGTGCGCGCGCGGGAGCGGGATAATTTTCCATGGCAGGCGCCCGCAATTAGGCGGAGCGACGCGCTATCGCAAGCGCGGCTTGCGAAGCGGGTTTTACGATTCTAAAGGAAGCGCGCTTTGGCGGCGCGGCGCCAAGAGTGGCGCGCGCGCGAAAACATTGGGAAAGTCGGAACGGGGCATGAGCAATCGCGGGAACACAATAGCCGGATGGATTCTCGGCGGCGGCATCGCCGCCCTCGGCTTGACCATCGTCAGCGGCGAATATTTTCACGCCGAACGGCCTGAGAAAATGGGTTATGTCGTCGAAGGCGTCGAGGCCGAAGCGGGCGCAGGCCCAGCGGTTGCTGACAAGCCGATCGAATTCTACCTCGCCAGCGCTGATCCGGCGAAGGGCGAGCAGGTCTTCAAGAAGTGCGCCGCTTGCCACAATGCCGAAAAGGGCGGTCCCAACGCGCTCGGCCCGAACCTGTGGGGCGTGCTCGGCAAGTCGCATGGCCATGTTCCGGGCTTCGCCTATTCCGATGCGCTCAAGGGCGTGGCAGGTAGTTGGGATTGGGCCAGCCTCAACAAGTGGCTGACCAGCCCGAAGGCTTATGCGCCCGGCACCAAGATGACCTTCGCCGGCCTTTCCAAGCCCGAGGATCGCGCCAACGTAATCGCCTTCCTCAATGCGCACAGCGATGGGCCGCTCCCGATGCCTGCCGCTCCAGCGGAAGCAGCGGCGGCACCCGCAGCACCCGCAGCCGACAACGCCGCTGCGCCTGCAAGCAATGCAGCCGCACCAGCAGCGGTGGCTGCCAAGTAACACGACGTCCGGGAGTGACGATTCATCCGGCTGGTGCGGGATGACATTGCGTCGAATTTCTCCCTCCGACCGCTCATCCTGAGGAGGGACTGAGCACTTGTCGAAGTCCCGTCTCGAAGGACCGCACCGTAGCGTCCTTCGAGACGCCAATTCGACAAGCTCAATGGCTCCTCAGGATGAGCGGGGAATTTCACGCTGACGTCATCAGGCTACGTCTTGGCGTAGAAGTTCTGCACGATCGCCCAGGCTTCCTCGGCCGTCTCCACGAAGTGGAACAGCTCGAGGTCGTTGGGCGCAATCACGCCCTCCTCGACCAGCGCGTGGAAATCGACGACTCGATTCCAGAATTCGCGCCCGAACAGCATGACCGGCATCACCGATACCTTGCCGGTCTGCATCAGGGTCAACAGCTCGAACATCTCGTCGAACGTCCCGAACCCGCCCGGGAAAACCGCCACGGCCCGAGCACGCAGCAGGAAATGCATCTTCCTCAGCGCGAAATAGTGAAAGCGGAACGACAGGTCGGGCGACACATAGTCGTTTGGCATCTGCTCGTGCGGCAGGACGATATTGAGCCCGATCGAATCGGCGCCGACATCATGCGCACCGCGATTCGCCGCCTCCATGATCGAAGGTCCGCCGCCCGAACACACCACGAACTGGCGCCGCCCCTCGCTGTCGAGCGGCATCACGCTCGCCTCGCGCGCGAGTTTCCGCGCCTCGTCATAATAGCGCGAGTTCGCCTTGAGCCGCTTGGCGATTGCCCGCTGGGTGTCGGTTTTCGCCGCCGCGATCAGCGCATCGGCCTTCGCCGGATCGGGAATGCGCGCCGATCCGTAGAAAACCAGCGTCGATGCGATCCTCGCTTCGTCGAGCATAAGCTCTGGCTTGAGCAGTTCGAGCTGGAAGCGAACCGGACGCAAATCCTCGCGCAGCAGGAAGTCGCTATCCTGGAAAGCGAGTCGATAGGCTGGATTCGCCGTCTGCGGGGTCACCGTGACCTTTCGTGCGGATGCGGCATCCTCCTCGGCACGGGCGAAAACCCGCTTCGGTACTTTTTGTTCTGTCATGACATCCAGACTAACGTCTCAAGGTTAACGAAGGAACGCCTGCTAGCGACAATATCGCCCCGCTCCCATGTCGAAATGAAGATGGTCGCGATGGAAGGCATTGGCATCGGGCCCAATGACGACACTGAACCGGCGGCATGCCGACTGATGCAGCGCTCGCAGGAAGTTGCGCACATTGGGATCGGCGCCGTTCCAGTCGTCCTTCACGCTGATCCGCCGCCCGCTGGCGAGGACGAACGCGCCGATATCCACCGCATTCGCTCGCGCATGTTCGGAAAGCATATTGCCCTGCACGTTGTTGACCGGTCGACACGCATAGCTGCCGAAGCTCTCGATTTTGGCAACCTGGCTGTCGAGCCAAGTATGCGCAGCATCCTGTACGGCCGTCCGCACCCACATCGCGAACGGCACCGCGAGCCCGCATTTTACCGCGCCGAGATTGGTGACCGGAATGCCGACGTCGAGCAGCTTGACCGAACGCGTGGCTGAACATCCCGGGGAGAACTCCCGATCCGGCAGCCGCTCGAATCGCGCGCCAGCACGGCCGAGATCGGCAAGGCATATCCGGATATCCGGTTCCGCCGGGATCGGCTTGCGCCTTGCCTGCTCATGCTGTGACGGTCCTGCGCACGAGCCCAGCGCAAGCAACAGCAAGATCCCCCTGAACCGCATGCTCGATCCATGAAACGGCATCCCCGCAAGGTCAACCGGTGCGCCTAAATCCACGTCAGAACGACGATAGTTAACGCTCGTTGGTTGACATGCCGCGCCGCATCTTTAAGAGCGCCGGCGGGCCACGCCGCCCCAACGCGGCGCGTGCTCTCTGTGAGGAGAGACTACATGACTGATTACCCCCGCCCGGCGCTCAAGCCGGCACGTCCCCATTTTTCTTCCGGTCCTTGCGCCAAGCCTCCCGGCTGGGCACCCGAGCGACTTGCCACCGGCTCGCTCGGCCGCTCGCACAGGTCGAAGCTCGGCAAAAGCCGCATCAACTATTCCATGGACTTGACCCGCGAGATCCTTCGGATCCCCGCTACGCACCGCATCGGCATCGTCCCTGGCTCGGATACCGGCGCCGTTGAAATGGCGCTGTGGAGCCTCCTGGGCGCCCGCCCCGTCACGATGGTTGCGTGGGAAAGCTTCGGCGAAGGCTGGGTCACCGACGTCATCAAGCAGCTCAAGCTCGATGCCAAGGTCGTCAAGGCGCCTTACGGCGAACTTCCCGACCTTGCCGCAATCGATCAGGACAGCGACGTCACCTTCACCTGGAACGGCACCACCTCGGGCGTCCGCGTCCCGAACGGCGACTGGATCCGAGACGATCGCAAGGGCCTGATGATCGCCGACGCGACCTCGGCCTGCTTCGCCCAGGACATTCCATGGGACAAGCTCGATGTGGTCACCTTCTCGTGGCAGAAGGCGCTGGGTGGCGAAGGCGCGCACGGCGTGCTGGTCCTCGGCCCGCGTGCGGTCGAACGCCTCGAAAGCTATGTCCCGGCCTGGCCTCTCCCCAAGATCTTCCGCATGACCAAAGGCGGCAAGCTCATCGAAGGCATCTTCAAGGGCGAGACGATCAACACCCCGTCGATGCTCGCGACCGAGGACTACATCTTCGCGCTCGAATGGGCGAAGTCGCTCGGTGGCCTGCCTGCGCTGATCGCGCGTGCCGACGCCAACGCAACTGCGCTCGACGCCTGGGTCGGCAGGACCCCGTGGATCGACCATCTCGCCACCGATACGGCGAGCCGCTCGAACACCTCGGTCTGCCTCAAGTTCGCGCCCGATGCCGTCACCGGCCTCGACGAGGAAGCACAGCTCGCGCTCGTCAAGAAACTCGCCTCGCTCCTCGAGAACGAGGACGCCGCCTATGATGTCGCCGGCTATCGCGATGCGCCTCCGGGCCTTCGCGTCTGGTGCGGCGCCACGGTCGACAAGGCCGACGTCGCAGCGCTCGGCCCCTGGCTCGACTGGGCCTGGGCGCAGGCGCGCGGCTGACCCTCCAATTTCGAAAAAGGGACGTCATCCCAGCGAAAGCTGGGATCTCCCTTCTCTCCAAGAACAACGAGATCCCAGCTTTCGCTGGGATGACGGTACACCAGAAAGGCTATCCCATGCCCAAGGTACTCATTTCCGACAAGATGGACCCAAAGGCCGCGCAGATTTTTCGCGAGCGCGGCGTACAGGTCGATGAAATCACCGGCAAGACCAAGGAAGAGCTGATCGCCATCATCGGCGAATATGACGGCCTCGCAATCCGGTCGTCCACCAAGGTCACCAAGGAAATCCTCGCCGCCGCCACCAACCTCAAGGTCGTCGGCCGCGCCGGCATCGGCGTCGACAATGTCGATATTCCCTCCGCCTCGGCGCAGGGCGTGGTCGTCATGAACACACCGTTCGGCAACTCGATCACCACCGCGGAGCACGCCATCGCGCTGATGTTCGCGCTCGCCCGTGATCTCCCCGAGGCCGATCGCTCCACCCAGGCCGGCAAGTGGGAAAAGAACCGCTTCATGGGCATCGAGGTCACTAACAAGACGCTCGGGTTGATCGGCGCCGGCAATATCGGCTCGATCGTCGCCGATCGCGCGCGTGGCCTCAAGATGAAGGTCGTCGCCTTCGATCCCTTCCTGACCCCGGAACGCGCAGTCGAGATGGGTGTCGAGAAGGCCACGCTCGACGAACTGCTCGCCAAGGCGGATTTCATCACGCTCCACACCCCGCTGACCGACTCGACGCGTAACATCCTCTCCGCCGAGAACATCGCCAAGTGCAAGAAGGGCGTCCGCATCATCAACTGCGCGCGCGGCGGTCTGGTCGACGAGGTCGCGCTCAAGGCAGCGCTCGATTCGGGTCAGGTCGGTGGCGCGGCGCTCGATGTGTTCGTCGAGGAGCCAGCCAAGGAATCGCCGCTCTTCGGCACTCCCAACTTCATCTGCACCCCGCATCTCGGCGCATCGACTACCGAAGCGCAGGTCAACGTCGCGATCCAGGTCGCCGAACAGATGGCCGATTTCCTCGTCACCGGCGGCGTCACCAACGCGCTCAACGTGCCGAGCCTGTCGGCGGAGGAAGCCCCCAAGCTCAAGCCCTATATGAGCCTCGCCGAAAAGCTTGGCTCGCTCGTCGGCCAGCTCTCGCACGATGCGCTCAGTGCGATCTCGATCGAAGTCGAGGGTGCTGCCGCCGAACTCAACATCAAGCCGATCACCAGCGCGGTGCTTTCGGGCCTGATGCGGGTCTTCTCGGACACGGTGAACATGGTCAATGCCCCATTCCTCGCCAAGGAACGCGGGCTTGACGTTCGGGAGATCCGGCATGACCGCGAGGGTGATTACCACACGCTGATCCGCGTTTCGGTCAAGACCAAGGATGGCGAGCGCTCGGTTGCGGGCACGCTGTTCGCCAATGCCGAGCCGCGCCTCGTCGAACTGTTCGGCATCAAGGTCGAAGCCGATCTCGACGGCGCGATGCTCTATGTCGTCAACGAGGATGCACCCGGCTTCATCGGCCGGCTCGGCACGACGCTCGGCGAGGCCAGCGTCAACATCGGCACCTTCCATCTCGGACGCCGCCATGCCGGTGGCGAAGCGGTGCTCCTGCTCTCCCTCGACAGCCAGGCCGACGACGCACTCGTCGCAAAGGTGCGAGCGTTGCCCGGCGTCAAGCGCGCTATGGCATTGCGCTTCTGACGAATTTGCAACTGTCACTTACACGAGTGCAAGTTCTGCAACAGCATGGTAAATATTTGCAGTTGCCGTAACGAATGGTGCGTCGCACAACGATCGGGCCTTTCAGGCATCCTCTCCTAAAGAAACTCCGGCCGGATCTTCGTGATCCGGCCTTTTTTCGTATGAGCCGTGCATTTTTATGGACGAACCGGTGCCGCATGGGAGTATTTAGAAAGCGCGCTTTACGATAGCCTGCGGACGCTGCGGTCGAGTGCAAAACATAATATAAATGCAGGAGGGGAAGCCCCGGCCGAACCGGAAAATATCACCGGCCGCAGCAACTTTCCGAGCCCGTAGTTCACCCAAAATCCCGCTCCGACAGTAGCGCCGCCCGAAATATTCGCTATTAGGCCCCGCATGACGATTGCTCCCGGCCTGCTCCCCGAAGGTTTTCGCGACCGCCTCCCGCCCCAGGCCGAGGCGGCCTCGCGCCTGCTCCACCGCGCCATCGTCGCGATCGGTCGCCACGGCTATGACCGCGTGACGCCACCGCTCGCCGAATTCGAGGAGACCCTTGCCGGCCGCCTCAAATCTGCCCGGTCGCAGGATCTGCTTCGCTTCGTCGATCCGGTCTCCCAGCGCACCATGGCGCTTCGACCTGACATAACGGCGCAGGTCGGCCGCATCGCCGTCACCCGAATGGCTCATCGCGCGCGTCCGTTGCGGCTTTGCTATGGCGGGCCAGTGCTCAAGTTGCGCGCAACGCAACTGCGTCCCGAACGCGAGATGATCCAGGCAGGCGCCGAACTTGTCGGCGTTTCAAGCACTGCCGCAGTGATCGAAGTTCTGCTGGTCGCGATCGAAGCCCTCGAAGTTGCGGACGTCACGGGCATCACCGTCGATCTGACGCTTCCCGATCTCGTCGAAACGCTCGCATCCGGCGCTCTGCCAATCGATCCCGACAAGATCGACGCGGTTCGCAGCCGGCTGGACGCGAAGGACGCTGGTGCGCTCGCGGCGCTGGGCGCTGCAGCCTATCTCCCGCTGATCGAGGCCGCAGGCCCCGTAGCATTGGCGCGCGCGAAACTCGCCGGGCTCGGCCTCGAATCGCGCCTCGATGCAGTCGATGCCATCGCCGCTGCGATCGGCGACCGTGCAACCGTGACGCTCGATCCCACCGAACGCCATGGCTTCGAATATCAAAGCTGGATCGGCTTTTCGCTGTTCGGTGCTGGCCTTGCCGGCGAAATCGGTCGCGGCGGTGCCTACAGCATCGTCGATGCGAACGGCGGCGAGGAACAGGCCGTCGGCTTTTCGCTCTATCTCGATCCGCTGGTCGATGCCGGGCTCGGCCAGGAACCCCGCCGCCGCATCTTCCTTCCGATCGGCTATGATACCGCCGCCGCCATCGCCTTGCGCGCCGAAGGCTGGACGACGATCGCTGGACTCGCCGAAGGCGATGACGGCCGCGCGCTCGGCTGCTCGCACCTCCTCGGCAACTACGGTCCAACGCCCTACTGAGGTGTTGGGTGCGCGCGTCAGCGCGCCACAGGACCGATTATCGTCCCGCCATCGAATCGCCCATCACCGGTAGCGAATCGAGAAACTCGTCCACCACAGCGGCAGTGGCATCACCATCGCTGCCGAGTTCGTTGATCATCCGCATATGCGTCGTCCCGTGGATAGCCACGACACGCGCCTCAGCACCTCCGACGGTCAGCGCGCCCGCCAGGCGCTGCGCGAAGCGCCCCCGCGACGGATCATTATCCCCGTCGTGGAGGAACAGCCAACGCGGCGCATTCGGCGAATCAGCGTAACTGATCGGTGAGAGCCGAGCCTGCCGGGCAACATCGCTTCCGAAGGCTGGAAGGTGGTAACCGGAAGCTCCGGCGCCCGGCGCCATTGCCGAAACCACGTCGAGACCGGCGCCGTCCAGCGAGATCACGGCATCGATGGTGTCAGGCGATAGGCCTTCCGCCGCCAGCCAGTGCGGATCGGTGGCGACCAGCGCGGCGAGATGCGCGCCTGCACTATGCCCCATCAGCACGATTCGGTCAGGATCGATGCCGAACGCCTCCGCCTGCCCGCGAAGCCACGCAAAGGCGCGGGCGACATCGGCCGCACCATCTTCCACCGTAGCAGCGGGCACGAGGCGATAATCCATCGTCGCCCAGGCATAGCCCTGCGCGAGATAATGCGCTGGCTGCCAATGCTCGCCCATCGCCTTCGATCCCCCGCTCCACCCGCCGCCATGGACGAACAGAATCACCGGCGCAGGCGAGATGGAGTCGGGCCTATAGAGATCGAGGGTCTGCAGTGGGTCGGTCCCATAGGCCAGTCCGATTTGCCCGGTCTCGCTCGTCTGGGCCGGCGCAGGCGTTGGCCCTGAGAACAGCGAGGCAAGCATCGCGCCGATGACACCCAGCTTCAGTCGTCGCATCTCTAATTCCCCGTACCGCGGCCCACGGGCTGCACTGCCTCGCCCAGGAATCGATCCACCATCCCTGTCGCAATGTCGCCACTGGCGCCAAGTCGATGCAATAGCTTCATATGCGTCGTATCTCCGATCGGGACGACTTGCGCAGCTGCGCCAGCCGCAATCAATGCATCCGCAAGATGCCTGGCGAAATAACCCGCCGCCGGATTATGCGCTCCATCATACAGGAACAACCAGCACGGCGCATTGGGTGCAGCGGCATGACTCGTCGGCGAAAGCGCCGCTCGCCGATCGGGATCGCGGCCGAATGCGCCTGCATAAAAAGGCGATGCATCCGCGCCCGCCGCCATGATCCCCGGCACGTCCAGCCCTGCCCCGTCCAGCGACACCACCGCCCGAATCGAATCGAATCGTACCCCCGCTTCCTCCAGCCAGCGCGGATCGGTCGCGATCATCGCGGCGAGGTGCGCACCGGAACTATGCCCGATCAATATGATGCGTCCCGGATCTGCGTGGAGCTTCGAGGCATGGTGGCTCATCCAGCGAATCGAAGCCGCAAGGTCGCCAAGCTGGTCCTCGACCTTCACCGATGGCAGCAGCCGATAACCCACCGTTGCCACGGCAAAGCCCCGCGCCTGGAAATGCGCCGCAAAATCGGCACCCAGCGCCCGCGAACCCGCCGACCAGCCGCCGCCATGGACATAGATGATCAGCGGCGCACGCTTCTCTCGCGATGGATAGAAATCGATGGCCTGCCGCGCGTCGCTGCCATAGGCATGATGTCGGGGCGCCGTGGCTGGCGCAACCGTCGCGACGAACAGCAAAAGCATTGCCGCCAGCCATGATCGTCGTTCACCGAACTGCCACATAAGCATGGACGAAAGCTTCCGCTTCCAATAGGCAGCGCCGGTTTGATTTTCAAAAAGGGAATGGCCGTGGCCAATGTAACCGTCATCGGGGCCCAGTGGGGCGACGAAGGCAAGGGCAAGATCGTCGACTGGCTCGCTGAGCGCGCCGACGTGGTGGTGCGATTCCAGGGTGGCCACAATGCCGGGCATACGCTCGTCGTGGAGGACCAGACCTACAAGCTCAGCCTGCTGCCCTCGGGCATCGTCCGTGGCACCCTGTCGGTGATCGGCAATGGCGTCGTGCTCGATCCGTGGCATTTCCGCGAGGAGGTCGCCAAGCTCAAGGGTCAGGGCGTCACCATCACCCCGGAAAATCTCCAGATCGCGGAGACTTGCCCGCTGATCCTGCCTTTCCATCGCGATCTCGATGGCCTGCGCGAGGACGCTTCGGGCGCCGGCAAGATCGGCACCACGCGTCGCGGCATCGGCCCGGCCTATGAGGACAAGGTCGGCCGCCGCGCGATTCGCGTCTGCGATCTCGCCCATCTCGACGATCTCGAGCTCCAGCTCGATCGAATCTGCGCGCATCATGACGCGCTGCGGGCGGGCTTCGGCACGACCCCGGTCGATCGCGACCGCCTGATGGCGGATCTGCGCGAGATCGCTGATTTCATCCTGCCTTTCGCCAAGCCAGTCTGGCTGACGCTCAACGCTGCCAAGCAGAAGGGTGCCCGCATCCTCTTCGAGGGCGCGCAGGGTGTGTTGCTCGACGTCGATCATGGCACCTATCCCTTCGTCACCTCGTCGAACACCATCGCCGGCACCGCCGCTGGCGGCTCCGGCCTCGGCCCCAGCGCGGCTGGCTTCGTCCTCGGCATCACCAAGGCCTATACCACGCGCGTCGGTTCCGGCCCCTTCCCGA
This sequence comes from Sphingomonadaceae bacterium, assembly GCA_947476425.1. Lineage (GTDB taxonomy): Bacteria > Pseudomonadota > Alphaproteobacteria > Sphingomonadales > Sphingomonadaceae > CANJQJ01. The sequence goes on along the minus strand of CANJQJ010000021.1, from coordinate 6,444 downwards.
CCGAGCTCGAGGACGAGACCGGCCAACGCCTCGGCGAACGTGGCCATGAATTCGGCACCGTCACCGGGCGCAAGCGCCGCTGCGGCTGGTTCGACGCGGTTCTCGTGCGCCAGTCGATCGCGGTTTCGGGCGTCACCGGCATCGCGCTCACCAAGCTCGACGTGCTCGACGGCTTCGAGGAACTGAAGATCTGCGTGGGCTACACTGTCGAGGGCAAGCATTACGACTATCTCCCGCCCCACCCACAGGACCAGGCGCGCGCGATCCCGATCTACGAGACGATCGCTGGCTGGAACGAATCCTCCGCCGGCGCGCGAAACTGGGCACAGCTGCCGGCGCAGGCGATCAAATATGTCCGCCGCATCGAGGAATTGATCGGCTGCCCGGTCGCCCTGGTCTCGACCAGCCCCGAACGCGACGACACGATCCTCGTAAAGGATCCCTTCGCGGATTGAAGGCTATACCGTCTCCCCTCCCTGCAAAGGGAGGGGCAAGCACCTCACGCCACGTCCCGCTCCGCCGGATCCGCCTCCGGGCCCGTCGTCCAGCCCAGTTGCGGGATCGCGATCGAGCGGCGGCCTCGCATGTCGGTGCGAGTCGCAAGGACTCGCTCCTTTTCCATATATTCGATCAACCGCCGCGCCCGGCCGAGCGACTGAGTCCCGTAGATCTGCGCGATCTCCTGCTCGCCGGGAGCCGGATCGCCAGTCCGCGCAGCGCGCGCGATCAGCAGGAACACCCCCAGCATGTCGGAGGGCAGCTGGTCCGCCACGGCGAGCGCCTCGCGCCAGGCAGGATCGCTCTCCGCCGAAGCCAGTCCCGCACGCGCCATTGCCAGCCGACGACTGAACCCCTGCAGGTCCAGCGGCGGCTTCACAAGCCCACGCATCCGGCATCGAACCGTGAAATCCTGGAACAACGATCCCGCCGCACGTCCCGCCGAATCCGTATCGGCGACGATGTCGCGCAACACATCCTCGGTAGCATCGATCAAGGTCATCAGGTCAGGCTCGGGCGCTTCTGGCGACGCCCGCGCCGGCTGGAGCGCGATTCGCTCGATCTGCGACAATAGTTCCTCGACCGCGACCGGCTGCGGAGGAGGCGGCAGCGGCTCGGGCGCGCTGTCCTCCACGGCATCGAACAGCAGCGCACGGCGATCCGCGTCGCTGAACGCCGGAAGCGGCGCGAGCTTTGGCCCGCCGCCACGTCCACCCGTCTCGACCCCACCGATTCGCACCAGTCGCGGCCGTCGAGTCATCGCCGGTCCGAGTGCCAGAAACTGCCCGCGTTCGAGATCGCGAATCTGTTCGGCCTGTCGCCGCTCCATGCCAAGCAGATCGGCGGCGCGCGCCATGTCGATATCGAGAAAAGTCCTTCCCATCAGGAAGTTGGAAGCTTCTGCTGCGACATTCTTTGCAAGCTTGGCGAGCCTCTGCGTCGCGATCACCCCGGCCATGCCGCGCTTTCGACCACGACACATCAGGTTGGTCATCGCTCCCAGGGAAGCGCGTCGCGCTTCCTCAGCCACCTCGCCGCCGACAGCAGGCGCGAACAGCTGCGCCTCATCGACCACGACAAGCACCGGATACCATTGATCGCGCGGGCTATCGAACATCCGGTTGAGGAAGGTCGCGGCGCAGCGCAGTTGTGCATCGGCGTCGAGCCCCTCGAGATTGAGCACCACCGACACGCGATGCGCGCGGACTCGCGCGGCAATCGCGACGATCTCGGGCTCGCTATAGTCCGCAGCCTCGACAACCATATGCCCGAAGCGCTCCGCCAACGTTACGAAATCACCTTCGGGATCGAGGATAACCTGCTGGACCCATTGCGAACTTGCTTCGAGCAGGCGCCGCAGAAGGTGCGATTTTCCCGAACCCGAATTGCCCTGGACGAGCAGTCGGGTCGCCAGCAACTCCTCGAGATCAAGCAGGAAAGGCTGGCCGCGCTCGTCGGCGCCCATGTCGATGTTGATCGTCATCGCGCTACACCGTCGGCTTGCGCGTGAACCCGGCAGCCACCAGCCCCGGGCTATCCTCTACCTCGACACGCTCGACGTGAGCGGCGGGCGGCCCCTGCCGACACGCGGCAACGAGCGATTCGATCGCTTCGGGAAGCCCGCGCGCAAGGATCTCCACCGTTCCGTCGAGGCGGTTACGCACCCAGCCATCCAGCGACAGCGCCTTGGCCTGCGCAATTGCCCAGTCGCGAAAGCAGACTCCCTGTACCTGTCCATGAACGCGGATTCGCCGCGCGATCTGCTGGATCATCGCCCGGTTTGCGCCCGGTGAAGCAGTTTCTGGTCGGCCAGCACGATCGCCATCATCGCCTCGACCACCGGCGCGGCGCGAATGCCGACGCAGGGATCGTGACGCCCCTTGGTCATGATTTCCGCCGCCTCGCCGGCGCGGTCGATCGTCTCGACTGGCGTGAGGATCGACGATGTCGGCTTCAGCGCAACCCGCACGACCACCGGCTGCCCGGTCGAGATGCCGCCGGCGACACCGCCCGCGTGATTGGCGAGGAAATGCGGCTTGCCGTCCTTGCCCGGACGCATCGCATCGGCATTGCTTTCGCCGGTCAGCCGCGCGGCATGGAAGCCATCGCCAATCTCGACTCCCTTGACCGCATTGATGCTCATCATCGCCGCGGCAAGTTCGCTGTCGAGCTTTGCATATAGCGGCGCGCCCCAGCCCGGCGGCACGCCCTCGGCGACGCATTCGACCACCGCACCCAGGGAGGACCCGCTCTTGCGCGCATTATCGACCAACACTTCCCAGCGCGCGGCTGCAGCCGGATCCGGGCAGAAGAAGGGATTGGCGTCGATCTGCGAATCGTCGAACGCTGCGCGATCGATAGTATCACCACCGATCTCAACGAGATAAGCGCGAATCCTCACGCCGTCGATCACCTTGCGCGCCACCGCGCCAGCGGCGACCCGCGCTGCGGTCTCGCGCGCGGAACTGCGCCCGCCGCCGCGATAATCGCGAAAGCCGTATTTCGCATCATAGGCATAATCGGCATGGCCCGGCCGATAAGCCTTGGCGACGTCCGAATAATCTTTCGAGCGCTGGTCGACATTGTCGATCATCAGGCTGAGCGGCGTGCCCGTCGTTCGCCCTTCGAACGTCCCCGAAAGGATCCGCACTTGGTCGGGCTCCTGGCGCTGGGTCGTGAAGCGTGACGTTCCGGGCCGCCGCTTGTCGAGATACGGCTGGATGTCGTCCTCACCGAGCTCAAGCCCCGGCGGGCAGCCATCGACCACCGCGCCTAGCGCAGGCCCATGACTCTCCCCCCAGGTCGTGAAGCGAAAAACGCGCCCGAACGTATTGAAGCTCATGCCAGCGCGATATCCGGCGCGTCTTCGGCCTTCATGCCGATGACGTTATAGCCGGCATCGACGAAGTGGATTTCACCAGTCACGCCTGACGCAAGGTTCGACAGCAGGTAGACGCCGGCGCCACCGACGTCCTCGATCGTCACGTTGCGACGAAGTGGCGAATTGAGCTCGTTCCACTTCAGGATGTAGCGGAAATCGCCGATGCCCGACGCGGCGAGCGTCTTGATCGGGCCGGCCGAGATCGCATTGACCCGGATATTCTCCGGGCCGAGATCCATTGCCAGATATTTCACCGACGCCTCGAGCGCCGCCTTGGCGACGCCCATCACATTGTAATGCGGCACGACCTTCTCGGCGCCGTAATAGCTCAGCGTCAGGATCGAGCCGCCCTCCGGCATCATCGCCCGCGCCCGCCGCGTCACGGCGACGAAGCTGTAGGCCGAGATGTTCATCGTCATCAGGAAATTGTCGAGGCTGGTATCGACATACAGGCCGCGCAATTCATTCTTGTCGGAGAAACCGATCGCATGGACGACGAAATCGATCGTCGGCCAGCGCTCCGCCAGCGTCTCGAACGTCTTGTCGAGTGCAGCCATGTCGGCGACATCGCAATCGATCAGGAAGTCGGAGCCCACTTCGGCCGCCAACGGACGCACGCGCCGCTCCAGCGACTCGCCCTGGTAGCTGAACGCCATCTCGGCACCCTGCGCGTGGAGCGCCTTGGCTATGCCCCAGGCGAGCGAGCGATCATTGGCCAAGCCCATGATCAGCCCACGCTTTCCCTTCATCAACCCGCTCATTATCACTCCCTCAGCCCGTTGATGCGGGCTCCATTACCGTTTCCGTGGGCGATTCCGCCAGTGCCGCGTTGAGATGTGCCCCAAAAACAAGGCCGAGTCCCACGAGCCAGAAGAATATCAACGCAATGATCACGCCTGCGAGGCTGCCATAGGTGAGATCATAGTTGCCGAGCAAGCCGAGTACCGGAGGCAATGCGATCGTCACCGCCATCCACCAGAACGCCGTGAACAGCGCACCGGGCCATTTCGGACAGGCCGAATAGCGATATTTGCTTGGCGTGAGCGAATAGAACAGCACGTAGAGCGCGCCGGAAAGCATCGCCAGCGGGACAAGCCGTGACAGCTGCACCAGGCCGACCATGTTCTCGGCGAAGGGCAATATGCGGTAGATGAACTGCTCGAGCGCCGTCAGGAATATCTGCGCGCTGAACGCGGTGAGCGCGAGTGTGGTCGACACGATGACCAGCAGGATCGAACTCAGCCGATAGGCCCAGAAGCTGCGCGAATAGCGAGTCCCATAGGCCCGGCGGAGGATGTCGCGAATCGTCTCGATGAAGCTCACCACCGACCACAGCCCGACGAGCGCGCCGAACCACAGCAGCATCCCGGTTCGCGCCGCGAGCACGTCGGCGATCGGCTTGGCGAGCAAGGCGGCAACGCTTGGCGGCAACGTCCGCATGAAACTGTGCAGCGCCAGTATCGTGTCGGTGCCATGCCCGAAGAACTGCGCCACCGCGGAAAGAATGATGAAAAACGGGAAAAGCGTCAGCAGCGCGAGATAGGCGAGATTGCCGGCGTGGATGAAGCCATCCGAATAAACCCCGACGATTACCCGCTTCGCGACCTCATAGACCCGTGTCCCCGGCCCGATCCGATCGAGGTGCCTGACCAGCCCGCCCCTGGCCTCGACCCGGGCGCGCTCCTCGGGCGAAGTGGGGGAGACGTCCTTCATCCCCCAGGCGTCATCCCGGCCGGGGTTGTCGATCGAGCGATCAAACCCCCAGCCCCGCTCGCGGATTGCGGCCCGCACCGGACCATGTCTCCACGAATTCCTTGAGCGCGCTGTCCTCGGAAGGAATATCGATCATCAGCGTCACCAGCTGGTCACCGCGCCCGTCCGCCTTCCTGTGGAAGCCACGCCCCTTCAGTCGCAGAGTCTTGCCGGAAGTCGATCCCGGCGGCACGGTCAGCATCACCGCGCCTTCAACCGTTGGCACCTTGACTGGGCCGCCCTTGACCGCCTCGTCGAGCGCAATCGGGAGGTCGAGCCTGACATCGTCGCCGTCGCGCGTGAAGAAGCGGTGCGGGCGGATCTCGATTGTCACCAGCGCGTCGCCACGACCGCCCGGGCCCTCCTCGCCCTGCCCGCCCAGTCGCATCTGCGTGCCCGATTCGAGCCCCGCCGGCAGCTTGAGGTCGATCGTCTTGCCGCCGGACAGCGTGATTCGCTGCGGCTTGAGCGCCGCCGCTTCCTCGAACGGAACCTGGAGCCGATAGGCGACGTCGGCGCCGCGCGGTGCCGCGCGACCTCCGAAGCCACCGAAACCGCCGCCACGCGCACGCCCGCCGGCGGCTCCGCCCCCGAACAGGTTGCTGAAGATGTCACCGATATCGGCGCCGTCGCCGCCGAATTCGAAATGCGCGCCGCCCGGTCCGCCGCCACGAAAGCCGCCCTGGCTACCGCCGCCGCCGGCACCGTAGCCGAACGGCATCTTGGGATTGCCCTGCTCGTCGATTTCGCCGCGATCATATTGGGCACGTTTGTCCTTGTCGGACAGCAGGTCGTACGCCGACGTTATCTCCGCAAACCGCTCGGTCGCCTTGGGATTGTCCTGGTTGCGATCGGGATGCAACTCCTTGGCGAGCTTGCGATACGCCTTCTTGATCGCCGCTTCGTCAGCGCCGCGGGCCACGCCCAGTTTCGAATAGAGATCCGCCATAAACCTGATTCGCCCAACCTGACCTGTTCGCCAAATGTTGCTCTTTGGTCACAAGCCAGATGTGGTCGTTGTGGCTTTTGCGCAAGCCGGAAATTCAGTCCGGCAAATTCGTCAATAGAACACGAGGCCCTTGGGTGCTCGCTTTGCGGGCTTTCCGGCGAAGCGCGCCTCGATTGCCGCTACCGCGCCAAGCAGGTCGCGCGCCCGATAGGGTTTACTAGGGTCAGGACCTGTTAAATTGCTTGCATGATGGGCTGAGGGTTGATTCAATGGTGGCACCAGGAGGTGCTGCTTGTGGACGATCTGTTTATGCTGAGCGAGGTGCAGATGCGCCGGATCAAGCCATTTTTCCCGCGATCGCATG
>CANJQJ010000020.1 GCA_947476425.1 Sphingomonadaceae bacterium | reverse complement strand
TCAATCGCCGCAAGAAGCCGGACACGCAAATCCAACGATAAAGGCTGACCCATCCATGCTGGCCTCCTTCACCAGCACGGATTCTGAATCAGAAAATCCGCCCCTTGGGAATCCCTTACGATTCAGAGCGGTCGAAAACCGCTCTAATCACCCCCTTCGGACGGCTCTGTGCAGCATATGCCGCGCCGCCGCCGTCCGTTTACGGGGAATTCATATATAACACAATAAATTCAATTGATTACCGCGCAATCCCGCCCGCCGCCAGCACCGCCAGCGTCACCAGTTCCGATGCCGTCGACGACATCGTCGCGATCTGCACCGGATGTTCCAGCCCGATCAGCATCGGCCCTACCACCGAGTCGCCACCCAGTTCGCGCAGAAGCTTTGCCGAAATATTGGCCGACTGAAGCCCCGGCATCACGAGGATATTCGCCGGACCCGACAGGCGGCTGAACGGATAGGCGGCCGCGACCTTGGGGTTGAGCGCGACATCCGCCGCCATCTCACCCTCATATTCGAAGCTCGGCCGGCGCTGGTCGAGAATGCCGACTGCATCGCGAATATTGTCGAGCCACGAGCCCGACGGGTTTCCGAAGGTCGAATAGCTCAGGAACGCAACACGCGGCTCATGCCCCATGCGGCGTGCCACGGCAGCGGTCTGCTCGGCAATGTCGGCGAGATCGTTCGCCGTCGGCCTCTCGTTGACCGTGGTATCCGCCATGAAGATTGTATGCGCCTTGCCGACCAGCAGATGGATTCCGAACGGCTTGCGCCCTGCCACCGGATCGATGACCCGGCGAATCTGCCGCATCGTCTGCGCGTAAGGACGGGTGACGCCGGTGATCATCACATCCGCCTCGCCGAGCGCGAGCAGCAGCGCGCCGAAGATGTTGCGATCCTGATTGACCATCGCCTCGCATTCGCGGCGCAGATAGCCGCGCCGCTGGAGCCGCTGGTAGAGGAAATCGACCATCCGCGGGATCAGCGCCGAATTCCGGCTGTTGTGCAGTTCGAAGCTTTCCGGATCGGTCACGCCCAGTTCGCGAAGCTTGTCGAGCACGCCATCGCGGCCGACCAGCACCGGCGTGCCGCAACCGCCATCGCGGAACGTGATCGCAGCGCGCAGCACGACTTCTTCCTCGGCCTCGGCAAACACCACCCGCTTGGGATGCGCCCGCGCACCTTCATACGCCATCGACAGCACCGAGGTGGTCGGGTTGAGCCGCGCGCGCAGTTCGGTGCGATATTCGGCCATGTCGAGGATCGGACGCCGCGCGACGCCTGAATCCATCGCCGCCTGCGCGACCGCTGTCGGAATCTCCTCGATCAGCCGCGGATCGAACGGCGCCGGGATGATGTAGTCGGGCCCGAAATGCGGCGCCAGCCCGCCATAGGCGGCGGCGACCTCTTCCGGCACCTGCTGGCGCGCCAGCGCTGCGAGCGCATTGGCGGCGGCAATCTTCATTTCGTCGTTGATCGTCGTCGCGCGCACGTCGAGCGCACCACGGAAGATGAACGGGAAGCCCAGCACGTTGTTGACCTGGTTCGGATAATCCGAACGCCCGGTCGCCACGATGCAGTCAGGCCGAGCCTTGTGGGCATCGGGCGGCGTGATTTCCGGATCGGGATTGGCCATCGCGAAGATGATCGGCTGCTTGCCCATCGACTTGACCATCTCGGGCGTCACCGCGCCTGCGACCGACAGCCCCAAAAACACATCGGCACCGTCCATCGCTTCAGCGAGCGTGCGCCGATCGGTCACCACCGCGTGCGCCGATTTCCACTGGTTCATGCCCTCGGTGCGGCCCTGGTAGACGACGCCCTTGCTATCGCAGAGGATCACCTTGTCGGCCGAAACGCCCATCGCCTTGATCAGCTCGGTGCAGGCGATCGCCGCGGCGCCCGCACCATTGACCACGACCTTGACGTCGCTGAGCTTGCGCCCGGTGAGATGCGCCGCGTTGATCAGCCCCGCCGCCGCGATGATCGCGGTGCCGTGCTGGTCGTCGTGGAACACCGGGATGTTCATCCGCTCGCGCAACGTCTGCTCGATGATGAAGCATTCGGGGGCCTTGATGTCCTCGAGGTTGATCCCGCCAAATGTCGGCTCCATGAGTTCGACCGCATCGATGAAACGATCGACGTCTTCGGTATCAAGTTCAATATCGATCGAATCGACATCGGCGAAGCGCTTGAACAGGACTGCCTTGCCTTCCATCACCGGCTTCGAGGCGAGCGCGCCGAGATTGCCGAGTCCGAGGATCGCGGTACCATTTGTGATCACCGCGACGAGATTGCCCTTGGCGGTATAGTCGTAGACCGTAGCCGGATCTGCTGCGATCGCACGCACCGGAACCGCGACGCCGGGAGAATAAGCGAGCGAAAGATCGCGCTGGGTCGCCATCGGCTTGGTGGCGACGATCTCGATCTTGCCCGGTCGCCCTTGCGAGTGAAACAGCAGCGCCTCGCGCTCGGAAAACTGGACATTGCTCTCGGTCATTCGTTTTTCCCCTGACATCGGCATCGGTCGTCCGGATCCTGAAGCGGGGCCCGATGCCAGCCCTGCATCTCGACCGCAGCTTTCGCTGGGTATGGAGAAACCTCGAATCCGGATGGCTGATGCCATCATCTAGCTCGCTTGCCCTTTGGGGCATGGCTGCGCGCGCGACAAGCGGCTATCAGCAGCCGATGACGGGGAAAATGCCAGATCCGCGCGCCACCGAGCCGCAAACCGCCACGCCGATGATGGCGCAGTATCTTGCGCTCAAGGCGCAGGCACCGGATTGCCTGCTTTTCTACCGCATGGGCGATTTCTTCGAGCTCTTCTTCGACGACGCCAGAATCGCCTCTGCCTGCCTTGATATCGCGCTCACCGCGCGCGGCGAGCATGACGGACGACCGATCCCGATGTGCGGCGTGCCAGTCCATGCCGCCGAGGCCTATCTCGCCCGCCTGATCAAGGGCGGCAACCGCGTCGCGATCGCGGAACAGACCGAATCACCCGCCGAAGCGAAGAAGCGCAGTGGCTCCAAGACGCTGGTCGCGCGCGGGATCGTCCGTGTCGTCACGGCCGGCACGCTCACCGAGGAAGCCTTGCTCGATGCCCGAGCCACCAACTGGCTGGTGGCAGTTGCTGAGGTCGGTGGTGAGATCGGCATCGCCGCAGCCGATATCTCGACCGGACGCTTCGAGATAGTGGCGGTTCATCCATCGGCACTCGATGCCGAGCTCGCCCGGCTTGCCGCTGCCGAACTGGTCGTTCCGGAAGGCTGGGCAGGCGCGCCCGACGAGGCGTGGCCCTGCCCGCGCGAAGGTTTCGACAGCGCGCGCGCTGAAACCCGCCTCAAGGCCTTGTTCGGCGTCGCCACGCTCGACGGCTTCGGCGGCTTCGGTCGCGCCGAACTGGCCGCCACCGGTGGCCTGCTCGCCTATCTCGACCGCGCCGGTCAGGGCAATTTGCCATTTCTCCAGCCGCCCCGCCGGCGCGCCGGCGCCGAGCATATGCTGATCGACGCCGCGACCCGCGAAAGCCTTGAACTGACCCAGACCGCGGCTGGCACGCGCAAGGGCAGCCTGCTCGACTCGGTCGATCGCACAGTAACGGGCGCCGGCGCGCGCCTGCTCGCCGCCGATATCGCAGCCCCGCTGGGCGATCGCAGCGCAATTGAATCACGCCTCGATCTCGTCAGCCTGTTCCTCGATGACGGCGGCCTGCGCGAGAAAATGCGCGCCCGGCTGCGCGCGCTTCCCGATATCGGCCGCGCGCTCGGCCGTCTCGTCGCCGGCCGTGGCAGTCCGCGCGATCTTGGCATGCTTCGCGACGGTCTCGCCGAAAGCCACTCGCTCCACGACATTCTCGGCCGGATCGACGCTCCCCCGCCGTTGCTGATCCAGCTGCTGCCCGCGCTGGTCGGCCATGGCGCCCTCGTCGAGCTGCTCGCGCGCGCGCTCGTCCCGACGCCCCCGATCGATGCGTCCGATGGTGGCTATATCGCTGAAGGCTATGACGCAGCGCTCGATGAACTGCGCCACGCCGGAAGCGACGGCCGCCGCGCGATCGCCGCGCTCGAAGCTCAATATCGCCAGCGCACGGGTATCGCCGCGCTGAAGATCCGCCACAACAATGTGCTTGGCTTCCATGTCGAGGTCCCGGCGCGCCACGCCGATCCGCTGATGGCAGCGGAGTCGGGGTTCACCCACCGCCAGACACTCGCCGGCGTCGTCCGCTTCAACGCCGCCGACCTGCACGAACAGGCGCTGCGCGTCACGCAGGCCGGTGCGCACGCAATCGCTGCCGAAGCCGCCCACCTCGAGGAACTGACCAGCGCCGCGCTTGTCCGTGCCGCCGAGATTGCCCGAACCGCCGACTCACTCGCCCGGCTCGATGTCGCCGCCGCGCTTGCCGAGCGGGCGATCGAAGGCGGCTGGTGCCGCCCCGGCATCGCCGACGAACCCTGTGTCGAGATCGAAGGCGGGCGTCATCCCGTCGTCGAGGCGGCCGTCTCGGCAATCGGCGAGCGCTTCGTCGCAAACGACCTCTCGCTCGATCCCGGGCATCGCCTCTGGCTCGTCACCGGCCCCAACATGGGCGGCAAATCGACCTTCCTTCGCCAGAACGCGCTGATCGCGGTGCTCGCGCAGGCGGGCAGCTTCGTCCCCGCGACGCGTGCGCGCATTGGAATGGTCGATCGCCTGTTCAGCCGCGTCGGCGCTTCGGATAATCTCGCGCGCGGTCGTTCGACCTTCATGGTCGAGATGGTCGAGACCGCCGCGATCCTCGCGCAGGCGACCGAGCGCAGCTTCGTCATCCTCGACGAAGTCGGTCGCGGCACGTCGACCTATGACGGCCTCGCCATCGCCTGGGCGGTCGTGGAGGCGGTCCACGACATGAACCGCTGCCGCTGCCTGTTCGCAACCCATTATCATGAGCTCACGCGCCTCGCCGAACGGCTCGACGCCCTCTCGCTCCACAATGTCAGGGCTCGCGAGTGGAAGGGCGATCTCGTCCTGCTTCACGAAGTCAGCGACGGCCCGGCCGATCGCAGCTACGGGATCGCCGTCGCCAAGCTCGCTGGCCTGCCGCCTCCAGTCGTCGCGCGTGCCTCGGCCGTTCTCAAGAAACTCGAAGCCGGCCGCGCTGCCGCCGGAGGCCTGGCCGCCGGGCTCGACGACCTGCCGCTCTTCGCCGCCGCCATCGCGGCCGAACCTGCGCCCACTGATCCGCTGCGCGAGGCGGTCGATGCGATCCAGCCCGACAGCCTGACGCCGCGCGAGGCGCTGGAGCTGATCTACAAGCTCAAGGCGATTTAGGGGACAATGGCGAAAACAGGGATGATCCCGATCAACCTCTCCGCTACTCCTGTGCCATGAGCCCGCTCGAAACCGCTGAATCCCATCGCCGCGCCGCGCTCGAGCATCGCGCGTCCGGGCGAATTGCGGCCGCCGAGCAGGCGGAGCTCGCCGCAATCCGCGCATCGATCCATGATCCCGAACTTCTACAGGCTGCGCAGGCTCTCGCCGATAATCTGCTCCATGTCGCCGAACCGATCCTCAAGCAGCGTCTCAAGGCCATCCCCATCGACGTCGCCGCGATCCGCATGCTCGCCGAACTCGCCGGGCGCATCGGCCGCTATCGCGATGCCGAGACTCTCCTGCGCCGCGCCCTCGAACTCGCCCCCACATTCCATGCCGCGCGGTCGAACCTCGCCACCGTGCTCAATCGCCAGAATCGCACGACCGAGGCGCTTGCCGAACTCGACACGCTGCTCGGCGTCGATCCGGATAATCCCGCGCATAACAACCTCAAGGCAGCTACGCTCGGGAAGGTCGGCGAATTCGACGAGGCGATCGCGCTTTATGAAGCCGTGCTCGGGCAGCGTGCCGATCAGCCAAAGATCTGGATGAGCTATGCCCATGTCCTCAAGACCGTCGGGCGGCAGGACGACAGCATCGCCGCCTATCGGCGCGCGCTCGCTATCCGCCCGGAGCTGGGCGAGGTCTGGTGGAGCCTCGCCAATCTGAAGACGGCCAGGTTCACGCCCGAGGACATCGCGACCATGCAGGAGGCATTGTCCTCCGGCAGGTTGAGCATTGAAGACCGATTTCATCTCGATTTCGCACTCGGCAAGGCGTTCGAGGATGAAGGCAACCACACCGCCGCATTCGCCCATTATGCCGCGGGCAATGCGGTCCGCCGCGAACAGCTCGGCTACGATCCCGCCGATACGTCTCGACAGGTCGATCGGGCGATCGCGCAATTCACCCCGGAATTTATCGCCGCCCGCGCCGGGCAGGGCTGCCAGGCGCCGGATCCGATCTTCGTCCTTGGCATGCCCCGCGCAGGATCGACCCTGATAGAGCAGATCCTCGCCAGCCACAGCCAGGTGGAAGGCACAATGGAGCTTCCCGACATCCCGACCCTCGCCGCGCGCGCGGGCGGCGATCTATCCGCAACGACGGCCGGCGATCTGCACGCCCTTGGCGAAGACTATCTCGAACGCACCCGCATCCATCGCCGCGAGGGCAAGGCCTTTTTCATCGACAAGCTTCCCAACAACTGGCTCCATACCGGCTTCATCCACCTGATCCTGCCAAACGCCACGATCATCGACGCGCGCCGCCATCCGCTCGATTGCTGCTTTTCCAACTTCAAGCAGCATTTTGCACGCGGTCAGGGCTTCTCCTATGGGCTCGACGATCTCGGCCGCTACTATTCCGACTATGTCCGTCTGATGGCACATTTCGACATGGTTCTCCCCGGCCGAGTCCACCGCGTCATCCACGAACGCCTCGTCGATGATCCCGAAGCCGAGATCCGCGCACTGCTTTCACATCTCGGCCTTCCCTTCGAGGGTGCCTGCCTCGATTTCCATCAGAACCCTCGCGCGGTCCGCACCGCCAGCAGCGAGCAGGTCCGCCGCCCGATCAACCGTGACGGCGTCGGACAATGGCGTCCTTATGAGACTTCGCTCGATCCACTCAAATCGGCGCTCGGGCCGGTGCTCGATTGTTATCCCGCTGCACCGCAAGCGTGACCAATTCGCCACAGCACGGGGAAAATTAATTTATTCTGAATGTGCCGCGGCGTTATTCGTCTTGCGTGGCCGCACCCTCGGGAGGATGCTGCTTTCATTCGTGTAAGGGGGACCACATGACACATCGTCGTTACCGCCGCGCCGCAACAGCCGCCTTCCTCGCCTCCACCATGCTTTGCGCAGCCGGATCTGCGCTCGCCGAAACTGCAGCCGATGCTTCCGGCGATGGCGAAATCATAGTAACCGCCCAAAAACGCAGCGAAAGCATCCAGCGCGTTCCGATCAGCCTCCAGGCGCTCGGTTCGGTAACCCTCGAACAGCACCAGACCACCGGTTTCGACGACTATGTGAAGCTTCTGCCAAGCGTGAGCTACCAGTCGCTCGGGCCTGGGCAATCGCAACTCTTCTTCCGCGGCATCGCCAGCGGTGGCGATGGACTCGCTGGTGGCGCCTTGCCGACCTCGGGCGTGTATCTCGACGAAATTCCGGTCACCACGATCGGCGCGCTGCTTGATGTCCATATCTACGATATCGCGCGCGTCGAGGCGCTGTCCGGCCCGCAGGGCACGCTTTACGGCGCAAGTTCGCTTTCAGGCACGCTCCGCATCATTACCAACAAGCCCGATACCTCGCATTTCTCAGCTGGCTATGATCTCCAGGGCAACAAATTCGGCAAGGGCGGCTTCGGTGGAACTGCCGAGGGTTTCACCAACATCCCGCTTACCGACAGGATGGCGCTTCGTGTGGTCGGCTTCTACCAGCGCGACGCCGGCTTTATCGACAACACTTTCGGCTCGCGGACATATTCGCTGTCGGACTCCGATCCCACCACCAACCTGACCGTCGACAATGCAAGCCAGGTCAAGAAGGATTTTAACACCGCCGATACCTATGGCGGGCGGATCGCGCTTGGCATCGACCTTGACGACAACTGGACGGTGACACCGACAATAATCGCCCAGCACCAGGAGACCCGCGGCTCGTTCCTCTATGATCCACGCGCCGGCGACCTTCAGGTCCACGACTTCTTCCCCGACCGGACCACCGACAAATGGTATCAGGCAGCGCTGACCATCGAGGGCAAGCTGGCGGATTTCGATGTCGTCTATTCCGGCGGCTATCTTGCGCGCTCGCTCGATATCCAGGCCGATTATTCCTATTACACCGTCTATTACGACAACGTCCCGGGATATACGAACTTCCCCGACGGCAATGGCGGCTTCCTGGATCCGACCCAGCTTTATCACAACCATCAGGACATCACGAAGCAGACCCACGAGCTTCGCATCAGCTCGCCGTCGAGCGATCGCTTCCGCTTCACGGCGGGCCTCTTCATGCAACGGCAAACGAACCACAATATCGCCGATTACGATATCCCCGGGCTGGGCGCGGTGCCCAACAGCCTCGCGGTCTTCCAAGACGACATCTTCTTGACCGATACCCATGTCGTCGCGCGCGACTACGCCGCGTTCGGCCAGGCCTCCTTTGACCTGACCCCGACACTGACGCTGACCGGCGGTTTGCGCGGTTTCATCTACAAGAACACGCTTACCGGCTTTTCGGGTTTCCAGGGCGATGCGCTCGGTGCTGGATGCACCGTGCCGCTCACCGGCCCGTGCCAGACGATCGACAAAAAGGCTGATGGATCGGGCGAAACCCACAAGGCAACGCTCACATGGCAGGCCGATCGCGATCGGATGCTGTATTTCACCTACTCGACTGGCTTCCGCCCCGGTGGCAATAATCGCAAGCCGACGATCAATCCCTATAACCCCGATACGATCACCAATTTCGAGTTCGGCTGGAAAACGAGCTGGTTCGATCGCCACCTGCGCATCAACGGCGCGGTTTATTACGAGCAATGGAAAGACCTGCAATATGCCCTCTCGCCGCCGGGCGCGGTGGGCGTCACCAACGTCTACAATGCCGGCAATGCGAGGATTTACGGCATCGAGGGTGATATCCAATGGGCGATCGGCGGGCTGACCCTGACGGGTTCGGGTTCGTTCAACGACGCCAAGCTCTCGTCCGACTTCTGCAACATCGACGTCAGCTCGGGCAATCCCTTCCCGTCCTGCTCGGTCGCCGAGGGAAATATCTCGTCCCCCAAGGGCACCCGCCTGCCGATCCAGCCCAAATTCAAGGGGACGGCCACCGCGCGATATGAATTCCCGATCGGCAACGTCAACAGCTTCATCCAGGCCTCGGTACTTCACCAGAGCAGCACGCGCACCTATCTTGGCGTACTCGAAGGAAACCTGCTTGGCCCCACCCCGAGCTTCACGACCGCGGATTTCTCGGTGGGCGGCAAGGTGAGCAACTGGAGCTTCGAGTTCTTCATCCAGAATGCCTTCGACGAGCGCGGCCAGCTCAGCAAGGGCTCCTACTGCGCACCGATCTACTGCGGCCTTACGGCGCGCATCTATCCGATCAAACCACAGATGTTCGGGGTCAAGGTCGGCCAGCATTTCTAGAGCCCGTTTCAATCTAGTTGAACCGTCATCCCGGCGGGCGTCGGGATGACGGGGGCTTACCCGGCATGACAATCTCCCAGCCGGGGCGGCGCCCGCTGGGCCTCGTCGCAGCGATCGCGCTGGTCATGGGCAACATGATCGGTTCGGGTGTCTTCCTGCTTCCCGCCGCGCTCGCGCCCTATGGCTGGAATGCCGTCGCCGGCTGGATCCTCACCATCGCCGGCGCGCTCGCGCTCGCGCATGTCATCGCGCAGCTGACCCGCGCGCTGCCAAATGCCAGTGGCCCGAT
Source organism: Sphingomonadaceae bacterium (assembly GCA_947476425.1). Taxonomy (GTDB): domain Bacteria; phylum Pseudomonadota; class Alphaproteobacteria; order Sphingomonadales; family Sphingomonadaceae; genus CANJQJ01. The sequence goes on along the minus strand of CANJQJ010000020.1, from coordinate 37,411 downwards.
CGCAATGGTCGATACAGCCTTCGGTCCGATAGTCGGCTTCGCGATCGGCTGGAGCTACTGGGTCTCGATCTGGACGGCCAACGTCACGATCGCGATCGCCGCCGTGAGCTATCTCAGCCTGTTCGTGCCCCTCATCGGCAAGACGCAGGGCCTTGCGGCCCTGTCCGCCTTCCTACTGCTGTGGGGCCTGACCCTCATCAACCTGCGGGGCGCCCGCGCGGCCGGCGGCTTCCAGGTCACGACGCTGCTTCTCAAGCTCGTCCCGCTTGTCGTCGTGCTGGTTCTCATTCTGGTGGTGCTCGGCCACCATGGTACCGCCGCCCTCGCGCCCTTCCCCTCGTCCGGGTTGAGCGCCACCGGCATAACCGCCTCCGCCGCGCTCACGCTCTGGGCGCTGCTCGGCTTCGAATCCGCCAGCGCCGCCGCCGACAAGGTCGCCGAACCCGCGCGCGATATCCCGCGCGCCACGATGATCGGCACGCTCGCCACCGGACTGATCTACCTGCTGGTCTGTTCGGGCATAGCGCTCATGCTCCCGCCCGAGCTCGCCGCGCATTCGGATGCGCCCTTCGCCGATTTCGTCGCGCGCTACGGGACGGGCGGCGCCGCGCACCTGATCGGGTTGTTCGCCGCGATCAGCGCGATCGGCGCGCTCAACGGCTGGATCCTCCTGCAGGGCGAGATCCCCCTCGCCATGGCCCGCGCTGGCCGGCTCCCGGCCTGGATGGGCGTCACGGACGAGCGTGGCACTCCGGTCCGCGCCATCCTCCTGTCGAGCCTGATGGCAAGTCTCCTGCTTGCCGCCAACAGCCTCAGGGCGATAGCCGATATCTTCACATTCATGGCGTTGCTCTCGACCGCCGCGACCCTCTGGCTCTACCTCGCCTGCGCCGCCGCCGCGCTCAAGCTTCGAGTCACGATTCCGTTCGCGTCGATCGGGCTTCTTTATGCGCTGTGGACATTATGGGGGGCCGGACTCGATACCAGCGGCCTCAGCCTCGCGCTGATGCTCGCCGGCTTCCCGCTCTACTGGTGGACGCGCACGGCAGTCAGGCGCCCTATCTGAACCATGCATGGCCCTAAGCCAGCATCCGCCCCAGCCAGCTCCGATCGGAAAGAATAGCCTGCGCGGCATTATGCCCCGGCGCACCGGTCACCCCGCCGCCGGGATGCGTGCCTGCACCACACATGTAGAGCCCCTTCACCGGACCGCGATAACCACCATGGCCAAGCACCGGCCGCGCCGCCCACAGCTGGTCGAGCGACATATTGCCATGCATGATATCGCCGCCGATCATCCCGAACTTGCGCTCCAGCCCAAGCGGCGAAAGGATCATCCGCCCGAGGATCGAGGCGCGAAAGCCTGGGGCATAGGCCTCGACGGTGTCGATGATCGTGTCGGCGGCGGCATCCTCAGCGTCGTCCCAGCTTCGACCATCTGGCAATTCCGGCGCGAATTGCTGGCAGAACAGGCTCGCGACGTGACAACCGGGCGGCGCAAGGCTGTCGTCCACCGTCGATGGGATCAGAATCTCGACGATCGGTGCCTTCGACCAGCCATGCAGCTTCGCATCGATGAACGCCCGATCCATATAGTCGAGCGTCGGCGCGATGATAATGCCGGACTGGTGATGCTCGCCGGGCTCCGGCAGGCACCTGAAGCGCGGCAATGCGCTGAGCGCGACATTCATCCGGAAGGTGCCCGATCCGGTCTTGAACGCACGGATGCGCCTGCGAAAATCGGCTGGCAGGTCCAGCGGATCCATCAAGCGCTCGTAAAGCAGCTTCGGGCCGACATTCGCGATGACCGTTTTCGCCGCGATCCGCTCGCCATTTTCGAGCAGCACCCCCGCTACATCCTCATGCTCGACGAGCACCTGCGCCACCGGGCTTTCCAGGCTGATCTCGACCCCGGACGCGCGACACACCTCGGCCATGATCTCGGTAATTCTGCCCATGCCGCCAACGCTATGGCCCCAGGCCCCTTTCTTGCCGTTCACTTCGCCGAAGACATGGTGGAGCAGCACATAAGCCGATCCCGGCGTGTCGGGGCTGGCGAAATTGCCAACGACTGCGTCGAAACCAAACGCCGCCTTGATCGCCTCATTCTCGAACCAGCCGTCGAGAAAGCTGCGCGCGCTCTTGGTGAAAAGATCGAGCACGTCGCGCTGCTGTTCGAGCGAAAGCCTCGCCAGCCGTCGCCCTTGCACCGCTCCGTCGAACAAGGCTCGCAAGCCGCCGCCGGCGTTGGGCGGCGCCTTCAGCGCGAGGTCCCGCAACACTTCCGCGACATTTTCGAGAGCCGCGTAATAAGCCGGCAACGTCGCCGCGTCACGCGCCGAGAAGCGACGAAACTCGGCCTGGGTTCGCTCCAGCCCGCCGCCCAGCTTCAAATAGCCACCGTCTTCCTGGGGCAGGAAATTCGAGATTGGTCGCTCGATCACGCGATAGCCATGCTCGGCCAGCCGCATGTCAGCGATGATCTTCGGCTGGAGCAGGCTGACCGTGTAGCTCGCCACCGAATTTCGAAACCCGGGATGGAATTCCTCGGTCACCGCCGCCCCGCCGACGACATCGCGCCGCTCGACTATCCGCACCTTGAGCCCCGCTCGCGCGAGATAGAAGGCGCAGACCAGGCCATTATGTCCGGCACCGATGATGAGCGCGTCATATTTCATGAAGTGACTCCCTGGGAGTGAGGCCGGGTCAGGCTCCACCCCGCCTCGGGACGCCGCTCCTGCCGAGCCTCGGGAATGATCGCGCGCAGCTTTCGGCAGAAATGCCGAAGGCAGACCTCGCCCTCGCCAAGCGGCCCGATGCTAAACGAGCGTGATGCCATCCCTTCCTGGACGCGATTGATCAACGCGGTATCCTCGGCATTGACCTGCCGGTTGATCCGCCAGTTGAGGTAGCGTGTGGCCTTCATCTCGCGGCGGGCATCGGGGATTGCATAGGCGATCTCGCGGATCAGCGTTTCGGTCGGGGAGATCGGCAGCCATTGCATGAAATCGATCTGATCTGGATAGATGTCGAACGCAACGTTCGGCCAGAGCTTGAAATAGGTCCACAAACGCTGCCGCTCCTCCGGCAGATACGGCACATCGGGCAGGAATTTCTGGTAAGCGCGTTCAGACCAGTTTGCCGAGGGATTTACACCGATCGGCCCCCACATCTTGTCCACATGCGCTTGTGCGGCGATGCCGTAGCCATCCCCCATCAGTCGCTTAAGCCCGGGATGGGCAACGGCAATGTGCAGCCCGTCCGAATAATTATCGCCGACATTCTTCCAGTTCACCCGGCGCGACCGCATCGTCACGCGTCCGAACGTACGCAGGTCCCCGAAGCGGTAGTAGGCGATCTCGTCGGCATAGGGCGCCATCATCTCCGCGACGGATGGGCCGCCGTCATCGTCGAGCCGCACGAACACGAACCCCTCGAAGATTTCGAGATCGACCGGCGCCAGCCCATGCCTGGCCATGTCGAGATCGACATAGCTGCCGCGCGACGGCACGCCGCTGAGCTGTCCGTCGAGATCATAGGTCCAGGCGTGATAAGGACAGACCAGCTTGGCAACGCAGCCCGAAGGTCCGTCGATCAACCGCGCGCCGCGATGGCGGCATACGTTGGTGAAGGCGCGCACCACGCCGTCGCGCCCACGCACCGCGACTATGCTTTCGCCAACATATTCTAGCGTATGGTAATCGCCGCTATTCTTGATGTCGCTGACATGGCAAACTACCTGCCAACTCGGGCGAAAGATCCGATCGCATTCGACCCGGAAGAATTCCGAATCGTCGTAGCACCACGCCGGCAGGCTCCAGCCATCTAGCGAATCAGCAGGATCGACGGACCCAGGCGATGACATGTTGATACTCCCTTTGTTTTACAGTCGTATAATAACTGGCGCTCCGGGACAAGCTTGTTTAAGGGTATCCGCCTTATGAATCGCGTAACCTTCTCACGTGAAAGTCGTGACTTTCGCAGAACGAGCCTGATCGAGGCCACCGCGCAATGTCTCGCCGAACTCGGCGTGGCGGGCACCTCGGTCCGCGCGATCTGCGCGCGCGCCGGGGTCTCTCCCGGCCTTTTACGCCATTATTTCGACGGCGTGGATGCCTTGATCAGCGAAACCTATCGCGACACGCTCGATCGGCTTGACGGCGCGCTGGAATCCGCTGTGGCGGCAGCGGGCCCCGATCCTCGAGCACAGCTCATCGCCTACGCGACCGCGAGCTTTCGGCCGCCGATCAGCGACAGCCATATGCTCGCGACCTGGATCGCCTATTGGAGCATGGTGAAGGCCGATCCTGCGATGGCCGCTCTCCATGGCGAAAGCTATGCGGCCTACCGCGCCGGGCTCGCCACCCTGCTCGGCGCTTGCGGCGTGCCTGCCGCCGAGCATGGGGAACTCGCGATCGAGCTCACCGCGCTGATTGATGGCCTTTGGCTCGAACTGACGCTCGATCCCACCACCTTCGGCGCCGACCGAGCCTGCGCAATCGCAACACGCTGGGTAGATCGCGTCTTGCCGTAGCCGAACACCTGTCCTAAGGGGGCCGCCGCGACAGGTTCCCAGCGATGGGATTGAAAGGGAACCCGGAAGTGGATGCAAATCCATGTCCCGGGGCTGCCCCCGCAACTGTGATCGGCGAGTCCGCGTCTCATATGCCACTGGGTCATCCGGCCCGGGAAGGCGAGACGAAAGGACATTGACCCGAGAGCCAGGAGACCTGCCTGACGCGGTCGTTCTATCGTGCGGACGGGGTGTGCCGGGCGATCGAGGATTTCCTCGCGTGACGACGAAGTCGGGTCGTACGCTGGGGACAAGCATCCAGCATATCCGCGTCGTGCGGCCCTTTTGATGCGAACTCGAAAGGGAATTCCATGCGTATATTATTATCCTTGCTCCTGTTGCCCAGCGCCGCCTTCGCGGCCGACGAGACTATCGTGGTCACCGCCAATCGCAGCGAACAGCCGCTCTCGCACGTCGGCCAATCGATCAGCGTGCTCGATTCCGAGGCGATCATCACCCGGCAATCGCTTTCGGTCGCCGAACTGTTGCAGGATCTCCCCGGCGTCGCGTTCGCGCGCAATGGCGGCCCCGGAGCGTTGACCTCGGTGTTCATTCGTGGTGCCAGCGCCGATCAGTCGATCGTATTGATCGACGGCGTCAAGCTCAACGATCCCTCATCGACCGCCGGCGGCTTCTTCTTCGGCGACCTGCTGACCGGCAATATCGAACGTGTCGAGCTGCTGCGCGGATCACAATCCGTATTGTGGGGCAGCCAGTCGATCGGCGGCGTCGTCAATCTCATCACCCGGGCGCCAACCGAACAGCTCGCGGTCAATGCGCACGCGGAATATGGCTCGCGCAACAGCGTCGACCTCGTCGGCAATATCTCGGGCAAGGCGGGTCCGCTCTCCGCGAGCATCGGCGCCGGCTATCTGAGCACCGACGGCATCTCTGCGTTCAGCGAAGCCCGCGGCGGAACCGAGCGCGACGGCTACCGCAACTATGGCGCCAATGCGAAAGTCGGCATCGAGATCACCGATGCGATATCGATCGACCTGCGCGGCTGGTATTCAAGCGGGCGCACCAACGAAGACGGCTTCCCGGCCCCATTCTTCGTTTTCGCGGACACGCCTCAATATTCGAAGAACGAGCAGTTCGTCGGCTATGCCGGATTGAACGCTGCGTTTTTCGACGGCCGTTTCCGCAATCGCCTGGCCTTCGCCTATACCGACGTCGATCGGAAGCGCTTCGATCCGACTGCCAGCCCGGTCGAGCAGGCCGATTATCGCGGGCGCAACGAGCGCATCGAATATCAGGGCATCTATGATTTCCGCCAGGCACTGCAGGCGACCTTCGGAGCCGAGCGCGAAACGCAGCGCTTTGCAAAGACCGAAGTCTTCGATCCGACAGGACATCGCGGTTCGGCGCATACCGACAGCGTCTACGCCCAGTTCGTCGCGACCCCGCTTCACGGCCTCACGCTCACCGGCGGCGCGCGCTACGATCATCACAGCGACTTCGGAGGCCATACCACGCTTGGTGCCAGCGCCGCCTGGTCGCCCAACGAGGGCAATACGACGTTGCGCGCCAGCTATAGCGAGGGTTTCAAGGCGCCGTCGCTCTATCAGCTCGCGAGCGAGTACGGCAATCCGGGGCTCTCACCCGAGACCGCGCACGGCTGGGATGTCGGCATCACCCAGCGGCTGCTCGATGGCGCGGTCGAGGCAAGCCTCACTTACTTCCGGCGCGATACGAACAACCTGATCGACTTCGCTTCCTGCCCTGGCAATCCGCTCTGCAGCGACGGACGGTTCGGCTATTACAAAAATGTCGCCCGCGCCACCGCCGAGGGCGTAGAGGCGACGCTTCGCATGCAGCCAACGGATGGCCTCACCATCGAGGCGATCTACAGCTATGTCCGCTCGGAAGATCGTTCGGTCGGCAGCGTGGATTTTGGCAAGCAACTCGTCCGCCGACCAAAGGATACGATCTCGACGTCGATCGACTATCGCTGGCCGTTCGCCCTCGAAACCGGCGCCACGGTTCGCATGGTCGGCAGCCGCCGCGACATCGATTTCGACGCATTCCCGGCACAGGACGTGAAGCTCGAAAGCTATGTGGTGGTCGATGTTCGGGCCAGCTATCCAGTGACGGATAATCTGGACATTTACGGACGGGTCGAAAACCTCTTCGACGAGGGGTATGAAACCGTCCTGCGCTACGGCACGCCCGGCCGCGCAGCCTATGAGGGGGTTCGACTGAAAATCTAGCATGCGAATATCCGCCGCCTTCATCGCACTCGCACTCGCCACTCCGGTGGCGGCTGCGCAGCGTATCGCATCGACCAATCCCTGCGCCGATTCGATCCTGATGGAGGTGGCGGACCCTCGCCAGATCGTGGCTATCAGCCATTATTCGCAGGATCCCCGGTCGAGTTCGATCTCCCGGGCCCAGGCGCAACGCTTCCGCAGCACGTCCGGAACCGCGGAAGAACTGGTCGCGCTTCGTCCCAGCATGGTGATCGCCGACACGCTGATGGCCCCCGCGACGGTGCAGGCATTGCGACGGATGGGCATTCCGCTCGTCCAGCTGCCAGTCCCCGAAAGCTTCGCACAAAACCGCGCGCAGGTCGCAGTCATTGCGGCGGCGGTTGGCCATCCGGAGCGAGGTACGGCCCTCAATCGGCGCATCGACGCCGCAGTCGCTGCCACGCGCGTAACGCGGGGAACCGCTATCCCGATATTGCTCTGGCAAGGCTCCGGCCTCGTCCTCGGCACGGGAACCCTCGCCGACGCGCTTATCCGCAATATCGGCTTCACCAATCGCAGCCCGGACTATGGATTCGGCAAATGGGGCATGCTGTCGCTCGAGTCCCTCATCGCAAACCCACCCGAATTGCTTCTGCTCGGCGGACCGGATGCCGATGCAGGCGGCGGCGACCGCCTGCTCGATCATCCTGCATTGCGCGCGTTGAAGCACAGGATCGCGATCGAACATGTTTCCTCACGGCTTTTTCGCTGCGGCGGGCCGAGCATCATCGCGGCCACCGAACGGCTCGCCAAAGTTCGCAGGGAAATCGGGCGATGAGGCTCAACCTCTTCCTCGCCTTCGCCTGCCTCGCGGCTTTCGCGCTGTCGCTACTCGCGGGTCGGGTCTGGGTTCCCCCGGCGGACTGGTTGTCGGGCGACCTCGCTGCAATCATCATCGTCGATCTCCGCCTGCCGCGCGCGGTCCTCGGCCTCGCGATAGGCGGCGCGCTCGGGCTGTCTGGCGCGGTAATGCAGGGCTATCTGCGCAATCCGCTTGCTGATCCCGGCCTGTTCGGCGTGTCGTCCAGCGCTGCGCTCGGAGCGGTGATGTCGATGTTCTTCGGCTATTCCACCTCGGCATGGCTGTTGCCGATGTTCGCGCTGGCGGGAGCGGCGGGCGGCATCCTGCTCCTCGCGCTGCTGGCGGGACGTTCGGCGAGCCTGATCCTGTTCACGCTGGCTGGCATGATCCTCGCCAATCTCACCGCCTCCCTCACCGCATTGATGATCAGCCTCGCGCCCACGCCCTTCGCGGCTTCGGAGATCATGACGTGGCTGATGGGCGCATTGACCGATCGAAGCTGGGACGATGTCCGCCTCGCGCTCCCCGTCATGGCTGCCGGCGCGCTTGCGCTGTCGTTCACCGGCCGCTCGCTCGACGCGCTGACGCTGGGCGAATCCGCGGCGCGTTCGCTCGGCGTCGATACGCGGCGGCTGCAATGGCTGGTCGTGCTCGGCATCGGCGCCTGCGTCGGCGCATCGGTGGCCGCTGCCGGCGTTGTCGGCTTCGTCGGGCTGATCGTGCCACATCTCGTTCGCCCGCTCGTCGGCCATCGGCCGTCCGCGCTGCTTTTGCCTTCGGCGCTCGCTGGCGGATTGCTGGTACTCGTCGCCGATAGCGTGGTTCGGATCGTGCCGAGCGCCGCGGAGCTTCGGCTCGGCATCGCGATGTCGCTGCTCGGCGCGCCCTTCTTTCTCGCGCTGCTCGTCCGGCTGCGGCGGGAGCTCGCATGATGATATTACGCTTCGACGATCTCAATCTCTCTTATCGCGGCCGCGCCATCCTGCGCGACATAAGCGGCATCTTCGCGCCCGGACGGGTGACCGTGATCCTCGGCGCCAATGGAGCCGGCAAGAGCAGCCTGCTCGCCTGCCTCGCGGGGCTGACCGCGTCCGATACCGGCAAGGTCATGCTTGGCGATCGAAATATTGCCGACATCGACCGCCGCGAACGCGCGCGCCTCGTCGGCCTCCTCCCCCAACGCACCGACATCCACTGGAACATCAGCGTCGAGGCACTTGTCGGGCTGGGCCGCCTTCCGCATCGCGGGCGCTGGAGCGAAAGCGCTGACGATCGCGCTGCAGTGCTGAGGGCGATGGAAGCAACCGACTGCGCCCATCTCGCCCAACGCGCGGTCCAACGCCTGTCGGGCGGGGAGCAAGGCCGCGTGCTGCTCGCGCGCATGCTTGCCGGCGAACCACGATGGCTGCTCGCTGACGAGCCGCTCGCCAGCCTAGATCCCGCCCATCAACTCGATACGCTCGATCGGCTGCGGCGCTGCGGCGCTGACGGTGCCGGCGTTGTCGTCGTCCTGCATGACTTGACGCTGGCAGCGCGTTTCGCCGATGACGTGCTGGTGTTGAAGGACGGCGCCCTGATCGCTGCCGGCACCAACGCCGACGTCCTTACCCCGGACATCCTCGCCCAGGCCTATGGCGTCGATATCGAATTCGCCCTGACAGCATCGGGTGAAAAGCTGATCGTACCGGTGCGCCGCCGTCCCACTTCAGGATGACTCTTCAATTATCCTGAAACGACGCTGGCCAAAAATCCCGGCGTCAGCCTGTCGCGATGCCCAACTTGCGACGAACGCGCTTTGCAGCAGGAATCTCGGCGACCGCCTCCGCCTTGGCCCGCCGCGTCTTCGCCGGCTTGGCAACCGCAACGACCTCGGCAACCTGCTCGATTTTCTGGAAGCCCACCTTCTTCGCGTGCTCGCGTCGGCTTTCGGAATAAGCCGGGGCGACCATCGGATAGTCGGCGGGCAGCTTCCACTTGCGCCGATATTCGTTCGGCGACATCCGGAAGCGGGTTCGCAAATAGCGATGAAGCAGCTTCACCTTGCGCCCGTCCTCGAGGCAGACAAGAAAATCCGGGGTGATCGATTGAGCAATTGGAACCGCTGGAATTTCATCATCATTCCCGGCAGGCACCGAAGCTAGCCGCGCGACCGTTGTACCAATCGGCATTTTCAAAGCGCTCAGCGAATGGAAGACCTTCTCGATCAACGCCGGAAGCGCATCGGAATCGACCGATGTCCGCCCCGCATGCGAGGAGACGAGCTGCACGGTAAGCGCAAGGAGAGTATCCAGCTTGCCCTCGTCTTGAAAAGACGTACGCGATTCTACCACGGCACTCATAAATCTACCGGTTCCTAAGCTATACTTGCCCACGGCAAACCCTGAATGAAGGATGCCGGCTAAACCAATATCAGGAAATCCTCGACCGTCACCTTATTTCAACGACGAAACCAAACCGGGCATCCACCCGTCATCCCGCCCCTTCCTCACCGCGGCGGACGTTTCGTCATCCCGACGCCTTCTCCCCGTCATCCCGACGAAAGTCGGGATCCATGGGACCCACAGGTCTAGCGATCGAAAAAACTCCGTATCGTGGATCCCGGCGTCCGCCGGGATGACGATTCAATTTAATCTGAAACGGAGTCTAAACATTCCCCGGCCCGCGCCGTTACCCTGATTGAATGGTCGGGGGATCGATGTCATGGTTTCGTCAGTCAGCAACAATATCGCGGGTACGCTGGGCATCGGTTCCGGAATCGATACCGCGAGCCTGATCGACCAGCTCTCCGCCGCCTCGCGCACGCCGAAGGATACGGCGCTGAAGGCGAAGGAAGATCTCAACACCGCCGAAATCTCCGGGCTTTCCAAGGCCTCCTCGGCAATCAGCGACTTCTCGACCGCCCTCGGCCAGCTGATCAGCGGCGGAACGCTGTTCACCCAGCCCACCGTCTCCGACACCAGCGTGCTTTCCGCTACCGCACTGCCGGGCGCTCGAATCAGCACGCTTTCCGCCCAGGTCGAAGTTCGCCAGCTCGCACAGGCCCAGTCGCTGGTTTCGACCAACCTGACCGACGTCAACGCGCCGATCGGCAAGGGCAAGCTGACGATCACCACCAAGAACGGCAGCTTCAATGTCACGATCGACGACAGCAACAACAACCTGATCGGCCTCGCTCGCGAGATCAACAATGCCGGCAGCGGTGTTGCCGCCAGCATCGTCGAGGACACCAACGGCGCCCGCCTCGTCCTGAAAGGCGGCTCCGGCGCGCAGCAGGCATTCACGCTCGCGGCCGATCCAGCCGCGGAAGCGAGTCTCGGCCGCTTCGCTTATGATCCAGCGATCACCGGCGGCATGACCCGCGCCCAACAGGCGCAGGACGCACTGCTCCGCCTCGACGGCGTCGATGTCTCGCGTTCCAGCAACACGGTTTCCGATCTCATCGATGGCGTAAAGCTCAACCTCCAAACTGCGAAGATCGGCCAGCCAGTCACGATCGGCGCGTCGACCCCCACTGCCGCGATCAAGCAGGCGGTCAGCGACGTTGTCGATACCTACAATGCCCTCCAGGCGACTCTCAACGAATTGACCGCCAGCGCCAGCGGCAGCACCCCGGCCGGCCCCCTCAAGGGCGATCCCGGTGTCCGCATGCTTCGCAACCAGCTTTCGCACCTCACCAGCACCGTGCTCGCCTCGGGCGGCAGCTATTCGACGCTCGCCGAAATCGGCGTTTCGACGCAGCGCGATGGCACGCTCACCGTTGACAGTGCCCGCCTCGATACCGCGATGACCAACGATCCGGCTTCGGTCGAAGCACTCTTCAACCCCGGCCAGTCGAGCAGCAACCCACTCGTCAAGATCACCAGCGCCTATGGCCGCGCCAAGCCCGGCACCTACACCGTCACCAATCTCGTCCCCGGCGATGTCACCACCCCGGCCACCGGCACCATCGCCGGCAAGGATGCGATCAGCGCCGCCAACCGCCTGGTCGCTTCGGTCACCTCGGCAGCCACTGGTCTCGTGATCGAGCCCCAGGGCGCAGTCGCCAGCGCGACCGTGACTGTCGATCTCGGCCTTGGCGGCGCGCTCAAGGCGATCAGCAGCCTGCTGACTTCAACCAACGGCCCGTTCTCGAGCAGCACTTCGCGGCTCAAGACCGTCGCCACCAATCTTTCCAGCGATCGAGTCAAGATGGAAGCGCATGAAACTGCGTATCGCAGCCAGCTCACCGCCCAGTTCACCGCGATGAACCGGCAGGTCACGGCCTTCAAGGCGACGCAAAGCTACATGCAGCAGCAGATCGATCTCTGGACCAAGTCCACCAACTAATCCCCTGAGCCCAGCAGTCCCACATGAACCACATAGCCAACAGGAATCACGAAATGTTCAGGTCAACCGGACATCTTGGCGGTGCAGGCGCCCGCTACCGCAACATGGATCTGACGGGCCGCGTCGATGGCGCCTCCCCGCACAAGCTCATCGCGATCCTGTTCGAGGAACTGGTCCGCGCGATCGACGCGACCAAGCTCGCCATGGAACGCGCCGACATCGCCCGCGTTGCGGATCGCCAGGCGCGCGCGCTTTCGATCCTGCAGGCGCTCGACGCCAGCCTCGATCATGAGAAGGGTGGCGAGCTCGCCGTCAATCTTTCCGCCGTCTATCGCCAGAGCCGTCGCCTGATCTCGACCGGAACCCGCGAGAAGAATGCCCAGATGATCGATACCGCCCGCAATATGCTCGGCGGCATTGCCGATGCATGGGCCAATATCGCCTGACAACTCTTTAACCCGCTTACCGGGGATCGCTTTCAAGAATGCCCTTTCAGGGCTCCGTCATCCCGGCGCAAACCGGGCGTCTCGCTTCCCTCACTTCCCCCCGATGAGAAGGAAACGAGATCGCGGCTTTCGCCGGGATGACGGAAAACACCTCAGGCAGTTTCTGCGCCGACGTCCCGACTAATCCCGTATTTGTTCATTTTCTCGATCAACGTCGTGCGCTGTAGCGAGAGCAGGCGAGCGGCCTCGGCAACCACCCCCCCGGCCCGTCCGAGCGCCAGTTCGATCAGTTCACGCTCCATCGCCACGATCCGCGCCTTGAGATCGACCGGCCCTGCCGCGAACGGATCGGCTATGACCGCAGGCAGCACCACGCCCTGCTCGGGCGCGGCTGTCTCGGCCGCACGCTCGGTCATCGCCCAGAGCACCTTGCGCTCAGCCGGCCGCAACCCCGCCTTGCGCGTGATCAGCAGGTCGACCTGCTCGGGATGGATGGTCTTGTTGGGATAAAGGATCGCCGCCCGCTCGACCACGTTGCGAAGTTCGCGAACATTGCCCGGCCATGGATGCCCGGACATGTGGAGCAACGCCCCAGCGCTGAACTTCACCCGGCCATCGGGTTCGGCAATGCGATCGAGGAAATGCTCGACGAGCAGCGGAATATCCTCCGGCCGATCATAGAGCGACGGCAACGTGATCGGAAACACCGCCAGCCGGTAGAACAGGTCTTCCCGGAAACGCTGGTCCTCGATCGACAAGGCAATGTCGCGATGCGTCGCCGATACGATCCGCGTATCGACCGGAATCACCGCATGGCCGCCAACTCGCGTGATCGCCCGCTCCTCGAGCACGCGCAGCAGCTTGACCTGCATGTCGGCTGGCATGTCGCCGATTTCATCGAGGAACAGCGTGCCGCCATTGGCGTCCTCGAAGCGGCCCTTGCGAAGCGCGGTCGCGCCCGTAAAGCTGCCCTTCTCATGCCCGAACAGCTCGGATTCGAGCAGGTCGCGCGGGATCGCGCCACAGTTCACCGCCACGAATGGCTTCGATTTGCGTATGCTCGAGATGTGGATCGCGCGGGCGACCATCTCCTTGCCGCTGCCCGAAGGGCCCATGATCAGCACCGAGGCCGAAGCCGGCCCAACCTGGCGAACCAGGCGGCGAACTTCATTGATCGCTTCGCTTTCACCGACCAGCAGCGTCTCGATCGTCGAACCGGCGTCGAGCGGACGCGTCCATGCAATCGTCATCCGACTGCAGCCCGCCGATTATCGCATATTGGAAAAAATGTTGCGCCCACGGTCGCAATCTAGCGGCTGCCAAATCTGCCGCAATCCCAAATCGGCGTCGCGGGCCGGCCGATCTTTAGATTTCGTTAACTGTCCTGGACTAGACTCGGCTTTTGGAGGTTGCCATGGCATCGCTTAGAAAGATCAATTCCACGCAGCGTGTTCTCAAGGAAACGCCCGTCGCCGCCGGCACAGTGCGCGTTGCTGCCGACGATCATGATCCGGTGGCATCACCCGCGCATGATCTGCAGCGAGTCCTCCACGAGGCGGGCTACCAGGCGGAAGCTTTCCGTCCGCGCTCGATGTCCAACGCGATGCTCGTGCTCTCCGTCGTCTGCGTCTATGCGCTTTCGATGCTGATGATGTTCGGCGGCCTCACCGCCTGACCTCGCCACGGAACAACCATAGCCCAGCGCCGATGATTAGCGCACTCCCGAACAGCGTCAGGCTGTCGGGCAGGTCTCCGAAGAACATCCATCCGACGACGACCGCAAACAGCATCTGCACGTAGATCGTCGGCGCGACCAGCGCAGCGGCCGCGCGTATTGTCGCGAGGTAGATCAGCCAGTGCGCCGCCGAAGCCGTGACCGCGACGATCGTCGCCGCCGCCACGACACGCAGCGGCGGAATGCCGATCACGAACTCGGGTGCGCCGGACAGATGCGCAAGCAGCGCCGCACCAATCAGCATCGGCGCCGCGATCGCCGCGATCAGCGCCTGCATCAGCAGCGGCGATCCAGTCGCCGCCCCAGCCCGGTTGAGTATCATCAGCAAGGCCATGCTCGCCGCCGAACCAAGCGGGAGCAGCGCCTTCAGCCCCAGTCCGGCAAAGTTCGGCTGCAAAACGAGCAGTACGCCAGCAAACGCCATCACGGAGACGCCCCACACCCGCCACGGCGCCTTTTCGCCGAGCAGCACCGCAGAGAATATCGCCGTCAGCATCGGGGTCGTGAAGCCCACCGCCGTTGCGGTCGCGAGCGGCATCACTTGAACCGCCACGAAAAAGCAGAAGGTCGACGTCGCCACCGCCGCACCGCGACCGACCTGAAGCCACGGTCGGGGCATCGACAAGGCGGCGCGTCCTCCCGTCCAGAGCAATATCGCGATCAGCCCTGCCGCACCGATGCTATACCGCAATGCAGCAACAGCAGGCCCCGGCCACAGGCCGGCAGTCGACTTGGTCAGGCCGTCGCCAAGCGACAGCAACCCGAACCCGGCAAGCGCGAGTAGCAGCGAGGATCGTCCGCCAACAGCACCTGAATCGTCGCTCGCACGGCTTTCAGGCGATGTCACCGCCGTTCCGAACTCATTTTCTTTCGCCACAATGCCCCTCCGGCGGCGGTCATTAGCATATTGTCAAAGCTTGCCGACTATTCACCATTGTTCAGAGGAAAATATCCCCTCGAAGAAGGTCGGAAGCGAGTGGTCGAAATGAGTGCTTTTGGTCGACGTGGCGGTACTACAGGCGGAAGCGGCCAGCGGCCGTCGTTCGGCGTTGCTCGCCCGATGCAGGGCGGCGCGCTGACGCCTGGTTCGGACAACCCCTCGCAATTCCCGCCGATCGATCCCGGCATGCTCCAGGGGGAAGCCCCCTCGTTCGACAGCAATGATGCTGCGCCGCCTACCGACCAGATGGCGCGCCTTGCCAGTCGCGTGGCCGCTTCCGCCGAATCCGGTTCGATCAAGCTCGAAGGTTTCGAAGCCTCGGTCCACAAGATCAAGGAACAGGTGCTCCCGCGCCTGCTCGAACGAGTCGATCCCGAAGCCGCCGCGACGCTCTCCAAGGATGAGCTCGCCGAGGAATTCCGCCCGATCATCGGCGAGGTGCTTGCCGATCTCAAGATCACGCTCAATCGCCGCGAACAGTTCGCACTCGAAAAGGTGCTCGTCGACGAATTGCTCGGCCTCGGGCCGCTCGAGGAACTGCTCTGCGATCCGGCGATCTCCGACATCATGGTCAACGGCCCGGACCAGACCTACATCGAACGCAAGGGCAAGCTTGAACTGTCGAGCATCCGCTTCCGCGACGAAGAGCATCTTTTCCAGATCGCGCAGCGAATCGTCAACAAGGTCGGCCGCCGCGTCGACCAGACCACGCCGCTCGCCGATGCCCGCCTCCAGGACGGCAGCCGCGTAAACGTGATCGTTCCACCGCTCTCGCTGCGCGGCACCGCGATCTCGATTCGTAAATTCTCCGCCAAGCCGATCACGCTCGACATCATGGCCAAGGGCGGCTCGATGTCCGATCGCATGGCCACCGCGCTCAAGATCGCAGGCGCAAGCCGCTTCAACGTCATCATCTCCGGCGGTACCGGCTCGGGCAAGACGACGATGCTCAATGCGCTCTCCAAGATGATCGATCCCGGCGAACGAGTCATCACGATCGAGGACGCGGCCGAACTTCGCCTCCAGCAGCCACACTGGCTGCCGCTCGAAACCCGCCCGCCCAACCTCGAGGGCCAGGGCGCGATCACAATTCGCGATCTCGTCGTCAACGCACTGCGTATGCGCCCGGATCGCATCATCCTCGGCGAAATTCGTGGCAGCGAGTGCTTCGACATGCTCGCCGCCATGAACACCGGCCATGACGGCTCGATGTGCACGCTCCACTCCAACTCCCCGCGCGAAGCCCTGGCGCGTATGGAGAACATGGTGATGATGTCGGACATCAAGGTCCCGAAGGAAGCGATCTCGCGCCAGATCGCCGACTCGGTCGATCTCATCATCCAGGTCAAGCGCCTGCGCGACGGCTCGCGCCGCGTCACCAACATCACCGAGGTGATCGGCATGGAAGGCCCGGTGATCGTCACGCAGGAACTGTTCAAGTTCGAATATCTCGACGAAGACGCCGACGGCAAGATCCGCGGCGAATACCGCTCGATGGGCCTTCGCCCCTACACGCTCGACAAGGCCAAGCAGTTCGGCTTCGACCAGGCATTCCTCGAAGCCTGCCTGTAAAGCTTGCTTCTATACTCCCCTCCCTGGAAGGGAGGGGCTGGGGGTGGGTAGCGAGCACTGCACAACCGTCAGTCAATCGGACGGCTCGATTGTTTCACGCAATCGATCGCCTGCTGCAGATGGCAAGCCGCGATAACCGCTCCAGCCTCATCCAGCCGCATGAGCGCCAGTCGCATCAGGTAAAGCGCGCTCAGTTCCAGTGCCTGTCTTCGCTCCAACCCGTCCACGCCGGTCGCCCCCTATCGTATCGGCCCCACACTCAAATTCGGAGTATACTCCGTAGAACAATGTGCAACAAGATGGCTTGCTCGGCGTCATGGACATCGGGCAACGCTTTGCGCGCAACTTGAAAAAAATCCGCCGCCTGCGGCAGCTGTCGCAGGAACGGTTGGCGCATCAGGCCGGATTGGATCGAAGCTACATCAGCTCGCTGGAACGCTTAAAATACAGCCCGACCCTCGAAACCATAACGCTACTCTCCCGAGCATTGGATATCGACGACCTGGACTTACTCAAACCCGAATCCGAGCTGATCCTTCCACCCCTCACCTGATCCCCATCGCCACGCACAGCGCCGCGCCGATCATCGCGACGATCAGCACAAGCGGCCACGGCACCCAGCCGACTCGATCGAGGTCGGCGCGGGCGTGCCGTCGCCGATCGCCCCAGATTGCGAGCAGGCCCAGTGCCGCCCAGCCGGCGGCACCGAGCCAGAAGGTCATTTTACCAGCTTGTCGAGCTTGGACTGCAGATCGGCCAGCTGTTCCTTGAGCGTCGCCAATTCGCCGGCTTCGGCCGCGGGCGCGACCGGTGCGACATTGTCCTCGCCAGCGGCATTCTTGCCGGGCTTGAACGCGCTGGCAGCAGCTTCGAACAATTCCATGTTGCGCTTGGCGATCGCAGCAAACGGACCGCCGGTGAAGGCACCTTCCATCGCGGTGCGGAACTGCGCCTGGTTGCGCCGGAAGGCTTCCATCGAAGCTTCCAGATATTGCGGCACCATCGACTGCATCGAGTCGCCGTAAAGCGAGATCAGCTGGCGCAGGAAGCTCACGGGAAGCATCGTCTGCCCGCGATTTTCTTCCTCCATGATGATCTGGGTCAAGATATTATGCGTGATGTCCTCTTCGGACTTGGCATCTATCACCTTGAAATCCCGGCCTTCCCGCGTCATCAAAGCGAGATGGTCGAGCGTGATATAACTTGAAGTTTCGGTATTATAGAGACGCCGGTTCGCGTATTTCTTGATTATGACAGTCCCCGAACCGCCCGATGCTTTTGCCATGGATTCATCCGATCTTGTGCAATCCCGAAATCCTGCATTAGCATCAACCGATACCGCGCTGCAACACGAGCCAAGGCCGCTGCCGCTATTTCTGCAAATGCTGCTGCAACACGGCGGCAAGGATGCGGCATTCGTCAAGCGCGTGCTCGCAGGGGTCAACGCCTATCGCACCGCCGTACGCCCGCCGCGACCGCCGCAAATGCCCGAGGCCGCGCGGATCGGTCGGGCCCGATTGTTCGACTATGGCGGCGCCGGTCCACCAGTCATTTTCGTGCCGTCGCTGATCAATCCGCCTTATGTGCTTGATCTCTCGGAACGCAACAGCCTGCTGCGCTGGCTCTCCGGCCAGGGCGTTCGCCCGCTGCTGCTCGATTGGGGCGATCCGCGCGACGGCGGGGAGCTGTTGTCCGTCGGTGGTCATATCGAGGAGCTGCTGCTGCCGCTCATCGCCGCCATCGGCGAGGAGCCTGTGCTCGCTGGATATTGCCTTGGCGGAACGATGGTGATTGCTGCGGCCACGCTGCGCAAACCACGCGCGGTGCTGACCATCGCCTCGCCCTGGAATTTCGACGGCTTTTCGGACGAAGCCCGCGCCGAAATGGGGCAATTATGGACTTCCAACCGAAAAAGTGCGGAAGCGCTCGGCGTATTCCCGATGGAATTGCTCCAGCTCGCCTTCTGGCGGCTCGATCCCCGTCGAACGCTGACCAAATATGCCGATTTCGGCGACATGGATCCTGCCTCAGCCCAGGCCGCGGGATTCATCGCGCTCGAGGACTGGGCCAATGAGGGGCCGCCGCTGACGCTCGCCGCCGGCCAGGAATTGCTCGAGGACATGTTCAGCGCCAATTGCCCGGGGCGTGGCGAGTGGCGCGTCGGAAATCGGACGATAGATCCAGCGGCGCTCGATTGCCCGCTGTTCAATATCGTCTCCAGCCGGGACAAGATCGTTCCGGCGGCAAGCGCCCCCGGCGCAGGCGAAAGCCTCATCCTCGACCAGGGCCATGTCGGCATGGTGGTTGGCCGCGGCGCACCGACCGGGCTCTGGCCCACCATCGCCGGATGGCTTTCGCAAGTGCGGCATAATTGATAGAGGCGACCCCAATAGCCATATCACCTCCAAGATTGCATTGCAGGAGCAGACCATGTCCGACGTCGTCATCGTTGCCGCCAAGCGCACCCCGGTGGGAAGCTTCCTCGGCGCCTTCGCGAATACGCCCGCCCACGAGCTGGGCCGTATCGCGATCGAGGCCGCGCTCGCCGATGCCGGCGTCGCCCCGGAAGAAGTATCCGAAGTGATCCTCGGCCAGGTGCTTGCTGCCGGCAAGGGCCAGAACCCCGCCCGCCAGGCCGCGATGGCCGCCGGCATCCCCAAGGAAGCCACCGCGATGGGCATCAACCAGATGTGCGGATCGGGTCTTCGCGCGGTCGCGCTTGGCGTCCAGGCAATCAAGGCGGGGGATTCCCGGATCGTCGTCGCCGGCGGCCAGGAGAGCATGTCGATGTCGGGGCATGTCCAGAATCTGCGCGGCGGCACCAAGATGGGCAACATCAACCTCGTCGATACGATGATCTATGACGGCCTCACCGACGTCTTCAACAATTACCACATGGGCGTCACCGCCGAGAATCTCGCCGAGCAGTACCAGATCAGCCGCGAGGCGCAGGACCAGTTCGCCGTCGCCAGCCAGAACAAGGCCGAAGCTGCCCGAGCCGCAGGCCGCTTTACCAACGAGATCGCCCCGGTCACGGTCACGACCCGCAAGGGCGAGACTGTCGTCGGCGACGACGAATATATCCGTGTCGGAGCAACCCTGGACTCAATGTCGGCGCTTCGCCCCGCCTTCAAGAAGGACGGCACCGTCACCGCCGGCAACGCGTCGGGCATCAACGACGGCGCGGCAGCGCTCATCCTAATGAGCGCAGAGGAAGCCTCCCGCCGTGGCGTCACCGTGCTCGGCCGCGTCGCCAGCTGGGCGACCTGCGGGGTCGATCCCTCGATCATGGGCATCGGCCCCGCCCCCGCCAGCCGGCTCGCGCTCCAGAAGGCCGGCTGGTCGCTCGCCGATCTCGACCTGATCGAGGCGAACGAGGCTTTCGCCGCGCAGTCGCTCGCGGTCGGCAAGGAACTTGGCTGGAATCCGGAGATCGTCAACGTCAACGGCGGCGCCATTGCGATTGGCCATCCGATCGGAGCGTCCGGCGCTCGCGTCCTGACGACACTACTCCATGAAATGAACCGCCGCGATGTCAGAAAAGGCCTCGCCACTCTATGCATTGGCGGCGGCATGGGCATCGCCCTCACAATCGAACGCTGAAGATTACACGAATGTCAGCGCCCGTCGGAAAGTCTTTTCACAATTCCGACCGGCGCTATTAGTCCGAAACCGTTCTTTCCCCCACACATCTTGATCTAAAGCAGTTTACTCCAACCCCGCGATATTTCACCGTTTGGAAACAAATACTTTAGCGCAATTGCCCGACATATGATAATGATTGGCAATAATAGGTCGCTTGGTGAAGCTGTTGCGCGCTCATACCGCGCAAGCATCGGGGAGCAGGGCTATGGGCAACGGACAGCGCGGATCTTCGCGGGAATTGATCGAGGCCAAACGCAGGCTCGAGGGCATCGTCGACAGCGCGATGGACGCGATCATCACGATCGACGAGAGCCAGAATATCGTGCTGTTCAATCCCGCCGCCGAACTGATGTTCGCCGTTCGGCAGGATGAAGCCCTCGGCCAGCCGATCTCGCGCTTCATTCCCGAGCGCTTCCGTGCCACCCACGACGCCCATATCGGCCGCTTTCGCGAAGCCGGGGTTACCGGACGCCGGATGGGCGCGCTCGGCGCCATCAACGGCTTGCGCTCCGATGGCCATGAATTCCCGATCGAGGCCTCGATCAGCCAGGTCGATGTCAATGGCGAGCGGCTGGCAACGGTGATCCTGCGCGACATAACCGAGCGCAAGGCAAATGAGGAAGCGCGCCTCATGCTCGCGCGCGAGGTCGATCACCGCGCCAAGAACGCGCTTGCCGTCGTCCAGTCGCTGGTGTCGCTGACCACGGCCCCTTCCAAGGAGGCTTTCGTCTCCGCAGTCCGTGGCCGAGTCTCAGCGCTCGCCCGCGCGCACACGCTGCTCGCGCAGAATCGCTGGAAGGGCGCCGATCTGGCCCGGATCATCGCCGAAGAGACCGAGGCCTATCAGAAGCCCGGCCAGATCATCGCCAACGGCCCCGATATCATGCTCGAGCCCAATGCCGTCCAGCCGATCAGCCTGATCATTCACGAACTCGCGACGAACGCCATAAAATACGGCTCGCTATCCACCGGAGCCGGGACTGTCGATCTTTGCTGGGAAATCCTTCCCGATGGCCAGCTCGAACTGAACTGGATTGAAAGCGGCGGTCCCGAAGTGATCGAGCCGAGGACTCGCGGCTTCGGCTCGACGCTGATCACCACCGTCGGCGCCCGCCAGCTCGGCGGGGAAATCGTCATCACCTGGCCCCCCGAGGGCATCCGGGTCCAGGCGACGCTGCCCGCCACGAGCTTCGTCGCCCACCACGCCGAAGCGTGGGTCGAGGCCGCGCCGTTCATTCAGCCCGCCAACGGACCCAGCGAAGGCCAGGTCCTGCTGGTCGAAGACGAAGCGATCGTCGCGCTCGAACTCTGCCGTGCATTGGAAGAAAGCGGCTGGCGCGTCATCGGCCCAGCCTCAACGCTCGCCGAGGCCTACCGCCTCCTTGCCCAGCATGATCACATCGATGCCGCCGTGCTGGACGTAAATCTCAACGGCGAGATGGTCTATCCGCTCGCCGACATCCTCGAAACCCGCGGCGTCCCGTTCCTGTTCTGCAGCGGCTACGAGACGGTCGAGCGGGTCGATCGCTATCGCTATTCACCAGTCGTCCGCAAGCCGACCAGCTTCGCCGTCCTCATGTCCGAACTCCGCCGCATCCTCGCCGCCGGCCCCCGCCAGGCAATGCTGACCCCGGTGGGTTGAGTCCAGGCGGCCCCGCCTGGGGGCATCGAGCCGTAAAACAACCCGCTCATCCCGCCCCCCCTTCGTCATTCCGACGAAAGTCGGGATCCATGGGACCGACAGGTCTCACGATCGCACGACCACCGTAACGTGGATCCCGGCGTCCGCCCGGATGACGAAGGTGGGTGTGGGCATAACGAAAGCGCGTGGGAACGAACTCCCCGCTCCCACCCACACCTCACTCATGCCGCAACGCATCGATCGGGTTCAACGCAGCCGCACGCCGCGCCGGGAAATAGCCGAACACCACCCCGATCAGCGCCGAAAACCCGAACGCCACCAGGTTGATGAACGGATCGAACAGGAATTCGACCCCCATCACCGGCGCAAGGCTCGCCGTCGCGACCAGCGCGAGCAGCACGCCGATGATCCCGCCGAGGCTCGACAGCACCACCGCCTCGACGAGAAACTGGAGCAGCACCTCGTTCGCAAGCGCCCCGATCGCGAGCCTGATCCCGATCTCGCGAGTCCGCTCGGTCACCGAGACCAGCATGATGTTCATGATCCCGATCCCGCCGACGATCAGGCTCACCGCCGCCACCGCGCCAAGCAGCCCGGTCAGCACCTTGGTCGATCCCGAGACCGCATCCGATATCTGGCGCGTGTCGAAAATGTTGAAATTGTCCGGCATCGCGCCGGTCAGGTTCCGCCGTTCGCGCATCAGCCCGCTCAGCGATTGCTGGACCACCTTGGTATCATAGGCCTCGTCGACCGCCACCATGATCGAGCGCAAGTCCCGATTGCCCGTGAAGCGCCGCTGCACCACCTTGAGCGGCATGATCACGACATCGTCCTGGTCGTTGCCGAAGCCGCCCTGCCCGCGCGTCGAAAGCACGCCGATCACCGTGCAGGAAACGTCGCCGATCCGGAAACGCTGGCCAACCGGATCGACGCCCTGGAAGAGGTTGGTGACGATCGTGTTGCCGATGATGCACACGCTCTTGCCCGCCTGCTCCTCGGCCGCGGTAAAGCGCCGGCCGGAGGCAAGCGGCCAGGTCTGCGCATCGAGATAGTCGTTGGTCGTGCCGTTGATCGAGGTCGACCAGTTCTGCGCGTTGCGAACCCCCGTCGCCTGCGCCTGCGCCTGCCCGGCCACCGAGCGCGCACCGGCGATCTGCTCGCGAATGGCATCGAGATCCGCATTCTTGAACGGCGGCGGCGATTCACCGCCGCTCCCCGGTCCCATCCGCTGGCCCGGCCGAACCATCAATATGTTCGATCCGAGCGAACTGATCTGCTTCTTCACCGCCGCAGTGGCGCCATTGCCGAGCGTCACCATCGTGATCACCGCTGCAACCCCGATGACGATGCCGAGCGTTGTGAGGAAGGATCGCAGCAAATGCCGCTGTATCTCCCGGATGGCGAGGATGAGCGTGATCCCGAACATTATTTCGCCGCCCCGCCCGCAAGTGGCTTTTGCTCGATGCTCTCGACCAGCCCATCGCGGAAATGGACCACCGTCCGGGCGAACGCGGCCATCTCGGCCTCGTGAGTCACGAGGAGCACGGTAATCCCGCTGTCGCGATTGAGCCCGGTCAGCAACTCCATGATTTCGATCGATCGCTCGGTATCGAGATTGCCAGTCGGCTCGTCGGCCAGCAGCACGTCGGGCGTGGTCACCAGCGCCCGGGCGATCGCCACCCGCTGCTGTTGCCCGCCGGAAAGCTCCCCGGGCGTATGATCCGCCCATTCCGCCAGCCCGACCTTGCCGAGCGCCGCCATCGCCAGCTCGTGCCGCTCCTGCTTTGGGGTGCCGCGATAGATCAGCGGCAGTTCCACATTCTCGAGCGCCGTCGTCCGCGCGAGCAGGTTGAATCCCTGGAACACGAAGCCGAGATAGCGCCGCCGCAACAGCGAACGCTGGTCGCGATCGAGCGTCTCGACATGATGCCCCTTGAACAGGAAAGTCCCCGAAGTCGGCACGTCGAGGCATCCCAAAATGTTCATCGTCGTCGACTTGCCCGATCCCGACGGCCCCATCACCGCGACGAAATCGCCACGCATGATATCGAGATCGACCCCCTTGAGCGCCTGGAACGCCGCCGGCCCGGTGCCGAACAGCTTGGTGATCCCGCGCAGCGAGATCAGTGGTTCTTCAGCCATGGGTCACCGAGCTCATTCTGCCGCTGCCCGCTGCCCGGTAATCACGTCCATCCCCGGCTTGAGCGCATCCGAGGTAACCGCCGTATGCCGCCCGTCGCTCGGTCCAGTCACCACCTGCACCGGCGAAGGCTTGCCGTCGTCGCCGACCACATAGAGCGTCTGCCGGCTGCCAACGCCGATCTTGCGCTCCTGCGCCTCGGCCTGGCCGCGGCCGCGCGGCCGCGCTGTCATCCCGGTCATCAATCCGCTGCTCGGCTGGGCCTTCTTCCCGCTCTTATCGGGCGAATAGCGGAACGCACTGTTCGGGACGAGCAGCGCATCGCGGATCGCCGTCACCGCGATGTCTGCGGTCGCGGTCATCCCCGGCCGCAACCGGCCGTCGGGATTCGCCACCGTCAGGATCGCGTCATACGCGACGACATTCGAATTGCTCGCGGCAGCGCTCGACGATGCACTCGCCGCCTTTGACGCTAGATCGCTCGACCCGACATTCACGCGTTCGATCCGCGCCGGGAAGGTCTCGCCCGGCCACGCGTCGACCGTGAATTTCGCCCTCTGCCCGGCCTTGACCTGCCCGACATCCGCTTCGTCGATCGCTACCTCGAGCTGCATCGATCGCAAATCCTCGGCAATGATGAACAAGGTCGGCGTGTTGAACGATGCAGCGACGGTCTGGCCCGGCTCGATCTGGCGTGACAGCACCACGCCGGTCACTGGCGCCACGATCAGCGCCTTGGAACGCCGCGTCATGTTCGACGATAGGTCAGCCTCGGCCGCCACGGCATTGGCCTGCGCGAGCTTCACCGAGGCCGCCGCACGATCCCGCGCCGAAACCGCCTGCTCCATTTCGGTCCGCGCCGGCACCTTGCCGCCCGAAAGCCGCTCGACCTCGCGGAAGCGATTGAGCGAGGCCTGCGCCACCGCAAGCGCCGAGCGCGCATCGGTCACCGATGCCTGCCGCGCATCGAGGGTAGCGCGCGATTGCGCGACTTGGTCGTCGAGCAACTGGGTATCGATCACCGCAAGCGGCTGGCCCTTGACGACCCGATCGTTGAAATCGACCAGCACCTTCTCGATCGTCCCCGAAACTTCAGAGCCGACCTGGACCTGGTTGGTCGGCGCGAGATTGCCAGTCGCCGACACCGTCAAATCAAGCTCCCCGCGCCGCACCGGCTCGGTGACATAGCCCGAAGCATCCGACCCGCTGATACAGCGCGACAACAGCAGCAGAAGCGCCAGCACCGCCACCCCCGCCAACACCCACATCCCCCGCCGCTTCCACGGGGACGGCTCCGGCGCGCCGAGGAATTCGTCGAGATCGGCCGGCGGAGCCGCTGGCTGCGTGCTGGTGTCGTTCATGAATCCAGTCTCTTTTTCAAATCACCCGACAAAACTCCCCTCCCTGCAAGGGAGGGGTTGGGGGTGGGTAGGCAGTGGCGGGGGCTCGAAGCCCCCGACATGGCCAACTCCACGGTGCGCTCGGGGAAGAGCATCCCGGCGCGCAGACGCGCGCACCCACCCCCAGCCCCTCCCTTGCAGGGAGGGGAGTCATTTATCGACACCTGCGCCGCCGGATCCCAACCGCCGCCAAGCGCCAGATACAGCTGGATCAACGCATCGGCCTCGTCCGCCTTCGCCGAAACCAGGCCGTCTCGCGCGCTCAGCAATTGTCGCTCCGCATCGAGCAGCGTCTGGAAATCGGTCAATCCGGCGCGATACTGGCTCCGCGCCAGCAACGCGCTCGTGTTCGCCGCATCAAGCCCTGTCGCCAGGAAGACCTGCCGATCGCGCGCCGCCTTGAGCGCGACGAGCCCGTTCTCGACATCCTCGAGCGCAGTCAGCACGGTCTTGCGATAGACCGCGAGCGCGCCCTCGGCAGCTGCCTCGTTGCTGTGGACGTTCGCCGCGCGCCGCCCGCCATCGAAGATGATCTGGCTCAGCCCAGCGAACAGTCCGCCAGTGACGATATCGCCGAGCGATCCCAGCGCGAGCGCTGATGTGCCGACATTGCCGCTGATCGACAGCGCCGGAAACAGCTGCGCCTTGGCCACGCCGATCCGCGCCGTCGCCGCCGCGAGGTTGCGCTCGGCAACCCGCACGTCGGGACGGTTGCGAAGCGTATCCGCCGGAATGCCGACTGCGATATCGCCCGGCGCGCGCGGGATATTGCGAATGTCGGCAAGCTCAGCCGCCAGCGTCCCCGGCGCGACGCCGATCAGCACCGCCAACCGGTTTTCAGCCGCCGCAATCGCGGTATCGAGCGTCGGGATCGTCGCTGCGGTCTGCGCCCGCTGGGTCTTGGCGCTCTCCACGTCGAGCGACGAGACCAGCCCCGCCTGCACCCGCCAGCCCGCGATATGGAGATTGTCGTCCTGCGTCCGCAACACGTCGCGCGCCACTGCAAGCCGCGCCTGCGCATCGCGCAGCGCGACATAGTTGCGCGCCGTCTCAGCCGCGATCGCCGCCTGCACCGAGCCGAGATCATAGCCCGCCGCTTCGAGATCGGCGCGCGATGCCTCGATCGAACGCCGAGTCCCGCCGAACAGGTCGATCGCCCAGTTCGCGTCGGCGCCAACCGAGAAGCTGCTCGTATCCGATCCGTGATTCTGGAAATTGCGCCCCGCGCCTGCGGATCCCTCGACCGAGGGCAGCAGGTCGGCGCGCGCGATCGTCACCGCCGCGCGCGCCTGCCGCAATCGCGCCACCGCCTGCGCGATATCGAGGTTGGCACCAAGTGCCCGATCGACCAGCCAGCCGAGCATCGGATCGTCGAACTGGCCCCACCAGCGCTTGAGATCAGGCAACTGCCCTTCGGGCGCAGCCGCGCTGTAACGCGGCGGAACCCCGAGCGCCGATACGCCGGGGGCATGGTAGTTCGGGCCCACGGCGCACGCCGCCAAAAGCAGCAGCAAGCCTAAGGCACTGATTTTACGTGTTGCGATCAATCGTATCACAAACCCTCTTTCGCGCTGCGAACCTTAGCCGCTCCTGAATGGATTTTCCTCGACGAAATTGGCTTTTACCTATTTTCCGCGCCAATGTCAAGTCATGTTCCTAGAAAACGAGATTTTACCTATAAGCGCGGCAATGCGTGCGCCTTTGAGCACCACCTCCGCATCGCCGCGCTGCCGGCCCGCTCGATCAACGCCGCCTGGTCCTTGATCGTGAACGCTCCCGCCCGATCGATATCGTCGAGTTCCTCCCAGCCGACCGGCACCGCCACCGGCGCATTCTCCCGCGCTCTCACGGTCCACGGCATCACCGCCGTCGCGCCGCGCTGGTTTCGCAGCCAGTCGAGGAAGATCCGCCCGGTCCGCTGAACCTTCTTCATGTTGGCGGTGAACATTTCCGGCCTCGCCTCCCCCATCGCCTGCGCGAATCGCCTGGCGAAATCGGAAACCTCGGGCCACGCCGCACCGCGATCGAGCTGCACGATCACATGAATTCCCTTGCCGCCCGAAAGCATCGCGTAGCTAGTTAGCCCAAGCGCGGCGAGTTCGTCCTTCACGGTCCGCGCCGCCTTCTTCACGCCAGCGAAATCGACGGTCGGGTCCGGATCCAGATCGAAGACCATCCGGTCGGGATGCTCGACATCGTCGGCGCGCGAGCCCCAGCCGTGGAATTCGATCGCGCCCATCTGAACGCAGGCGATCAGCCCCTCGCCATCATCGACGAACAGATAATCCGCCTTGTCGCCGTCCTTTTCCTTGATCGGCACATGGTGGACATGCTCGCCGAACGTGCCAGCGTCATGCTTCTGGAAGAAGCAGTGCTTGGCGCGTCCCTGCGGGCAGCGGACGAGGCTGATCGGCCGGTTGCCAGCAACGCGCAGGATAGGCTCAGCCATCGCTGCATAATATTCCGCAAGCTGGCCCTTGGTGATCCGCGCCTCGGGGAAGATCACCCGATCGGCGTTGCTGACCGCAACCGCCAGCGGATCCACGGTTTCCGGCACGACTTCGGCGGCAGGCTTGTCCTCGCGCAACGCGATGAAGCTCGGATGGCGCAGCACGCCGCCTTCGCCCAGCGGCGCGGTCACCTCGGCATAGGCGATCTCGGCGACCAGCTTGGGCGCCACCCAATGCGCCCCGCGCGCGGCGACGCGCGGCACTTCCGCCGGCGCCTCCTTGCGTTCGATCGGCCGCATTCTGTCGAGCAGCTCGTCGATCAACCGCTCCGAAAAGCCGGTGCCCACCTTGCCCGCATAATGCAGCTTGTCGTCGCGATAGGTGCCGAGCAGCAGCGACCGAAATCCGCGTGCCTTGTCGCTTGCGGTCCAGCCGATGATCACGAATTCCTGGCGGCAGGTGCATTTCACCTTGAGCCAGTTCTTCGTCCGCCGGCCCTGGTAACCCGACGATTTCCGTTTCGAGACGATCCCCTCATAGCCAGCCCCGCACAGCGTTTCGAACAGCTTTTCGCCATTCTCGACATGATCGGCGAAATGGATCGGCGCCTTCGCCCCATTGAGCAATGCCGCGAGCCGGGTCTTGCGATCGATATTCGGGAGCGCCGCCAGATCCTCACCATTCTCCGCGATCAGGTCGAATGCGAAATAAGCGAGATTGGCGCCGCCTTCCTTCAAACCGTTCTGGAGCGCGCGAAAACTCGGCTTCCCGTCATCATCGAGCGCCACCACCTCGCCATCGATCAGCGCCGATGGCAGGTCGAGCGATGCCACGGCCGCGACGATCGGCGCGAACTTGTCGGACCAGTCCAGCCCGGTCCGCGTAAAAGCCCGCACCTCGCCCCCGCCGACAGCAATCAGGCACCGATAGCCGTCATATTTCACCTCATGGATCCAGTCGGGCCCGGAAGGAACATGATCGACCAGCGTCGCCAGCTGGGGCGCGTGAAAAGCGGGCAACTTCGCCGTCCGCTTCCCGGTTCTGGCCTTGGGAGCGCCCTTCACCCCCTTGGCGATCTCAACCATCGTCCGCCCGGTCGTCACGCTCGTCAGCGCCTCGTCGACCAGATCAATCCCCGGGTCGGCATAATCGTCCTCGACCTTGCGCAGCAGCCAGTTTTCATTGCGCTCCTTCGGCCTCGGCTTCATCCGCACCAGCAGCCATTCGCCCTTCATCCGCTTGCCATCGAGGGTGAAGTGAAGATGCCCCTCCTCAAGCGTCTTGCGGGGATCCTTGCCAGGCACCGGGGTCCATGTGCCCCGATCCCACAGCATCACCGTGCCGCCACCATATTCGCCCTCGGGGATCGTGCCCTCGAATGTCGCATAATCGAGCGGATGATCCTCGGTACGCACCGCCAGCCGCTTGTCGGCCGGATCAAGGCTCGGCCCCCGCGTCACCGCCCAGCTTTTCAGCACGCCATCGAGTTCGAGCCGGAAATCCCAATGCAGCCGCGTCGCATCATGCTTCTGGACGAGGAAGTGATGCGTCTCCGCTGCCTTCCCCCGCCGCCCCTTCGGCTCCGCGGTCCGAGCAAAGTCGCGCTTCGCATTATACCGGGCGAGCGGATCGGCCGCCATCAGGCGCGCTTCCGGCTACGCGGCTTGGCCGCAGCCTTCGCGGCCGGCTTCGCGGCCGTTTTGGCGCGGGGCGTTGCGCGCGCCGGCGAATCCACCGATTTCTTCAGCGCCGCCATCAGGTCGATGACATTGCTGCCCTTGCGCGCTGGCCCGTCCTCCTCGGGCTCGACCTTGGTGCCCTTGCCTTCGAGCTTGCGCTCGATCAGCGCCTTCAGCGCATCGACGTAGCGATCCTTATATTCCGCCGCGTCGAACTTTCCGCTGCGGCGATCGATCAGCGTCGTCGCGAGTTCGAGTAGCTCCACGTCAGGCTTCGCCTCCCCGATCGAACGGAAATAGGATGCCGCCTTGTTGAGTTCGTCGTCATAGCGCAACGTTTCGAGCACCATCCCCCGTCCACAAGGCTTGAGGCTCACGACATATTCGCGCCCGCGCATCGCAAGCTGCCCGATGCCGATCTTGCGCGCCTTGCGCAGCGCCTCACGCAACACGATGAAGGCTTCCTCGGCAAGATCGTCGGCGGGAACGACATAATAGGGCTTGTCGAAATAGATCGGATCGATGCCGTCATTATCGACGAACTGCGTCAGCTCCAGCGTTCGCTTGCTCTCGAGCTTGACCGCTGCGATCTCCTCCTCGTCGAGCAGGACATAGGCGCCCTTCTTGTATTCGAAGCCCTTCATGATCTCGTCGGGATCGATCGGGCCGATGCCTTGCACGACCTTTTCATAATGGACCGGCTTGCCCGATGGTTCGTGAATCTGGCGAAAAGCGATCGAAGCGCCACTCCGCGTGGCCGAATAGACTTCCACCGGAATCGAGACCAGCGCCAGCCTGATCTGCCCCTGCCAATAAGCGCGCGCCGCCATCTCTCGACCAGCCTTTCATAACCGCCGACTCAATCGCCAACCCGCCCTTCCGGTTCCCAACCCCTCGACATCGGCGATTTGCAACGCTATGTTCCCGCTTCGTTCACGTTCGGAGACCGCATGGCCAAGCCCCAGAAACGCTATGTCTGCCAAGCCTGCGGCTCGGTCGCCTCCAAGTGGCAGGGCCAGTGCGTCGATTGCGCCGAATGGAACACGCTTCTTGAGGAAGCGTCGAACGTCACCGTCTTTTCCCAGCGCCACAATCTCCAGGGCGGCGGGCGATCGATCCAGCTTGTCGGGCTCGACGCCGATATCCCGCTCCCCCCACGCACGCCGACCGGCATCGTCGAGTTCGATCGCGCGCTCGGCGGCGGTCTCGTCCCCGGCTCGGCGACGCTGATCGGCGGCGATCCCGGCATCGGCAAGTCAACCTTGCTGCTCCAGGCCGCTGCTCGGATTGCGCGTGCCGGCCACAGCGTCGCCTATATTTCGGGTGAGGAGGCCGCCGATCAGGTCCGCCTGCGCGCGCAGCGGCTCGGGCTCGGCGATGCACCCGTTCGTCTCGCGGCGGCGACGTCGGTGCGCGATATCCTCACCACCTTCAGCGGCAAGGAAGCCCCGGATTTCCTCGTCATCGATTCGATCCAGACGATGCACAGCGATCTTATCGAAGGCGCGCCCGGCACCGTCAGCCAGGTCCGCGCTTCGGCGCAGGAGCTGATCCGCTTCGCCAAGGAGCGCGGCACCGCCGTCATGCTCGTCGGCCATGTCACCAAGGACGGTACGATCGCGGGGCCACGCGTGCTCGAGCATATGGTCGATACCGTCCTCGCCTTCGAAGGCGAGCGCAGCCATCAGTATCGAATCCTCCGCGCGATCAAGAATCGCTTCGGCGGCACCGACGAGATCGGCGTCTTCGCGATGGGCGAGGACGGTCTCGACGAAATCGCCAACCCGAGCGCCCTGTTCCTCACCGCGCGCGGCGACGCGGTCGCCGGCACAACGGTTTTCCCAGCGATGGAAGGCACGCGCCCGGTCCTCGTCGAAATCCAGGCGCTCACCGTCCGCCTCGCGAGCGGCGCCACCCCTCGCCGCGCCGTCGTCGGCTGGGATTCGGGCCGTCTCGCGATGATCCTCGCCGTCCTCGAAGCGCGCTGCGGGCTCAGTTTCTCGACTGCCGAAGTCTATCTCAACATTGCCGGCGGCTATCGGCTTTCCGATCCCGCCGCCGATCTTGCCGTCGCCGCGGCACTCGTCTCAGCGCTTGCCGAGCGCCCGGTCCCGACGCTCGCCGTCGCCTTTGGCGAAGTGGCGCTTTCCGGTGAGCTTCGCCCAGTCGCCCATGGCGGGCTTCGCCTCAAGGAAGCCGCCAAGCTCGGCTTCGATTCGGCGCTTGTCCCCGCCAGCCTGGCCGACAAGGGCTCGGGCATTCGCCTCCACGGCTTCGCGCAACTCGGCAATCTCGTTGACCATCTGCTGGGGCGCGGCTAGCCCTCGCCAATGCCCAGCCTCACCACACTCGACATCATCGTTCTGCTCCTGGTGGGCGGCTTCGGTATCTTCGGCGCCATCCGCGGCTTCGCCACTGAGGTGATCGGCCTTTTCTCCTGGGCAGCGGCGATCGTCGCGCTCAAGCTCTTCTACACCCCCGTCGAGGCCCGCATGGCGGTCTGGACCGGCACCGATTCAGGCGCCGCAATCCTCGCCTTCGCGCTCGTCTTCGGCGGCGTCTTCCTGATCGGCAAGCTCATCGCCGGATCGCTCGGCGCACGCATTCGGCAGTCGGTCCTCGGCCCGCTCGATCGCGCGCTCGGCTTCGGCTTCGGCGCGCTCAAGGGATTGATCATCGCCACCCTCGGCTTCCTGCTGTTCAACCTTGCCTATGGCACGGTTTACGGCGGGAGCAGCAAGGCGCCAGAATGGCTCGCGAAATCGCGCAGCCATACCTTGCTCGTGGCGTCGAGCCGCGCGATCGTCGATTTCGTCGAGACCCGCCGCCACCCCGCCGACAAGGACAAGGGAAATAAGTCGGTCGCGGGCAACGCAGCCTCGACCTGAGGCGATCCGGCTCCTACATCAGGCAAATGTCCGCCGCACTCTACAACAGTACGATCCTTCGTCTCGCCACCAGTATCCCGCATCAGCAACGGCTGGATGCGCCACAAGCCACGGCCGAGCGGCGCTCCCCGGTCTGCGGCAGCCGAGTCACCGTCGACGTGATGCTCGATGACCAGGGCCGCGTCTCCGAGCTCGGCCAGGAGGTCCGCGCCTGCGCGCTCGGGCAGGCCTCGGCGGCGCTGATGGGCGAACATGCCATCGGCCGCACGCTCCCCGAACTCGAGGCCGCACGCGATGCGCTCGCTGCCTTCCTTGCCGGAACCCGCGACGATCCGGGCGAGTGGCCCGGCCTTGCGATCTTCGCGCCCGCCCGGCCGCACAGCGCCCGCCATCCCTCGATCCGCCTCGCCTTCGAAGCCGTAGCCGAGGCGGCACGAAACGCGAGCAACACGTGAGCCACGCTGACGAAGTGTTTCTCGTCCTGCGCGAAGGCGTCGTCCTTCTCGGCGCAGCGCTTGCCTTCGTCCTGCTTTTCCGCCGTTTCGGGCTTGGCGCCGTGCTCGGCTACCTCGTCGCTGGCGCGCTGATCGGCCCCCAGGGCTTCGGCCTCGTGGGCGGTGCTGCCGACAAGCTCAATTTTGCCGAGCTCGGCATCGTGCTGCTGCTCTTCCTCGTCGGGCTCGAACTTCATCCCAACCGCCTGTGGCGCCTGCGCCGCGACATTTTCGGCCTCGGCCTCGCGCAAGTCACCGTCACCGGGCTCGCGCTCGCCGGCGTCATCTATCTCTTCACCGGCTTCAGCACCGAGGCCGCAATCGCGCTAGGCCTTCCGCTCGCCTTGTCATCGACCGCACAGGTCCTGCCGATGCTGCGTTCGACCGGGCGGCTCAACACCCCCTATGGCGAGCGCGCCTTCTCGATCCTGCTCTTCCAGGATCTCTCGATCGTCCCGCTGATCACCATCGTCGCGGCGATGTCGCGCTCCCCCGCCGATCCAAGCACACCGCCCGGCTGGCAACTCGGAATCTATACCGTGCTGGCCGTCGCAGGGCTCGTCCTCGCTGGCCGCTACATCCTCAATCCCCTGTTCAAGCTGATCGGCAGCCTCGGCGAGCGCGAACTCTTTGTCGCCGCCGGTCTGTTCACTGTCCTCACCGCCGCTACCGTCATGCAATCGCTTCACCTGTCAGCAGCGCTCGGCGCCTTCGTCGCTGGCGTGATGCTAGCGGATTCGCCTTATCGCCACGAACTCGAAGCCGATGTCGAGCCGTTCCGCACGATCCTGCTCGGCCTGTTCTTCCTTGCCGTCGGCATAATGCTCGATCTCCACGGCATCGCACAGCGCCCCTTCTTCGTATTCGGCATGGCGGCCGCGCTCATCCTCACCAAGACCGCCGTGCTCTACGGCCTCGCCCGCCTGTTCGGCGCCGGCGCCCGCCAGGCGCTCGGCCTTGGAATGCTGCTGAGCCAGGGTGGCGAATTCGGCTTCGTGCTGTTCGGTCAGGCCCAGGCGGCACAATTGATCGCGCCGGAAGCCGCAAGCCTGTTCGGCGCCGTCGTAACGCTGTCGATGGCGACCACGCCGATCTTGATGATGGTCGCCCGCCGCTTCGTTCGACCGACTGTGGAGGGCACGCGCGATGGCCCCGATGGAACCGGCACTGCCAGCGCGATCGTGGTTGGCTATGGTCGTTTTGGCCAGACAGTCGCCCAGATGCTGGCCGCACGTGAGGTCACGGTCACGCTGATCGATTTGAAGCCCCAGCAGATCGATGTCTCGCAAAGCTTCGGGACACGAGTCCATTATGGCGACGGCACGCGAGTCGAGTTGCTCCGCCAGGCAGGGGCCGAAGACACCCGCACCATCCTCTTCTGCATCGACGACGCCAGCCTCACCGAAGACCAGATCAAGCCCGTGCTGGAAGCCTTTCCCCAAGCTGCGGTCCTCGTCCGGGTTTTCGATCGGCGGCAACTCATGGCGCTGGACGGGCTCGATCTCATCAGCGTTCGCGAAGTCTATGAATCCGCCGTCTCCATGGGTCGCCTCGCGCTTGATGCGCTTGGATTCCCCGATGACGAAATCGACAAGGTCGAAACCGATTATCGCCGCCGCGATCTCGACCGGCTTGACCTGCAACTTGCCGAAGGCGACCTTCATGCTGGGCAGGATATGATCTTCAGGCCGGAAGAGGAGCGCAGGGAATGAAGCAGAATCGGGCGCTGGTGGTGTTCGCTGCCCTTTCCGGCGCGGTCGCCGTGGCGGCAGGCGCCTTCGCCGCCCACGGTGCCAGCGGCAAGGCCGTGGAGTGGCTTCACACCGGCGCGCAATATCAGCTCCTCCACGCCGTCGCTGCGCTCGCGATCATCAACCAGCCGCGCGGCCGCTTCGTCGCCTTCCTGTTCCTCCTCGGCGGCGCCATCTTTGCCGGAACGCTCTACGCAATGGCGCTCGGCGCCCCGCACTGGCTGGGCGCAATCACCCCGATAGGCGGCAGCGCCTTCATCATCGGCTGGGCGATGCTCGCGCTAGCGGCGTTGGGCTGAACGCAGCAGTGGCGAGACGGAATCATTTTATCCGCTCATCCTGAGGAGCCATTGAGCTTGTCGTCTCGAAGGACGCTCCGGTGCAGTCCTTCGAGACGGGGCTTCGACAGGCTCAGTCCCTCCTCAGGATGAGCGGGTTTGATCGAATCCCGCGCGTCGCGCCGCGAAAAAGCGCCTGAGCAAGCCCGCCGATTCGACCGCGCCGATCCCGCCATAGATTTCGGGGCGATGATGGCAGGTCGGCTGGGCAAAAAAGCGGGGACCATGCTCGACAGCCCCGCCCTTCGGGTCTTCCGCCGCATAATAGAGCCGTGCGATGCGCGCATGGGCAATTGCGCCGGCACACATCGCACAAGGCTCAAGCGTGACCCAAAGGTCGCAACCATCAAGTCGATCGGTGCCCAATGCCTTCGCCGCAGCACGAATCGCCAGCATCTCGGCATGCGCGGTGGGATCGCACCCGCCGGGCGGGGCATTGGCCGCTACGGCGACGATTTCGCCATCACGAACCACCACCGCTCCCACCGGCACTGCGCCTCCGAGCGCAGCTTCAGCCGCCTGCGCGAGCGCGCGCGACATGGGTGCAGGCAAGGGAAAACTCATCCCTCCGCATAACCGCGGAGGGGGAGCTTGACGAGAGCTTCCCCGCCCGAGTTCGAATCACTGGGCTTTCTTGACGTCCACCGTCGGAAGATCGATCGATTCCTTCTTGGTGCCAACCACGGGAACGTCGATCTTGGTCTCCTTGGTGCCCATGACCGGCACATCCACTGAAGCCTTACGGGTGCCTACATCGACCTTGGCCGTATCCACGTCGAACGCCGGTGCCTGTCCGCCCTGTACGGCCACCTGGGGCAGCCTTGTTTCCTTGGTCTGGTTGATGTTCACCAGCCCGAAGGCGAAGATCGCGACCACGGCCACGATCAGGACGGCGGCGATAATGAGACCTCGCATGCGTAGACTCCTGCTTTGTTTTCCGTCCAGTCAACGCGTCGTAATGGTTCGGGTTGCAAGCATGCGTGGTTCTGCTTGACGAATCTGGCAGCGCCCTTTAGGGCCCACGGCTTTCCGGGCAACCCAATACCAGGACGAACAACATGTCGCGTATTTGCGAACTGACCGGCAAGACCCGTCAGGTGGGCAACAATGTTTCCCACGCCAACAACAGGACCAGGCGGACGTTTCTGCCTAATCTGCAGAATGTCTCGCTCATCTCCGATTCGCTCGGCAAGAGCGTTCGCCTTCGCGTTTCGACGCACGGCTTGCGTTCGGTCGAACATGTCGGCGGCCTCGATAACTGGCTGCTGAAGACCGAGGACACGAAGCTTTCGCTCCGTGCCCGTCGCCTGAAGCGCGAAGTTTCCAAGAAGGCAGCCGCCTGAACTATCGGATTTGCGCTGGATCCAGCGTGAATTTCATCAGCAGCGTTTGCTGAAGCGGGTTGAAGTTATCATCGGACATGATCCAGATGACGACTTTGCCCGCTTTGCTGCGTTCAACCGATAGCGCTTCCATATTATCGACGGTAAGCGGCGCGGCCAGTATCGCGACAATTCGGCCATCGACGATTCGTTCGGGCGCGATATCCCGGGGATCAACCAGCGTCAGCGCCGCCGACAAGCCATCCAGCAACGAGAAATGCCGGTTCAGGACAAGCACGCGTCCGTCGGGCAGCTGCGCGGCATCCGTGGCATCGTAGCCCGGCGGCGGCCGATAGAAGAACTCGGTGCCACTGCGCGGATTGAGTACCGGGTCCCCCGGGAACATCACCGCCGCGTGAGAGGATTGCGGCCCGTCCGCTTCCTCGCTGAACACGATGAAGCGCCCGTCCGCCAGCCGCACCATTGCCTCGGGGCCAGCATTTTCCGGCCAGCGCCGCATGAGCGGGGGCGCGACCCAGCCTACTTGCCGACCCAGGCGGGGGCTATAGCGGCGAATCGAGCTGGATCCCTCATATCCGATCCATGTTTCCTCGGTCGCTGGATCGTAGGTCAGCGATTCCGAATCGCGGTCGGTCGACCTGATCCAGCGCCAGTGCCTGCCGGGAACTGGCTTGAGATGAAGTCTCGATTCAGCCGCCTTGCCGTCGAAATTGAAACTGAACGACCATGTGTAGTCGTTGAGCAGCGTGAAGTGCTCTCGCTCATGGTGCATCGTGGATATGCCCCAGAAATAAGAGCTGTTGCTGGTCAGCTTCCACACGCCATTCACTTCGAGCGCGCCAACGCGCTTTAGCCCGGATTATTCACCGAGGCCTTACTGAAGGGTTGGCGGGAGTGGCTTAAAGCACTGACTTGATGTAGGAAGTTGGGTGTCTAGACCAGCCCCACAGCGAGGCACAAAATGCCACAAGCGACCCCCACCAACGGCGATGATATCG
>CANJQJ010000019.1 GCA_947476425.1 Sphingomonadaceae bacterium | reverse complement strand
GATATCATCGCCGTTGGTGGGGGTCGCTTGTGGCATTTTGTGCCTCGCTGTGGGGCTGGTCTAGACACCCAACTTCCTACATCAAGTCAGTGCTTTAAGCCACTCCCGCCAACCCTTCAGTAAGGCCTCGGTGAATAATCCGGGTTAGCAGGCGTCCAAATCAATATCATGGTGAGACAATGAAACTGATCAAGATTCTGGCCGTTGCGGCCACCCTCGCGGCCCAGGCTCCCGTGTTCGCGCAGACTGCTGCCCCGACCATTGCAAAATGGGCAAAGATTTATTCCGCCGACGGCGCAAAGGTCGGTCGCGTCGAAGTCATCGTCAATAACGCTGATGGCTCGGTCGCTGGCGTCAAGACGATCTACCAGGAAAAGTTCCTGACGATCCCCGCTTCGACGCTCAGCGCCGGTACGGACGGTCTGAAGACCAGCCTGACGAAGGCTGAACTCAGGAAGATGTAAGCTCGAGAGGGAGGCGAAAGCCTCCCTTTCCCGCCTGCCCAGCGATTAGTGTTTCGTATCTCGCGGGTGGATCGGCGTCGATTCTCTGTTAGAGATCGCCGATGGCATCGCAGCCCTCCAATTTACAGGTTTCGCCCGCTCGCCGGGGTCGCCGTCCGCTGTCCGAAGGGCCCGCGCTCGATCGCGCGCGCCTCGTCGAGACGCTGATCAGGATGGCCCGCGAAGGCGGTGTCGCCGCACTCAACATCCGTCCGGTAGCCCAGGAGCTCAGCGTCTCCCCGCGGCTCATCTATCATCATGTCCGCGACAAGGAGGCAATGATCAGCCTCCTGACCGATGAGATATTGCACGATCGCATGCCCGATCTCACGGCAAGGGATTGGGAAACCCGATTGCGTACAATCGTTGCCGCGGTCCACCTCGCCTATCGCGATTTTCCCGGTTCGGCGGCCTTCATCCTGTCCCGCAGCGCCAACCGCCTCGAACAACCACATGCACTCGCGATCCGGGTGGCGATCTTCTCAGCGCTCGAGCAAGCCGGGCTCAACCCGGCGCAACGCGAGGAGATGCTGATCCTGTTCTCCGTCGTCGTGCTCGGCAACGTCGTTCTCGCCGAAGGCCTTCCAACGAGTGACACCAAGCTGGCCATGGCGCGCGAGAAGGTCGACGCCGCTTTCCGTCGCAGCGTCGATATGCTCATTGCTGCAATTCGGGCCGCGGCGGCGGAACCGAGCTGAGGGTCAAGCCTGAAGCAGCACCAATCAGGCGTATTCGGCGAGTTCTTCCATGCTGCGAATGGGCTTCGTCGTGCCATCCCATTGGACATGCGCCTTGTGCATCAACTGCATGGCACCTTCCATTGCGGGCGAGATTTCCATCAGCTCAATGAAGCCGCCATTGCCCGATCGCGTGTCGAACAGGCAGAAGCGCTCGCCGCTTGGCATCTGCCCGCTGAATGCGACCTCATAGCCTTCTGCGGTAAGCTTGGCCGAACCTTCGTCGAAATCGATTCGCGGCATGATGTGATGATAGCCGTCGCCATTCTTCTCGAGAATCTCGCTGAACACGGATTTCGTATCATTGGTTTGCTGGAGCAGTTCGATCAGCAATCCGCCCGAAAAGCCGAAACCAACGCGCATCGCCACTTCGGTCGGCTGTCCGCGATACTTCTGGCCCGGCAATACCGGGACGTCGAAAACGAAGAACGGCCCTGCCCCGATCACCCGCGTCCAGTGAT
Organism: Sphingomonadaceae bacterium; assembly: GCA_947476425.1. Lineage (GTDB taxonomy): Bacteria > Pseudomonadota > Alphaproteobacteria > Sphingomonadales > Sphingomonadaceae > CANJQJ01. The sequence continues at coordinate 51,822 of CANJQJ010000019.1, read as the reverse complement.
CAAGTGCCTTGTCCATGTCGCCCACGACCTGGCAGAGCTCGAGAATTGTTCCCTTGGGTTGCACGATCTCTCTCCTATTTCGCCCACGCCGCATCGCGCGTGCGTGTATTATGCAGTCGCGCGCGCTCGATGATCTGCGCGCGGCGCCCCGCCAGGTCGATACGCGGGACATCTGCCGATAGCTCGGCATCGAGCCCGTCGAGTCGCGCGACACGCACCTCGCGAATGAAGGTAGTCGGATCGGCAGTCTTGGGAACGCCCTGCCAACGCGTCAGCATCCAGCCCTCGGCCAACGCGTCCGTATCGATCCAGTTGGCAACGCCTGGATCGATCGGCGATAGCACATAGGTAACCGTGCCATCCGGATTTGGCGTCGCCTGCGCCTTATTGAGGCTCACCACGCGATACATTGGATCGGGCGAGATCGTCCACGGATCCGATATCTGGAAACCCGTATAATAGGAATCGGCGGGATCGAGCGTGACGATCAACGCCTCGCCATCTTCGAGCCGGAAACGACCACCCGCAAGATAACCCCAGCCGCCCTCGCGCCCATTCGGGCCAACGAGGCGATTAGGCTCGGGAAAACCGAGAAAATCATCCTTGAACGTCGCCCAGAACTTCACCCATGCTGGCATGTCGTCGATCACCACCGCCGCAATCTCGTCCTCGGTGCGCGGCGTATGACCGGCGGGCGGATCCAGCCGACGCACGCTCACTTCGGCGGGCTGCTGGGTCCAGTCCGCCATGCTGTCGCGCGTGTAGATCTGGATACGGCCCGGCTCGGTCTGGAGATGGAATTTGCCTCCAGTCGCCTTCGGCCCGACCGTGATCGTAACCCTGCGATCATTATCTGCTCCGGCCAGCAGGTCCTGCAGCGTGAGCGCCCCGACGTTGCGGCCAAGTCCGGCATGATGCTCGGGCTCCATTTCGATCACGACGCTGAACTGCGGCGGATTTTCCGCGAATCGTACATCGATCTCATAATGGCCTTCGCCAGTGATCGGTATTTCGCGATTGATATTATCAGGATTGTCGATCGCGACCGCGGCGCCGAGATAAACATGGCCATACCAGTCGCGCGGAGCATTGTTTACGTTCCACGTCACGCGCGGATCGGCAACGTCGCCATTGGCCTCGCGCACTGCGAGTGCCAGCACCCACTGATCGAGCGCACGATCGAGCAGCGCACGACCATCCAGCGTCGTCGCGAGCTTGTCGGCGACGAGACCGGCGCGCGCGGCCTCGCGCGCCGCGCGAATGTCGGCACGCTCGATCAGGCGTAGCGCGAGCTTCTCGGCAACGCCCTGATCGGCTGTGTATAGCGGGTTCGCACTCATGCGATCGTTCCCACTCGGCCGCCTTCGGTGAACACCGTGCTGCCGGTAGTGTAGGTCGATCCATCGCCGGCAAGCAGGATCGCGGCGCCCACGGCCTCGTCCGCCGCGCCGAAACGCTTGATTGCGTTGCGCTCGGCAAGCCCGAGCCCGCGATGGATTTCCGCTTCCTGGCCGTCAGGGCTCATCGAACCCACGCACAGGCAGTTGACCCGGGTGTGCGGTGCCAGCACCTTTGCAAGGTGACGCACTGCGAACAGCAATGCCGCCTTGCTTACGCCATACGCGATGGCGGGCGGCAGCGGCGTGAAGCCGCCGCAGCTCTGCACCGCGATGATGCTGCCCTTGCCATGCGACTGCATGTCCTCGGTGGTCAGCTCAGCCAGCCGCCAGGTCGCCATCAGGTTGAGGTCGAGCGCTTCCTGCCAGACAGCGTCGGTATTGTCCCAGATGCCGCCGCCGTCCTTGCCGTAGACGATCCCGCCAGCAGCGCTGCTGAACACGATATGGATCGGGCCAAACGCGCCGCGCGCCTTAGTGACGAGATTCTCGAGATCGGCGCGCTTTCCGGCATCGGCGGTCACCGCGACTGCCCTGCCCCCATCCTTCGCGTTGATCTCGCTCGCGATACGTTCGAGCCGGTCGGCCGAACGAGCCGAGATCACGACATTCGCGCCAAGCTCGGCATAGGCCTTGGCGACATGCTCGCCGACGCCGGGGCCGACACCGGTAAGGATCGCAGTGCGGCCGTCGAGACGGAAACGATCAAGTACGCTCATCTTGTCACCTATGCCTTGGAGGGTTTGCCGAGAAGATCGCCGAAGCGCTCATAATAATCCGCCAGCCGCTCATGCACCTCGGCACTGTCGATACCGAATTCCTCGGGGATGTGCTTGTGCTTGCCGAGCCGGCTGGCGGCTGGATTATCATGAAGGAAGCTGTGGATTCGCTTCGCATGCTCTTCGCTGAATGGCAGGTTGAAGCGATCGTAAATGCGCTTGATAGATCCGAGCGGATCGGTGACGACATCCTTGTGCGCAAGGTCGATGATCTTGGCTTCAATGTCAGGACGCTCGGTACGCACCTTCGTAGCGCGTGAGAGGCCTTCGGACCAGGTATCGAACACAGAGCGGCCGATCGCCTTGAGATCGCCTGCGCCTCCGACGGCTGCGAGGAAGCCCGCAATCATGCTCGACAGCGACGAAAAGGTCAGCACCGGGTCACGGTGCGTCCACACCAGCATCGCGCCTGGATAAGCTTCCACGAGCGCGGGAAGGTCCATCATGTGCTGCGGCGACTTGAGCGTCCAGCGACCCTTCGGCCCTTTCCACTGGAACTGCTGCAGCATCCGCTTGTGGGTTCGATACTGCCCCTCCGGTGCCTCCTGGATCAACCATTCGGCAAATTGCGGCACGCCAAGCTCCGCGGGAAAATTAGTGCTCCCGAAATGCATCATCATGCCATGATTGCATTCGCCTGGCTGCGTGCAGTCCATTCGCTGGATGTCAGCGAGCTGGGGTGCGTGTTTGAGCCAGTTCTCATAGATTGACTGGACCTGCGCGATGCGCGGATCGGTGTGGAAGGTGGCAATCTCGGGCGCGGGCCAGGGGATATACCATTCCCACTCGGTCGGCGCGCGCGCGGCCGGATCGAGACAGAGCAGGTCGTACGTGATCGTTGTGCCCGTACGCGGCAGGCCGATCACGACCAGTGGGTCCTCGATCACCTGCTGCGTGATCTCGGGATGAAGCTTCTCGTCCTCGATATAATGCAGCCGCGCCGAAAGGACGCTCGCGATGCGGTGATGCGCAGCGGCGCGCAGCTGTTCGGGCGGGTCCATCACCTCGACCGCGTCGACGAGCTTGTTGAGCCCGGTCATGAATGCAAGGTCGGTCCCGAAATCGTCCAGTCCGGTCGCCTGTTTTGCTTCGGCAATCAGGGCAGCGACCTCGAGCTTCGACGTCATTGCAGCATCCTCTCTTTTTATTTCCACACCGTGTATTTATTATACGGAGTTGGGTCAAGCATCACTTCTCCCCTCCCCGTCAGGGGGGGAGGGTAATTTTACTTCTCTTCGACGGGCGTCAGATTCTTCATGAAAGCGTAGAAATCAGGGCCAAGCTCGGGCAACTCCATCCCGAGCCTTTCGGCTAGATACAGCGTCATGAGGTTGGCATTGAGCGACTTGTTCTCGGTCGGAATATTACCGATGCCGACCTGGCGATCATAAGCCCCGACCACGACAAGCGCCATGCGCAGCGCGACGACGATGTCGTGATATTCGAGATGCTCCGCCTTACGCCCGGCAGCAGCCTCCCAGATCGCAATCGACTCGTCGCGGGTCGGCAAGCCCTCGAGCCGCTGGACTCCAAAGCGTCGGCTGAAGAGGTCGTCGAAATACAGCCACCATGCCAGGTCGAGTTCCGACGGGCCGAGCGCTGCCAGTTCCCAATCTATAAGCGCAGCAACATTTCCCTGCGCGTCGAACATCACGTTCGAAGGCGTCGCATCGCCCCAAAGCACGTTCACCGGCACGTTGCTCGGCTTGTTCTTCTTCATATATTCGACGGCGGCATCGACATAGGGCAGATCCCGCCCCTTCGCGCAGCCTTCATACCATGCGAGCAGATGGCCGACATATTGGTCTACCCCGGGCGCCCCCCATTCGGCGTTGGCAAGGAAACCAAAGCCATCCTTCTGCCAGTCGAGCTTGCTGAGCTGCGCGAACGCCTCGATGCCGTTCTTCCAGCTCTGGAAACGCTGCGCCGGGGTCATGTCCGCGACCCAGCCGACCTGATTATAGTTGGGTCGTTGCGTTGCCGAATGCCCGCTTACCTTGCCCATCACGAGGAACGGCATGCCGAGCACGTCAGGCGAAAGCTCCATCCCGATCCACGGCGGCACCGGTGCCCCGCCCCACTTGTCCAGCGCAGCCATCATTTGTCCCTGGAGGGTAAGACTGCTTCCGAGGACAACCTCGAAATTCTGCGGCTGCCTGCGCACGACAAGCGACTGTGCCTGATGCCCTGCGTCAGTGTCATATTCGACGTCGACGAAGAAGATCTCCGCCGAGAAGCCGGAGCCGAGCGCAACCTCGATCGGCTTGACCTCCACATTGCGCCATCCCGCGCCATGATCCCGCAGCCATTCACGCAGGTTGGTGGTGACCATATCCGGTGTCAGCACGGTCATCAGCGTGCCCTCGCGCCGAGAACGCGCTTCAATTCGGTCGTCAACGGCCCCATGTCCTTTGGCGCCGAACCATGCAGCAACATCTCGTCCGCCCCGGCGTCGAGATAGGCCATGAGTTGATCCGCGCACTGGGCGGCGGTGCCGACGGCGGCGCCGTCGTCGATCCACTTTTGCGGCAGGATCTGGCCGACATCGACGAGTTCCTGGCGGGTGTAGGCCTGATCGGCAGGCTTGCCGTTGAGGCATGCAATCTTCGGATGTGCGCGGATCTGGTCGAGCACCGACTTGTCCCACTCATTGATCTCGACGATCAGGTCACCGAAGCCCGGGAGTTCGAAATAGGTGATCGCTCGGCCACGGACGACGGCGTCCTCCTCGTCCTTCTGGAGATCGGGGGCGACGATGACATTATGAATGATCTTGACCTTCATCGGGTCACGTCCAGCCTTCTCTGCGGCGTCACGTACGATCTTCATGCTGTTGGCGACGCCCTGCGGCGACACGAACGGATGCAGCAGCACGCCATCGCAATGTGTGCCCGCAAATTCGAGCGACTTCGGCCCGATCGCGGTGAAGATGATCGGCGGCGGCGGGCCGTCATGCTTGTCGGTGAGCTTGAGCATCGGGAAATTCCCGAGCACGCCCTCGTAACTGACCGTCTCGCCAGCCCACAGGCGGCGCATGATCGAGATGCAGTCTGCAACGCGCTCCATGGTGATCGCAGGCGAACCCAGCATCTTCATATAAGCGGGCACTGCGCGCGCGAACATCACTCCGAAGCGATCGCCGCTCATCGCCTGCATCATGTTAGCAATGCTTGCGGTGACGATCGGGTGGCGCATCGTCGCATAGAAGGTGCCGTTGATGCGGATCTTCGAGGTCGCCTCGCTCACCGCACCTGCCAGGACCGCGGGCTCCTTGAGCGCGAAACGCTCCGAAATCCACACCGCGCCCAATCCGATCCGCTCGGCTTCAAGCGCCTCGTCGATGCCGCGACGCGGGTCGCTGACCCGGCCGGGAAGGATATAGGTTCCGAACTTTTCGAACAATGCGGCTGCGCCGGCATCTTCCTGTGCGGTCATGGTTTCGTTGATCCTCGCAAACTTGGTCAAAAAACGTCGAGCGTGCGCTTTAGGCCGTCCGGCCAGACACGATGACCTGCCATAAGGCAGGAGGGCATCTCGGGTACATCCCTGAAAAGATGTCGCGAGAAAGAACAAACGATCACCGGAGAGGAATGACGATGTCCCCGATTGAGACCCTGCTTGCCCTGGAAGAAATTCGCGGCGTCAAGGCTCGCTATTGCCGCTTCCTGGACACCAAGGATTGGGAGGGCCTCGGCGGCCTCTTCATCGATGATGCTATCCTCGACGTCCAGCAGGACACCGGCCGCGAACCCCATCGCGGACGCCCGGCGCTCATGGCGCAGATCAAGGAAGCGGTGATCGATGCCCATACGTCGCATCAGGTCCATACGCCGGAAATCACGCTGGTCAGCGACGACGAGGCAACGATCATCTGGGCGATGCAGGATCGCGTCGTCTGGTCGGAGGGCAAATCGCCGATACCCGGCTCGCAGTCGATCACCGGCTATGGCCAGTATCACGAGCGCTACGTCCGCCAAGCCGGCGTCTGGAAAATCGCCCACCTCAAGCTGACCCGCTTCCACGTGGACATGCATCCGTAGACGCCATTTCAGATCAATTGATTCGTCATCCCGGCGGAGGCCAGGATCCATGTTGCGGCAGTGGGTCGATCGCGAGAACTGTGAGTGCCATGGATCCCGACTTTCGTCGGGATGACGGAAGAATCATTGGGATGAAAATGTCTCAGCGCACCGAAGTAGGCTCCAGGAAAACGCCCCTCCCTGGCACGGAGGGGCTTAAGCTTCCTACCAGATCACCCGCATCTGCGCCCTGATCCGCCGCTCGCGTACCATCGCGTCCCGCTCCTCGGGCGAGATCCGCTTCGTGTCCGCCGGCAAATGCTTCAACACGTCGGCGAGCTTCACCTTCTTTGCCGTCGGTGTCGGCCGATTATCGGTATCGAACCAGCGTCCCTGGATTGCTCCGCTCTTGTAGCCGGAGGTATCGAGCCAGTTATGCACGCCGGGATCCCGCGCTGAGATCACCGCTCGAAACACGCGGTCACCATCGACCACAGCCTGTGTATCATTGAGGCTGCTCTGGTTGTTGTACCAGTCGGTGGTCTCGTAGAGATCGTTGGTCAGGATCAGCGACCAATAGCCGACCTGATCCGGTATGCTCACTTCGGTGATCAGCGCCTCGTCGTCGGCAAGATCATAGGCACCTTCATAATAGGATTGCCGCGCCAGCCCGGTCATCTGGGTGAAATCGACGACCTTCAATTCATTGATCAGCCCCGCATCGCGCATCTGCTGGACCTTGTCGGGAAAAGCGAGCGCACAGGTGCCGGTGATGAACGGGATCTCGGCGATATTCGCCGCCAGCTGGTCAAGCGAAGGCCGCCCCTTGGAGGCGGGCGCATCGAGCCGGTCGATACCGAACCGTGGCTCGCGCTCGACGCCCCAGTCGCAACCGACGATACGAAACATGAACTTCTCGCAATCGGGATGAAGCGCCCACCAGTCGCCCGTATGGCCGGCAGGCCGCTCGGGCGAGATGATCACGTCGAACATGCCGTCCGCGTCGAGCTTCAGGTCTCGAAGATCATATTGGAACAGCGCGGGGTGATGCTTGCCGGTCCGGAGCGTATCGGGTCCGAGCTGGGCGAGGATCGTCATCCGTACCGTGCCGCGGTCGCCCTTCAGGCGGTACGTCCCGCCCTTGCCGATCAGCACCGACTTGTAGATCGTATCCGCATTGGGCTGGAAAATATTCTGTACGACATTGAGCTCGGGCACGATCACCGGATGCTCGCGATCGAAGATCAGCGCATCGTTCGTCGCGCGCAGCACGCCCGAAAGCAGCAACCGCAGCGATTCCTGCATCGCCTGCGGATCGTTGCGAAGCCGCTCCGGCATGCGGTCGCGCATTGCCTGGCCAAGCGGCTTCAGCTGATCGATCAGCGTTTCCCAGCTGATTCCATCCTGTTCGTTACCGCTCATCGCATCTCTCCCGACTGATATGTTGCCGAAAGCATAGCGCCCGACGACGTCCAGCCGAAGACGGGAACAGAGCCTGCGCTACGCCAAGATCATCGCGGCAATGCCAGCCGCCGCTCATTCATCGCGGTAAAGGCAGCGACCGGTTTACTGAGCAGGAGCTGCTTCGGCAGGCGCGGGAGCAACCGCGACGGGCGACGTCGAAGCAGCAGCTGGCGCAGAGGGAACCGCCGCGACCGGCGCAGGCGGCGCTGCCTCGACGGCCACCGGCTCACCCAATATTGTTGCCCGCACGATCTTGGTCGGGTTCGCCGGCGGCTCGCCCTTCGCGATGGAATCGACCGAGTCCATGCCGCTGATCACCCGACCAACGGGCGTATAATGCCCGTCGAGACCGAGGTTCGGCATCAGCATGATGAAGAATTGGCTATTCGCGCTGTTCGGATCGCCTGCACGGGCCATTGCCATCACGCCGCGAACATGCGGCATGTCATTGAATTCGGCAGGCAGGTCGGGATAGGTCGAGCCGCCTGAGCCATCGCCCTTGGGGTCGCCGCCCTGCGCCATGAAGCCTTCGATCACGCGGTGAAAGCCGAGGCCGTTATAGAAGCCCTGCCGCGTAAGCGTCTTGATCCGCTCTACGGCCAGCGGCGCCTTGTCGGGCCGCAGCAGGATCGTCACCGTGCCACCCGTCGACAGTTCGAGCTTCAACATGTTTTCCGGAACTGGAGCAGGCGCGGGCGCCGGCGCAGGCGTAGGAATAGGCTTCACCACTGGCGCATGCTTCGCCATGGCCAACCCGGCGGTAAAGATCCCGAGAAAAACCGCCAAAATCAACTTCCAACGCATCGCCATGCCTTTTCCCATAACTTCGCCGGCAATCTGGCGCATGCCCGATTGCCGGTAGCTGAATGCTTAACTGCCCTTGCGGCCGATCAGCGCAACGCGCTTGCCCACGTCGGCGGCAACCGCCGGCGGCACGAAGCGCTCGATATTTCCGCCATAGAGCGCGATTTCCTTGACCAGTCGAGACGCGATCGGCTGCAACGCCACATCGGCCATCAGGAAGACGGTCTCGATCCGGCTGTTAAGCTGCTGGTTCATCCCGGCCATCTGATACTCATATTCGAAATCGGCCACTGCACGCAGCCCACGAATGATCATCGAGGCGCCTTCGCGCTCGGCAAAGTCCATCAGCAGCGAATCAAACGAAACCACGCTGATCGCACCTTCCAGGCCCTCGACTTCGCGGCGGACCATCGCCAGCCGTTCCTCGAGATTGAACATCGGCGATTTGGAGGCATTGGTCGTCACACCTATCACAAGCTCGTCGACGAGCTTCGCACCGCGCCGGATAATGTCGGTATGCCCGTAGGTCACCGGGTCGAACGTGCCCGGATAGACGCCGATCCGCTTCTTCATCGATCCCTCTCGATCACATAGCCAGCAATCGCCCGTAGCAATCCGGCCTCGGCTCCATAAGACGAAAGATGGCCAATTGCTTGCTCCACAAGCATATGTGCCTGCTGCCGCGCACGCTCTACTCCGAGCAGCGAGACGAAGGTCGCCTTGCCCGCATCGGCATCCTTGCCAACCGCCTTGCCGGTGATCGCCGCATCGCCCTCGACATCGAGCAGGTCGTCGGCGATCTGGAACGCCAGACCGAGATCGCGGGCATAAGCGCGAAGCCGGTGTCGCCCCTCGGGAACGACATGACCCAATATGGCGCCCGCCTCGACTGAAAAACCGATCAGCGCGCCGGTCTTGAGTTGCTGGAGCCGCGTCACGGTCTGCAGGTCGAAGGCAGCATCATTGGCAACCAGATCCATCATCTGCCCGCCTGCCATGCCGGCTGGACCACTGGCACGCGCCAGTTCGCCGACAAGCTCGGAGCGCACGAATGGATCCGGATGCGTCTCGGGATCGGCGAGCACCTCAAACGCCAGCGCATGCAGCGCATCGCCGGCAAGCACCGCGGTCGCCTCGTCGAATGCCTTGTGAACCGTCGGCCGGCCGCGGCGCAGGTCGTCATCGTCCATGCAAGGCATATCGTCATGGACCAGGCTGTAGACGTGGATGCTCTCGACTGCCGCGCCCACTCGGAGCGAGCGTTCACGATCGACGTTGAAGATATCCGCCGCCGCGCAGACCAGCAATGGACGCAACCGCTTTCCACCGCCGATCGCGGCATGCCGCATTGCCTCGTAGAGACGCCGCCTGGGATCGTCGGGCAACGGCAACAGCCGTTCGAACTGATGATCGATGTCCACCGCGATCTGTGCGAGCGCGGATTTCAATTCGGGGATCGTGACGGACATCGCGACCCTGTTCACGGTGCGTCGAACGGCTGCGCGCCGACCGGCTTGCCGTCAGCGCCGAGCGTCAGTTTCTCGATCCGCGCCTGCGCATCGGCAAGGCGTTTCTCGCATAGCGCGCGCAATCGATCGCCTTCGCCGTAGAGGTTGATCGCATTCTCGAGCGACTCGTCTCCGCTCTCGAGGCGATGCACGATCTCCTCGAGCCGCTTCAGCGCGTCCTCGAACGACATTTCGACGTTGGCATCTGCTTCAGGCCCCATGGACAGGCTTCTGAACGCGCGACCGTCGGGGGTCAAGCGGGGATGCGGCAGCGTAAACTTCGACGCAGAATAATTCATGCGATATCAGTGACTTATTGCATTTTGTTTCAGCTGATTACATAATCGTAGGCCGCGGCACGGCGAATAGCCAATCAGGCCGTCAAAAGGGGGGATCTTAATAGAAAACGCATCTGCAATCCTCGTTATCGCCATCGTTACGGCGGCAATGACCTTTGCGACACTTGTTCTAAAAATCGTCGAGGTATCGAGGCATAAGTAACGACGGGCGGGGGCGGGGTGTGCAGCCTTGCCCCCAAACGCAGGCTCCCTCAAGCCACCTTCGCCTCGGCCTTCGCGCGCTCCTCCGCGACGAGTTCCTTGCGGCTGAGCTTGCCGACCAACGTCTTGGGCAAGCTTTCGCGAACCTCGACCTCGGCAACACGCTCATGCTTGCCGAGCTGGGGGTTGAGCCATTGCTTGAGCGTCGCGCCAGTAACATCGGTGCCATTTCGCAACGTCACGAACGCCTTCGGGCACTCGCCATGATACACGTCCGGAATGCCGATGACGATCGCCTCCCGGACGTCGGGATGCCTGTAGAGGACCGCCTCGACTTGGCTCGGATAGACCTTGAATCCGCCGACCGCGATCATGTCCTTCATCCGGTCGACGATCCGGATATAGCCGTCGGCATCGATCAACCCGATATCACCCGTGCGCAACGCGCCGCCAACGAAGCTGGTCTTCGCGTCTTCCGGGCGGTTCCAATAGCCCTTCATGACTTGCGGGCCAGTGATCACGATCTCGCCGGGCTCCCCTTCCGCAGGCGGACGCGTCGGATCGTCACGATCGACGAGGGTAAAGCAGGTCGCTGGAAGTGGCTGGCCAATCGTACCAGTCTTGTTGAGGCCCTCGGTGGGATTGACCGAGGCGATGCCGCTCTCGGTGAGCCCATAGCCCTCGCTGACGATCGCGCCGGTTGCTGCCTCGAACTTCGCCTTCAGTTCGGCGGCGAGCGGCGCGCCGCCCGATATGCACGACCGCAACGACGAGAGATCCGCGTCCGCCATCCGGGGACAATCGAGCAGCGCCTGATACATCGTTGGCACACCGGGCATCATCGTAGCCCCGGTCCGCTCGACGGCGGCCAGCACCTGCCCCGCATCGAAACGCGGCAGCATCACAATCTCGCCGCCGGCATAGACGGTTCGATTAAGCACCACCGCATTTGCGAAAATATGGAACAACGGCAGCGCGCCAAGTACCCTGTCTTCCTCGCCCTTGTGCGGATCGATCGCGACCAGCTGGCGCGCGTTGGCGGTGATGCTCTGGTGCGTCAGCATCGCGCCCTTGGGAATGCCGGTGGTGCCTCCGGTATATTGGATAAGCGCGACATCTTCGACGGGATCGATACTTGCCGGCGTGCAATGCCCGTCATTGTCGATCAGCCGCGAAAAGGCCATCAACCGCGGATCCTCGGGTCGGTCGGACACCTGGTTCTTCTGGAACCAGCGATAGAGAATCGACTTCGTGAACGGCAGCGCGCCCGCGATCGAACCGATGATGAGACGTTCGATCGGCGTATTCTCCACCACTGCAAGCGCAGTTGGCAACAGCGCCTTCGCCGAAAGCGTGAACAGGAGGCGCGTGCCGCTGTCCCTGACCTGGTCGGCCAGTTCATCGACGGAATAAAGCGGCGAGAAATTGACGACCGTCGCGCCGATTTTGAGCGCGCCATAATAGGCAGCGACATAATGAGGCACGTTTGGCAGGAACAGCCCCACCCTATCGCCCCGGCCGATCCCCAGCGCCTGGAGCCCAGCGGCGACGCGATTTACCCCGTCGGCGCACTCCGCATAGCTGTATTTGCGGCCGTAGAAATCGACCAGCGGCGCCTCGAACATCCGGCGCGCACTCGCCTCGAACATGTCGGGCACCGAAAGCGGTTCATAGACCGCGTCCCACGTCGTCGGGTGGCGAAAGGCGTTACGCCAGATATCGACCGGATTAGTCATTGGCCCCAAGCTATGCTGCTTGGGGCTGACGATCAATTAACGATGCAAAAATGCGTTACTTTTTGAAAGGATCGACGAAGCCGGTATCCCCGATCATCGTCGTCTCGGTGTGAACCGCTTCGGCTTCCTGTGCTGCAGCAAGGCGCTCGGCGCGCAGTTCCTCGATCAGCGCCTGGCGATCGCCGTCGAGGCGATTATCGACCGGCGCCTCGATGCCTGCAGCCTTGGCCGCCTTGGCGACAAGCGCATCGAGTTCGCGCTGCGAGCACAGGCCGAGCGTCACCGGATCCTTGGGCGTGATATTTGCAATGTTCCAGTGCGTCCGGTCGCGGATCGCTGCGATCGTCGTTCGCGTCGTGCCGATCAGCTTGGAAATCTGGCCGTCGGAAACCTCAGGATGATTGCGAATGATCCACGCGATGCCGTCGGGCTTGTCCTGGCGCTTCGAAACCGGCGTATAGCGCGGCCCCTTGGTGCGTCGAACCTGGTCCGGGCCCTTGATCATCACGAGGCTGTATGTCGAATCGGCCTGACCCTTCTCGATTTCGGCCTGGGTCAACTCGCCCGCACGCACGGGATCGCGCCCGGTAAGCTTGGTCGCCGCCGTATCGTCGGCAATCGCCTGGATTTCGAGAATGTGCAGGCCGCAAAATTCAGCGATCTGCTCGAAGCTGAGCGCGGTATTATCGACCAGCCACGAGGCGGTCGCGTGGGGCATGAGCGGCTGAGCCACGGTGAAGAACTCCCGAAAATAAAAGGGCCGCCCCTTTACGGAGCGGCCTGACACGGGGGTGAATGTAATGCGAGCGTCGCCGGAGAGCAAGGCGCTTGTCGTTCAGGCGGCCAGTCTCGCCCCGTGGATCGGAACAAGGGCATCGACAAACTGCTGCGCGCTCGCGGCCCAGGTGAAGCGAGCGCCATGCCGGGCACAGTCACGACGATCGAGTTTGAGCGCCGCGACGATGGCCGTGCTCAGGTCCTCGTCCATTGCACCGACCGAGCGATCGAGGATATCGAGCGGCCCCGGCACCGGATAGGCGGCGACGGGGGTACCACATGCCAGTGCCTCGATCATGACCAGCCCGAACGTATCGGTTCGGCTCGGAAACACGAAGACATCGGCGCCAGCAAATGCAGCCGCCAGCGGAGCACCGCCCAGCGCGCCGGTAAACAGCACATCGGGATAGCGAGCCTCGAGTTCCGCGCGCGCAGGACCGTCGCCCACCACGACCCGGGTGCCGGCAACCCGGCTGTCGAGGAACGCCGCGATATTCTTCTCCACCGCCAGCCGCCCGACGAACAGCTGTATCGGCCGCGGGATCCCGGCGAAGATCGAGCCATCCGCAGCATCGGGACGGAAGAGATCGGTGTCGACTCCCCTGCCCCACAGCCGCAGCTTGCCGATCCCGCGCGCCGCAAGGTCATCCCGCAGCGTTTCGGTCGATACAAGCACCGCTGAGGACGGCTGGTGAAACCATCGAATATATCGCCAGATCCATGCTGGCGGAATCGCCGTACGTGCGGCCACATAGTTCGGAAAGTGAGTATGGTAGGCCGTCGAGAACGGGTAGTCCCGCGCAAGGCACCAGCGCCGTGCTGCCACGCCCAGCGGACCCTCGGTCGCAATATGGATCGCGTCGGGCGCAAACGTTGCGATGCGCCGCTCCAGGCTCGCGCGAGATGCAAGCGCCAGCCTGATCTCCGCGTAGCCCGGGCAGGCAACCGATCGAAACGCGTCCGGCCCGATGACGCCGACGACATGCCCCGCCTTTTCGAGTTCGCTGCTTATCGCCTGGAGCGTTCGAACAACTCCGTTGATCTGCGGAAGCCATGCGTCGGAGACGATCAGGATCCTCATGCCGCGAGCCTGCTAACCGGCGCAGCAACATTGCGGGCGGCGATCTCGTCGGCCCAATGCAATATCTCCATGCGCCCATCGAAATGCTCGACCAGCGCCGTGCAACTCTCCACCCAATCGCCGTCGTTATAATAAGCGACGCCCTCGAAATCGCGATACTCCGCGGTGTGGATATGACCGCATACCACGCCATCGACGCCCCGCGCCCGAGCCTCATGCGCGACGATCTCCTCGTAGCGCGAAATAAACTCGATCGCGTTCTTGACCTTGTGCTTGGCATGCTTCGACAGCGACCAATAGGGCAGTCCGAGCCGCCGCCTTATCGCGTTGACCACGAGGTTCGCGCGCATCAGCCCCTCATATGCAGCGTCGCCGAGGAAGGCGAGCCAGCGGTGCGCGAGCATCACCGTGTCGAATTCATCACCGTGGAGGATCAGCAGCTTGCGCCCGTCGGCAGTCTCGTGGATCGCTTTGCGTCTGATCTCGACTCCGCCGAAATTCATCCCGGTGAATTGCCGAAACATCTCGTCGTGATTGCCCGGAATATAGACAATCCGCGTCCCGCGCTTTGCTCGCTTGAGCACGCGCCACACGATATCGTTGTGCAGCGCCGGCCAGTACCAACGCCGCTTCATCCGCCAGCCATCGATGATATCGCCGACCAGGTACATCGTCTCGCTGTCGACGCTGTCGAGGAAATCGATCAACATTCGGGCATTGCAGCCCCGCGTGCCAAGATGGACATCCGAAATCCAGATCGTCCGATACTTGCGTCGGGGCTCATCGCGCTCGGGAATGACGAGCGCATCGACAAAGGCAGTGGCAAGCAATGTCTTCATAGACATGCCTATGACGGAAGATTGTTACACTATTGAGGAACCGCTTGCCCCACTGCCAGCACGATCTTCCCGACATGGCCGCCCGCTTCCATCAAGCGGTGCGCATCGGCCGCCTCCGCCAATGGGAACACCCTGTGGATCGCCGGCTTCAACTGCCCCGCGCAGACGAACGGCCACACATTGCGCTCGATCTCCTGCGCCACCAGCGTCTTGAAGGCCACGCTGCGCGGTCGAAGCGTCGATCCGGTGAGCGTCAGCCGACGAGTCATCACCTGCCAGATCGGGATTTCGGCCTTGGCGCCACGCTGCACCGCGATCGAGACATGGCGCCCATCTTCGGCAAGGCATGAGAGATTGCGCGCCACATAATCGCCGCCCACCATGTCGAGCACGATATCGACCCCCTTCCCGCCGGTGATCGCCTGCACCGCCGGCACGAAATCGTCGCTGTTGTAATTGATCGCATGCCCTGCCCCAAGCGCCAGCGCCGCCTGGCATTTCTCGTCCGATCCACAGGTAACGATCACCTTGAGCCCGAACAAAGCCCCGAGCTTGATCGCCATCGTGCCTATCCCGCTCGTCCCGCCATGGACGAGAAGCGTATCGCCATCCGCCGCATAGGCCCGCTCGAAAACATTGGTCCACACCGTGAAGAGCGTTTCGGGCAGCGCTGCCGCCTCGATCATCGTCAGCGACGCGGGCACCGGCATGCACAGGCCGGCCGGCGCGAGCGCATATTCGGCATAGCCTCCCCCTGCGATCAGCGAGCATACCGGCATCCCGGAAAGTGTGGGATCCACGCCCTCGCCGATCTCGACGACCTCACCTGCAATCTCCAGCCCCAGGATATCGGAAGCGCCCGGCGGCGGCGCATAATGGCCTTCGCGCTGGATGATGTCGGGGCGATTGACCCCCGCTGCGGCCACCCGGATGAGCACTTCTCCGGGCCCGGCCTCCGGCAATGATCGTTCGACAAGCTCGATGACTTCGGGGCCGCCGGCTGACTGGCAGACGATGGCCTTCATTCGGCCGACGAGCGACATTCGTTGTTCCCCATGTGCGAAATGCATGCGTCTTATTGACAAGTGCGCGCTGACGGTCAACTTTCTCCCTTATGGACCCGGACGATCTTCCGAAGAAGGCCGATGACCCGCTGGCGATGCTCGCCCGTCAGGACCTCGATCCATTTTCGGTGGACGAACTTGGTTCACGGATCGCCGCGCTCGAAGCAGAAATATTACGAACCAGAACCAGAATGGAGCGTTCCGTTAACCATCGTGCAAGTGCTGAGTCCTTATTCAAGAGCTGAGTAAGGACGATCTTTTGCCAAACTTGGTTACCGGCGGAGAGGATGCCATACTTGATCAAGGGCGCGAGGCTTCCAATATCGGAAGAACCGGCGCTCCCCCAGCCCGGCAGGAGTATGGTTAATGCCTTCATTCGCCCGCGAGCTTGAACAGACCCTTCACAACGCGCTGGTCGCGGCCAGCAGCCGGCGTCACGAATATGCGACTCTCGAGCACCTCTTGCTCGCATTGATCGATGACGAACATGCCGCCAAGGTGATGGTCGCCTGCGGGGTTGATCTCGCCGAACTCAAGGATCAGGTCGGACATTATCTCGATACCGAGCTCGATGCTCTCAAGATCGAGGCCGTCACCGATCCCTCGCCAACGAGCGGTTTCCAGCGCGTCGTCCAGCGCGCAATCCTCCACGTCCAGTCTTCCGGCCGCGAGGAAGTGACCGGGGCGAACGTCCTCGTCGCACTCTTCTCGGAACGCGAAAGCTACGCCGTCTATTTCCTGCAGCAGCAGGACATGAGCCGCCTGGATGCAGTCAGCTTCATCAGCCACGGGGTCGGCAAGGGCGGCACGCCTGTCGAGAACCGGGAAGTCAAGGGCGCGGCCGAGGAGGAGAAGCAGACGGTGAAATCCGACGGCAAGAAGAACGAGAGCGCTCTCAAGCAATTCTGCGTCGATCTCAACGAGAAGGCCCGGCAAGGCCGCGTCGATCCGCTGATCGGTCGCGGTCCCGAGGTCGATCGCACGATCCAGATTCTCTGCCGCCGTTCGAAGAACAACCCGCTTTATGTCGGCGATCCCGGCGTCGGCAAGACCGCGATCGCGGAGGGCCTGGCGCGCAAGATCATCGAGGGAGATGTCCCCGAGGTGCTGCGCCCGGCGGTGATCTATTCGCTCGACATGGGCGCACTGCTCGCCGGGACGCGCTATCGCGGCGATTTCGAGGAACGGCTCAAGCAGGTCGTCAACGAGCTCGAAAAGCTGCCCCATGCGATCCTGTTCATCGACGAAATCCACACCGTGATCGGTGCCGGCGCGACCAGCGGCGGCGCGATGGATGCGTCGAACCTGCTCAAGCCCGCGCTGTCGGGCGGCCAGATCCGCTGCATCGGCTCGACCACCTACAAGGAATTCCGCAACCACTTCGAAAAGGATCGCGCGCTGCTGCGCCGGTTCCAGAAGATCGACGTCAACGAGCCCACGATCGAGGATACCATCAAGATCCTCACTGGCCTGCGCTCGGCGTTCGAGGATCACCACTCGGTGAAGTACACGCCCGAGGCGATCAAGGCTGCGGTGGAGCTGTCCGCTCGCTACATCAACGACCGCAAGCTCCCGGACAAGGCGATCGACGTGATCGACGAAGTCGGCGCGATGCAGATGCTGGTGCCGCCCTCGAAGCGCAAGCGCACGATCACCGCCAAGGAGATCGAGCAGGTCATCGCAACGATGGCGCGCATCCCGGCCAAGTCCGTGTCGACCGACGACAAGAAGACGCTCGGCAATCTCGAGACCGATCTCAAGCGAGTCGTTTTCGGGCAGGACAAGGCGATCGAAACGCTCTCCTCGGCGATCAAGCTCAGCCGTGCTGGCCTGCGCGAACCCGACAAGCCGATCGGCAACTATCTCTTCTCGGGGCCCACCGGCGTCGGCAAGACCGAAGTTGCTCGCCAGCTTGCCAACATCCTCGGCATCCCGCTCCAGCGTTTCGACATGTCGGAATATATGGAGCGCCACTCGGTCAGCCGCCTCATCGGCGCGCCTCCGGGCTATGTCGGCTATGATCAGGGCGGCCTGCTCACCGATGCGATCGACCAGCAGCCGCATTGCGTGCTTCTGCTCGACGAGATCGAGAAGGCCCATCCCGATCTGTTCAACATCCTCCTTCAGGTGATGGACAACGGCAAGCTCACCGATCACCACGGCAAGACAGTCGATTTCCGCAACGTCATCCTGATCATGACGACTAATGCCGGCGCATCCGACATGGCACGCGAGAGCATCGGCTTCGGCGCATCGACCCGCGAGGATGTCCAGGAGGAAGCAGTGAAGAAGCTCTTCACGCCGGAATTCCGCAACCGGCTCGATGCTATCGTGCCCTTCGCCTACCTACCGACCGAGGTCGTCTCGCGCGTGGTGGAGAAATTCATTCTCCAGCTCGAACTCCAGCTGGCCGATCGCGAAGTCCATATCAGCCTCGACGACGATGCGCGCGACTGGCTCACCACCAAGGGCTATGACAGGCTCTATGGTGCCCGTCCGATGGGCCGCCTGATCCAGGAAAAGATCAAGCAGCCGCTCGCCGAGGAACTGTTGTTCGGCAAGCTGGTCCATGGCGGCGAGGTCAAGGTCCATCTCAAGGACGACGCGCTCGCGTTCGAGATCACCCCCGCCGCACCCAAGCGCCCCAAAAAGGGCGGCCGGACCGCAGCGAAACTCAAGGTCTAACCCCCCTAAGACTCCCCTCCCTGGCAAGGGAGGGGTTGGGCGTGGGTGCGCGCGTCTGCGCGCCCAACAACCTCCGCATCCCCCAAAATCGTCATCCTGACGCCCGCCTTCCTCGTCCCGACGCCTGCTTCGTCATCCCGACGCCCCGTTTCGTCATCCCGACGAAAGTCGGGATCCATGGGACCCACAGATCTCGCGATCGTGCGACCACCGTATCGTGGATCCCGGCGTCCGCCGGGATGACAAGGGTGGTCGTCGGCACGACGATAGTGGACGCCCCTCCCCCCCAACGCCCCCTTGAAAGCCCCCCTCTCCCCGCCTAACTTCCCGCGTTAGACGGAGACGAGCCATGCACTCCCCCGACGACATCAAGACCCGCGCCATCGCGCTCTACGATGCCTACACCCACAGGCATCTCGATCGCCGCCGCTTCTTCGCCGAGATGACCCGCCTCGCTGGCAGCCTCGCCGCCGCACAGGCACTCGCCGCAACGATCGCAGCCGACCCTGCAGCCGCGGCACAGATCGCCCCGGAGGACAAGCGCGTCCACGCCCAATGGCTGACGCTGCCGGGCGCTGAAAATGATCGCCTCAAGGCCTATCTCGTCGAACCCGCTGGTCCGCCCGTGCGTCGCCCCGCCATCCTCGTGGTCCACGAGAATCGCGGCCTCAACGCCTATATCGAGGATGTCGCGCGTCGCCTCGCGATCGCCGGATTCGCGGCGCTGGCAGTCGATTTCCTCTCGCCCGGCGGTGGCACGCCAGCCGACGAGGACAAGGCGCGCGGCATGATAGGCGCGCTGGACATGCCCCACACCGTCCGCAACGGCGTCGCCGCACTGCATTGGCTGCGCGCCGACAAGCGCACCAACGGCAAGGTCGGGGTGATCGGCTTCTGCTGGGGTGGCGGCATGGTCGATAGCATCGCGGTAGCCGCTGGCGACGGCCTCGGCGCCGGTGTGGCCTTCTACGGCCCACCGCCGCCGCCCTCCGAGGCGGCGAGGGTCAAGGCCGCTCTGATGCTTCATTATGCCGGCAACGACGATTTCGTGAATCCGCGCGCCGGGCCCTGGGTCGAGGCGCTCCGTCACGCCCATGTCGCTGTAACGCGCCATGACTATCCCGGCACCCAGCACGCGTTCCACAACGACACATCGGCGGCGCGCTACAACGAGGCCGCCGCCACGCTCGCTTGGGATCGAAGCATCGCCTTCCTGAGAAAGGAATTGAAATGAGCGACCAACTGGTTTTCTACACCAATCCGATGTCGCGTGGCCGCGTCGCCCGCTGGATGCTCGAGGAGGTCGGCCTCCCCTACCGCACAGAGTTGCTGGATTATGCAACGTCGATGAAGGCCCCGGAATATCGCGCGATCAATCCGATGGGCAAGGTCCCAGCGCTGGTCCATGGCGATCGTATCATCACCGAGACCGCCGCGATCTGCGCCTACCTCGCCGACGCCTTCCCCGAAGCTGGCCTCGCCCCGCCTGTTTCAGATCGCGCCGACTATTATCGCTGGCTGTTCTTCGCCGCCGGACCGATTGAGCATAGCTGGGTCGATCGCGCGATCGGCGCGACGCCCACCCCCGAGCAGCAGCGCATGGTCGGCTATGGCAGCTTCGAAGCGGTGTTCGAGACCCTTGATGCCATGCTCGCCGATCGGGAATATGTCGCGGCCAACCGCTTCAGCGCAGCGGACGTCTATCTCGGCTCCCAACTCGGCTTCGGCATGGAGTTCGGCATGATCGAGAAACGCCCCGCCTTCACCACCTACGTCGCCCGCCTGACCGCCCGCCCCGCGTGGATCCGCGCCCGCGAAACCGACGAGGCACTGACCCCGAAACGCGAAACGGCGTAGAACCGTGATTTCTTGAATAGCGTCGAAATATCAGACACTTGAATATTGCCCTGCGCCCGCAACGACCTCATAACCCTCATCCGACGGCGCGGCACATGCCGTAATCATGCCGTCGGAAAGGGGGTGATGTTTATATCGGATAAGGCAGATCTCATCGTCGCCATCATCACGGCGGCAATTGCCTTCACGACGCTTGTTCTCAAGATTCTGGAAGTATCGAGGTCAAGGTGATGACGGGCGGGGGCGGGGTTGCAGCCCCGCCTCCAAACGCAGGGGCCCGAAACGACTGAGAGCGCACCGTTGCAGCGGCACGCTCTCGGGAAATGATGTTTATAAGATAAGGCGAGGATCGATATAGACCACGCCGCCCCTTTGGTCAAGTTTCCCTATAAAATCAGCATCGAAGCGAATTACCGCTCCGCCTTCAGCGCCACCAACAGCAGCCGACGAATCGCCTCGGGACGGTTGGGCTTGTCGAGCTGTTGCGCTCGCCAATCGTCGATTTCCTGAAGGATTGACTGCGCCATCCGGACCTCGACGCGATCCGTATCTGCAAGTGGACGGCCCCGATGTCTTTTTTTCCCGTCATCAATTGACATCTACCTGTATTCCAGTCATAAAGTTCCGGATGGGGAGGTGTTAGCGCACCCCTCCGCCCCTGACCACCGACACGTCTTACGAGGAGACGCGCAAATGGCTGACTCTACCCTAGCGCCGGGCGACCGCCCGGCCAATATCTCGCGTCGTCAATTACTAAGCACGACGACGGCCGCCTCCGTCGCCTTGTCCGCCCCCGGGTTCGCGTCCCGGCACGATCGTGGGGCCTGGATCGTGGCGGTCGCAGCCTTTCAATGCGCCAGCTGCAATGCCGAGGCCTGCTACCGAGCCCATCTGCGTTGTGTCAGGAAGCTGGCCCCCGAAATCATCGCACTCGAGGACCGGCAGAATGATCTCGACGCCATCCGTTACGAATGCCTCGCCACCATGATTGCTACCCCCGCCCCTGACCAAAGCGCTTTCCTCGCCAAGTTCGAGACCAGCTACCGCGAACATTTCTTATATGACCGCGACGATCGCCGCGTCGCCGCCCACCTTCTCGCCGACGCCCGGCGGATCGCCTGACCCAAAAAAAGGCCCGGCAGATCGCTCCGCCGGGCCTTTCGAATTCAACGTCTACGTCAGCAGCTCAGCGGCGATTGCCCATGAACTGGAGCAGGAACATGAACATGTTGATGAAGTCGAGATAAAGCGACAATGCGCCCATCACCACCGTCTTGCCGATCATGTCGCTGCCAGCAACCTGATAGTACATGCTCTTGATCCGCTGCGTGTCATAGGCCGTGAGGCCAGCGAACAGCAGCACGCCGACGAAGCTGATCACCAGCTGCAGCGCACCGGAATGCAGGAACATGTTGATCAGCGAAGCGATGATCAGCCCAACCACGCCCATCACCAGGAACGTGGCGAACGCCGAGAGATCGCGCTTCGTCGTGTAGCCGTAGAGGCTCAGGCCGGCGAACGCTGCCGCGGTCGCAAAGAAAGTCTCAGCGATCGAGGTGCCGGTGTAGATAAAGAAGATCGAGGCCAGCGAAAGTCCCATCACCGCGGCGTAGCCCCAGTAGATGGCCTGAGCGGCCTGCGTCGACAGCCGGTTGATGCCGAAGCTCAGCACCATCACGAAGCCCAGCGGGGCGAACATGATGAGGTATTTCAGGATACCCGGACCGAACAGGATTGCGGGAGCTGCGTCGCTCCGCGCGAACAAAAGCGCGACGACACCCGTCAGCAGCACACCCGAGGCCATGTAGTTGTAGACCGAAAGCATGTAGGAGCGCAGGCCCGCATCGAATGCGGCCGCGTCCGTGCCGACCGACGTCGCGCGCACAGTCGCGTTCGACCGGGGGTCAGACCAATTTGCCATCGTGAAACTCTCCACCATAAGGAACCGGGAAAATTCCCGGTTCCGCTGCTATAATATCGGCGTATTGAAGCAAGGTTTCAAGGGAATCCGGATGTATCGCCTTTTCGTTGCCATCCGACCACCGCGATCGATGCGCGATATCCTGCTCGCGCACATGGGCGGTGTCGCAAACGCGCGCTGGCAGACTGACGATCAACTTCACCTGACGCTTCGTTTCATCGGCGAAGTGGATCGTCATCAGGGCGAGGATATCGCTGCTGCCCTCGGCGGCGTCCACCATCCGCGCTTCACGATCACGCTCGACCGGATCGGCCAGTTCGATCGCAAGGGGCGCATCGATGCGCTCTGGGTGGGCGTGACCCCTCAGGAGCCGCTTCACATCCTCCACAACAAGGTCGATCGCGCGCTCACGCGGGTCGGCGTCGCCCCCGAGACGCGGAGCTACCTGCCCCACATCACGCTAGCGCGCCTCGGCCGCCTGGCGGGCGGCATCGATTCCTTCGTCGAAGGACCCGCCGTGCCGGCAGTCTCCGCCGAGATCGGCGAATTCTGCCTGTACGAGAGCACGCTCGGCCACGAAGGCGCGATCTACACGATTATCGCGCGCTATCCGCTGGGCTGAGCCCGGACAATCAATCCGCCTTGACGACCCCGCAAAGCTGCCGACCACCGCTATTGCCCGATGGATCGGTCATATTGTCATCCGGCCCGGCATGGATCACCAGCGCTGAGCCATCCGCATCAAGCAACCCCATCGCACCGGCGTCGAGCGTCGCACCAGCGATCAGTCCCGCCGCATGGCCCTTGCCCGAGGCATCGACGTCAAGGTTGGGAAGATCGCCCATATGCGGCCCTTCCGGCGATTTCAGCCCGTGCTTGCGATGCATCGGGTTCCAGTGCCCGCCCGCGGACACGAAATCCGGCGTGGTGCAGGCGCCGGTCGTGTGCAGGTGGATGCCGTGCGAACCGGGCGACAGGCCGGTTGCGTTCACATCCAGCCACACCCCGCCGGCCCGAGCGGTGAAGTTTGCATGCCCCATTTCGGTCCCGTCGCTGCGGATGAGCGTCGCGGAGGCGGTCGCGGGCGCCGCCGCAATCGCCCCTGCAGGGATCGTCGTCACCAGCAACGCGGCGGATAGCGCGTGAATACCCAGGTTCATCTTCTTCTCCTCGATAGATTCGACATCACAACTCTCAAGACGCCGCCGGGATGCCGCCACCGCAGCGTTAATCGAAATGCAATCGGCACCTTGTAGCTAGGTAATACAGCAGACTGCACTATTTCAGGGTTGAAAATGTCAAGCGAAGCACAGCCGCACATCGTTACGATCGGACTCGGCTATGTCGGCCTGCCGCTTGCGGTGGCGTTGGCCCGCCATTTCCCCGCCACCGGGTTCGACATAGACCAGGGGCGTATCGACGAACTTCGCAGCGGCGTCGATCGCACGCGCGAAATCAGCCATGATCGCCTGCTTGCCTCGTCGCTGACCCTCACGTCTGAGCCGGAAGACGTCATCGGCAAGGATGTCTACATCGTCACCGTTCCAACACCGGTCGACGACGCGAACCGCCCGGATCTTCGCCCGGTTATTGCCGCGACGCGCACCGTCGGAAAATTGATCCGCCCCGGCCGCAAGACCATCATCATCTACGAAAGCACGGTCTATCCGGGCGTGACCGAGGATATTTGCGGTCCCGAGCTCGAACGTGTCTCCGGTCTCAAGCGCGGCGTCGATTTCTTCCTCGGCTACAGTCCCGAGCGAATCAATCCCGGCGATCGCGAGCATACCGTCGATCGAATCATCAAGGTCGTCGCAGGCGAAGACGCCGAGACGCTGGATCGCGTCTCCGAGATCTACAGCGCGGTCACCACCGCCGGTACCTTCCGCGCCGCCTCGATCAAGGCAGCGGAAGCCGCCAAGGTCATCGAGAATGCGCAGCGCGATATCAACATCGCCTTCATGAACGAGATCACGCAGATCTTCGCCAAGCTCGACATCTCGATCTGGGACGTGCTCGATGCGGCTGGCACCAAATGGAATTTCCTCAAGGTTCAGCCCGGCCTCGTCGGCGGCCACTGCATCGGCGTCGATCCCTATTATCTCAGCCATTGCGCGCAGAGCCTTGGGCATCTCCCGCGCGTGATCCTTGCCGGACGATCGATCAACGACGGCATGGGCCCGTGGGTTGCCGACACCATACACACCCGCCGCAACAGCCGCCTCGGCAAGGTGCTCGTGCTCGGCATCACCTTCAAGGAAGACGTCCCCGATCTGCGCAACAGCAAGGTTGTCGATGTGATCCGGCGGCTCAAGTGGCTCGGCCACGAAATCGTCATCCACGATCCCCTCGCCGACAGCGAGGAAGCCGCGCATGAATATGGCCTCACCATCGATCCGAAAGCGCTTTCCGGTCGCTACGACATCGTCTTCGCCGCCGTCCCGCACGAGGAATATCGCGCCATGGACGGCGCCCGCATCAACGATCTCGTCGCACCCGATGGCCTGATCGCCGATCTCAAGGGCATCTGGCGCAGCCATAGCGTAAACCCATCGGTGGATCGCTGGACTCTCTGACCCCGTCGCCCCCTTCGTCATCCCGACGAAAGTCGGGATGACAGGCGACCCACAGGTCTCGCGATCGAGAAAATCGCAGTATTGTTGACCCCCGGCGTTCGCCCGGATGACGAGTCACCTGAAGCAGTAAATGCTCAAGCCACCGCCCGCACGTCATGATCCTTGCGCAGCCCCTCGGACAGCGCGGCGATCGATTGTCCCAGCCCCGTCACCCGATCGATCATCAGGCGGCTCTTGACCGCAACCGCGTCGGCACTGGTGAAACCCTGTTCGGCGGCGTTCCCTGCCGCCTTCGAAAGCGTCGCCAGCGCGTCGGAAATCTCCACGACATGCGCGATGCGCTCGTCGATCCGACTGAGCGCGTGCGATTGATCCGCGACCTCGCCTTCGATCGTCGTGGCGGCATTCGCCACCGGATCGAGCGAGGCAATGAAGTGGATGATCGTCTCGATTGAATCGGCCGTCGTCGTCCGGATTTCCTCGATCCGCCGCTCGACCTCATCGGTCAGTCGCGCGGTGTTGCCTGCAAGTGCCTTGATCTCACTGGCGACTACAGCGAAACCGCGTCCGTTTTCCCCGGCCCGCGCCGCCTCGATCGTTGCGTTCAGCGCCAACAAGTTGGTCTGCTCCGCAAGTCCGGCGATATTGCGCGCAATCATGCTGATCGCATCGACCGAGCCCCGCATCACATCGATGCGATCCGTCGCCGTTTCTGCCTCGTGACGGGCATATTGAGCCGATTTGCTGGCAATCTCCGCGTGGCGGTGGACCGAATTGAACGAGGTCACCAATGCCTGCGTCGAATGCGCGACCTCACCCAGGCTGGAGCTTGATTGAACGCTCGCCTGCATCACATTCGTCGCCGAATCCTTCGTTTTCACCGCGGCATGTCGCATCTCGCCGGCAAGGTCGGCTAGTTCGTGCGCGGTATCGTTGAGTTCGCCCACAAATGCAGCAATCTCGCTGTCGAGATCGTTGGCGACTGCCGCCAGCGCCCTTGTGCGCGCCGCCGACGAGCGGCCTCGCGCGGCTTCCGCAGCCTGGTTAAGCCGGCCGTTTTCGGCACGCACACCGGCCACCGCCTTCTCGAGGTCGGCATGGCGCGCGCGCTCGGCGATCGCCAGCTTTTCCTTGGCGACGGCATCCGTTTTCGCCGCCTGGGCGGCCTCGAGCGCCGCCCGGCTCCGCTTCAGGATAAGATAGGCGGCTCCGGTCGAAAGCGTGATCAACAGCGCGAGCAAGGGTAGCAGGAACGAAATGGTCGCCGTGCCCGGTCTGGTCGAAGTCCATTCGAAATGCGCGATCGGCTTGTTGTCCCATCGCAGGAGGTTGACGGTACCCACCTTGCTGCCATTGGCCAGCTTCAGGTCGGCGAGCCCGTAATCGCGTCCGATCTGCGCAAGCAATGTCGCGTCGATCTGCTTGATGGTGACGAGATGATAATCCGCATGCCGAGACGGAAGCGCGAAAGCCTTGCTCGTCGGGATGATCGCAGCAACGGCGATCAGGGCGGGCATTCCATCGACCGTTCCAATCACCACCTTGCGCTGGTCAGTGCCGCCCGGGCGCCGCCGCAATTCGCGCAATGCGCCTCTCAATGCTGTGCCGCCAACCGCCTCGGGAGTGCGTGCCGTGCGATGATCGCGAGCACTGGCATAAAGGACGCGGCCGTTGGGACCAGTCACGAAGCTATATTCATAGCCGTGCATGCCATAGAGATACGGGCCGAGATTGGCATCGGCCCAGGCCAGGTCCTGATGAAGTACCATTCGGTCGACGGTATCGTTCCACACGGCAAAATCACCGATGGTTCCGCGAAGGCTCTCCGCGCGCGCCATCAACCCGGCTCTCGCAAGTCGGCCTTCCTGCTCGACCTGAAGCGAATTCTGGGCGCTCATCATCAAGAGCAGCAACACCGAGACGGCCGTAAGCAATATTGCCACCAGGCCGACGACCGGCAGGGCAAACGCCACGGCAAATGTCCTGTCACGGCGAATAAATTGTAGCATCAATCACTCTTCGAATAATCCGGCGACTGCCCTTCTAATCCGCGCATTGTTTAGATTGAGTAACAAACTAGCCGCCCGCTTGCGCCATTCCTGATAAATCACCGAAACGTCTCGCCCCGGCGCGCGTGCAAAAAAAAGAGCCGGTCCATTACGGACCGGCTCCTCAATTTCAGCCTATGTCGCCGAAGCGACTGACCTGATCCTTACTGGCCCGAACCCGGACCGAAGGTGATTTCCACACGACGGTTCTGCGGTTCGCGCACACCATCGGCGGTTTCGACCAGCGGACGGCTCTCGCCGAATGCTTCGGTCGTGATCGCTGCATCCGGAACACCCTTGCCGGCCAGATAGGCCTTGGCGGCGTCCGCGCGGCGCTGCGAAAGCGCTACGTTATAGGCATCACCACCCGACTTGTCGGCGTGACCAGCGAGCATCACATGAGCCTGACCGGTTTCGGTGTAGGCTTGGGCTGCGTTGTCGAGGATCGACGCTGCTTCCGGCGTGATGTTCGACTTGTCGAAGTCGAAGAAGATGATGAACGGACCCGGTGCCGTCACAGCCGGCGGCGGAGGCGGCGGCGGAGGAGGCGGCGGGGGCGGAGGAGGCGGAGGAGGCGGCGGCGGCGGAGGAGCAGCCGCTTCACCGAAGTTGTACACCAGCGAAGCCAGCAGGCTGTGCGAGTGGATATTGGCCTGGACATCATCAGGCGCGAACGAGTCGAGCTTGATATTGTCGACGTTGAAGAAACGATACTTCAGGCCGATGTCGAGGTTCGGGCCGACCGGATAGCGAACGCCGGCCAGCAACTGCCATGCGAAGCGCGAATCCGAATCATCGGCAACGCCGATCGTCGAGGTGCCGATGCCGTCGAACTTGACGCGTGCCATACCTGCACCGCCGCCGACATAGGCGCCAAGGCCGTCATTGCCGCCGAAGTCGAGCAAGCCATTGATCATGAAGCTCAAGGTGTTGACCTTGCCCGTCGCGTCAAATGTGCCCGAGGACTCGTCGAGGAAGTCGGCGAGGAATGGCGTGATGTTCAACGATTTGGCGCTGGCATCCTTATAGCCGACTTCGCCTTCGAGGCGGAACATGCCGAAATCGTAGCCGATGACACCATCGACGTCGAAGCCCTTGTCCATTTTGGCTGAGGCGGCGTGAGTGCCATTCAAGTCCAAATTGACATCGTCGACGGCAAGGATGCCGCCCTCGATACCGATGTACCAGGCGCCATCCCGTGCCATCGCAGGCGCCGCTATCGCGGTCGAAGCGAGCACTGCCATCAAGGCGAGCTTACGCATATTATTCCCCTTTCATTCGTTCGTTCCATGCGGAACTATGCTTTTACTACTCAAAGCCAGGTCGTGACGCAACCATATCGGCAACATTGAGCGCCCCGGATCATTGGCAGCCTTGGCCCACAGCCCAAAGAAACCGATAACAGACCCGTAAACTTCCAAAGATCAATCGGGTTTCATTCCCACGCAAAAATGTTTCAGGGCGCGATCAACCCATGCGTTCGCATTGCGGCAAGAGCGGCCGCCAACGCGGTTCGCGCTTCGCTGTCGATAATGGTTCCTCCGGCCGGATCCGGAATCGCCGGCTGCCGCCCGCCAACCACCTGGTCCCCGGCGATTTCGAGCGCGACAGCCGTCTCGATGCCCGCGATCCAGTTGCTTCCGTCGTGGCGGATGCGATAGCCGCCCGCGACATGCCAGAGCGCCATCCCGGCGCGCGGTTGAAGGAAACGCCAGCCGCCGCCGGTCCAGCCAGCGATCTTATCCTCCATTCCCGCCCACGCCCCCGTCGGGGTCGCGCCCACGATCCAGTACTGCCCCGCAAGCGGCGAACCTGGAGGATCTCGACCCCATGATCCTCGACCGCGCCCTGCAACAACAGGTCGACCATAGCGAGCGCCTCATTGTGCCAAATCTCCTTCTGCGCCTGCCCCGCCGCCAACAGCGGCATCGCCAGCCGCGCGCTATACTCGGTCATCCAAGCCTCCCTTCCATATTGTCATGCCAGATTTTCGCATCGTCATCCCGCTCTAGACCGCAAACCCGCGCTCTACCGACGGCAACGACGCACCCAGCGTCCCGAGCTGCGCCACGCTCACCATCACCCCCGTCGCGCCGGAGGACCCGTCCGCCATTTGCATGGCAATGTCGTACGCGAACCCAGGCCCCACCGTTTCCACGATCCGCGACCAGCCAACCGATGGCGTGACCACGACACGATAGCGTTCGCTCTCCTCGCCAAGCAGCGCATCGCCACCGTCGAGCCAACTCCACCCTGCCCGGCTCCGCCGCGTCCACGCGATCTCGATCGCGCCGTCCGCTCGCCGCGACGCATCGAGATGAACCGGCGCCGGCGGGCGCACTGCGCGTCCCTGGTACAGCAGCGTCGCTTCGACCCCAGTGCCATCACCAACCCCGGCGGCGATCAAGCTCACCCCGGCACCCAGCGTCCCAAGCGGAAGCTCGCGCGCGAGCAGAGTATCCGCGAGGATCAGCACGAAGCGCTCGCCCGTCACATGCCCATTGGTCGCCCATTCGCTTCCACGACGCCCGCGTAGCAGGTGCGATATCCGCGGCTCCGGCCGCCCGCCCAGCAACAGCTCGGTCAGCGCCCACACCAGCGCATCGGCGCGATCCGGCGATCGCCCCGGCCCGCAATAATCGCCGCCGGTCACCAGCCCCGCCATCTGGTCCTCAAGGTCCGGGAACGCGCCGCGATGAAACACCCGCCGCTTCGCGTAGAGCGTCGCCACCGGCTCGGCCCGCGCGACCTTGCCGCGCGCCGCATGCACTCGCTTCACCGGCATCGACACGTCCGCCGCCAGCAGCACGCTCTCGACCATCGCTCCGCCATTATTCGCCTCGGCAATCACCAGGTCAGCGCCCTTGCGCCGCGCCACCTCGGCCACTCTTCGCGCCCAGCCTTCCGGCGTTTCGCCCTGGATGGAGGCGTCCTCGAGCACATAGCCATGGCCGTCCTCGCCAAGCCCGACGGCAATGATCCCGCATTCGTCGCACCCGGCGCCGATCCCGGCCGGCGGGTCGACTCCGATCACAACGCGCCGCATCTCGGGCACTTCCCGAACGCGGCATGCCTCGATCAGGTCGCGGCTCCACAGCGCGCCCTCGGCCTCCTCGATCAATTCGCCGTCGAGCTCCTGCCGTCCAAGCCGCGTCCCGCCATAAATTTCCTGCACCGCCGTGCGAAAGCTGTCGGATAGGTGATCATTGTCGAGCGTCCGCCCGCGAACCAGCCTCACGCCCTGTTCGCCAACCAGCCGCCGGATCATCGGCACCGGACGTGGCGTCGTCGTCACCAGCGTGCGCGGCAGTTCGCCGCCGCGCATCGTCAGCATCAGATTGTCCCAGCTTTCCTCGGCGTAGGACCATTTCGCCAGTTCGTCGCACCATGCATAATGATGCTCCGGCCCGCGCAGCCCTTCAGGATTTTCGCCCGAATAAAGCTTTGCGATCGCCCCGCTCCGCCAGGTCAGCTGGCGCCGCGATGGCTCGAAGCGCGGCCGCGTCGCCGCCGGGCCGATATTGAGCAGCCCGCTCTCGCCTTCCACCATCAGCGCCCGCGCTTCCTCGAGCGTCGCGCCAACCAGCGCAATCCGGATCCCGCCCTCGGCCTCCGCCAGCGAACGAACCCATTCGGCCCCTGCCCGCGTCTTTCCGAAACCACGACCGGCCATCATCAGCCATATGCGCCAATCCTCGCCCTCGGGCGGCAATTGCCGCCGGTCTGCCCAGAACGACCAGGTCGTCAGCAAATTCAGGTTGCCAGTCTTCTTGCGCAGCCGTTCGATGGCCGCCTCGTCGCGATTCCGCGCCAGGCGCATGAACTCGGATTCACAGGTCCGGTCCTCGCCGGCAGCGCTCAACCTTCCCGGCCTCGTGCCTGGACTCGCCGCAGCCGCCGGTCGAACTCCTCGCTCGCTTCGGCCTCGGTCATCTCATGGACCGGCGGCACTGCCTGTCCCGATGCGCGCGCATAGATTTCCGGCCGCCGCGCTCGCGCCAGGAACATCAGCAGGTCGTTCGAATGAACCTGTATGGTCCCGATCTGCTTGCCCCCGAAGAACACCGCCTTTTCGACGCCTTCCCGCGCTCGCCTGATCAATTCCTCCTCGACGCCGTCGATCGCCTCGTTGATCGCCGCATCCCAGTCCGCCGCAAAGACCTGCGATTTCGCTCGCTGCGCGTAGAGGCTCGACGTAGCCATCCCCGCCGCTCGCGCCGCCCGGCTCACATTCGCGCTGGCCGCCAGCACGTCAAGGAACACCCTCCGCCGCGTCATGCCGTCGCCAGTCTTCGTCGCACCAGTCTTCGTCGCACCGGTCTTCGTCGCACCGGTCTTTTTCACAGCCGCCTTCTTCACGACCACGGCCTTCGCCGCGGAAACGCGCTTGCTCTCCGCCATCATCAGCTCCTCTGGACAAGCAAAAGGCCGGAAAAACGCTTCCGCGCCCCGGCCTCCTTCACCCTGAAATGATCACCCTGAAATGTTCAACGCGCCGTCGTCTCGACGGCCCGGCCGCTTCATCCCCACAAGCTCGGGGCACAATTCTTCAGCCTGCCTATGTTGTACCCCACCAGCGTGACGCTGTCAACAACAAAGTACCAGTAAGGTTCTAAATCTCAAATCACATTATTCCATCGGATCCGCAACGATGTCCTTGATCTGGATCATCACCTCATTGTTCCGAAGTGGCCCCGGCATCACTGGCGAATCATAAAAAGCATGTTCGATCCCGCCCAATGCCACCAGCCCGCGCGACTCGAGCCAGCTTCGCAGTTCGGCTTCCTTCACCGCCAGCATCTGGCCATCAGCCCTGCCGCCGAAGCGAACCACCGCCATCGTCCGCGCCGGCAGCTCGGTGATCGTCACCCCCGGCCCCGGCTGCGGAAGCGCCGCGCGCTCGATCGCGCGCGGAGTCGCGATCCGAACCGTCCAATATTGCGTTCCGGCCAATGCGAACATCGGCGCCGTCATCGCGATCTCGTCGCCGTCACGCGATTCGGCGAAGAAATAATCCGCCAGCAGGCCAAGTCCGTTGCCAAGCGCCCGGTCCCGCGATCCAGGCTGGACGGTTTGTGCCACCAGCAGCGCCGGATAATGCCGGAGTTCGAATGCGCCATCGGTCTCGATGATGTCATGCTCGGGCGTTTCGATGCCCTTTTCGCGCAGGTACACCCAGGTCGCGCCTGCCGCCGCCACGGCAGCGCCGACACCCGCCACGCCTGCCAATATTTTCGCCCAGCCGATCCTCGCCATGGTTACCCGCAAACTCCCTGGAAGAGGATCCTCGTCACCTCGAAAACCGCAGTCTTCCGCCAATCACAGGACTAAGACAAGATTTACCATGAATGCACGTCCTTTCTTATGACACCTCCGTCATAACCCATCGTCGAACCCTTTCGATTGGATCCAATGCGACGCCATCGTATCTCCGCAGAGAATAGCGATAAACGCACGCAACGCGATAAACCGCGCGTTGCTGCGATCACGCTGCTCGATATAACGCGTCCCGCAAACGATGATGACGAAAGTCTGGTCTCGGAACAGCTTCGGCAGCTGATTCGTACCGCTCCGGTCTTGTTGCTCGCGCATCTCATCGGCGGGCTCGGCCTGCTCTTCACGCTCTATTCGAGCGGTGACTATCGCGTCACCATGATCGCCGCCGGGCTCGTCTTCCTCACCTTGTTCATCGATGCAGCTTTCAGCGCGCTGGGCCGGATGAAGTTCGTCAAGATCCGCCCGCCCTACTTCGGCGCACGCCTCGCCACGCTTTACGGAATCCTCGTCGGGCTGAGCTGGAGCGCGCTCCTGCTCGTCGGCATGCCAAACCACGATTTCGGCCAGACCGCGATCATCGGCATCGCCTTCACCGGCACCGGCACAGTCGCCGCGCTGGTCATGGCTGCAGTTCCGATCGTGCTCATCGTTCACTGGGTGATCCTCTTGTGTGCGCTCGCTTTCTGCCTCGGCAGTTCGGCCGTCGCGCTCACGCTCTCGGGAATCTGCTTTTGCGTCGCCGCAGTCGCGATTCTCCAGTCGCGCCGCCGGCTGATCGCCTCGCGCTATCGCCACGAACAGGATCGCCAGGGCCGCACCGCCCGCCTCCTGCTCGCCGAGTTCGAGCATGGCGGCAAGGCCTGGCTCTGGGAAACCGACGCTTTCGGCCGGCTCAGCTATGTCTCGCCCCAGCTTTCGCTGTCACTCACCGGTACCAGCGATGCGCTGCTCGGCACCCCGCTTGCCGATCTCATCCGCAATGACGGCGACGAAAATGATCAGGGCTGCGGCGAGCGTACGCTCGGCTTTCATCTCTCGACTCGCCTGCCGTTTTCCGATCTGATGGTCCGTGCTCGCGGTGATGGTTCGCCTCGCTGGTGGTCGCTGAGCGGCCGCCCCTCCTACGACAGCTACCAGCGTTTCACCGGGTTCCGCGGCGTCGGCACTGATCTCACCGAGAAGCGCAAGTCCGAGCAGGAGATCAACCGTCTCGCCCGCTACGACGCGCTCACCGGCCTGCCCAATCGAGTCGTCATGCGCCAGA
Organism: Sphingomonadaceae bacterium; assembly: GCA_947476425.1. Classification (GTDB taxonomy): domain Bacteria; phylum Pseudomonadota; class Alphaproteobacteria; order Sphingomonadales; family Sphingomonadaceae; genus CANJQJ01. Next base: position 18,226 of record CANJQJ010000019.1, on the reverse strand, counting down.
CTCTCGACCAGGCGGTCCGCGGGGATTCGAACAAGCCCGATCTCTGCGCCCTGTTCCTGATCGATCTCGATCGCTTCAAGAACGTCAATGATACGCTCGGTCACCCAGTCGGCGATGCGCTGCTCCGCCAGGTTGCCGAGCGCCTCACTCGCGAAGTCGGCGATCAGGGCCGCGTCGGTCGCCTCGGCGGCGACGAGTTCAATGTCGTTCTGCCCGGCAAGGTCGATCGCAAGGAGCTCGCAGCGCTCGCCGAACGAGTCATCCTGTCGCTTTCGCAAGCCTATGTGATCGAGGGATCGAACATCGCGATCGGCGCCTCGATCGGCGTCGCGGTCGCGCCGGAAGACGGCGATTGCGCGGATTCGCTCGTCCGCAACGCCGATCTCGCGCTCTACGCCGCCAAGGCCGACGGCAAGGGCGTCCACCGTTTCTACGAAAGCGCGATGCACGCCGATGCCAAGGATCGACGCCTGCTCGAGGCCAATCTCCGCCATGTCCTGCGCGACAAGGGGCTTCACCTCGTCTACCAGCCAGTCGTCAGCGCCCGCACCGAGCAGATCGTCGGCTTCGAAGCGCTCGTCCGCTGGAATCACCCGACTCGCGGCCCGGTTTCGCCTACCGTGTTCATCCCCCTCGCCGAGGAAATCGGCCTCATTCCGCAGATTGGCGAATGGGTGTTGCGCACCGCGTGCGAGGAAGCGTCCAACTGGCCCGACCATGTTCGCGTTGCGGTCAATCTTTCGCCGCTCCAGTTCGCCAGCCCTGCGCTGCCGACCATCGTACTGAGCACGCTTGCCGCCTCCGGCCTCGCTCCGAACCGGCTTGAACTCGAGATTACGGAAAGCGTCTTCCTCAACGAATCCAGCTCGACCGACGAGATGTTCGCTCGCCTTTCCGCGATCGGCGTGCGTCTCGCGCTCGACGATTTCGGCACCGGCTACTCGTCGCTCGGCTATCTGAAGAAAGCGCCCTTCAACAAGATCAAGATCGACCAGAGCTTCGTTCGCGGCGCCAGCATTCCCGGCAATCGCAATGCCGCGATCATCAAGGCGATCGTCGCGCTCGCCGAGACGCTCGAGATGGAAACCACTGCCGAAGGCGCCGAAACCCACGACGAAGTCGCGCTCATCCGCTCGCTCGGCTGCAGCCACGTCCAGGGCTATATCTTCGGCAAGCCGATGCTCGCCGGCGATGCCCGCCATCTCATCCAGCGCGGCACACCGGTCGAGGCCAACGGCTTCACCGCCAGCCGAGACGCGCGCACCGCGACGCTCCGCTCCGCGATTCTCCACCTCGGCGATCGCAGCATAAACGTCCGAGTCCGCAACATATCGTCAGGCGGTCTGATGGCCGAAGGCTCGCGCCTGCCAGCGCTCGACAATCGAATCGAGGTCGAGTTCAGCGAGGGCCAGAAACTCGCCGGCGAGATCCGCTGGAACCAGGACGGTCGCTTCGGGATCAAGTTCGATCAGGCTTTCAGCTTCGAACAGATCGCCGCCCCGCGTCCAGTCGCTGCCAAGGAGGGGACACCGCGAAACCGCAAGCCCGCCAACGCCGGCGCCGGCCGCCGCTCAGGCAGCCGCGCCCAGCATTAAACCTCGCCAAGCCCATAGAAATCCGCGATCCGGTCAAGCGCGAGACCGAGCACTACCTTGCCCGCCCGTTTCGGCCAACCAAGCGCATCTTCCGCGATTTCCATCCCCTCGCCAGCGCACACCACACGCCACAATATGTCGGCCAGCCCCGCCCCGGCATGGCCAATCGCGTCGTCAAAGCGTCGCCGCGCCATGATCTGCGCTACCGTTGGATCATCATGCTGCGTCGGGCCCTGCCGCCGGATGTGACTGACTGCATCCCACCGCATCGTCACGCGCGGTGCGAGCCCGGCCCGAGTCCAGTCCTGCCGCAGCCGATCGCCGGCAATGAACTGGCGTTCGCTGATCCTGCCCCGCGACATCAGCCAACCAAGCGGGGATTCCGCGCTGTTGGCCGAAACGCTTCGCCCCCTCCCGCAGTCAGGCGCTTCATCCGGCCGATAGCCTCGCGCGATCCGATGCGTCCGGGCACCAACAGCCACGCAATGCGTGCTTGCCGTCGGAACATTGTTGCCCTGCCCGGTATTTTTTCTCGGCATGCATCGTCTCCTTGGTTCGAGTCGCAAACACTCTTGCCACGAAGGCGATAGTGTAGGACATAGTTCAACCCTTACGGTTCACAAGAAAGTGACTCGCCATGATCACGCGCATTCGGGAAGTCAGGCGATCCAAGGGCATGACGCTCCAGGAGGTCGCCGCGAACTGCAAGCCGCCGACCACGCCGCAGACGATCGGCCGCCTCGAAACCGGCACGCGCACGGTCTCGGTCGGCTGGCTCAACCGGATCGCTGACTCGCTCGGCGTTGCAGCCGGCGATCTCGTCAGCCTCCCCGATCGGATCGACGTTCCAGTCGCGGCCGTTCTCGATGCCGGCGGCGCCCATGCCCCGCGCCGCAGCGCAGTCGTGATCCCGCCGCAAACCCGTCCGGAACTCGTCGGAATCCTCGTCGAGGGCGGCATCGGCGATTATCGCGCTGGCGATGAACTCTGGTGCGATCGTCTCGTTCCCGAGCAATTTGTCAACGCACTCAATCGCGACATCCTCGCGCCTCGCCCCGCCGGCCGGTTCCTCTTCGGTCGCCTGATCGGGCGCGAAGACGGCAAGATCCTGATATTGCCGCTCGGCGCCGGCGCCCGCCAGCAGGTCATCGCCGATCCACCCTGGATCGCAGTCGCCACCCGCCTGATGCGGAGCCTTTAGCCCAAGACCTTCTCGATCTTCCCGTCCTTCAGCCTGATCGACCGGGTGGAAAGTCGGGCAGCCTCGGCTTCGTCGTGAGTCACGTAAAACACCGGAATCGGGATTCGGGCCAACACCTCTTCCAGCGCATCCAGCAGCCTGCTTCGCGCCTCGCCATCAAGCGCTGAAAGCGGCTCATCCATCAGCATCAGGCGAGGCTGAGTCAAAAGCGCTCGCGCAATCGAGGCGCGCTGGGCCTCGCCGCCCGAGAGCTTCGCAGGCATCCTGTCCATCAGCGCCGATATTCCGGTGCGCGCAACGACGTCCTCGATCTGGAACTGCCCCTCGGGTGCGCGTCGAACCGCATACTCCAGGTTTCGGCGAACGCTGAGATGGGGCAGCAGCCCCGCTCCTTGAAAAACATAGCCCACCCGGCGTCGATGGGCCGGCACGAAGATCGCGCCATCCTGCCAAATATCCGCGCCAATCCGAATTGTGCCTGGAATTCGGTCGAGCCCGGCCAGGCTTCGCAGCAAGCTCGTCTTGCCCGAACCCGACGGCCCCAGCAGCGCGGTCACGCCAGAAGCCGGAACCTCGAACGCAACGTCGAGCATGAATTCGGAACCGATCCGACCGGAAAGATCAACTGCGATGATCATGGCTTGATGTTGCCGATCCGGCGGTCGACCAGCAACAGCGCCAGCAACGCGAGAAAGGAGAAGATCACGAGTCCCCCCGCCACGCGGTGTGCCTCTTCGAACTGGAGGCTCTCAACAAGTTGATAGATCCGCGTCGAAAGCACTTCGGTCTTGCCGGGGATGGATCCGCCAATCATCAACACGACACCGAACTCGCCAATCGTATGTGAAAACACAAGAATGGCGCCCGATAGAAAACCACGACGCGCGAGCGGTATAGCAACCGTCGCGAAGCGATCCAGCGGACCGGCTCCCATCGTTGCGGCGATTTCCAACGGGCGGTCGCCGATCCCCTCGAACGCGGTTCGCAACGGTTGCACGGCAAAGGGCAACGAATAGAAAAGCGAACCAATCACCAGCCCCTCGAATGTGAACGCAAGCGTGCGAACACCAAAAGGGTGCAATAATGCCATCAACGGGCTTTGCGGGCCCAATGCAATCAGCACGTAGAAACCGATCACCGTCGGGGGCAACACCAGCGGAAGCGCCGCTACCGCGCCAACGATTTCCTTCCACCAACGATTCGACCGCGCCAACCACCACGCGAGCGGCGTGGCAAACAACAGCAACAAGATCGTGGTCACGACGGCGAGTTCCACCGTCGTGAGCATTACAGTTTCCATCAGGACAATGCCGGCAGGATGTACGACACCATAGGTTTAGGCCGCTCTCCTGGGGGCGTTCGGTCAGCGAGTCTCATATCCATAGCGCTTGATGATAGCGATGGCCTCGGGTGTCTTCATAAATTTTAGAAATGCCTTGGCAGCGGGATTCTTGGCGCCCGTCCACAACAGCACTGCCTGCTGGTCGATCGGTGCGTGAAGCGTCGTCGGCACGATCCAGCGCGAGCCGCCCTGTTCGTTGATCACCTGGCTAAGCGCAACGAAGCCCAGCTCGGCCGCACCTGTGGCGACGAACTGATACGCCTGCGTGATCGATGTCCCCTTCACGATCTTCTTGGAAAGCGCCGGATAGACGCCAAGCTTCTTCATCGCCTGGATCGCAGCAACTCCGTAAGGCGCGGCAACAGGATCGGCGATCGCGATTTTCTCGAAGCGGCCGCTCTTCAGGACCGTTCCGCCCTCGTCGACGAATCCGGGCTTCGTCGAATAGAGCGCAAGCCGGCCGATTGCATAGGTGAACCGGCTGCCGGGCACGCCCAGCCCTTCCTGTTCCGCCTTTTTAGGCCGATCGGCGTCAGCAGACAGGAATATCTCGAATGGCGCACCATGCGCCATCTGCGTGTAGAATGCGCCAGAGGAACCGAAACTGAGAATGGCATTATTCCCGGTCGCCTTGGTGAAAGCTGCTGCGATCTCCTTGGCGGGTTCAGTGAAATTGGCAGCAACCGCGACCTGGGTGTCCGCTGCACTCGCGGGTGCGGCGATGCTGACGGTCGTGATGGCGAGAAGGGCGGCGAAGATATCGCGGCGAACAAGGTTGCGCATCATTGGATCCCTTAGAAAGCTAGCTGCGAACGGACGGCAATGACATCATATTTCTGGCCGATCTGGGCACCGGCTGGGGTCTGGAATGTCACGGCATTCGGCGAAAGCCTGTCGATATCGACATGCTGGTAATCGAACATGAAGCGAACCACGGAGTTCAGGTACCAGTTCAAGCCGCCGCTGATGATCTTCTGCTCGCCTCCGCGAACGCTGTCCGCCAGTGGCGCGAGGCCAGCAGTGCCCTCGCGGTAATTCAGGTCGAGCGTCGAATAGCGCAGCGCCAGCTCGAAAGCGCCAAAGGTGCCGTTGGCCGGATCGAAGGGGTGATCGATCGTCGGAGCGTCGAACGCAAAATTGGTGCTGTTATATTTCCGCCGCTCGCCGGTCAGGACCCAGCCGCCCTCGACATACCATCCGGAGAAATTCGGGTTCGCAAGCGCGCTTGCGCGCCGATCGATGCTGATCCGCTCATATTCGCCCTGCACGAAGAATTGCTGTTTCTGCATCGCTAGTTCGACGCCGCCAGTCGTGACGTGGCTCGCGTTGATCTGCCCAGTGTCGATCAGCCGGGTACCGTCGACACGCAATTCGGGGCGCTCGCGGAGCTGGACCGGATAACGATTTGCGACAACGTCCGGACCGCCGGCATCGGAAACGGCGAACACACGCGACGCATGGGCGCCGACATGGATCATGTAATCATCGCCCACCACCGGCAGGAAGGCGACGCGCGCTATCCCGCCGAACGACTGGTCGAATGGCTGGGCATTGCTGCTGCCGGTTGAATTGATCGTTCCCACGACTCGCGTCGTCAGCGCCACCGAAGCAAGCCAGCGCTGGCCGGACGCCGAAAGCTGCGCACCCTCACGGAAATCACCGCCGGCTACGCTGCGTGCGATATCGGAGATCGCCGGCCGCTCGAGAAAGAGACTGCCGTTGGTCGAGCCCTGATCCTCGAGCCCGATCGATGGGGGGAATGCTCCCACCTTGAAACGGAATGGCTTGATGCCGCTATATTGCAGCCAGAGCTCCTGGATATGGCCGGCGTCCTCTGCTCCAGCGCCACCAAATTCGAACAGGATATTATAATCGATGTCGCCGAACACCTTGCCATCGATCCCGATGCGGGCTCGCCGGAAATTGGTACCGCTGCTCAGATCGCGGGCATGGGCCGTATCGGTCGACGCGCCGCCCCGCCGAAGGTCGCTGCCGATCGGGCCGGGAGCCGACTGAAAATAATTGGCGGCATCGAATTGCATGACGCCGTGAAGATTGGCGACGAAACGGCCATCGCCACTCTGGATCGAGGGCTTGCCCGCGAGAATCGTAACGCCACCCGCATTCGGCCCCAGCCCCGCTGATGCCACCGCCTGCGCTGGCACAGCGAGGGGAGACGGAGCAGGAGCAACATAGGCGTGCGGCGGCGGAGGAGGAGGCAAGGCGGCGCGCTCATCGCGCATCTCGGTGACCATTTTTGTCAGCGCGTCGACCTGTGCTTCCAGCGCATTGATCCGCCGGTCGCGAGGATCAATCTGTGATTTATGCGCAGCCTTCGCATAGGTGACAGACGGCGCCATCAGGCAGACCAATGCTGTCGCAGCGAACCAGCGAGCGCGGTTTTTCGCAGTCATTCGATATTTCCCCGTTTCTCAAGCAATGCTTTTTTTGCGAATCGCTATATACGGGCATATACAGATGACGTTCCGGAGGAAAAGAGGGATGCGCGATGTTCTTTTGTATGTCACGGCAAGCCTTATGTTGACGGCACCCCTCAGCGAAGCTGCCGCAGAGCCGGCCAAGCAGGCGTGCGCGCCAGGCCCGGCGACCATGCCGCTGGAACTGATGCAATGGCCCTCACGCTCGCCTGCCAGCGCCGCGACGAAGGTCTCGGAACTAGCTTCGGCACCCCTCGTCATCGGCGCGGCAGTCAACGCAACCCTGAGGCCGTCCGCAGATGTTCAATATGTCGTGCCGCCCGGAAAACCAGGCGAGCCCAGTAGTTTTGGTGGCATGTTCGAATTCACGGTGGTTCAGGCCGGCACGTACCGCGTAGCACTTGGGGCCGGCAGTTGGGCAACAGTGCTCAGCGGCAAGAAACCTGTCGTTTCAGCTGCTCATGGACGGGGCCCCGATTGCTCCGGCATCCGCAAAATGGTCGATTTCGCATTAAAGCCGGGCGATTACGTGCTCCAGCTGGAAAGCGGCGCCGAAACGCCGATGGCCATCATGATTGCCCGCATGCCCGAATGAAGTCAGCGGCAGTCGAACACGCGAGCTAGGGCGCACGATCGTCCGGGACGACCGTCAGATCATTTTCCGATCTGCACGTCGCTGGCCTTCACGATCACGGTAACCTTGTCGCCTTTGGCGAGCCCGAGTTCGGCGATGGCTTCTTCCGTGATGCTTGATGTTATGATTATCCCGCCTCCAATATCGACCTTGACGGTTCCATTCACCGCACCCGGCGTGAGTCCGATCACTGTTCCGGCGATTTGGTTGCGCGCGCTGATTTTCATGATCGTCTCCCAATATTCACGAATGAACATAACAATTCATGAGGTGAATGTCTCCACCACCCGACCATCGCAAACATCTTGCAGGCATCGCGCCCTTCGTACTGGTCCGACGACCCTAGGGCGTTCAGCGGCGATCGATCGCCCAATGCTTGAAGAACTGCGCCATCACCAGATAGGCTATGGCAAGCCCCGCAACAGCAATCAGGAGATGTACCGGAAGCACTGCGAAGCCGAAGAAATCGGCGAATGGTCCAAGCGCGAGGAATAATGCGATAGCCAAGGCACCAAGAGTGGTCACCGTGAGCGCGGGATGCGGTCGGCTTTGCCAAGGCAATGCGCGCGTGCGGATCACGAAGATCACCAGAACCTGCGTGAGTATCGATTCGACGAACCATGCCGTTCGGAACATCGCCGGCGAGGCATTGTAGACCAGGCGCAGCATCGCAAACGTCGCAATGTCGAACACCGAGGAAAGCGGCCCCATCACCATCGTGAAATGCAGGATCCCGCGCATGTTCCAATTATGTGGCGCAGCTACGTCCTCTGCATCGACATTGTCGAACGGGATGCCGGTCTCCGAAAAATCATACAGGAGGTTATTAAGCAGGATCTGGACGGCGGTGAGTGGCAGGAACGGAATCACGAGCGATGCAAGCGCCATCGAAAGCATGTTGCCGAAATTCGAACTGGTACCCATGCGGACATATTTCATGATGTTGGCATAGGTTCGGCGGCCTTCCTCGACGCCATCGGCCAGCACGCCGAGATCGGGCGCAAGGAGGATGAGATCCGCGGCCGCCCGCGCAACATCGGAGGCGCCCTCGACCGACAGGCCCGCATCGGCCGCCCGGATCGCGGGGGCATCGTTGATGCCGTCCCCAATGAACCCGACCGTATGCCCACCCGCGGACAATGCGCGAATGATGCGCATCTTCTGGTCGGGCGAAATGCGAGCGAAAATATCGGTATTCTCGACCCGTGCCATCAGGGCCTGATCACCGAGCGCCTCGATTTCGTCGCCGGTCAACGTGCCCTGGCACTTCAGATCGAGACTGGTCACCAGATGGCGGACGACTGCGAGCGCATCGCCTGAAATGATCTTTACGCGGACGCCCTGCGCGTTCAGCCGTGCGATCGCGGCAGACGCCGAAGCCTTGGGCGGGTCGGAAAAGGCGCAGATGCCCGCGAATACCAGATCCCGCTCATCGGCAGCGGTGATCGCCTTGGTACCCGCCTCCACTTCGCGCCAGCCAACCCCAAGCGAACGCAATCCCTGTTCTGCAGCCTGGTCGTGCAATGCGGTAATTTGGGCAGTCAGCTCGGGATCTAGTTTACTCTGCACGCCATCGTTGTTTTCGGCAGCGGTCGCTAGGGACAGGATCGATTCCGGCGCGCCTTTGACGATCAGGATTTGGCGACCTGCGTGTTCGACGAGAACCGAGGCTCGGCGGCGCTCGAAATCGAACGGAAGCTCGGCAATCTTGCGCCAGCCGGCCGGTGCCGTCGCGCCGGCCCTGGCGAGGATCGCCTCATCGAGCGGACTTCGAACGCCGCTCTCGAAGACGCTGTTTATCGCGGCAAGTTCGAGCACGTGAGCCGAATCCTTGCCGTCGATCCCCGGATAGCTGGCGAGTTCGATGCGTGCCTCGGTGAGCGTGCCGGTCTTGTCCGTGCAAAGCACATCCATCGCCCCCAAATCGTGGATAGCGCCGAGCTTCTTCACGATAACCTGGCGTTTCGCCATGCGCACCGCGCCGCGCGACAGCGTGACGGTGGTCACCATCGGCAGCAGTTCCGGCGTCAGCCCGACGGCTAATGCGACCGCAAACATGAAGGATTCCAGCGGCGGACGATGAAAGGCGAGATGTGCCAGCAGAACGAAAAGGACGAGGAATACCGTCAGTCGAACGATCAGGATCCCAAGTGAATGGAGTCCCCTTTCGAACGCCGTCGGTGGCTGGTCAGCCTCGAGCGCGGCGGCGATCGCACCAAGACGGGTTCGAACCCCGGTCCGGGCGACAAGCATGCGCGCTTCGCCGCTGACCAGCGCAGTTCCGCCGAACAGTGCTTCGTGGGCGTCCTTGGGATCGGCAGCATTGCTGGCGCCGGGATATTTTTCGACCGGGTAGGGCTCGCCGGTAAGCAGCGCTTCATTCACCCGAGCCGACTTGCCTTCGAGAATGATGCCATCGGCCGGAATGAGATTGCCCGGCGACAATGCAATCACGTCGCCACGAACGACATTTTCCGCAGGCACCTCGATAATCTTGCCGTCGCGCAGGACCGATACCTTGATCGCGATCTGTTGCCGAAGTGCGTCGGCGGCCAGCTCGGCATTATGCTCCTGCACAACGTCCAGGCCGATCGAGATGATCACGATCGTCAGGATGATGAAGACGCTCGCTTTGTCGCCGGTAATACCGGATACAAGCGCGGCAACGAGCAAAATGGCGACGAGCGGCTCGATCAGTCGTCGCGCTATCTTGGTGATTATTCTTCTGGATATGATCGGCGCCGCAAGGTTGGGACCTTCTGCAGCCAGCCGTTGACGTGCAATCGCTGCGGAAAGTCCCAGGGCTGCATCGCCACCATGGTCCGCGATCGTTGCCGGCGAGCTCGTCCAGAAACGGGTTGCCGCAGCCTGATCTTCGCCATGCGCTTGGATCGGTCGATCTTGACGGGAATGCCTGACGCTTTCGGCCAATATCATTCTCCCGCCCGCTGATCAGATATCGACCTTCGCCTTCACCGGCAGCCCGACTCCAGTCTCACCTTCGCTGCACTCTAGACGTGCCTGGATCTGATTTAAATGGTGGGCGGTGACGGGCTCGAACCGCCGACCCTCTCGGTGTAAACGAGATGCTCTACCAACTGAGCTAACCGCCCACATGCGGTGAATGCCCGGCTAATAGAAAGATTTGGGGACAAGGCAACCCCCATATGGAATCAGCCTCTACCGTCGCCCGAAAAGCTTCTCGATATCGCCATGCCCGAGCTTCACCCAGGTCGGGCGGCCATGATTGCACTGCCCGGAATGCGGGGTAACCTCCATTTCGCGGAGCAGTGCATTCATCTCCGCGACCGACAGGATCCGCCCCGCGCGGACTGATCCGTGGCACGCCATCGTCGCGGCGACATGCTCAAGCCTCTCCTTGAGCGAAACTGCGTCGTCATAAGCGGCAAGCTCGTCCGCCAGGTCGGTCACCAGCCCCTTCACGTCGCCCGCGCCGAGCAGCGCCGGGGTAGCGCGAACCAGCACCGCCTTCGGGCCGAACCGTTCGAGTTCGAGCCCAAGCTCGCCAAGCTCCGCAGCGCGCATCTCCAGCCGATCGCAGCCAGGCTCGTCGAGTTCGACGACCTCGGGCAGCAACAGCGTCTGCGCAGCCACCCGGCCCTCGGCACTCGCCCGGCGCATGCGCTCCAGCACCAGCCGCTCGTGCGCGGCATGCTGGTCGACCAGAACCAGCCCGTCCTCCGCTTCGGCAACAATGTAGGTCGCGGCAACTTGCCCGCGCGCCACGCCGAGCGGGAACCGCGCCTGCTCGGGTACCGGATGATAGGCGGGCTCGGCCCGCGCCGATGGCGCCGCCGAAAAATCGAGATGGCGATCCCGCAGGATCCCGGACGCCGGTGCCCCATAACCAAGCGACGGTTGGGGGGAAATATCCTCCCGCGTCCACGATCCCATCGATCCCGATGCGACCGGCTGCGCGCTCCGGTGCCCGGCAGCGTTCAGGGCCGCGCGCAGTCCGCCGACGATCATCCCCCGGATCAGGCCCGAATCGCGAAACCGCACTTCGGACTTGGCCGGATGCACGTTGACGTCGACCTCGGCCACCGGAAGCTCGACGAACAACGCAACCACCGGATGACGATCGCGGGCAAGCAGGTCCTGGTACGCCGCCCGCACCGCGCCGACGAGCAAGCGGTCCTTCACCGGCCTGCCATTGACGAAAAGAAACTGGTGATCGGCAACGCCCCGGCTGAACGTCGGCAGCCCGGCCACGCCGCCAAGCGACACCTCGCCCCGCACATAATCGATCGCGATGCTGTTATCGACCAGCGCCCGGTCGGTCAGCGCCGCCACCCGCTCGGCACGCGATTCGCCCGGCGGCACCGCCAGCGCCCGCCGCCCGTCATGTTCCAGAGTGAAGCCGATCTCGGGCCGAGCCATCGCCAGCCGCTTCACGATATCGACGCACGCCGCATATTCCGATCGTGCCGAACGCAGGAACTTGCGCCGCGCGGGCACCCGCGCGAACAGTCCCTCGACCTTGACTCGCGTGCCGGGCGGCAAGGCTGCCGGCCCCTCGCTCGCAAGCACGCCATTGTCGATTGTCCGCGCCCAGCCGTCGGCGCCGCGCACCCGGCTCTCGATCGTCAGCGTCGCGACGCTCGCGATCGAGGGCAACGCCTCGCCGCGAAAGCCAAGTGTCTCGACCATCTCGATCATGTCGTTCGGCAGCTTGGAGGTCGCATGGCGTTCGAGCGCGAGCGCGATCTCGTCAGGCGCCATGCCGCAGCCGTCATCGATAACCTCGATTCCCGTCAGCCCACCCTCGGCAAGCCGGATCGCGATCCGCTGCGCTCCCGCATCGATCGCGTTCTCGACAAGCTCCTTGAGCGCGCTTGCAGGGCGTTCGACCACCTCGCCGGCAGCAATGCGATTGACCAGATGTTCGGGGAGTCGGCGTATTGACATGGGGGATGCTGTAGCCCAAGCGACGGGCTTCCGCGACCCGGCGCGTGCGCTCAGACGATTCGGATAAGCCGGCTTATCGGGCGCGACTTGGAACGGACAACGCAAGGTAGATAGATGTCTTTTTTTTCGCGCTTTTTCAAATTCATGTCGCATGACATGGCGATTGATCTCGGCACCGCCAACACTGTCGTCTATCTGCGTGGTCGCGGCATCGTCCTGAACGAGCCGTCGGTCGTCGCAATCGAAACCATCAACGGCGTCCGCCGCGTCAAGGCCGTCGGCGACGATGCGAAGCTGATGATGGGCAAGACCCCGCACCAGATCGAAGCCATCCGCCCGCTGCGTGACGGCGTCATCGCCGACATCGATGTCGCCGAGCAGATGATCAAGCACTTCATCCACAAGGTCCATGGACAGCGCCGCTTCCCGCGCTGGCCTGAAATCGTGATCTGCGTACCGTCGGGCTCCACTTCGGTCGAACGCCGCGCGATCCGCGATGCCGCATCGAATGCCGGTGCCTCGCAGGTCTGGCTGATCGAGGAACCGATGGCTGCCGCGATCGGTGCCGACATGCCAGTCACCGAGCCGATCGGTTCGATGGTCGTCGATATTGGCGGCGGCACCACCGAGGTCGCCGTGCTTTCACTTCGCGGCCTCGCCTACACCACGTCGGTCCGCGTCGGCGGCGACAAGATGGACGAAGCAATCGCCTCCTACATCCGCCGCAATCACAATCTCCTGATCGGCGAAGCCACGGCCGAACGGATCAAGCAGGAAGTCGGCGTCGCCAAGATGCCGGCGGACGGCAAGGGCCTCACGATCCACGTCAAGGGCCGCGATCTCGTCAACGGCGTTCCCAAGGAAATCGCGATCACCCAGGCGCAGATCGCCGAAGCGCTCAGCGAGCCGGTCTCCGCGATCGTCGAGGGCGTCCGTATCGCACTCGAGAATACCGCGCCCGAACTCGCCGCAGACATCGTCGATCAGGGCATCGTGCTCACCGGCGGTGGCGCCTTGCTCAAGGATCTCGACGTCGTGCTCCGCGAGGCTACCGGCCTTCCCGTCACTGTCGCAGATGATCCCTTGACCTGCGTCGCGCTTGGTACCGGTCGCGCGCTGGAAGATCCGATCTTCCGCGGCGTTCTGCAGACCGCCTGATCTGATGTTGACCCTTCCCGTTCGGGTGAATTCCCCGGATCGGGCCATTGGCTCGTCCGAGAACAGGCTTTGTCGAGACACGTTCCACCACGTCCCTCGACTATGCTCGGGACGCACGGGGTGGGGTAGCTCGTTGGCGCGTTAATTCATGCCGCCGCCCAGAAATCGTCGCCCGGGCTTCTCGCGACGAATCCAGTTCGGTCTGTTCATCGGTTATGTCGTCGCGATCGTCGGCGCGGTGCTGTCGCTTGGGCTAGCGCTGATCAGTCGGCTCGATCCCGCCGGCTTCAGCATGATGCGAACCGGCATGATCGACATCAGCGCGCCGATTGCTGCTGGCGGGCGGGCGATCATCCGCAGCTCCGGTGCCGTCGAGCATGGCGTTACCGACTATTTCTTCGCAGTCAGCCAGAATCGGGTGCTTCTGCGCGAACTTGCTGCCGCGCGCCGCAAGCTCATCGAAAATCGTGGTCTTGAACGCGAGAATATCCGGTTGCGGCAAGCCGTCAGCCTGATCGAAGCCCATGACGATGTCGTTGTCACCGCCCGCCTGATCGGATCGACACCGACCTCGACCCGGCGCTTCGCCACGCTCGCGGCAGGCGCCAATCAAGGCGTCCGCCCCGGCCAGCCCGTTCGCGCGGTCGATGGCCTGCTCGGTCGAGTCCTCCAGACCGGCCTGAACGCATCGCGCATCCTGATGCTCACCGATGGCGAAAGCGCCGTCCCGGTCCGCCTTGCGCGCAACGGCGTCCCGGCGCTCGCCCGTGGCCATGGCGATGGCACGCTTACCATCCACGCCCTGCTTCCGGGCGGCTCTCCGTTCCGGGATGGCGATGTCGTGCTCACCTCTGGCACCGGTGGGATCTACCCCCCCGATATTCCAGTCGCGATCATCTCGCATCCCAAGGGCGACAGCGCCGCCGCCTGGCCGCTTGCCGATCCCGATTCGCCCGATTTCGCGATCGTGCTCAAGGATTTCGAGCCACCGCTGCCACCACCACCCGAAGCCCAGCCCTGATGGCGCGCCGCATCACCAGCGAGCGCGAGTTTCGTGTCGCGCTGTTGCGGGCACGTGCCGTACCCATCGTCACGACCATGGCGGGGTCGGCATGCGCATTGCTACCCATCGTCACCAGTTGGCCTGCGCTGCCCCCTCTAGGGCTGCTTATGCTGCTCGCATGGCGCCTGCTTCGTCCCGAAATCTGGCACGCCTGGATCGGACTTCCGCTTGGTTTGTTCGACGATCTGCTAAGCGGCCAGACCCCCGGCACATCGATGTTCTTGTGGACCGTAATCCTGATTATCCTGGATTTCGTCGATGCACAGCTGCTCTGGCGCGACTACTGGATCGACTGGCTGATTGCGACGATTGCAATCATCGCCGGCATTTCGCTCGGCTACTGGCTATCCGGTCTCGGTGGTACCGAAGCATCGCTTCTGGTAGCTGTTCCGCAGATGATCCTCTCCGTCCTCAGCTTCCCGGTCACGGTGCGGCTGTGCCGGCTCCTCGATACCTGGAGGTTGCCGTCATGAGGCGCTCCGTCCTCTCGGCGAAAGCTGCTATTTCCTTCTGATGCGCACCAGCAAACTCGTAACACATCACAGCCAGGCCTTCAGCTTCACCCGCCGCGCCATGGTGCTCGGCTGGGTGCAGGGCGGTGTCGCAGCGCTGCTCGCAGGCCGGATGGGCTGGCTGGCGATCGCGGAGAACGAGCATTATCGCCTGCTCGCCGAGAGCAACCGCGTCCAGTTGACGATCATTCCGCCGCGCCGGGGATGGATGATCGATCGCTACGGCAGGCCTATTGCAATCAACCGCACCGATTTTCGAGTCGATCTGATTCCCAATCGTCTCCACGATGCGGATCGAGTCATCGCCGAACTCGCCCGCCTGCTCGAATTGCCGCCGGACGAGGTCGATCGCATTCGCGAGGACCTCGCATCGGCTGCGGATTACCAGCCAGTCCAGGTCGCCGCGAACCTGTCCTATGAAAAATTCGCTGCCGTCAGCCTTCGCGTTCCCGATCTGCCCGGGGTGATGCCGGCGAGCGGAACCACGCGCTATTATCCGACCGGCGCCGCCGTCGGACAGCTCATCGGCTATGTCGGGCCCGCCTCCGCCGCAGACTATGAGAAAACCCACAACCCTCTGCTCGTCACGCCGGGCTTCAAGGTTGGTAAGGACGGGCTTGAACGCACGCTCGAATATTGGGTGCGAGGAAAACCCGGAGCCAAGCGCTCGGAAGTGACTGCGCACGGCAAGCTCGTGCGCGATCTCACCACCCGGCCCGAAACCTCGGGGCATGTCGTCAAGCTCACCGTCGATATCGGCCTGCAGGAATATGCCGCACGGCGTTTGGGCAATGCCTCGGGTTCGGCAGTGGTTATCGATACGCAGACCGGCGGAATCCTCACCATGGCTTCGATGCCGTCTTATGATCCCAACAGTTTTTCCGACGGTATCAGCCATGCCGAATGGGACATGCTCTCGCAAAACGATCATCTGCCGCTGATGAACAAGGTCCTCCAGGGGCTGTATCCGCCGGGATCGACGGTCAAGCCGATGGTCGCGCTCGCACTGCTGCGCGCCGGCATCAAGCCCGATCAAACCGTCACCTGCACTGGCCAGTATCGAGTCGGCAACGGCTTCTTCCACTGCTGGCGGCGCCACGGCCACGGCACGGTCGATATGAAGCGTGCGATCTCGCAGAGCTGCGATATCTATTTCTACACCATGGCACGCGCGATCGGAATCGATGCGATCGCGCCAGTCGCCCGCGCGCTCGGGCTCGGCCAGAGCTTCCCGCTGCCGTTCACCACGCAACGCTATGGCACCGTTCCCGACAGCGCCTGGAAACTACGCAAGTACAAGTCCGAATGGTCGGTCTACGACACCGTCAACGCCACTATCGGCCAGGGCTACATGCTCGCCAACCCGCTCCAGCTGGCGATCATGGCGACTCGCATCGCTTCCGGCCGCGAGATCAGTCCGCGGCTGATCGTCAACCGTCGCAACGATCCGCAGGGCGGCGCGCTCGCCATCGATCCCGCACATCTCGATCTCGTCCGCGACGCGATGCACGCCGTCGTCAACGCGGGCGGTACCGCAGGTTCAGCGCGACTCCAGGTCCCGGGCGTCGAGCTTGCCGGCAAGACCGGCACCGCCCAGGTCCGCCGGATCACCATGGCCGAGCGCGGCAGCGGCGTGCTGCATGACGCAGCACTGCCCTTCAAGATGCGCGATCACTCGCTGTTCATTGGCTACGCGCCCTTTGGCGATCCCCGCTACGCCTGCGCCGTCGTGCTCGAGCATAGCGGTCATATCGTCACCGCTGCGCCGATCGCGCGCGATATCCTCACCTTTCTCTACGATCCCACCCGCGCGCTCGACACGCTCGCCAAGCTTGAAAAAGACTGGGGCGGCGATGTAGGTGCCCGCATGCGCTCGGATGCCGCGGCCTGGCAGGCCGCCAAGCTCGCGGCAGCTCCCACGCCCCCGGATACGCCCGAATGACCGGAAATTCGCTCATCCCAGGCGCGATTGCCCGACTACCGTGGCGCGTCCTGTCGCTCGTAATCGCGCTCGGCGCATTCGGGCTGGTCGTGCTCTATTCGGCAGCAGGCGGGCATGTCCGGCCCTGGGCGTTCTCGCAAGGCATTCGCTTCGTCGGCTTGCTCGGCATTGCGATCGGCTTGTCGCGGCTCAAGGAAGACACGCTCAAGCAGGCCGCTTTTCCAATGTTCGGCGTCTTGATGGCATTGCTGGTCGCGGTAGAATTGCTTGGCGTCGTCGGTGGCGGCAGCCGGCGCTGGCTCAATCTTGGCTTCATCAACCTGCAGCCCTCCGAACTGATGAAACCTGCGATCGTGATCACGCTTGCGCGCTTCTACGATCTTCTCCCCGCAGGCGAGATACGCCGATGGAATGCGATCTGGCCGGCCGCCGCCATGATCGGCGTGCCGTTCGGGCTCGTCGTGCTCCAGCCCGATCTCGGAACCGCCGTGATGATCGCCGCGGGCGGGCTGGTCGTGATGTTCCTCGCCGGGCTCCCGCTTCGCCTCTTCATCGGCGGCATCGCCCTCGTCGCCGTCGCAGTGCCGGCTGCCTATCCCTTCCTCCACGATTATCAGCGCAACCGGATCGAGACATTCTTCGATCCGGAGCGCGATCCGCTCGGCGACGGCTATCACATCATCCAGTCGAAGATCGCGATCGGATCCGGCGGGATCATGGGCAAGGGTTTCCTCCAGGGGACCCAAAGCCACCTCGACTATCTCCCCGAAGGCCATACCGATTTCGTCTTCGCGACGATGGCGGAAGAGTGGGGCCTGTTCGGCGGCCTGGCGATCATTATCGCCTTCCTGATGCTCGTAAACTGGGGAATGCGCGTCAGCCTCCATGCCCAGAGCCGCTTCATGCGGCTGACTGCGGCGGGCCTCGCAACGACCATATTCTTTTATTTCGCGATCAACCTGATGATGGTGATGGGCCTCGCTCCCGTCGTCGGAATTCCGTTGCCACTGGTCTCCTTCGGCGGCTCCGCGATGATGACGATCATGCTTTCGCTCGGCGTCCTGATGGCGATCGCCCGAGCCGAGCGCGGCGGATCATCGAATAACGCGTTTTGACGGTTTACAGACCCCGCCTCCCCTGCTAACCGCCCCTCCGCACCGGTTGAACCATGATCGGACCGCAACATATCCGCCAGGATAAATGGACGCATAGCTCAGTTGGTAGAGCAGCTGACTCTTAATCAGCGGGTCCTTGGTTCGAGCCCAAGTGCGTCCACCATAGTTTTCAATGATTTAGGCCTTTCAAGAGGCCGCCCAGTCAGACTGGTTTTCCACTCAGCAATCACATAGCAATCACAACGATCTCGGGCGTCAATGGGTCCGGAGTTTGCAGTCTGCTAGCTAGGACAAAGG
>CANJQJ010000018.1 GCA_947476425.1 Sphingomonadaceae bacterium | reverse complement strand
GGTAGCCAAAATCCCTTTTCGAACTGTATGAGGCTTAAAACTGCCTTAGGAACGATCTTAACTTAGATCATGCCGCCTTGGGCGCCGATTCAAGCACCGACGGATCGACATAGTCCGCGAACTGGGCGAAATTGCCGATGAAGAGGCCAACGAGCTTCTTCGCGGTCGCGTCATAGGCGGCCTTGTCGGCCCAGGTCTCGCGCGGGTTGAGGATCTTGCTGTCGACGCCCTGCACCGCAACCGGCACCTGGAAGCCGAAATTCGGATCCGTACGGAACTCGGCATCGTTGAGGCTACCGTCGAGTGCAGCGCTGAGCAGCGCACGCGTGACCTTGATCGGCATGCGCGAGCCGGTGCCATATTGGCCGCCGGTCCAGCCGGTGTTGACCAGCCAGCAATCGACGCCGCCCTTGGCGATGCGCGACTTGAGCAGGTTGCCGTACACCGACGGGTGACGCGGCATGAATGGCGCGCCGAAGCAGGTCGAGAAGGTCGCGTCGGGCTCGGTGACGCCGATCTCGGTGCCGGCGACGCGCGCCGTGTAGCCCGAGAGGAAGTGGTACATCGCCTGGTCCGGCGAAAGCTTCGCGATCGGGGGCAGCACGCCATAGGCATCGGCGGTCAGGAAGATGATGTTCTTCGGGACCGGGCCGAGATTGTCTGCGCTCGAATTCGGGATGAATTCGATCGGATAGCTGCCGCGGCTGTTCTCGGCGAGGGTCGCATCGTCGAGGTGGATCTCGCGGGTGACCGGATCGATCACGACATTCTCGAGCACGGTGCCGAAGCGCTTGGTGGTCGCGAAGATCTCGGGCTCGGCCTCTTCGGAGAGGCGGATCATCTTGGCGTAGCAGCCGCCTTCGAAGTTGAAGACCGACTCGTCGGACCAGCCATGCTCGTCATCGCCGATCAGGGTGCGGTTCGGATCGGCCGAAAGCGTGGTCTTGCCGGTACCCGAAAGGCCGAAGAAAACGGCGGTATCGCCATCGGGGCCGATATTGGCAGAGCAATGCATCGGCATGATGCCCTTGACCGGCAGGCGATAGTTGAGGAGGCCGAACACCGACTTCTTCATCTCGCCGGCATATTTGGTGCCGCCGATAAGGATCAGCTTCTCGGTGAAGTTGACCACGACGACGGTGCCGCTGCGCGTGCCATGCTTTTCCGGATCGGCCTGGAAGGTCGGCAGGTCGATGATCGTATATTCCGGCAGGAAGTCTGCCAACGCCTCGATCTCCGGACGCACCAGCAGCGTGCGGACGAAGAGCGAATGCCATGCGAGCTCGGTGATCACGCGGACCTGGACTCGATGCGCTTCCTGGGATCCGCCGAACAGATCCTGGACGAACAGCTCGTCCTTGGTACCGAGATGAGCGAGGAAATCAGCCTTGAGCGCAGCGAAATGCTCGGGGGTCATGCCCTTGTTGACCTTACCCCACCACACGCTGTCTTCGGTTTCGGCATCGCGGACGATGAACTTGTCCTGTGCCGAGCGGCCGGTATGCTTGCCGGTCTCGACGACGAAGGGACCGTCCTTTGCGATCAGCCCTTCTCCGCGGCTAACCGCATGTTCGACAAGCGCCGGCGGCGTCAGGTTCCAGTGAAGACGAGCCTTCACGTTGAAGTTTTGCGCGCCAAGGTCGTGAGCGGGAATGCGGACAGTCACGGTACTGATCTCCCAAAGATACGATTAATCGCGCGGCCGGTAGCCCTCCAGCCGCCCGATATGATTCTCGGGCGCGCATAATAGACGCATCGCCATACGTCAATTTAGCTGGGTTAACGCGCCGTGCATGTAATCATTGGCATCATCCCCAATTGCTCACTTCCGGGGCTTGGGCTAGTCCGAATGCACCGAACAAATTCGAGGCGCCCTGATACCGATGCCGGCTTCCATTGCGCTGGTCGATGACGACCGCAACATTCTGACGTCGGTTTCGATCGCGCTGCAGGCCGAGGGCTTCGCCGTCAGGATCTATCCCGACAGCGAGGCCGCGCTTAAGGCGCTGACCGACAATCCCCCCGATCTGGCAGTGCTCGACATCAAGATGCCGCGCCTCGACGGGATGGAATTGCTGCGCCGGCTTCGCGAGAAGCAGCCCCAGCTGCCGGTGATTTTCCTGACCTCGAAGGATGACGAGCTCGACGAGGCGCTCGGCCTGGCACTCGGCGCCGACGACTATATCACCAAGCCCTTTTCGCAGCGGCTGCTGATCGCCCGCATTCGCGCGATCCTGCGCCGCAGCGAAGCGCGCAACGCGATCGTCGAACCCGACGAGGAGGTTTCCCGCGAAGTGATCGTGCGCGGCCGGCTTGAAATGGATCCGGCGCGCCATCGAGTCCAGTGGATGGGTAATGAGGTTACATTGACCGTCACCGAATTCCTGATCCTCGAGGCGCTCGCCGCGCGGCAGGGCTTCGTCAAGTCGCGCGACCAGCTGATGGATATAGCCTACCAGGACGACGTCTATGTCGACGATCGTACGATCGACAGCCATATCAAGCGGCTGCGGCGCAAGTTCCGCGTTGTCGATCCAGAGTTCAAGGCGATCGAGACGCTTTACGGCGTGGGGTATCGCTTTGGAGAGGATTGAGCCCCCCGTCCGTCTCGACATCACCCGCGCGACCGGTTCGCTCACCCGCCGCATTCTCGCGGTCAATATCTTCGCACTGGTGCTGCTTGCTGGCGGCTTCTTCTACCTCGACAGCTTCCGCACGCGCCTGCTCGATCGACGGATGAGCGCGCTTGTCGAGGAAAGCCGGCTGGTTTCCGATGCGCTCGCCCGGACCGAGCCCAACCAGCGCGCCGCGCTGCTGCAAACCGCTGGCATGATCAGCGGCCTGAGGCTGAGGCTCTATGCGAGCGACGGCAGTCGCCTTTCCGACAGCTGGGAAGGCACGAAGCCTACCTATGTGCTGCGCGATCCCGCCACCGAGGGCTGGGAACGCGATCTCGCGCGGGTCCTTGACCGTATCATAGAGAGTGTCGCCGGGGCGCAGCATTATGAGCCTTTCGTCGAGCCGGTGATCGATCGGCTGCCCGCGTGGCAGGAAGGCATGGCGGCCGAGCGAACCGGACAGGAGGTGCTCCGCATCACCCGCGCACCGGATCGCAGCCCGGTGCTCTCGGCCGCTCTGCCGGTCGCGCTGCCTGAACGCGCGGTGCTGATCACGACGGTCAATGCGAGCGATGTCGTACGCAGCGTGCGGGCGGAGCGCCTGCGCTACAGCCTGCTGCTCGCGCTGATCATCGGGCTTTCGGCGCTGCTTTCCTCCTTTCTGGCGCAAACCATCGTGATGCCGTTGCGGCGGCTCGTGGTGGCGGCGCATCGCGTTCGCCTCGGGCGCGATCGCGAGGTCCAGGTGCCCCGCCTGCCCTCGCGCCGCGACGAGATCGGAATTCTCGCGCGTGCCGTATCCGACATGAGCACTGCGCTCCGCCAACGGATCGACGCGACCGAAGCCTTCGCCGCCGATGTCGCGCATGAGCTCAAGAATCCGCTGGCGTCGCTTCGCTCGGCGATCGACAGCCTCTCGATGGTCGCCGATCCGGCGCTGCAGGCCCAGTTGATAGCGATTATTCGCGACGATGTCGTTCGGCTCGATCGCCTGATCACCGATATCTCCGAAGCGTCCCGGCTCGACGCCCAGCTTGCGCGAACGCGCTTCGAACCGGTCGACCTCGGCCCCGTGATCGAGGGGATCATCCAGGTTCGCGAGCGGCGTGGCCTTGCCGGCAATATCCGGCTCGACTTTGCCCGCCCTCGCCCCGGCATACTGCTCGTCCGTGGCGATGGAACGAGGCTCGTGCGGGCGATCGAAAACCTGATCGATAATGCGGTTTCCTTTTCGCCGCCGGACGGAATCGTGAAGGTAACCGGCGTGCGCGATGGCAACGAGATCGTGATCCGAGTCGAGGATCAGGGTCCCGGCGTGCCCGCAGATATTCGGGAGACGATTTTTAACCGTTTCCACAGCCTTCGGGGGGATAATGAGTCCTTCGGCAAGCATAGCGGCCTCGGACTTGCCATTGCGCGCGCCATCATTGATGGCCATGGAGGACGGATCATGGTCGTTGATCGCGATAATGGCGCATCGGGTGCGTGCTTTGTAATTCGCTTGCGGGCGATGGATCCGTCATGACGATCTCGACAGCCACCTCAACTGAAACCATCCATGCCAATTGCGTGTCGATCGATGGCCGTGGCGTGTTGCTCTATGGCCGCTCCGGCTTCGGCAAATCCGATCTCAGCCTTCGCCTGATCGATCGCGGCGCGCGGCTGGTGAGCGACGACTATACGATATTGCGCCGTGCGGGCGATCGACTACTCGCCTCGCCACCGCCCGCGATCGCCGGCAAGATCGAGGTTCGCGGCCTCGGCATCATCCCGATGGACGCCGAAGCTGAGGCTGATATCGCGCTGTGCGTCATTCTCGACGAGCCAGTCGATCGACTGCCCGAGGAAGACAGCTCGACGCGGAATTTCGCCGGGGTCGCGATCCCGGCGATAACGCTGCATGGGCTTGAGGCTTCGGCACCGATCAAGGTCGAGCTTGCGCTACGGGCGCTGGGACGATGAGCGCGCGGACCCGTCCCGGCCAGATCCTCTTCGTCACCGGAATGTCGGGCGCCGGAAAATCGACGACGCTGCGAACGCTTGAGGACCTTGGCTGGGAAGTGGTCGACAACCTGCCATTGCGCCTGCTCGACCGGCTTCTCGCGGTGCCACCCGGCGAAGCGGGTGATCGCAGCCGTCCGCTCGCCATCGGCATCGACAGCCGGACTCGCGATTTCGACGTCACCAATATCATCACCCGGCTCGACGATCTGCGCGCGGAATATGGCCAGGATAGCGGGCTGCTGTTCCTCGATTGCAAGGGCATCGAGCTTTCGCGCCGCTTTTCCGAAACAAGACGGCGCCATCCGCTGGCGAGCGACCGTCCCGTCGCCGACGGCATCGCCCGCGAGCGCGAACTGCTCGCCCCGCTTCGCCAGGCTGCCACGCACCTTATCGACACCACCGAGACCAACGCCAACGCGCTTCAGCAGGAGGTGCGCAACCTGTTTGGCTCGCGAAGCGATCCGCCGGTGCTCACCATGATGTCGTTCGGATATTCGCGCGGCGTGCCGCGAAATGCTGACCTGATGTTCGACATGCGCTTCCTGCGCAATCCGCACTGGGTGCCGCTGTTGAAGCCGATGACCGGGCGCGATGTCGAGGTTGCGGCCTATATCGCCGAAGATCCGGCCTATCGTGAAGCGGTTGATCGCATAGAGGGATTGCTGTTGCTGCTACTTCCCCGCTATGCGACCGAGGGCAAGGCCTATGTTACCGTGGCTTTCGGATGTACGGGCGGTCAACATCGATCTGTTCATATCTGTGAGTATATAGGGGAACGACTTAGCGCTGCCGGATTTTCGCCAATGGTCACGCATCGTGATCTCGGGCGGTTGTCGAGCGCGGAGCGGCCAGAGAAGGAAGACGGCTCGGAGAAGCCGGATGCGCGCAGGGCAGGATGAGTATGACGGGCAGTAGTCTACGGGGGGCGTGAGGTATCGATGATCGGGCTGGTACTTGTGACACATGGCAAGCTTGCCTCTGAGTTCGTGACGGCTATGGAACATGTGGTGGGGCCCCAAAAGGCCATCGCCGCAATCTGCATCGGCCCTGACGACGACATGGAAGCGCGCCGCGCGGATATCGCGACGGCAGTCAAGGCAGTGGATGATGGCTCCGGCGTCATCCTGCTCACCGACCTTTTCGGCGGCACGCCATCCAATCTCGCCATTTCGCTGATGGAGCCCGGCCGGGTGGAAGTAATTGCGGGACTCAACCTGCCAATGCTGATCCGGCTTGAAGGCGCGCGCAAAATGATGAAAGTTGGGCAAGCCGTCGCCGCCGCGCGCGAAGCCGGCCGCAAATATATCTCGGTCGCATCCGAGGTGCTGGGAGAAGCCGCCGCGTGAACGAACACCAGCAGACCGTCCTGATCAGCAACAAGCGCGGACTGCATGCGCGTGCAAGCGCCAAGTTCGTGACCCTGGCCAGCACCCAGACGGCTGCAATCGAAGTTGCCAAGGATGGTTCGCGGGTGGCGGGCACCTCGATCATGGGCCTGATGATGCTCGGCGCCGCGATGGGCGACAGCGTCACGATCAGCGCCTCCGGCGAAGGCGCCGCCGAAGCGCTTGTCCGACTGGTCGACCTGGTCGAAGCCAAGTTCGGCGAGGACTAAGTACCCGCTTTGTCGCACGCCTTCGTCATCCCGACGAAAGTCGGGATCCACGGGACCCACAGGTCTTTCGATCGCGAAACCACCGCTAGCATGGATCCCGGCGTCCGCCGGGATGACGAGGCTCGTTGAATGCCCCGCATCATCACCGGATTTTCCAATCCGCTCGTCAAGCGCATCAAGTCGCTGCGCGACAAGAAGCATCGCCGCGCCGAAGGGCAGTTTCTTGCCGAGGGGCTGCGAATCCTCACCGAGGCGCAGGAGGCAGGGCATCTTCCCCGGATCGTGATATCGACGTCCGAGGGCGCCCGGCATCCGCTGGCCATGGCGCTGATCGCGGCGACCGAGGCAGCCGGCGGCGAGGCCGTCGAGACCGATCGCGACATTCTCTCCAAGCTTTCCGGCAAGGATAATCCGCAAACCGTGCTTGGCGTGTTCGACGAGTTCGACACGCGCCTCGAAGCGATCGACCGCACGGAGTCCGGGATCTGGATCGTCGCCCAATCGCTCCGCGATCCAGGCAATCTCGGCACGATCCTGCGCACCGGCGACGCGATCGGTGCCGGTGGGGTGATCCTGCTCGACGATTGCGTCGATCCCTTTTCGGTCGAGGCAGTGCGGGCTTCGATGGGGGCATTGTTCACCCAGCGCATCGCGCGGGCGCGCTGGGAGGCGTTCCTGCCATGGCTGCGAAGCGGGCCGGGGCAGCTTGTGGGCACCAGCCTCAACACCGATCATGATTACCAGGCGGTACGATATGCGGCGCCGACCTTCATCCTCTCCGGCAATGAATCGCAGGGCCTGCCCCCCGATTATGAGGCGGCGTGCGACCTGACGGTGAAGATCCCGATGCTCGGTAAGGCCGACAGCCTGAACGTCGCGGTGGCGACGGCGGTGATGGCGTATGAAGTGCTGAACCAGCGGCGACGGTGACCGGAGCGACTCCCCGTTCCACACCCGCTTCGTCATCCCGGCGGACGCTGGGATCCAGGGGACCCACAGTTCTCGCGATCGAGCGACACCGTATCGTGGATCCCGGTGTCCGCCGGGATGACGGATGGGGGGGTGGGATGACGATGCCGCGAATACCTACCGCCGCGCCTTGATCCACAAATGGCGGGCCAGCAGCAGCGGCGGCATCCGGATCCAGTGCGAGCGGATGTAGAAGGCGAGCCGGGTCAGCTTGCGGGTCTCGCGGCCCCAGCCGTCACGGGCGAGCAGGCGGCGGGCGTAGAATCGGTCGGAGAGGCGCAGGCGGCCAGCATCGACTGGGGTGCCGTAGATATGCGCCGTCAGACGGAGCGCGCGCGTGACGGCGGGAACCAGTCCGTGCAGTCGCGCCCGTTCCATCAGGGCTTCGCCTGCGCCGAACTGGCGGACGAGCCGATCGATATCCCACAGGTTGCGCATGCCGCCGGCGAGATCGCCATCGGCGAAGAGATGCGCGGCGGCGTGGACGATGATGTCGTGCGGCAGGAGTATGCGCAGGCCGGTCGGCAGCGCTATGCTGTCGCCGATGAGCGCCGCCGCGTCGGGCTTGGGCTTCGCGGTCGGAGGCAGGATGGTGTGGTGGACGTCGATCATCCGATCCCGGTCGCGATGGATCAGCGGCGGCAGTTCATGCATCCACTGGCGATAATAGAGCGCGTCATAGGGATTGTCCTTGACCCACACCCAGCCGACGCCGAGCAGCGCCTGCTCGACCTCGTCGAGGCGGTCGCGCGGCACCAATATGTCGAGATCCCCGATAAAGCGGCCCTGCCCTGCCTCCATATCCGCCGCGACGAACGCGGTGCCCTTGAGCAGCACGACTGGAACATCCAGTGGCGCAAGCGCGCGCCACGCCATTTCGGCTTCCCACAGCGCGCGGACTCGGCCCTGCTCGGCGGCAGCGCGCGCATCGGCGAGTATCTCGGCGGCACGTGGCGGCACTGGCTGCCCCTCGACCCGAAGCGCGAGGCTGGCGATGAGTTGCTCGGCGCGTGCCGCAGTGAGCAAGTCCATCCAGCCGGCGGCGTCGAGTGATGCGACGCTCGAGGGATCGCGCAGCGCACGAGCGAGCGCCTTCACGCCGCGAACTCCTGCCACAGGCTTTCGACCATCTCGACCGCGGCGCCGGTATCGGGATAATCGATCGCGCGAGTCGGAGTTTGCGTCACCAGCGTCGAAAGCGCGCGAAAGCCTTCCTCGCCCATCGTGACATAATTGGTCGATGCCTGGGTGAGACGGACGAACAGTTCGGCCTCGCCGACATCACGAACCGCCGGTTCGAACCCGAAGCGCGGGAAGAGCACCAGCGCCGGACGCGCTGGTTGATCGACCATCGCAATCGCCTCGGCATTCGGGCGGAGATGGCGGATCGTTCCCTTTGGCGTTCCGGCAAGGATCGGACCCCAGCGATCGGCAGCGACATCCGGAAACAGCGCGGTCGATTCATTCTTCAGGCTGATAGCGCGGGGGAAGGCATGGATCGCGCCGGTATCGGGATCGACCAAAGCGAATTCGTCGCCCATCAGGCGCCAGCCACGTTCGCCCAGCAACGCTGCCAGCGTCGATTTTCCAGCGCCCGACTCGCCGGTCATGATCAGCGCCCGGCCATCGCGTTCGACCGCCGACGCGTGAAGGAGGAGGTAGCGGCGCTGGCCGAGCGCCATCTGAAGGTTCATCGCCATCTCGGCGGCGAGCAGGCCATGCGCGAGCGCGAGCGGCATTGCTTCGGGAAGCGTGAAATCGCCATGGATCGCTACCGAAGGGCGAATCCAGCGGCGCCACGGCGTCTGCGGTTCAAGCCGGACTGTGAAATCGGCAATGCCATCGGCAAGTGGGGGATAGCCGCGATAAAGCTGTTCGAGTTCGGCGATCGGCGCTCGCCATGCCGAGCCAACCCGGAATCCGACCGGGCCAACGCGCAGCCCGAAACTGTGGTTCATAGTGCCTCGATCAGCCCCAGGCCGGCAAGCTCGGCCAGTCGCGCCGCGATCAGGGCCTCGGCATCATCCTCAAGGCCGAAGCGCTCGGCAAGGCGCGACGAGATCGTGGCGGCATCGCCCTCGCCTTGCGCCAGGGCTTCGAGGATTTCCGGAGCCGGTTCAGCCAGCATATGCGTCTGGCCCGACGCCCGGTGGTAGACGAGCGTGAAGGGATAGACCAACACCGGCGGCGCGAAATCGGCCGCCGGGAACGCCCGGTACGCAGTCACTACTGGCGCGGCATCTGCAGCGAAGCGAAGCAGGTAAATCCGCTCGTGCCCTGCTGGAGCCTGCTGATATAATGATTATAGGCCTTGGTGGCATCGCGGCTTGCGCCATCATAATTGGCCTTGCGACCCTCGAGCACGGCCTTGATTTCCTCGCCCTTGAGCGGCTTGGCTGGCGGCTTGAAGGCGCCGGGCGTGTTGATCGGGACGACCGATCCGTCCGCAGAGATGCCTTGCGCCGAATGCGATGGATCGGGCACAGGAATTTCACAATTCATTACTGATGCGGCCGTGTTGGCGAGCGGTAGCGATAATCCTGTTGGCGAGGTAGAGAAAAAGAATGGCATTAACCTTACCCTATCGCTTCATTCCTCCAGTGCTGGCAAGTGGAGCCGCAGCGGCGTTAACCATGTTACTTGGCGCACCGCCCGAAGCTGCGATCCCCGCGGCGTTTTTAGCGGGGCTGAATTTGTGGCTGATCGGGAAGCCGCCAATTGTGGATTCGCCAACTATCGCAGCGGAGATCGCCGATCCGTTCGAGATTGCACGGCCGCTGGTCGAACGGCTGATGCGTACGATCGACGATCCGCTGCTGATGATCGAACGGCAGAATGTCATCATCGCCAACCAGGCGGCGATCGACCTGCTCGGCGGGCATGTCGTCGGCGAGGATGCGCGCCTGGCAATTCGCCACCCGGCGGTGGCCGACCGATTGATCGGGCGCCGCCTCGCAACGACCAACGACACACCGGTGGAACTGGCTGGGCTTGGCGCTGCCGACAAGCATTGGGAGGTCAGCATCCACGATATCGACTCGAACCGCCGAATCGTCCGCCTCGCCGATCGCACCAGCCGCTACCAGACCGAGCGCATGCGAGTCGATTTCGTCGCCAATGCCAGCCATGAACTGCGCACCCCGCTCGCAACGCTGATCGGGTTCATCGAAACATTGCAGGATGGCGGCGCTGCGGAAGATGCCGCCACGCGCGATCGATTTCTCAAGATCATGTCGGGCGAGGCGCGCCGGATGCAGCAACTCGTCGACGACCTGATCTCGCTGTCGCGGATCGAGGGTACCAAGTTCGCCCCGCCGGGAGAGAGCGTTGCGCTTGCCCCCCTGATTGCCGAAGTCGTCACGGCGACCCGCGAGGATCGAATCGAAACGCGAGTGGACGACTTGATTACGGTCAGGGGCGATCGCGCCCAGCTTTCGCAGCTGCTCCACAATCTCATCGGCAATGCGATAAAATACAGCCGGGCGGGAACGGCGATCAACGTCTCGGTCGACCGGCAGGGCGATGACTGGGTGTGCATCGGCGTCAGCGACCAGGGTGACGGC
The DNA here is from genome assembly GCA_947476425.1 of Sphingomonadaceae bacterium. Lineage (GTDB taxonomy): Bacteria > Pseudomonadota > Alphaproteobacteria > Sphingomonadales > Sphingomonadaceae > CANJQJ01. Next base: position 45,528 of record CANJQJ010000018.1, on the reverse strand, counting down.
ATCGCCCCCGAACATCTTCCCCGGTTGACCGAGCGCTTCTACCGCGTCGATCCGGGCCGCAGCCGTGCGATGGGCGGCACCGGCCTTGGTCTCGCGATCGTCAAGCATATTGTGGAGCGCCATCGCGGCAAGCTCGAAATCCGCAGCGAGCCGGGCGTGGGGACGCGTGTCGAGGTGGTGCTGCCGATCGGTGGCGGGGCGCTGTCATCGTAATGTAACATTACTGTCACATAGGCGCTCGCATTCAACCGCCACAGCAGCCGCAAGAGCGCGGCCGAATCGGATCGGGAGCTGACCATGTACAAGAGCATTGCCCTTATCGGCGTAGCCGCCATCGCACTTTCCGCCTGCAACCAGAATGGTGGCAGCCAGAGCGCCGCGCGTGACGCCATCCGCATCGTCGGCTCGTCGACGGTTTATCCGATGACGACTGCGGTTGCCGAGCAGTTCACTCGCAAGAATCCGGCGTTCAAGCCGCCGATCGTCGAATCGACCGGCACAGGCGGCGGCATGAAGCTATTTTGCGCTGGCGTCGGCGCCGACCATCCGGATATCGAGGATGCCTCGAGGCGGATCAAGAAATCCGAGCTCGAGGATTGCGCCAAGAATGGCGTCAAGGAGATCGTCGAGATCCAGATCGGCATCGACGGTATCATTCTTGCCGAAAGCAATTCCGGCACCGCGATGAAGCTCAGCCCCGCCGACGTTTACAAGGCACTCGCGGCAAAGCCCTATAGCAAGCCGCAGACCGCGGAGACCTGGAAGGACGTCAACCCCGCCCTCCCCGCGATCGCGATCAAGGTCTATGGCCCGCCGCCGACGAGCGGAACCCGCGATGCCTTTGGCGACCTGATCATGGAGAAGGGCTGCAACGCCGATGCCGCGACGAAGGCACTCAAGGCAACCGACGAGGACCAGTACAAGGCGATCTGCACCGGGCTGCGCGAGGATGGCAAGTTCGTCGAAGCCGGCGAGAACGACAATCTCATCGTCCAGAAGCTGATCGCCAACCCCGATGCGCTTGGAATCTTCGGCTACAGCTTCCTCGAGGAGAATGGCGGCAAGATCCACGGCGTGCCGCTCGATGGAATCACGCCGACCTACGACACGATCGCGAGCTACGACTATCCCGGCGCGCGTCCGCTGTTCATCTATGTGAAGAGCGCTCACCTCAAGGTCGTCCGCGGCCTCAAGGAGTTCGTCGCCGAATATGCGACCGCCTGGAACAAGGGCGGCTATCTTTCGCGACGCGGGCTGATTGCAGCGCCGGACGATGTTCGGGCGAAGAGCCTCAATATTGCGACAAAGCTGACCCCGATGGATCCAGGGAGCGTTAAATGATGACCTATGCCCCGTCATCCCAGCGAAAGCCGGGATCCCTCTTACTACCACTGCGCAAAGGCAGCGAGATCCCGGCATTCGCTGGGATGACGGAATAATCATGAGCTCCTCGATCCTCCTGCTCCTGATCCTCGGCCTCGGCGGGGTAGCCTTCATCGCTGCGCGGGCGCGGGCCAACCTGTTCCAGCCAATCGATGGCCGGCGTGCGCATTCGCGACCCAATTATCACGGCAGCTATGTGCTGCTGTGGGCGGTGGCGCCGGCGCTGCTCTTTCTCACGGTGTGGAGCTTCGTTTCGCCCGGGCTGGTGATGCAAACCGTGCTGACCGCCCCTGCCGCATCGCAGCTGCCACCGCCTGGCATGGAGCGGGATTCGGTGATCGCCGAAATGCAGGGCCTTGCCGATGGCAGCGTCGCTACCGCGTTCAATCCCGCTGCCGAGCAATTGCTTCCCGCCTATAAGATAGCCGCACGCCATTATTCGATGATTGCCACGGTCGCCGCGCTGCTGCTCGCGTTCGCGGGTGGTGGCTATGCCTATACGAGGCTGAGCCACGGTTTCCGGGCCCGTACACGGGTCGAGCGGGTCATGATGGCTGTGTTGCTCGGGGCTTCGCTGATCGCGATCCTCACGACATTCGGGATCGTCGCCTCTCTGCTGTTCGAGTCGCTTCGCTTCTTCAGCAAGGTCTCGCCGATCGAATTCCTGTTCGGGATCGAATGGAGCCCTCAAACCGCGATGCGGGCTGACCAGGTCGGCTCGTCGGGTGCTTTCGGCGCGGTGCCGCTGTTCTGGGGTACGGTCTTCATTGGCGCGATCATTGCGATGATCGTCGCGATCCCGCTTGGATTGATGAGCGCGATCTACCTGACCCAATATGCACGGCCGAAGGTGCGCCAGTGGATGAAACCGCTGCTCGAGATCCTCGCTGGCGTGCCGACCGTGGTCTATGGCTATTTCGCCGCGCTTACCGTTGCCCCGCACATTCGCGACTTCGCGATGTCGATCGGGATAACGAGCGCCTCTTCCGAATCGGCGCTCGCTGCCGGCGCGGTCATGGGCGTGATGATCATTCCCTTCGTCTCCTCGATGGCTGACGACTCGCTCACCGCAGTACCGCAGGCGATGCGCGACGGTTCGCTGGCGATGGGCGCGACGACCTCCGAGACGATCCGCAAGGTGCTCGTCCCCGCAGCGCTTCCGGGCGTGGTCGGCGGCGTGCTGCTCGCCGTCAGCCGGGCGATCGGCGAGACGATGATCGTGGTGATGGCCGCCGGCCTCGCCGCCAACATGACGCTCAATCCCTTCGCGAGCGTGACCACGGTGACCACCCAGATCGTCCAGTTGCTCACCGGCGACCAGGAGTTCGACAGTGCCAAGACGCTCGCCGCCTTCGCGCTCGGACTGGTGTTGTTCCTCGTGACGCTGCTCCTCAACGTCATCGCGCTCCGCGTGGTGAAGAAATATCGAGAAGCCTATGAGTAAGGCCCTGACGATGAACGCAACGGATCTCTCAGCTGCTGCCCCGCGCCTGCCGACCGACTGGAAAGGTGATGCGATTAAGAAGCGCATCGCCGCCCGCTATGGGTCCGAACGCCGCTTCCGGGCGATTGGATTGTTCGCGGTGATGCTTTCCGCCGGCTTTCTTGCATTCCTCCTCATCACGATGATGGCGAACGGCCTGCGAGGTTTCACCCAGACCGAGATCCGGCTGGCGGTCGATTTTCCGAAATCGGCGCTGATGCTCGATCCGGCGGCGCTCAAGGGCTTCAACGCCGATCAGGCGCTGGCCGGAGCCGATTTCGAAGGCGCCACGGCAACTGCCGCCGAGGTCGCGTTCGGTCCCGATGGTGTCCACCTGCTCTCGGACGCTGCCTGGCTGAAGGTTCGCGACGCAGTGAAGGCCGATCCCGGCTTGCTGGCCCGACGGGCTGAGATCTGGGTGCCCGCGGCGGTGGATATCGACGTTGCCGCCAAGGAAACCGGCGAGCCCGCTGCCGAAGCGACGCTTGCGAAGCTCAAGGCGCAGGGCCTGATCAAGACCGGGTTCAATCTCGGCTTCGTGACCGGCGCGGACTCCACCGATCCGACGATCGTCGGCATCTGGGGTGCCTTCAAGGGCTCGCTGATGACGATGCTGGTGACGTTGGTGCTGGCATTCCCCGTCGGGGTGCTCGCGGCGCTCTATCTCGAGGAATATGCCCCGCGTAACCGCTGGACCGATCTCATCGAGGTGTCGATCAATAATCTCGCGGCGGTACCGTCGATCATCTTCGGCTTGCTTGGCCTCGCGGTATTCCTGAACTTCATGCACATGCCGCGTTCGGCACCGATCGTCGGCGGGCTGACACTCGCGCTGATGACGATGCCGGTCATCGTGATCGCTGGCCGCAACGCGATAAAATCGGTGCCGCCGTCGATCCGCGACGCTGCACTCGGCATCGGCGCATCCCGGCTCCAGGTCGTCTTCCACCATGTCCTGCCGCTCGCGCTGCCCGGGATATTGACTGGCACGATCATCGGCATGGCGCGTGCGCTCGGCGAAACCGCACCGCTGTTGATGATCGGCATGCGCGCCTTCATCTCTTCGCCCCCCTCGGGCTTCACTGACCCGGCGACTGTGTTGCCAGTACAGGTTTTCCTGTGGTCCGACGAAGTCAGCCGCGGCTTCGTCGAGAAGACCTCGGCCGCGATCATCGTGCTGCTGCTCTTCCTGCTCGCGATGAACGGGCTCGCAATCTACCTCCGCAACCACTTCGAACGACGTTGGTGAACAGAAACATGACACAGCAGACCAGCAATGCACTGAAGATGACGGCGCGCGGCGTCAATGTCTTCTACGGCGACAAACAGGCTATCCAGGATGTGTCGATCGACGTCGACATGGACAATGTCACTGCGTTCATCGGCCCATCGGGCTGCGGAAAGTCGACCTTCCTGCGCACCCTGAACCGGATGAACGACACCGTCGCCAGCGCGCGCGTCGAAGGCCAGATCACGCTCGATGGCGAGGACATCTATTCCTCGGGCATGGACGTGGTGCAGCTTCGGGCACGGGTCGGAATGGTGTTCCAGAAGCCCAATCCCTTCCCCAAGTCGATCTACGAGAATGTCGCTTATGGGCCGCGTATCCACGGCCTCGCCGCAAGCAAGGCCGACATGGACCAGGTCGTCGAGAAATCGCTTCGACGCGCTGGACTATGGGAAGAGGTCAAGGATCGACTGACTGAAAGCGGCACCGCGCTTTCCGGCGGACAGCAGCAGCGGCTGTGCATCGCGCGCGCGATCGCGGTCGATCCCGAGGTGATCCTGATGGACGAGCCCTGCTCGGCACTCGATCCGATCGCCACCGCGAAGATCGAGGAGCTCATCCACGAGCTGCGCGGCCGCTACGCGATCGTGATCGTCACGCACAACATGCAGCAGGCCGCTCGCGTCTCGCAGAAGACTGCCTTCTTCCATCTCGGCACGCTGATCGAATATGGCGAAACCTCCGAGATCTTCACCAATCCCCGCGAGACGCGGACCAAGGATTATATCACGGGAAGATATGGGTGATGTCCCTCCCCGTCACAGCGCCTCAAGGAGACTGACATGGCCACAACAGGACATACGGTAAAAGCCTTCGACGAAGATCTCGGCGAACTTCGCGCGTTCGTTTCCGAGATGGGCGGGCGAGCCGAAGCCGCGATCAACGAAGCTGTCGCCGCGCTGATCCAGCGCAATGTCGACGCCGCTTCGAAGGTCGTCGCCAATGACAAGCGCATCGATGAGATCGAGGCCGAGGTCGAACGCCTGGTGATCCGCCTGATCGCCCTGCGCGCGCCGATGGCGGATGACCTTCGCGAGGTGCTTGCCGCACTCAAGATCGCTGGCGTAATCGAACGCATCGGAGATTATGCCAAGAATATCGCCAAGCGCGTGCCAGTGCTCGCCGAGGAAGGCCGCAGCGAGGCGGGAACCCTGCTCGCGGCCATGGGCAAGGCCGTCGAAGCCATGGTGCATGACGTCCTCGACGCCTTCGCCGCACGTGATCCCCAGGCGGCAGCCGAAGTCTGGGCGCGCGACAAGACCATCGACGATTTCTACAACAGCCTGTTCCGGACGCTGCTCACCCACATGATGGAAAATCCGCACAGCATTACGGCAGCGACGCATTTGCTGTTCATCGGCAAGAATCTCGAGCGGATCGGCGATCATGCGACCAACATTGCCGAGATGATCTATTATGCTTCGACCGGACAGCAACTCGGCGAGCGAACCCGCGGCGCCGACGCTTTCGCGCCGGACGCGAACTGATCGGATGACAAGGGGCCGCATCCTGCTTGTCGAGGACGATCCGGCGCTCGCCGAACTGCTCGTCTGGCATTTCGAGCGCGAGGAATTCGAGGTCGAACAGACCGCGGATGGCGAGGAAGCGCTGCTTCTCGCCCGCGAGAGCCCGCCCGATGTCGTCCTGCTCGACTGGATGATCGAAGGCATTTCCGGCATCGAAGTCTGCCGCCGCCTGCGCCGCATGCCCGATACCGCGAACGTCCCGATCATCATGCTGACGGCACGCGGCGAGGAAGAGGATCGCGTTCGCGGCCTCGAAACCGGCGCGGACGATTATGTCACCAAGCCCTTCTCGCCGCGCGAACTCGTCGCGCGGGTTGGCGCCGTGCTCAGGCGAGTCCGCCCGGCCCTCGCCGGCGAGCATCTCGCTTATGCCGACATCGAGATGGACATGGTCAGCCACAAGGTGCGGCGTTCAGGCACGGCGATACCGCTCGGCCCGACCGAATTCCGCCTGCTCAAGCATTTTCTCGAACATCCCGGTCGCGTCTTTTCGCGTGAACGGCTGCTGGATTCGGTTTGGGGACGCGATTCCGACATCGAGCCCCGCACCGTCGACGTCCATATCCGCCGCCTGCGCAAGGCGATCAACATCGGCGCCTGTGCGGACATCATCCGGACGGTGCGCTCGGCGGGCTATGCGCTGGATGTAGACGCAACGGGGTGAACTCCGCCACTCACTCGCCTCCCTGGCAGGGAGGGGAGTCAAAAGAGGGCAGCAATCACCTCGTCATCCCGGCGGACGCCGGGATCCACGATATGGTGTTCGCGCGATCGAAAAACCTGTGGGTCCCATGGATCCCGACTTTCGTCGGTATGACGGGCGGCTATTGGCTGGGGATGTCGCCCCCCGCCGAAGCAGCGCCCTAATTCTCCACCAGCTTCATCAGCCGACGCTCGACCGGAGCCAACACAGGCCCGAGTTCGTGGCCGCGCTTGAGCACCGCTCCGGCTTCGCCGACGAGCGACCACATGCCCTGGCGAGCGCGCAGCGCCGGTCGTTTCTCGATGCGGAATTCGGGGCGCTCGGCAGCGCGACGGAAGGCCGCGAAGACCGCCGCCTCATGGCCAAGCTGGATCGCATAGTCGCGCCAGTGGCCGGCTGCGACCATGCGGCCGTAGAGATCGAGAATACGCGTCAGCTCGAAGCGATCAAAGCCGATCTGCGATGCCCGCTGGGGCGTCGGGAACGGCGTGATGATGGCCATCAGGCGCGTTCGCGCTTTCCGGGGACCACTTCCTCCTCGCGCTTGTCGCGATCGCGCGTATCGATCAATTCGGCAAGCTTGGTGCGTAGCACTTCGACTTCGCACTTGAGCAGTTCGAGTTGCTGCGTCTGCGGATCGAAACGCTCTGCGCACGGCGTGCCATAAGGTACGAAATCGCGGCTATATTCCGCTGCATCGACGAGCGTCGCTCGCGCCGGTATGCCGACCATCACCGCACCCTCGGGAACATCGCGGGTGACCACGGCGTTCGCACCGATCTTGGCCCGCGTGGCGACTGTGATCGGCCCAAGCACCTGAGCGCCCGAGCCGACGACGACGCCGTCCTCAAGCGTGGGATGACGCTTGCCTGCCACGCCATTGACCGGATTGGTGCCGCCAAGCGTCACGCATTGATAGATGGTGACGTTGTCGCCGATCTCAGCGGTTTCGCCGATGACCGTGAAGCCATGGTCGATAAAGAAATTGCGCCCGATTTTAGCGCCGGGATGGATATCGATCGCCGTAAGGAAGCGCGAGAAATGATTGACCGCGCGCGCCAGGAAATAGAGTTCGCCGGTGAACAACCAATGGGCAATGCGGTGCATGCCGAGCGCCAATACGCCCGGATAGAGCATGACTTCCCAGCGGCTCCGTGGCGCCGGATCGCGCGCCTTGATCGAATCGAGGTAGGAAATCAGTCCGCCGAACATCTCGGGCTCCCCTTGCGTTGCCGATGACATTTAGGCGCGAGGGGGCAAAATTTCCAGTCGGCGATCGAACTGGCGCGTCGATTTCCTATTTTTCCGGGTATATCGCCTCGACGAAGTAGAGCCCGTCCGGGGGCGCGTTAAGGCCAAGCGCGGCGCGATTGCGTGCTTCCAGCGCAGCAGCCATGTCCGATATGCTCCATTTTCCGCGTCCGACCAGCGACAGGCAGCCAACCATCGAACGCACCTGATGATGGAGGAAACTGCGGGCAGCGGCCGCGATCTCGATAATCTCGCCAGAGCGCCGTACATCAAGCCGATCAAGCGTCTTGACCGGGCTTTCGGACTGGCAATGCGCCGAGCGGAAGGTCGTGAAGTCGTGATGTCCGATCAAGCACTGCGCCGCCGCGTGCATCGCCTCGGCATCCAGCGGCGCGGAGAGCTGCCATGCACGGGCTTGTTCGAGGGCAAGCGGCGCGCGACGATTGACGATCCGATACACATAGCGCCGACCGATGCAGCTGAACCGCGCGTGCCAGTCGCCGGGCACGATCTCGCAACCGAGCACCGCTACCGGCTGCGGCCGCAGCAGCGCATTTATCGCCTCGCCAAGCCTGAACGCCGCTATCGGCTTTGCGACATCGACATGCGCGCTCATCGCGCGGGCGTGGACTCCGGCGTCGGTCCGCCCCGCGGCGTGCAGCACGGCGGCCTCGCCGGTAACCGTGGCGACCGCCTCCTCGATCGCCTGCTGGACGCTTGGGCCGTGTGCCTGCCGTTGCCAGCCCATATAGGGGCGCCCGTCAAACTCGACCGTGAGGCGAAACCGAGTCACGAAAGCTGGGTCCCCGCCGGGATTGCAAATCCACGCAGCAACTCATCCACCGACATTGCCGCGCGTCCGGCACGCTGCACGCGCGTTGGGCGAATGCCGCTGGATTCGCAGGCTATGGTGAGCCTATCGTCGACCACCGTGCCCGCTGGACCGCCCTGCTCGACGGTCTCGGCCGCCAATATCCGCACGCGCTCGCCGGCCACCTCGAAAAATGCGCCCGGTACCGGGTTGAACGCCCGCACCTGCCGTTCGACCGCCGCCGCGTCCTGCCCGAAATCAATCCGCGCCTCGGCCTTGTCGATCTTGGCGGCATAGGTAACGCCCGCCTCGGGCTGGACGCTGGGCGGAAAGGCCGCGAGATCGGCGAGCACCGCCGCCATCAATGCTGCACCCTTCTCCGCCAATTCCTCGGTCAGTTCACCGCCCGTCTTGCCCTCGACGACTGTCTCGACCGTGGCGAGCATCGGCCCGGTATCGAGCCCCTTCTCCATCTGCATGATCGTCACGCCGGTTTTCTCGTCGCCAGCAAGGATCGCGCGAACGATGGGCGCTGCGCCGCGCCAGCGAGGGAGCAGCGAGGCGTGGACGTTGAGGCAGCCGAGCTTCGGTGCCGCAAGCACAGGTACTGGCAGGATCAGTCCATAAGCCGCGACAACCGCGATATCGGCGCCCAGCGCTGCGAAATCCGCCTGCGCTTGCTGCTCGCGAAGCGTCAGTGGCGATCGTACCGCAATCCCGAGCGCTTCGGCGCGTGCCTGCACCGGCGAGGGTCGCGGCGCCTTGCCGCGGCCTGCCGGGCGTGGTGGCTGGGTGTACACCGCTGCGATGTCGTGCCCCGCGTCGACCAGCGCGTCGAGCGTCGGTACCGCGAAATCGGGAGTTCCCATGAAGATGATGCGCATTGCCTCTCTACAAGGTCTGGCGCTCCCGAATGCAAGCCCCTATCGAATGGCGTCATGGCATCTCAGGAAATCGAGGCTCTCGTCCAGGCGCTTTCCCGTCTTCCGGGGCTCGGCCCACGTTCGGCGCGGCGTGCAGTGCTGCACCTGCTGAAGAGGCGCGAGGTCGCGATGGCACCGCTGCTTCGCGCGCTCGAGGCGGTGAACGAAAGCCTGACCACCTGCTCGATCTGCGGCAATGTCGATACTGCCGATCCCTGCGCGGTCTGCACGGATATGCGTCGCGATCCGCGCATGCTCTGCGTCGTCGAGGAAGTCGCCGACCTTTGGGCGCTCGATCGAAGCCGGCTCTTCCCCGGGCGTTTCCATGTGCTTGGTGGTCGTCTCTCGGCGCTCGAGGGGATCCGTCCCGAGGATCTCGCGATCGACAGCCTGATCCGGCGCATTGCCGAAGGCGGCATCGACGAGGTGGTTCTTGCGATGAACGCGACGCTCGAGGGCCAGACGACCGCGCATTATATCGCCGATCGCATCGCGCAGTACCCGGTCCGCCTCACCCAGCTTGCCCACGGATTGCCGGTAGGCGGCGAGCTCGACTATCTCGACGAAGGTACCTTGGCGCAGGCACTCCGGGCACGGCGGCCGATTTCCTGATGTCGGAATATTCCCCTCCCATGATGGGAATATCGATCTCTTAACGGGGTCTCTTGAAAGCCCGGAGCGAATTGCCTAATTCGCCCTTATGGCCATTCTTCCTATCCTCGAAGCCCCGGATCCCCGGTTGCGCGCGATCTCCAAGCCCGTCGACGCTGTCGACAGCAAGCTGCGTGCGCTGATCGCGGATATGTTCGAGACGATGTACGATGCCCCGGGCATCGGCCTCGCCGCGATCCAGGTCGGCGTCGAAAAGCGGCTGCTGTTGATGGATCTCCAGGAAACCGAGGATGAAGAGGGCAAGCCCATCCGCAATCCGCGCGTCTTCATCAATCCCGAGCTCTACGACCCGTCGGAGGAGCATTCGGTCTACAGCGAAGGCTGCCTTTCGGTGCCCGAGCAGTTCGCCGACGTCGAACGTCCGGCGACGATCCATGCGCGCTGGACCGACGGCGACGGCAAGGCACATGACGAGAAGCTGGAAGGCCTCCTTGCCACCTGCCTGCAGCACGAGATGGACCATCTCGATGGGATCCTGTTCATCGATCACCTCTCGCGGCTTAAGCGCGAGATGATTCTCAAGAAGCTGCAAAAGGCCAAGCGCGCCAAGGCGGCCTGATCGCGCTCCGGCGAAAGCCGGGGCAGCGGCGGCTATTTGCGCAGCCGCGCGACCACCGAGACCAGGAATGCGGTTGACCAGCCAAGCAGGATCACGCCGCAGACGCCCTCGATCGCGGCCACGAGGCGCCATGCCTTGACGATATGCATGTCCGCATAGCCGATCGTCGCGTAGGTGATCGTCGAGAAATAAACCCCGGTCTCGAGGTCCGGCACTGCGTGCAGCCAGACATAGCTGCCGGCGAAGATCCAGATCTGGATGCCATGCAGCACGAAGAGCGAGAGCACGAGCGCCAGGATGAAGATCGCCCTGGTGAACGTGAAATGGTGGCTTTCCTCGGCCTGCAGGCGAAACTGGAGCACGCGGGTAAGCGTCGTGATGCCAGCGCCGTGGATCAGGACGACGATCACGACGAGGCCGGTGGCGACGAGAAGCTCCAACATCATGGCGCCCTTCTGCAATAGTTGGAGGCGGATTGCCAGCGGGGCTACGGACGGCTAGGTTCCCGCTTCGTTCTCATCGAAGGGTTTCCATGGATCCGCTCCTGATCGTCCTCCTGATCGCAGTCTTCCTCGTCGCTGGGCTGCTGCTTGGCTGGTTTGCCGGTTCGCGCCAGTCCGCATCGCTCCGCGCCGAACGAGACCAGCGGCTGGACGATTTCCGCAAGGCGATTACTGATTTTTCGGCGGTTTCGGAGCGTGCAAAGGCGGTGCCGCTGCTGCAGGAATCGCTCGAAGCCGCTCGGCGCGAACGCGAGGACGCTGTCACGGCGCTCGCTCGGCTCACTGCCGGGCAAGAAGAGCGCGAACGAAGTTTCGAGGCGCAGATGGCGCAACTTCGCGAGACCAAGGAGAAGATGGGTCAGCAGTTCGGCGAGATCGGCGGCAAGCTGCTCGGCGAAGCCCAGAAGGCTTTTCTCGAACGCGCCGACCAACGCTTCAACGAAGCCGGCAACAAGCATGAGGAAAAGCTCAAGCTCCTGCTCACCCCCGTCCAGGATACCCTCAAGCGCTACGAGGATGGCCTCCATCGCGTCGAGAAGGAGCGCGTCGACAGCTATGCGGGGCTTCGCGAAGCGGTCGAGCTCGTCCGTGCTGGACAGACCCAGGTTCGCGACGAGGCCGCCAAGCTGGTCAACGCGCTTCGCTCAAGCCCAAAGGCGCGCGGTCGATGGGGCGAGCAGACGCTCAAGAACGTGCTCGAACAGGCAGGTCTCTCGCCCTATGCCGATTTCGAAACCGAAGTGTCGGTGAATACCGAGGACGGACGGCTGCGGCCGGACGTCATTGTTCGCCTGCCCGGTGGACGCCAGCTCATCATCGACGCGAAATGCTCGCTCAACGCCTATCTCGACGCTTGCGACGAGGTCGATGATATCGAGCGCACGCGCCACCTCAAGCTCCACGCGGCATCGATCAAGACGCACGCCGACCAGCTCGGCCGCAAGAGCTACTGGGATCAGTTCGGCGACGCAGCAGACTATGTCGTGATGTTCATCCCCGGCGAGCATTTCCTCACCGCCGCGCTCGAACAGGACGAATCGCTCTGGCAATGGGCGTTCGACCGCAAGGTGCTGCTCGCCACGCCGACCAACCTCGTCGCGATCGCGCGCACCGTTGCGAGTACGTGGCGGCAGGAGAAGATGGCAGACGAGGCCAAGGCGATCGGGGCACTTGGCAAGGAGATGTACGAGCGGCTGTCAACGGCGGTCGGACACCTCAAGCGCGTGGGCGGCGGCCTCAACAGCGCGGTCGAGAATTACAACAAGTTCGTCGCCAGCTTCGACGGCCGCGTGATGTCCTCCGCCCGCAAGTTCAAGGCGCTCAACATCGATACCGGAGCAAAGGAAATCGACGCGATCGACCAGATCGACGCACTGGCCCGCGAGCCGATCACCGAGATGCTCCCCGCACCGGGGGAGTGATCTCCCCTCCTACGCGAAGATCAATGCCGGCGTTTCCAGCAGCCGCTTCACCGCCTGAACGAAGCTCGCCGCGTCCCAGCCGTCCACCACGCGATGATCGCATGAGATCGACAGGTTCATCAGCTTGCCGATGCCGATCTGGCCATCTCGGACGACGGGGCGTTCGACGATTCGGTTAGGTCCGATGATCGCGACTTCGGGTCGGTTGATGACAGGCGTGGTCACGATGCCGCCAAGTGGGCCAAGCGAGGTCAGCGTGAGCGTCGAGCCGGAGAGTTCGGCCGATGTCGCCTTGCCGGTTCGGGCAGCGTCCGCAAGCCGGGCGATCTCGGCGGCGAGTTGCCAGATGTTGCGATCCTGCGCGTCGCGGATAACCGGAACCATGAGCCCGGCAGGGGTCTGGGTAGCGATGCCGAGATGGATCGCGCCATGGCGGGTCACTTCACCCGCTTCGTCATCGTAGCGCGCATTGAGCATCGGGAATTCCGGGATCACGCGACAAATGGCCACGATCAGCAATGGCAATATGGTGAGCCTCGGCTTGTCGCCGCGCGTCGCATTCAGATCGGCGCGCAGGGCTTCGAGTTTAGTGACGTCGATCTCATCGACATAGGTGAAGTGCGGAATGTTGCGCTTCGACGCGGCCATGTTCTCCGCGATCCGACGGCGCAGACCGGTTATCTTGATGGTCTCGTCCGGTCGGGCCGTGCCGGCAGGGTGAAAGTCCTGATTATAGGCAAGGAACGCGTCGAGGTCGGCATGGCGGAGGTGATCCCCATGATGCGAGGGAACATCGGCAAGATCGATGCCCAGCGCCTTGGCGCGCGCGCGAACCGCCGGGGAAGCAAGGATCTTGGGAGGGGGCGTGCCAGACACGTCGTCATTCCCGCGAAGGCGGGAATCCATCTCCTGAGCTTGCGGCTCACCAGACTTGGGAGATGGATCCCCGCCTTCGCGAGGATGACGAGACGGAGACGCAGACGCAGACGCAGACGCAGACGCAGACGCAGACGCAGACGGCACCTCCTCCGCCACAACCCCAGTCTCGAACGCAACCAGCAGCCCGCCAATCGCGAGATTGTCGCCAACCGCACCGCCAAGCTCGACCACCGTACCGGCAATTGGAGACGTCATCTCGACGGTGGCCTTGTCGGTCATCATGTCACAGAGCGGCTGGTCTTCCTCGACATTGTCCCCGACCGCGACATGCCATGCGACGATCTCGGCCTCGGCAATGCCCTCGCCGATGTCGGGCAGGCGGAAGGGATAAAGCGCCATCGATCAAGCCTCCATCAGTCGCTTGGCAGCTTCGCGCAGCCGAATCGGGCCAGGAAAATAGCCCCATTCGAGACCGTGCGGATAGGGTGTGTCCCAGCCGGTGACGCGTTCGATCGGTGCCTCCAGCGCGTAGAAGCATCGTTCCTGCACGGTTGCGGATAGTTCGGCGCCGAACCCCCCGGTCCGGGTCGCCTCATGGACGATCATGCAGCGCCCGGTCTTCTCCACGGAAGCCGTGATGGTGTCGACATCGAGCGGCACCAGCGTACGCAGGTCGATGACTTCGGCATCGACGCCATTTTCCTCGCAGAATGCAATCGCGACATGGACCATGGTGCCATAAGCAAGAATCGTGAAAGCGTTGCCCTCGCGCGCTACCGCCGCCTTGCCGAGCGGGATCCTGTAATAGTCATCGGGGACTTCGCCTGCCGGATGCGCCGACCAGGGCGTTACCGGGCGATCATAATGCCCGTCGAAAGGCCCGTTATAGATCCGCTTGGGCTCGAAAAAGAGCACGGGATCATTATCCTCGATCGCCGCAATGAGCAGCCCCTTGGCGTCATAGGGGTTCGACGGGATCACCGTCTTGAGCCCGGTGACGTGGGTGAAGACCCCCTCGGGCGACTGGCTATGTGTCTGTCCGCCGAAGATACCACCGCCAAGCGGCGATCGGATCGTGATCGGGATCCAGTATTCGCCGGCACTGCGATAGCGAATCCGCACCGCCTCGGAGACGATCTGGTCAAGTGCTGGATAGATGTAGTCGGCGAACTGGATCTCAGGCACCGGCCGCAACCCATAGGCCCCCATCCCCACCGCAACGCCGACGATGCCGCATTCGTTGATCGGCGTATCGAACACCCGTGTCCGGCCGTGCTTTGCCTGGAGGCCCTGCGTGGCGCGAAACACGCCCCCGAAATATCCGACATCCTCGCCCATCACGACGACCATTGGATCACGCCCGAGCATCACGTCGAGCGCACTGTTGATCGCCTGGATCATCGTCATCCGCGTCACAGGCCGGACGCCTTATATTCGGCGAGCATCTGGTCGCGTTGCTCCTGGAGGTGCTTCGGCATCTCCTCGAACACATCCTCGAACATGGTTTCCATCGGATGATGCCGGAAGCCGTCGCCAAGCACACCCTGCGCCTCGGCTTCCCGCGCCGCCTCGCGTACCTCAGCGACGACCTCGGCTTCGAGCGCGGCGTGGCGCTCGTCATCCCATTCGCCAAGCGTCGTCAGGTGCTGCGCCAGTCGCTTGATCGGATCGCCCAACGGCCACAAATTCCGTTCCTCGCTCGGACGGTAGCGTGACGGATCGTCCGAAGTCGAATGTCCCTCGGCGCGGTAGGTGAACTGCTCGATCAGGGTTGGCCCATGCCCCGCACGTGCTCGCTCGGAAGCCCAGGCCGTCGCGGCGTAGACCGCAAGGATATCATTGCCGTCCACGCGCAGCCCAGCGATCCCATAGCCAAGCGCACGCGCGGCGAAGGTGGTCGACTCTCCCCCCGCAAATCCCGAGAAGGACGAAATCGCCCATTGGTTGTTCGTGATCGTCAACACCACAGGGACCCGATAGACCGACGCGAAGATCAGCGCGGAATGAAAATCCCCCTCCGCCGTCGAGCCTTCGCCGCACCATGCCGCCGCGATCCGGGTATCGCCACGGATTGCGCTTGCCATCGCCCAGCCGACTGCTTGAGGATATTGGGTGGCGAGATTCCCCGAGATGGTGAAGAAACTCGCGGCGCGTGCGGAATACATCACCGGCATCTGCCGACCCTTCATCCGATCCCCGCTATTGGAAAAAACCTGGCACATCATGTCGGCCAGCGGCCAGCCGCGCGCGATCAGCAGGCCCTGCTGGCGATAACTCGGAAAGCACATGTCGTCCGGATCGAGCGCGTGGGCTGCGCCGATGGCAGTCGCTTCCTCGCCAGTCGACGATACATAGAAGCTGGTCTTGCCCTGGCGCTGTGCCCGGTGAAGCCGTTCGTCAAACGCCCGCACGGTAAGCATCTCACGCAACATTCGCCGAAGGCGATCCGGGTCCAGCCCCGGATTCCACGGTCCGATCGCCCTGCCCTCGTCATCAAGCACTCGCACCATCGCATAGACATGCCCCGCCATGTCACGAGACGCGCTATCTGTCGGCGGGCGATCCACCGCGCCGGCGACCGGCATCTCGAAATCGGCGAAGTCGACGGCATCGCCCGGTCGAAATTTCGGCTCGGGAACGTGAAGCGCCAGCGGCGGCAAATTCCGCCGCGCATCGCCATCCTGGCTGGTCATCCTCTCACCTCCGCTATCGGCGAATAAGCTGTCAATAATATGACAGCAATACTGTCCCAGTGCAATGATATTCCCAGGCTACGTAATTTTCTAACAGACAACGATCGAGCGTCGCTTTGGCGTCATGACCATCATATAAACACTCTGATGCCGACCATCCCGATCAAAACGGACCTTCTCATAATCGGTGGTGGCATCAATGGAGTCGGCATCGCCCGCGATGCCTCGGGCCGGGGACTTTCGGTGATGCTCGTCGAACAGGACGAGCTTGCCTCGCACACATCCTCGGCGAGTTCGAAGCTGATCCACGGCGGGCTTCGCTATCTCGAGCATGGTGAGTTCCGGCTGGTCCGCGAAGCGCTCAGGGAGCGCAGCATCTTGCTCCGCCTCGCGCCGGACCTGATCCGTCCGCTAACCTTCGTTCTCCCGCATGCTCCCCATGTCAGGCCTGCGTGGATGATCCGCCTCGGCCTCTTCCTCTATGATCGCCTCGGGCCGCGCGGTGGCTTGCCGGCTTCCCGCGCGGTCGATCTTGCGCCGGGTCATTTTGGCGATGGCCTGAAGTCGCGCTTCCGTCGCGGGTTCACCTATGCCGATGCGCAGGTCGATGACGTCGGGCTTGTCCGGGCGAATGCGATCGGAGCGCGGCAACGCGGTGCGGACATTCGCACCCACACCCGGTTCATTTCGGCGCATCGGATCGAGGACGGCTGGCGCGCAATGGTGCGCAGCATGGAAACCGGAACTGAGTTCGAAGTCGATGCCCGGGTGGTCGTGAACGCCGCCGGTCCCTGGGTCGGTAGCGTGCTCGACCTGATGGCGGGGAGCAAGCCCGAACGGCCGCCCCGCCTTGTCAAAGGCAGCCATATCGTCGTGCGGCGCATGCATGCGGGCGATCATGCCTATATCCTTCAAAACCCCGATGGCCGGGTGGTGTTCGCAATCCCCTGGCAGGGCGAGTTCACCTTGATCGGGACCACCGATATCGAATGGACCGACGATCCCTCTGCGCCGGCGATCACCCCGCAAGAGACCGCCTATCTTTGCGATGCAGTGAATGAATGGTTCGAACGCCCTATAGGACCGGCTGACGTGATCAGGAGTTTTTCGGGCATTCGTTCGCTCTACGACGACGGCAAGAGCAGCGCATCGCAAGTGACGCGCGATTATGTGCTGGCTGAAGGGCCCCATATGCTTTCGGTCTTTGGCGGCAAGATCACGACCTACCGTCGGCTCGCTGAACATGCGCTCGCCAAACTTGAGCGTTATTTTCCAGATATGACACCCGAATGGACCGCAGACGCCCCGCTCGAGGAGGATCCGCAATGCGCCACCTAGTCGCGATCGATCAGGGAACGACGTCGACGCGAGCAATCGTCTTCGACGAAGCCCTGTCCCCGCTTGCAACAGCGCAGGTCGAGTATCGGCAATATTATCCGGCGCCCGGCTGGGTGGAACAGGACCCGGACGATATCTGGTGCGATACCGTCGCAATGGTGCGCAAGGCAATCGCCCGTGCCGGACTTGGCGCTGCCGACATCGCAGCGATCGGCATCGCCAACCAGCGCGAGACCGTGATCGTCTGGGATCGTGCGACGGGAACTCCGATCCACCGCGCGATCGTCTGGCAGGATCGCCGGACTGCCGAAATCTGCGCCGCGTTGAAAGCGCATGAGCCAATGGTCCGGGCAAAAACCGGCCTGCTGCTCGATCCCTATTTCTCCGCTACAAAGCTGGCATGGATCCTCGACAATGTCCCCGGCGCCCGGGCGAGGGCCGAAGCGGGCGAACTTGCTTTCGGGACAGTCGACAGCTTCCTGCTCTGGAACCTCACTGGCGGGGCGGCCCATGCCACCGATGCAACCAACGCCAGCCGCACGATGCTGTTCGATATCGTCGAGCAGCGCTGGTGCCCCGAACTGCTCGACCTGTTTCGCATCCCCGCGACCCTGCTTCCCGAGGTCCGCGACAACAGCATGATCTATGGCAATACGCTGCCCGAGTTGTTCGGCGCGTCGATCCCGATCGGCGGCATGGCGGGCGACCAGCAGGCGGCGTTGATCGGCCAGGGCTGTTTTGATGCGGGCATGGCAAAGGCGACCTACGGCACGGGGGGCTTCTTGCTGCTCAACATGGGGGAGGCCGTTCCCCGCCCAGCCGACGGCCTGCTTGCTACGGTCGCCTACCGCCTCGGTGGGCGCGCCGCCTACGCGCTCGAAGGTTCGATCTTCATTGCCGGCGCCGCAATCAAATGGCTACGCGACCAACTACACATCATTGACGAGGCCGCCGAGTCCGAAACCCTGGCGGCTAGCCTGCCCGATAATGGCGGCGTCTATCTGGTGCCGGCCTTCGTCGGGCTCGGGGCGCCGCATTGGCGACCCGATGCACGGGGACTCATCACCGGTCTCACCCTCGACAGTGGCCGCGCACATCTCGCCCGCGCCGCGCTCGAAGCGGCGGGATATCAGACGGCGGACCTGATATCAGCGATGAAGGGCAGCAGTGGCAGACTCTGCGTCGATGGCGGCATGGTCGAGAACGATTGGCTCTGCCAATTTCTCGCCGACATCCTGCCAACGACGATCTCGCGCCCGGCTACGCTGGAAATCACCGCACGTGGCGCTGCCTTGCTTGCAGGTTGGGCAGTGGGGATCTGGCCCGTCGATGGGCCGATGCCGTGGGGCGACGCAGCCGACCGAATTTTCGAGCCTGCCATGGACGCCGCCGAGCGCAACCGGCTTCGCAATGGCTGGAACGATGCCGTGCGGCGAGCACTTTCGGAGTGCCCGGCTTGATGTCGACTTCTCAAGTCCGCCTATTGCGTTGGTCATTTCTCGCGCTCCTTTTCTCGCTTGCCGCTACCCCGGGGCTTGCGCGTCCGCTTCTCGTCCTTGCCGATGCGAGCCTCCAGGACGCGCTTCCTGCGATTGCCGCCGCCTGGGAAGCGCAAGGCCTCGAACGGCCTTCGCTGCGCTACGGAGGCTCTGCCGAGCTCGCCCGTCAGGTCGAAGCCCTTGCACCGGCCGACCTGCTGGTCTCCGCCGATCCCGCCCCGATGAACGCGGTCGCCCAGCGCGGACTTCTCCGCCCGGGATCGATGGCCGATCTGATCGGCAACCGCATCGTGCTTGTTGCGCCCGGTGGCGGGGAAGGCCTGTTCGGTCCAGTCGATCCACTGCTGCCAGTCGGTCCGGGGCAGCTGGCGATGTCGCCCGAACCCTATGGCGAAGCAGCGCTGCGCAACCTCCACCTCTGGCCTTCGATTGCCGGGCGGATCACCCTCGCACCGCACAGCCGGGCAGCACTCGATCTTGTCGCGCGCCGCAAGGTCAGCCTCGGCGTGGTATATCTCACCGATGCGCGTAGCTCCCCGCGGGTGCATGTCGTCGGGATTTTTCCGCGCACCAGCCATTCGCCGATCCGCTACACGCTCGCAATCCCGGTAACCTCGTCCAATCCGCAATCCGAGCGTTTCCGGCGCTACCTCCTGTCCCCGCAGAGTCGTGCGACCTTCCTTCGCTTCGGGTTCACGATGCCGGCGCGATGAGTTAATCACCTTGCGGCATTTTACTGCTAACGAAAGCCAATGCAGACGATGAGCGAAACCGCGCCTTTCAACTCGATCCATCGCCACGGATTCGTCCGGGTGGCGGCAGCGACGCCTCGCGTGTTCATTGCCGATCCCGCGCGGAATGCCGAAGCCGTGATCGAACAGGCGCGCGCTGCCGATGCCGAGGCTGCCGACTTGCTTGTCCTCCCCGAGCTCTGCCTCTCATCCTATGCGATCGACGACTTGCTGACCCAGGACGCATTGCTGGATGCGGTTGAACTGGCGCTGGCGGACGTCGTGAAGGCGAGCGCCACGCTTCGCCCGGTCATCCTCGTCGGCGCGCCGCTGCGCCGCAATGGTCGCCTCTACAATTGCGCGGTCGCGATCGCGCGGGGTGCGATATTGGGCGTGGTACCGAAGAGCTTCCTGCCCAATTACCGCGAATATTACGAGAAGCGCTGGTTCGCATCAGGTGCTGGGCTCACCGGGCTAGACATTTCAGTCGCCGGGCAGACCGTGCCGTTCGGCGCGGACCTGATCTTCGCCGCGACCACGCTTCCGGATTTCATCTTCCACATCGAAATCTGCGAGGATTTCTGGGGCCCCACGCCCCCGTCGACCGACGGCGCGCTGGCCGGGGCGCTGATCCTCTGCAATCTCTCCGCATCGAACATCATCATCGGCAAGGCGGACGATCGCGCGCTGCTTTGTGCTTCGCAGGCGATGCGATGCAGCGCAGCCTATGTCTATTCGGCCGCTGGCGCAGGCGAGAGCACTACTGACATGGCCTGGGACGGCCAGAGCGTGATCAATGAGCTCGGCGCCGAGCTTGTCACCTCCGCGCGTTTCAGTCGCTCGCCCCAGCTCATCGTCGCCGATGTCGATACCGGGCGCTTGCGGCTGGAACGGATGCGAACAGGGACCTTCAACGATTCCGCGGCGCATGCCGGACATCCCGAGCAGCGCTTCCGCCGGATCGGCTTCGACCATCCCGTCCAGGTTTCCGACGTCGGGCTCAAGCGTCGCCAGCGCCGTTTTCCCTACGTTCCCGATCGACCCGAGCGCCTTGCGCAGGATTGCTACGAAGCCTTCAACATCCAGGTCGATGGGCTGGCGCGCCGCTTCGAGGCGACACCCGGCGATCATATGGTGATCGGTATTTCAGGAGGGCTCGATTCCACCCACGCGCTGATCGTCGCGGCGAAGGCGTGCGACCTGCTCGGCCTGCCGCGCTCGACGATCCTCGGCTACACCATGCCCGGTTTCGCAACCAGCGATGGGACGAAATCCAATGCCTGGGCGCTCATGAAGGCGATGGGTATCGAGGCCGACGAGATCGATATCCGGCCCGCCGCACGCCAAATGCTCGCCGACATCGCCCACCCTTTTGCCAAGGGCCAGCCGGTCTACGACATCACGTTCGAGAATGTGCAGGCCGGATTGCGAACCGATTATCTCTTCCGCATCGCCAACCAGCGAAACGGCTTCGTAATCGGCACCGGCGATCTTTCGGAACTCGCGCTTGGCTGGTGCACCTATGGCGTCGGCGACCAGATGAGCCATTATGCCGTCAACAGCGGCGTTCCCAAGACGCTCATCCAGTATCTCATCCGCTGGAGCGTCCAGACCAGCCAGTTCGACAAGGGCACTGGCCAGATCCTCACCGCGATCCTCGAAACCGAGATCTCGCCGGAGCTCGTTCCGGCGGGTGCCGACGGCGCGATCCAGAGCACCGAGGAGAAGATCGGGCCGTACGCGCTCAACGATTTCTTCCTCTACCATATATTGCGCCAGGCCCTGCCGCCTTCGAAGGTGGCCTTCCTCGCCGAACATGCCTGGAGCGACGTGGACGCCGGCACCTGGCCCGATGCCTATCCGGCGAGCCGCAAGACCGCCTATGACCGCGCCACGATCGTCCACTGGCTCGAGCAATTCCTCCGCCGCTTCTTCGCGACCAGCCAGTACAAGCGCTCCGCGATACCCAACGGCCCCAAGGTTTCGCCCGGCGGCAGCCTCAGCCCGCGCGGCGATTGGCGCGCGCCTTCGGACAGCGTCGCCGATGCATGGATCGCCGAACTCAAGGCTGCGTTGGGCTGAAGCAATAGCAGGTCCGTAACGGGCCGAGGCGAGGAACCCTCAAGTCCGCCAAAGGTTGTCGCAGCCGTAGGGGCATGAGGAGAAAAGCCATGGCTACGACAACCACAAGCGACAGCAATGAGGGCCCTGCCAAGCCGACAGCACGTCGGGCGAGCAGGGCAAAGTCGTCAGCGACCCAGCACGAAAAATCCGATCGCCCGTCAAATGGCGCCAACGGCAACGGCCATGATCATGCCTTTGGCACCGGCGCGATGGTTGGTGCGGCGGCTGCCGGCCTGATTGCAGGCCTCGCCGCCACGATCGGTCGCAAGGCGGCGGTGCAGGCAGTATCCGCCTTCTCCGGTGACTGGTTCGATTCGATCAAGGCCGAGCACCAGGCTGCCCGCAAGATCTTCGACAAGCTCGAAGCTACCGAGAACAGCCAGACCGCAAAGCGCGGCCTGCTGTTGATGCAGCTCAAGCATGCCCTCGCCAAACATGCGTTCGAGGAGGAGAATGTGCTTTACCCGAGCCTGCGCGATCATGGCGATCCCGATCAGGCCGATCATCTCAATCACGAGCATGGCTATGTGAAGCAATATCTCTTCGATCTAGAGCACATGCCGCGCAACAACCGCGCCTGGACCGACAAGATCGTCGAATTCCGCGCCGAACTTGAAAAGCATATGCGTGAGGAAGAAGAGTCGATTTTCCCATCGCTTCACGAAAAGCTCGGCCCCAAGGGCAATGGCGAGCTATCAGCTGCGTTCAACCGTGAGGGATTCAAGCTGGCCTGAAAAACGCGCAGCGATACTCGAATTTGAAACCACGAGAATGCGAGCCAGCCGAGCGCTGATTTGTTTTGTTGTTGTATCAAGGCATAATTTTTACGGAACCAACAACCGGTGACGGCGTTGCGCTCCCATGGGGGCTTTGACTATTCGTCCGGCGTTGGCCGCAGCATTTTTTGCCATACCGAGCGAGCGTTTCGCCGATGCCTGAGTTCCGTGCCCTGCTATCCAACGACAGCGACATGGCCTGCAGGATCCGGGAATTCGACTGGGCTGCCACGTCGCTTGGCGCCCCCAATGATTGGCCACAATCGCTACGGTCCGCACTGAGCATTTGCCTCAACAGCAATTATCCAACCGCAATCTACTGGGGCTCGGAGCTTCGGCTGCTGTACAATGATGCCTGGGCTTCGGTGCCCGGCCCAAGGCACCCGCAGGCGCTCGGCCAGCCCGCGCATCTCGTCTGGCCCGATATCTGGCATGTCATCGGACCCCAGCTCAAGGCCGTCTTCGCCTATGGCAAGGGCATCGTCTCGAACGACCAGTATCTCCCGATGCGACGCTTCGGTCGGCTGGAGGAGACCTATTGGGATTACAGCTTCACCCCGATTGCCGGTGAAGACGGCCGGGTCGCGGGGATCTTCAACCAGGGCCAGGAAACCACCGATCGCGTCTTCGCCGATCGCCGCAGCCGATTGCTCCTTCAGCTTTCGGATCGCATCCGCACGATGGATTCGTCCGCCGGCATAATGGCAACGGCGTTGCAGACGGTGGGCGAGCATCTCGGCGTCGGGCGGGTCGGCTATGGCGAGGTCGATCAGGCCGAGCGCCTCGTCCGGATCGATTCCTGCTGGGCCAGCGGCAGCATGCGGCCGCTTACAGGAACGATGTCGTTCGGATCCCTTGGCCAAGCCGTGCATCAGGCGATGCGGATGGGGGAGACCTTCGCCGTCGATGATGTCTACAATGATTCCCGGATTTCCGAAGCGGATGTCATCCAGCGCTATGCCACGCTCGGCATTCGCTCAACGGCAGCAGTGCCGATCCTGCGCGATGGCAGCTATACCGCAGCGCTGTTTGTCCAGAATGCCGATCCGCACAGCTGGTCGGCGGGCGAGCTACTCATGCTGCAGGGCGTTGCTGGCCGCCTCTGGGAAGAGCTCGCGCGCAGCCGCTCCGAAATGGTCCTGCGGGAAAGCGAGCGCCGCCATCGGCTGATCTTCGAACAGGCGCGGGACATCATCTTCACGGCCGATCTCGAACAGACCATCACCGCCTGCAATCCGGCCGCGGCCGAGGCGATTGGCCTTCCTGCCGAGCGGATCGTTGGCCGTTCCATCGCCGATTTCGTATCCCCCGACGAGTTCGATCGCACGCGTTCGATGCTTCGCCGAAAGCTCCAGGATGGTGGCGTCACGCGCTACGAGGTCTCGGTGTCCACCGCATTTGGCGAAACGCGCCAGTGGGACGTGAATTCGGCGTTGACCATCGGCACTGACGAACGACCGATCGGTCTCCACGCCGTCGCACGCGACATCACCGAGAAGCGCGCCTTCGACGAACGCCAGCAACTGCTGATCAACGAGTTGAATCATCGGGTCAAGAATACCCTGGCGCTCGTGCAGGGGCTCGCGATGCAGAGCTTCCGAAACCAGCGAAGCATCGCCGATGGGCAGCAAAGTTTCCAGGCACGCCTTGGAATGCTTGCGGCGGCGCATGACCTGCTCACCCAGCAATGCTGGGAGGGCGCTACGATCGATGCGCTGGTTGCCGATGCGATGGGACCCTATGGCGATCCTCCCGGAAGGATCGTGACTGCGGGCCCACGCGTCGTGCTGCCACCCAAGGCTGCGATATCGCTGGTGCTCGCGTTGCACGAGCTTGGCACGAACGCCGCGAAATACGGATCCCTTTCGCGGCCCGAGGGCAAGGTCGAACTGAGCTGGCGGCTGGATCGCGAGCGGGCGCTCACGCTCACTTGGCGGGAAATCGGCGGGCCTCAGGTGATCGAGCCCGATTCCCGCGGCTTCGGGCTGCGCATGATCGAGCGTGCGCTCGCGAGCGATCTCGTCGGCACGGTCGACGTCGCCTTTCGTCCCGCCGGACTGGACTGTACGATAACCGCCACTTTGCCGGAGTTTGCATGATAGAGAATCAGACTGAGGCCGCCTCGAACGTCCAGCTCCGCATCCTTGTCATCGAAGACGAGGCGGTCATCGCGATGACGGCGGAGGACATGATCGAACAACTGGGCTTCGTCGTTGCCGGGCAAGCGGCATCGGTGAACGATGCACTGGCCAAGGTCGAGCAATGTGATTTCGATCTGGCCCTGCTCGATATCAACCTCAATGGGGTGATGAGCACGCCAGTGGCACATGCGCTTCGCGACGCCGGAAAGCAGTTCATCTTCACGACGGGCTATGGCAGCGCCGGATCGCAGGGCGGGTTCGACGAGATCAAGGTCGTAGCCAAGCCCTATACGATAGCGACCCTCGAGCGCGCCATCCTTCAGGCCACCGGCGACATCAGGCGCCCCTGAGCCTGAGCGCCGGCAAGCCCGATATCGTCAGCTGAAGTCACCTGCCAGCTCGCGCCGCATCGACTCACTGATCAGCGCGATATGCCCGTAGTTCGGGTGCTCGATGTGAAACATCGCCTGTCCCTCCCCGCTCTTCCATTTGGCGACCTGCTCGTCGGTGAAAGCGAAGTGGATGAAGTGGACGCTCGATGTCTTGCCGTCCGCACGGCTGCGCTCGACATCGTCCTCCGCGATGCCCTGGACGCGCTCGTTCGCGATGCTGATCACGAAATGCTCCTCGATGCCGCCAAGTCCACCAAGGACACGGGCACGCACCGCTGGATCGTCGATCTCGAACATCAGCGTGCAGGTAAGCTCGCGTCCGTTGGGGATCATCGGGTTATAGGCCGCCAGCTCATCGACCAGCTGCTCGTCCCCGCCCTTTTCGATGCGCAGCATTTCCTGCACCTGCCACCACATCGTGTCCCAATTCTCGAACAGGACATTGACGTGCGGCCCCACCGAGAGCCGACGATATTTCTTGCGCAGGATATTCTCCTGCCGCTTCTCAGCGCGGATGGTCTCGTAGGTGCCGAGTGCCATGATGTCATCGGCAGTGATGATGCGCTGGTTCCGGGGCATGATCGTTCCTTTTTTACATCTTCCATCGACCGTACCCCGGCGAAGGCCGGGGTCCAGTCGCAGCGTCAAGCCTGGGCCCCGGCCTTCGCCGGGGTACATGGCGTCGCGCTAAAATCCATAAGCCCGGGCCATGATCTCGATTGGATGACCAACCCTGTCAGGAACCTTCTCCACCCCCGAAAGCTCCATCACCTGCTTGAGATGCGGGCCGGCCAACGGGCATTCGCTGACCATGAAATCCGGATTGTCCTTCGCCATCGCCCGCGCAGCGGGACGGCCGACCTTCACGGCAGTGTCGAAATTCTGCTTGAAGATGCCCCACTTGCCGCCATGTCCCGAGCAGCGTTCGGTCAGCACCGGCTTTGCCTCGGGGATCAGTCGCAGCATGTCCATCGCCTTGGGCCCCATGTTCTGGGCACGCGAATGGCAGGCGAAATGGACCGCAATGCTCGATGGCATCGCCTCGATCGGCACGAGCCCCGCCTGCTTCGACAGCAGCACGACATATTGCGACAGATCGAAAGTAGCCTTCGACAGCGCCTTTATGGCGGCGTTGCCGGGCAACATCAGCGGCCATTCGAACTTGAGCATCAGCGAGCAGCTCGTGGTGAGCGGTACGATGTCATAGCCCTCGGCGATCAGCGGCGCGAAATGCGCAGCCACGCGCTCGGCCGCACTCGCAACTGCCGACAGGTCACCATTCTCGAACTTCGGCATGCCGCAGCATTCGGGATGCTCGACCCGGACTTCGACGCCATTATGCGTTAGCACCTTGATCGCCGCATCCCCAGGAGTCTGGTCGTTGAAATTGCCATAGCAGGTCGCATAAAGCGCAACCTTGCGGCCGAAGCCCGGCGCATCGGGGTTGGGGCGCGGGATCGTCGGCCCAGCCTTCACGGTCAGCGGCAGGTCGGCGAATTCGGGGAGGTAGGCGCGCTTGTCGATGCCGACAACCGCCTGCATCACCGGTCGAGCCAGCCCGCCTTCCTTGGTCGCGAAATTGGCCAGCCCGCTCAGCATCGATCCGAGCTTGCCGTTGCGATCGGTCTTGGCGAGTTCCTTATCGGCGAAGCTGGTCTTGCCCTTGGCATGTTCGACGGCGCGATGGCGCAGCATCAGGTGCGGGAAATCGAGATCGAAACTGTGCGGCGGCACATAGGGGCACTTCGCCATGAAGCACATGTCGCACAGCGTGCAGGCATCGACCACCGGCTTGAAATCGGCGGAGTCGAGATGCTCGACATCCTCATGCTCGCTCTCGTCGATCAGGTCGAACAAGGTCGGGAAACTGTCGCACAGGTTGAAGCAACGGCGGCAACCATGACAGATGTCGAACACCCGGCGTAGCTCGGTATCGAGCGCGGCTTCGTCGTAGAAGCTCTCATCCTGCCATGCGATCGGATGGCGGATTGGCGCCGAAAGGCTTTCTTCCATGGTGTTGCTGCTTTCCCGTTGGTCACTCAATAGCGTGCCGTCATCCCGGCGGACGCCGGGATCCATGGCAGCGATGGTCTCGCGATTGAAACGACACCGTCGTCATGGATCCCGACTTCCGTCGGGATGACGAACCGATCAGTTACGCGTCGAGCGTGTCGAGCGTCTTCTGGAACTTGCCGGCGTGGCTCTTTTCGGCCTTGGCGAGCGTCTCGAACCAGTCGGCGATCTCGTCGAAGCCTTCATCACGAGCGGTCTTCGCCATGCCTGGATACATGTCGGTATATTCGTGGGTCTCGCCCGCGATTGCCGACTTCAGGTTGGATGACGTGTCGCCGATCGGCATGTTGGTTGCAGGATCGCCACCGCCGGACTGGAGGTATTCCAGATGGCCATGTGCGTGGCCGGTTTCGCCCTCTGCGGTCGAGCGGAAAACCGCGGCGACGTCGTTATAGCCTTCGACGTCGGCCTGCTGTGCGAAATAGAGATAGCGGCGGTTCGCCTGGCTTTCGCCAGCGAAGGCGGCCTTGAGGTTGTCCTCGGTCTTCGAACCCGTGAGTCCCATGTCACTCTCCATATAAATGCCGGCCGGAATGGCCGGGAAAATGCCGTTTGCAGCTTCGGGTTACTCCATCGGCAAGGCACGGGCTAAGGGATTTTGCCACTATGCCTGATCGAGTAAAGCGATCAGTTGACGTGGATTGAATTGCTAATTGAATGTAGTTCGCAACAAGCCGGTGATCAAGGCGAGGAAGGTATTGTGGGTTTGCCGAGCAGGTCGAGCGCGGCGGCGGTCATCGCTTCGACGGCCATGCCTATCGTCGGCTCGGGATCGGGAGCCCAGAGCGCGCTGTGCAAGGAAGGCAGCTTGCTGGTGTCGGCCGCGACGGCGTCCCATTTGGCTTTCGGTACGCCGCCAACCCAGAAGATCAGGCTCTGGAGATGCTCGGGATCGGCGAGTCGGTATCGCGCAAAATCCTCGCCGGCCATTGTCGGCGGCACCTGCCGGATGCGTTCCGCGCCGAAACGCTTCCGGAAAACAGCCACGATCCGTCCGGTGAGCGGATCGGTATTGAACGCCGCAGGGGTATTGTCCTCACGGGCTACCGTGACGACCGGCATGCGATCCTCTGGCATGCCCGCGGCAATCGCTTCGCCTTTCGCGATCCGCGCGATCGCATCAAGCAGTTTCGTCCGCATCTCGGGCGAGTAGCTTCGCACCGTGAGCTGGAGCCGAACCTCGTCGGGGATGATATTATGCTTGGTCCCGCCGTGGATGCTCCCGACCGTCACCACCGCCGCATCCTGAGGATCGACCTCTCGCGAGACGATCGTCTGGAGCGACGTCACGATCCGCGCCGCCAGCACGATCGGATCCTTGGTGTTCTGCGGATAAGCACCATGACCACCCACGCCCCGCACGAGGATATCCACCGAATCGACATTGGCGAAGGCATAGCCCTGCGAATAGCCGATCACGCCGGCTGGAAGATTTGCCGCATCGTGGAAGGCGATCGTAATCGCCGGCTTCGGAAAGCGCGTGAACAGTCCATCGGCGAGCATCGCGCGCGCGCCGCCGCCGACTTCCTCAGCCGGCTGGGCGATCATCACCAGCGTGCCCGACCAGCGATCCTTCATCGCGGAAAGGCGCCGCGCAGTCCCGATCCAGCTCGCCATGTGGATGTCATGTCCGCAAGCGTGCATGACGCCCTTCTCGACGCTTGCAAAGGGCAGCCCCGTCGCCTCGGTGACCGGCAATGCATCCATGTCGGTACGCAGCAGGACCACCGGTCCCGCACCATTTTCCATCACCGCCACGATCCCGTTGCCACCGACTTTCGGCGTCACCGTGAATCCCAGCCCAGCGATTTCTCTCGCAAGCCGCGCAGCCGTCCTCACCTCCTGGTTGCTCAATTCGGGATGGGCATGAAGATCGCGGTACAGCGAAAGCAGTGCCGGCAGGTCGCCACGAATCGAGCCTCCAAGCGGATCTGCAACCGCAGGCGTCGCACGTCCGAGGCTCAGCGCCGCGAATATCAGGAACAGCATCGCGCAAGACCAGGTCCTGCGGGCCGCAAAGGCGAATCGGTTTCGAATCATGCAGCCTTTTAACCCATCGGCCAGGCTGTAGGAAAACAGAAAATTGTCAAATGCCTATATCAACGGAATTACGCGACCATTTCATCGCTCCACAATCGTCATCCCGGCGGACGCCGGATCCACGATACGGAGTTCCCTCGATCGCGAGGCTGTGGCTCCCATGGATCTCGACATTCGTCGGGATGACGGGGAGGCGTCGTCGGCCCTACCGCAGCCCCGCGTTATGAACCCGCGGCGAAAGCGCCCGACCGGACCAGCCGAATTCGTCGCGCTCGCCAGTATTCTTCGACATATCTTCCTCGACCAGCGGCGGCGCCAGCACCCCCATCAAATTATCGATCAGCTCGAACACGCCCTCGGCCGACCAGCGCGCCATTTCGTGAAGCTCGGCGAGCAATTCCCAGAAGCTGCGATGCTCCCCGGTCTCGGGGACATTGTCAGTCAGATCGTGATCGGTATAGCGCTGGACCAGCCGCCCCTCGCGATTGCACAGCAATACCGCGACTGCAGGCAGGCCATCGCCGCCGACGATCTTCTCGATGCTGACTCGCATGTCGCCGATGCTGGTCGAATAGCTACCGTCAGTCGTCCCCGCCTTCCACGCCAGCTTGGCACGCTGCGTCGCGACGAAAAGTTCATCGGTCAGCTGGGCGAGCTTGGCGTTGAGATAGTTCATGACCCGGCGATCATGCACCGGGATCTACTTACGGAGGATTAACGATATTACTGTGCGGTCCAGCCGCCATCGACCGCGAGGTTGGCGCCGGTAATCGAGGCCGCATCGTCGCGGCAGAGGAACAGCGCCAGCGCGGCGCATTGCTCGACCGTTACGAATTGCTTGGTCGGCTGCCCGGCAAGCAGCACGTCGTGCATCACCTGCTCCCGAGTCATGTTTCGCGCCTTCATCGTGTCGGGAATCTGGCTTTCGACCAGCGGCGTCCAGACATAGCCAGGGCTGATGCAGTTCGCGGTCACGCCGAAGGTCGCCGCTTCGAGCGCGACGGTCTTGGTCAGTCCGGCAAGGCCATGCTTCGCCGAGACATAGGCTGATTTGAACGGCGACGCGGTGAGCGAATGCGCCGACGCAGTGTTGATGATCCGGCCCCAGCCCTTGGCCTTCATCCCAGGAAGCGCCGCCCGGATCGTATGGAATGCCGACGAGAGATTGATCGCGATGATCGCGTCCCACTTCTCGATCGGGAAGGTTTCGATCGGCTCGACATGCTGCACGCCGGCATTGTTGATCAGGATATCGGGCGTGCCGAGTTTGTCAGCGCATTCAGCGACCATCGCCGCGATTTCGGCCGGCTTTGACATGTCGGCCGCGCTGTAGAGCGCCTGCGCACCACTTGCCGCTGCCAGCGCGGCGCATTCCGCAGCGATCGCCGTCGCGTCGCCAAATCCGTTGATCATCACTGCCGCGCCTTCGGAGGCCAGCAGCTTTGCGTAAGCGAGGCCGATGCCCGAGGTCGAGCCAGTGACCAACGCCGTCTTGCCCTTGAGAAACATCGCCCAATCCTCCGCAACAAAGTCACGGCCGAAAATTGATTCGGCCGTGACAATCATGTGCGACGGATGCTGCAGTGCATCAAGGCTTCTGTTGCGAACCCGCCAAAGTCCGCGTCGATTGCGGGCTGATTTCGGTGGTGCGATCGCTGCCGAACATCGCGCCACGATTTTCCTCGTCGCGCCATGCCTGGCGAGCCTGTTCCGAGGTCCGATTAAGCTCGATCTTGTCCTCGACCTTCGACACCCATGAGCAGGGTACCGAATGATGGCGGCCGCCCGCCATGCTGTCGCCCTTGGTCAGGATCAGCCGGTCCTCGCGGACATGATCGACGACGCCGACATGCTGGCCATCGGAGCCGACAACTTCCTGGCCTTCGCGAGCGCGGCCGACCGAAGCGCGCTGCTGCTGGCGATTTTGACGCCAGTTGCCGAAATGATCGTCGAACTGCGACTGATGCTCGCGACGATATTCGTCATAGTCGCGATCGAGCGCGGCGATCTGGCGATTGCGCCATTCATGGTAGCGCGGGTCATGGCTCTGCGAGCCGCTCACATTGCTGCTCTCGCGCCATGTACCGCCGGTATAATAAGGGGAACCGCCTTCGGACGAGCCCGAGCGACTATAGGATCCGCCAACGCCGCGATCATATTCGTCATAGCCGGCGTAGCGCGCGTAACCGCTCCCGCCGCTGCCCGAGCGCTGGGAACTTTCGCGATCGCGATCATAGCGGGCCTGCTCGCGCTCATCACGTTCACGGCGACGTTCGGCTTCCTCGTCGCCGAACCAGGAGCGAACTTCGTCGCCCGCACGATCGAAGAAGCCGCGATCGTCGTTGTCGTAGCGGGAACCGCCGCCGCCCCCGCGTTCGCGTTGGCCGCCACGGCCAAAGCGCTCGCCACGCCAGTCGCCTCGATCCGAACGATCATATGCCATTGGGTATCTCCTTTTCCACAGATGGTTAATGGTCTGCAGTCGGAATGCCGAAAGGCGCATCCCGTTCCCATAAATCCGTCCGGAATCGTTGGAAATCGGCCAACCGTTCGCCGCTGGCGGAATGATCGGATTTGGGTTTTTCAGGAAATACCGAAGAGGCGTTGCAAGCCTGCCAAGCTCTCGCTAAATGGCGCGCACGACGGACGCGGGGCTGTAGCTCAGATGGGAGAGCGCTGCAATCGCACTGCAGAGGTCAGGGGTTCGATTCCCCTCAGCTCCACCACCCGCTCCGCCGTTTATCCGAATTTCAGTCTTGTTAGCGCTGCTCCAGCGGAATGCGGAAATCGTGCCGCGTGCCAGGTCCCTCGCCCAGTTGCGCCTCGGCATCGATCTGGCGAGCGAGCATTTCCACGAGCCGGGTGCCTAGCCCGTCACCGCCGTTCGGGCCTGAAAAACCCCTGCCATCGTCGCTGATCGACAGTTCCAGGCAGTCGCGTCGCGCGGAAAGGCGCACCGTGATTGTACCGACCCCGTCCGGGAATGCGTGCTTCGCAGCGTTGGTCACGAGTTCGTTGACGATCAGGCCGATCCGGATCGCGAGATCCTGCGAAACGATCGCTGGATCGGCTGTGAAATCGAGCGTGACCGCAGGCGTCAGCAGGCCTTCACGGAGTCGGTGGCAGATTTCCGCAAGATGTTCGTGAAGCCTGATTTCGTCGAGCCCCGCGCTGCTCATCGCAAGATTGCGATAGACCGAAGCGATCGCCTGCAGTCGAGTCGCGGCGCGGCTGAGCGCTGCCTTCAAGGCCGGATCCCCGGCACGCTGTGC
The DNA here is from genome assembly GCA_947476425.1 of Sphingomonadaceae bacterium. GTDB lineage: Bacteria > Pseudomonadota > Alphaproteobacteria > Sphingomonadales > Sphingomonadaceae > CANJQJ01. The sequence goes on along the minus strand of CANJQJ010000018.1, from coordinate 13,047 downwards.
CTGCATCGTCAACAGGCTGGTCGCAATCTGGAAGTTGTTCTTGGTGCGGTGATCGATCTCGCCGAGCGCGAGCGATAGCCCGTCGATCTGCCGCCGATCCCGATCGCGATCGGCGAGCGCGACGCGGCGATAGCTTGCCACTGCCCAGAGCATCACGAGTTGCGCGAGAGTCACCAGCAACAGGTTGAGCGCGACGGTGAGTGAGTCGATGGCGAAGCTGCGGATCGGCGGCAAGCCCATGTACCAGATGAGCAACTGCGCCCCGACGACCGTCATCAGGCCCGATCGTCCGCCGGCAAGCAGCGTCGCGGCGACGATCGCCGGAAAGCTCAATGCGAAGGGGACGACATCCGGCGCAAAGGCGCTGATGACCATCCGGATGCCGACCGCGGCTGCAATTGCCGCCAAGGCAACGATCGCCTCGGTGAACCAGCGCGGCAGATCGTCTTCCAGCTTGGACGGTAGATCCAGATGCCCCCGCCAGATCACGGCAATCGCCCTCCCCTGGCGGTGTATCGCGGCGAAAACTGCCCGCATCGCCTGCAGGAGTCCAGATGTTTTGCCTTGTCAGTGCGTTGCGTTGGCGAAATGAGGATTACATCTCGCCACGAGAACGTCGCAACGCATAATAGCGTTCGACATTGGCCCGATGCTCGGCCAGCGTTGTCGCGAAAACATGCCCACCCTTGCCGTCGGCAACGAAGTAGAGCGCTGGAGAACGCGCGGGATCCAGCACCGCCGCGATCGATTGGCGGCTAGGGTTGGCGATCGGCCCTTTCGGCAGGCCGACCATGACGTAGGTGTTGTAGCCATTGTCAGCGTGCAGCTCGGACTGCAGAATACGGCGGCCAAGCGGCTTGCCCTTAGTCACTGGGTAGATGATCGTCGGATCGGCCTGAAGCTTCATGCCCTGGCGAAGGCGGTTGGTATAGACCGCAGCGACAGTACGGCGCTCCGCCGGAATCCCCGTTTCCTTCTCGACGATCGAAGCAAGGATGATCGCCTCGCGTTTGCTCGTGACCGCCGATGCCGATGTCTTCTTCGGCCAGGCCTCATCGATTGCACTGGTCATCGCCGCCTGCATTCGCTTGAGCACGGCGGCGCGCGGCTCCCCGCTTTCGAAGGCATAGCTGTCGGGAAGTATCGAGCCTTCGTCGGGTATTGCGATTTTTCCGGTCAGCAGCGGCTCCGCCATCAGCCGCGCCTGGACGAGGATCGACGGCATGCCTTCGGGAATCGTCACGAGATGCTGGATGACCTTGCCCTCCTGGAGCAGGTCGAGGATTGCCGAGGCGCTCGCCTTTGCGGGAATCTCATATTCACCAGCCATGATCGGCTTCGGGCCGCCAAGGACGCGGGCGAGACGTGCGAAAAGCTGTGCCGATCGCACCGCGTGCGCGGCGCGCAGCGTTCGTGCGGCTGAGGTGAGCGTCGCGCCCTGCGCGATCGTCACGCGCGTGGGGGCGCTGGCGGGACCCGGTCCCTGCCATGCCGCATAGACGAATGCCGCGGCGAGCAAGGCTGCGAGGGCGGCCAGAAAAACAATGCGTCGCATTTCCGGCCGCTCCTGGTCCCACTTCGAAAACTGGGCCCCGGCTGTTGCCGGAGCCCGTTATTCTACATTGCCTTCAGCACCAGGCTGGCATTGGTGCCGCCAAAGCCGAAGCTGTTGTTGAGCACTGCACGAACGCGGCGCTTTTTCGCGACGTGGGGGACGAGATCGACGCCCTGTACACCTTCGCTGGGATTGTCGAGATTGAGAGTCGGCGGAACGATCTGGTCGCGCATCGCGAGAATGCAGAAGATCGCCTCGACTGCGCCCGCGCCGCCAAGCAGGTGCCCGATCGCCGATTTCGTCGAGCTCATCGAGACATTGGCGATCTCGTCGCCGAACAGGCGACGGACCGCGCCGAGTTCGAGCTCGTCGCCAAGCGGGGTCGAGGTGCCATGGGCATTGATGTAGTCGATATCGGCGGGGGTCATGCCAGCCTTCTTCAACGCCATCGCCATCGAACGATACGCACCCGAACCCTCGGGATGCGGCGCAGTAACGTGATAGGCATCGCCCGAAAGACCATAGCCGACGACTTCGGCGTAGATCTTCGCGCCGCGCGCCTTGGCATGTTCATATTCCTCGAGCACGACGACGCCTGCGCCCTCGCCCATCACGAAGCCGTCGCGATCCTTGTCATAGGGCCGGCTGGCCTTTTCCGGCTGGTCGTTGAAGGCCGTCGAAAGCGCACGCGCCTGCGAGAAGCCTGCAATGCCCAGCGGACACAGCGCGCTTTCGGCGCCGCCCGCCAGCATGACGTCGGCATCGTCCATCGCAATCATCCGCGCGGCATCGCCGATCGAATGCGCACCAGTCGAGCAAGCCGTGACGACCGCATGATTGGGACCCATCAAGCCGTATTTGATCGAGACCTGGCCCGAGATCAGGTTGATCAGGCGACCGTGGACGAAATGCGGCGAAACCCGACGCGGTCCCTTTTCGTGGAGCACGATCGATTCGCTGGCGATGCCCGGAAGTCCACCAATGCCCGAGCCGATCGAGCAGCCCGCGCGAAAGCGTTCCTCCTCGCTCATGTCGAGCAGCCCGGCATCCTCGATCGCCTGGCCGGCAGCATCGATGCCGTAGATGATGAAGGGATCGACCTGGCGCTGGACCTTGTGATCCACCCGCTTGTTGGGATCGAAGCCATATTCATGCTCGGGCGGCTTGACCTCGCATGCAATCTGGCAAGCGTAATCGGTCGGATCGAAACGCGTGATCCGCGCCGCTCCCGACTTCGATGCGAGGATGTTCGCCCAAACGGTTTCCACATCCGCTCCAAGCGGTGTCACCAGGCCCAATCCAGTCACGACTACGCGACGCATGGCATTCTCCCTTGAACTTACGAAGCCTGACGGTCCTAACGCAAAACGGCCCCCCACGCGAAGCGGGAAGCCGTCAGCAAAGGCTCGCTCAGCCCCGTATCAAGCGATCCCTTCCGGGATCAGCCCTTGTTGCTGTCGATATAGGTGATCGCATCCTTGACGGTCGCGATCTTCTCGGCCGCATCGTCAGGGATCTCGACACCGAATTCCTCTTCGAACGCCATAACCAGCTCGACGATATCGAGGCTGTCCGCACCGAGGTCGTCAATGAAGCTCGCATCCTCGGTCACCTTCTCGGCTTCGACGCCCAGATGCTCGACGACAATCTTCTTAACGCGTTCTGCGGTCTCGCTCATCTTCTTCTACCTTCCCTAGAGGCCTTGGTTTGGCGTGGCACTAACCGGGCCTGCCCCCTGTTGCAAGGGGCTCCGATCAGATCATTGCCATCCCGCCGTTAACATGGACCGTCTGGCCCGTGACGTAACCCGCCTCGCGGCTCGCCAGATAGACCACTGCCGCCGCCACGTCATCACCCTCGCCGAGCTTGCCCGCCGGGATCCTCGTGGTCAGCGCATCCTTCTGCGCATCGGGCAGCCCATCGGTCATCGCCGAGCGGATGAAGCCGGGCGCGACACAGTTTACCGTGATGTTGCGGCTGGCCAGTTCCTGCGCCAGCGCCTTGGACATGCCGACGAGGCCGGCCTTGGACGCTGCATAATTGGCCTGCCCCGGATTGCCCGTGGTGCCGACCACCGAAGTGATCGAGATGACTCGACCGAACCGCGCCTTCATCATCGGCTTGGCGGCAGACCGAATCAGCCGGAAAGCCGCCTCGAGATTGACTCGGATCACCGCGTCCCACTCCTCGTCCTTCATACGCATCGCGAGATTGTCGCGCGTGACGCCGGCATTGTTCACGAGAATGTCGAGCTGGCCGAGTGCTGCCACCGCCTGCGGGACGAGGGCATCGACTGCCGCTCCGTCGGAAAGATTGCACGGCAGGATTACGACATCGCCGCCAATTTCGGCTGCGACGGCCTTGAGCGCATCCTCGCGCGTTCCGGAAATCGCAACGCGAGCCCCGTGCGCCGCCAGCGCCTTGGCGATCGCCGAGCCGATCCCGCCGGATCCACCGGTGACCAATGCGGTCATGCCTGTAAGGTCGAACATGTTTTGCTCTCCATTCGCGCTGGTGCCGTCACCCGGCACAGCTCAGTCATTCAAAGGGCTTTCGCCAGCGCCTCGATGTCATCCATCGATATCACGCTCGTCGCCGAAGCGTCCGGAGCGATGCGCTTGACCATCGGCCCAACGACCTTGCCGCCGAACTCGACGAAATCCGCAACGCCGGCCTCGAACATCGCGGCGACGCTTTCGCGCCAGCGTACGGTGCCAGTCACCTGTTCGACGAGCAGGCGCTTGATCGTATCGGGATCGGCGACCGGCGCCGCCGTAACATTCGCGAACACTGGCACCAGCGGCGCCTGCATGGCAGCCTTTGCCAGCGCCTCGGCCATCGCCTCGGCAGCAGGCTGCATCAGCGAGCAGTGGAACGGCGCTGATACCGGCAGCAACACGCCACGCTTGATGCCATGTTCCTTGACCATCGCCACCGCCCGTTCGATCGCACCGCGATGTCCCGAAATCACGACCTGCGACGGATCATTGTCGTTGGCGACAGTGCAGACCTCGCCCTCGGCGGCCGCCTTGGCAAGCGCAGTGGCTTTCTCGACGTCGGCACCGAGCAAGGCAGCCATCGCGCCCTGCCCAACGGGCACCGCCGCCTGCATCGCCTGGCCGCGCAGTTTCAGGAGCTTCGCTGTCGTGGACAGGTCCATCGCGTCGGCTGCGCACAAAGCGCTATATTCGCCAAGGCTGTGACCGGCGACAAAGTCCGCCTTGTCAGCGAGCCGGATGCCGCCTTCGAGTTCAAGCACGCGCAACACCGCGATCGAATTCGCCATAATCGCCGGCTGGGCATTTTCGGTGAGCTGAAGCTGGTCCTCCGGCCCTTCGGTCATCAGGCGGAAGAGATGCTGCCCGAGTGCTTCGTCGACTTCCTGGAAAACCGCTCGCGCGACAGCGGATGCCGCCGCGAGGTCACGTCCCATGCCGACTGCCTGGCTACCCTGGCCCGGAAAGATGAAAGCCCGCATTATAGTTCCCCTGTGATAAGGTGGCAGCGCGGTTACGGTCGATCCGGCAACGATGCAAGCGGCCTTGCATTTCATCATCCTTTCAGCCATAGGCCCGCCACCCCGAGGCATGCCCCGGGCCAAGAAAGCCGGAGGGGCTGCGGAATGGCCGCAGTCAGCGATCGGCCAGATGGAAGGAAATGCGCACCATGCCGCTTTACGAGCATGTGTTTCTCGCGCGTCAGGACCTGGCACAAGCCCAGGTCGATACGCTGTCGGAAACTGCCACCAAGATCATCGAGGAAGGCAATGGCAAGGTCGTCAAGACCGAGGCATGGGGCCTGCGTAACCTCGCATATCGAATCGCCAAGAATCGCAAGGCACATTATGTCCTGCTCGAGATCGATGCGCCGTCCGCAGCGATCGCCGAGATGGAGCGCCAGGTCGCCCTCAACGAAGACGTGATCCGTTACATGACGATCCGCGTCGACGAGCATGAAGCCGGTCCTTCGGCAATGATGCGCCGCGCTGATCGTGATCGCACGCGTCGCCGCGATCGCGACGACCGCGATTCCGAAGCCGCTTGAGGAGCTAGCACATATGGCACGCCCATTTTTCCGCCGCCGCAAGAGCTGCCCCTTCTCCGCCAAGGATGCTCCCCGGATAGACTATAAGGACGTCCGTTTGCTGCAGGGCTTCGTGTCCGAGCGTGGCAAGATCGTTCCTTCCCGCATCACGGCCGTCTCGGCCAAGAAGCAGCGCGAACTCGCCAAGGCGATCAAGCGCGCCCGTCATATCGGGCTGCTTCCGTACATCGTAAAGTAAGGAGCCGATCCCATGGAAGTGATCCTGCTCGAACGCATCGAGAAGCTCGGCCAGATCGGCGACATCGTCACGGTCAAGAACGGTTTCGCGCGCAACTATCTCTTGCCGCGCAACAAGGCGCTTCGTTCGAACGCCGCGAACCGCAAGGTCTTCGAAGCCAACCGCGCCCAGATCGAATCTGATAACGCGGCGCGTCGTAGCCACGCACAAGAAGAAGCCAAGACGATTGACGGCGTGACCATCACGCTGATCCGTCAGGCGTCGAACACCGGCCAGCTTTATGGCTCGGTTTCGTCGCGCGATCTCGCTGAAGCACTGACTGCAGATGGCCACAAGGTCACCAAGTCGGCGATCGTTCTCGATCGTCCGCTCAAGTCGATCGGCCTTTCGATTGTGAAGGTCGCGCTCCACTCCGAGGTGTCGGTTTCGATCAAGGTGAACATCGCACGTTCGCCTGAAGAAGCCGAACTCCAGGCGCAGGGCGTCGATGTCATGACCTCGATGTTCGAACGCGAGGAAGCCGGCTTCACCGAGGATTATGATCCCAACGCCGAGCCTGGCACCATCGCTGGCGAAGAACCCGGCGAAGCCGAGGCTTCGACGGAAGCCTGAGGTCATTGACTTAAAGGCATAAACACAATAGGGCTCGTCATTGAACGGGTCTGAATTGCAAACCACCTTCGAACCCCGGTCGTGCCTGCGACCGGGGTTCTTTCATTTTCCGAAGTTCATGTCGTTTGGAGGCCGGGTGCCTGCCCGACCTCCGCCCGCCGCTACTTGGAGCGGGCCACTTCGATGATTTTAACCACCAAAGCGGCAAAGGCCACCATCAGCGTGATGACGCTGACAATGGCCTCGAACGAGTCATAAATTACAACCACCCCCTTTCGACGGACGCGATTTGAGCCTGCCTAATCGCAGACCCAGTCCGTCGTGGAGATTTATGGCCGCAAGTCATTGCGGAGTCTATGGATTCTCTTACAGAATCGTCTGCCCGGTCTTCGCCCAATCGGCGAGGAAGCCTTCGATGCCCTTGTCCGTAAGCGGATGATTGAACAGCGCGCGGATCACCGCTGGCGGTGCCGTCATCACGTCGGCGCCGATCTTCGCGCTTTCGAGGACGTGGATCGGATGGCGGACGCTGGCGACGAGGATCTCGGTGTCGAACGCGTAATTGTCGTAGATCTGGCGGATGTCGCTGATCAACGCCATGCCGTCGAAGCCATTATCGTCGTGGCGACCGACGAATGGCGAGATGAAGCTCGCACCCGCCTTGGCCGCGAGCAGCGCCTGGTTGGCCGAAAAGCAGAGCGTGACGTTGACCATCACGCCCTCGCCTGAAAGCTTCTTGCAGGTCTTGAGGCCATCGATGGTGAGCGGCACCTTGATCGCGATGTTCTTGGCGATCTTCCGCAGGATCGCGGCTTCCTTCATCATCGTCTCATGATCGAGCGCGACAACCTCGGCGGACACCGGCCCCTCAACGAGGCCGCAAATCTCCTCGACCACCTCGAGGAACTTGCGCCCCGACTTGTGGATCAGCGAAGGATTGGTGGTGACGCCATCCAGCAGTCCGGTCGCGGCCAGATCGGCGATTTCCTTGGTGTCCGCGGTATCGACGAAGAATTTCATGGGTGGGGTCGCTCCGGCTTGAAGGGTGATTCGTTTCCCCGCCTATAGCCTCCCGCCTCCAGCGCGGCTAATCGGAAACCGTGAACCGTGCCCGTGTCCTCCTGCTCAATCCTGCCCTTGGCCCGCTCGATTATCGCGTCGATCGCGAGCATGTCGTCGTGCCCGGCAGCATCGTGCTCGCACCGCTCGGGCCACGCCAACTGGCTGGAGTGGTGTGGGAGCCCGATCAAATGCCGTCGGATGCCGAGGTTGGCGACAATCGGTTGCGGCCGTTGCTCGGCGTTTACGACATCCCGCCGCTTGGCGCCCCTCTGCGGCGGCTGATCGAATGGACGGCGAACTATTATCTCGCGCCGCCTGCGGCCGTCCTGCGCATGGCGCTGGCCTCCGCGAGCGCGCTCGAGCCGAAGCGCAGCGTGATCGAATACCGCGCCACCGGTCAGGTCCCCGGTCGCATGACCCCGCAGCGCAGCCAGGCACTGGAACGGATCGGCGAACGACAAGGGCTGGTTCGCGAGCTCGCCATGATCGCCGACGTGTCGGATGCCGTGATCCGGGGGCTGGTGAAATCGGGCGCGATCGAAGCCGTCGAGGTGACGATCGATGACCCCTTCCCCGTTCCGGATCCCGATCATGCGCCGCCCGAACTTTCGGCCGAACAGCAAGCCGCAACGGATGCGCTGGTAGAAGCCGTTCAAGCACAGGCATCACAGACCTTCCTCCTCGACGGCGTTACCGGATCCGGCAAGACCGAGGTCTATCTGGAGGCTGTCGCGGCCGCACTCCGCCAGGGACAGCAGGCGCTGATCCTGCTCCCCGAGATTGCGCTCACCGAACCTTTCCTGCGCCGCTTCGAGGCGCGATTCGGGCATTTGCCGATCGCCTGGCATTCGGACCTGCGCCAATCGCAACGGCGCAGGGCCTGGCGCGCGGTCGCAACCGGCGAGGCGCATGTCGTGATCGGCGCGCGGTCCGCACTGTTCCTGCCCTATCGCGACCTCGGATTGATCATCGTCGACGAGGCGCATGAGCCGAGCTTCAAGCAGGAAGACGGCGTGATGTATCACGCACGCGATGTCGCGGTGATGCGTGGGCATTTCGAGCAATGCCCAGTGGTTCTCGCTTCGGCCACGCCGGCGATCGAGTCTCAGCAGCAGGTGGCGCTCGGTCGCTACCGGGAGCTCAAGCTGCCGAAGCGCTTCGGTGCTGCGGAGATGCCCGAGATCAAGGCGATCGACATGCTCGCCGATCCGCCTCCTCGCGGTCGCTGGCTGGCGCCGACGCTGGTCGCGGCCATCGCGGAGACGCTCGAGCGCAAGGAGCAGGTGCTGCTGTTCCTCAATCGACGAGGCTATGCGCCGCTGACCTTGTGCCGAACCTGCGGTCACCGTTTCCAGTGCCCGAACTGCACCGCGTGGATGGTCGAACATCGATTGATGCACCGCCTGCAATGCCATCATTGCGGCCATGTCATGCCGCCGCCCCGCGCGTGCCCCGAGTGCAAGGAGGAGGATAGCCTCGTCGCCTGCGGCCCGGGCGTCGAGCGGATCGCCGATGAGGTCGCCGCTCTGTTTCCGGAAGCGCGGCGCGCGATCATTACATCCGACACGATCTTCTCGCCAGCACGGGCCGCGGATTTCGTCGCCCGGATGGAAGCCAATGAAATCGATATCGTCATCGGCACGCAACTGGTCACCAAGGGATATCATTTCCCCAATCTCACGCTTGTCGGCGTGGTCGATGCCGATCTTGGCCTGCAAGGCGGCGATCTCCGCGCGGCCGAGCGCAGCTTCCAGCAGATCGCTCAGGTCGCCGGGCGGGCGGGGCGTGACGTCAAGAAGGGTCATGTGCTGATCCAGACGCACGAGCCGAAGGCGCCGGTGATCCGGGCGTTGGTATCGGGCGACGCGGCAAGCTTCTACGCAGCGGAGACGGCTTCGCGCCGTTCCGCCAATGCGCCGCCGTTCGGGCGCTATGCAGCAATCATCGTGTCCTCCGAGAAACTCGACGAGGCAGTCGAGATAGCCCGCATGATCGGCCGCACCGCACCCGAGGCCGAGGGTATGCGCGTCTACGGCCCCGCCCCCGCCCCGCTTTCGATGCTGCGCGGTCGCTATCGCCAGCGGCTTCTCATCCATGCCAAGCGCTCGCTCGACGTGCAGGATGTCATCCGCGGCTGGCTCGGCGCACTGAAATGGCCGAACGGCGTACGTGTCGCGGTCGATGTCGACCCGTATAGTTTTCTCTAGGGCGTCGCTCGGACTGGAACCGAATGTCGTTCCGGCTGTATGGAAATCGAGATCCCGGATTGTCGCCGGGATGGCCAAGGGTTTTTGCAATGATACGATCAGCTCTCCTCCTGCTAGCCCTTCTCGCCGCAGCCCCCGTCGTCGCGGCGCCAGCGCCGCGGCTCGCCGAGATGAGTTTCGACGATCTCGCGAAGCCCTTGCCGATGCCCTACGACAAGAATGCCGATGCCGATCAGGAGGTCGCTGCGGCGATGGCACGCGCCAGGGCTGCGGACAAACTGCTGCTGATCGATCTCGGCGGCAATTGGTGCCCCGATTGCCGGGTACTCGCCGGTACGATGGCCCTTCCCCGGCTCCAACGCTTCATCGCGGAGCATTATGAGCTGGTCATGGTCGATGTCGGCCGCTTCGATCGCAATATGCAGATACCGGCGCGCTATGGCATTGCGAGGCCGGAAGGCGTGCCAAGTCTACTCGTCATCGATCCGGACACCGGCAAGCTCCTCAATGCGGGACGGACCACGGCACTGGCGAGTGCCCGCAGCCTGACGCCCCAGGCGCTGGCGGATTATGTTGCAAGCTGGGTGCGCTAGTTGCCCCGTTCGCGCTCAAGCAGCGCCTTCTTGCGTTCCAGTCCCCAGGCATAACCGCCCAATCCCCCGTCGCTGCGCTTAGCGCGGTGGCAGGGAATCAGCACCGAGACCGGATTGGCACCGCACGCCGAACCCGCCGCACGAACAGCCTTCGGATTCCCCGCTCGCGCGGCAAGCGCCGCATAGGTTGCGGTCTCGCCGGGAGGAATGCGGCTGAGTTCCCGCCAGATTGCTTCCTGAAAAGCCGTTCCGCGAACGTCGAGCGGCAGGTTCGTCATCCGCCCCGGCTGTTCGACCGCAGCGATCGCACCTGCAACCAGTTCCGACAGCGCCTCGTCTCCCGGCAGGATATCTGCATTCGGAAAAAGCGCACGAAGCGCCGTTTCGTCCTGGTCGAACGATAACCGGCAGATGCCGCGCTCGGTCGCCGCGACGAGCATTGGGCCAAGCGACGTCCCGCCCACTGCCCAGCGAATCGTGACCCCAGCCCCGCCCTTGCGCCAAACGCTTGGCTCCATCCCGATCCTTTCAGTGATGTCCGCATAGAAGCGGCTCGGGCCGGAATAGCCAGCGTCGTAGATCGCATCCGTTATGCGATCGGTATCGCCAAGCGCCACCTCCGCCCGCCTCGCCCGCAAGGCGCGGGAATATTGCGCTGGCGTAACGCCGGTGGCGCGCTTGAACAGGCGCGAGAAATGGTGCGGAGCATAGCCGACCGCGCCTGCCAGCGATTCCAGCGACGTCGGTGCATCCGCTTCGAGAAGCACGATGGCACGCGCCACGGCGGATTCGTCGCGCGTGACGTCATCCGGATGGCACCGCAGGCAGGCTCGCAAGCCAGCCAGCGCCGCTTCGGCGCCACTTGGAAAGAATCGGACATTGTCGCGGGCGGGATGTCGCGCCGCGCAGGACGGACGGCAATAAATGCCGGTTGTCATCACACCCGTGACGAAACGACCGTCCCACGCGCGATCGCGCTTGAGGACGGCGGCCCAGGCCTGATCGGGATCGATGAACATTTTCATGTGTATACCTCACCATCGCCATTCCTGCGAAAACCGGAAACCCGATTTCGCATCGATGAGGACAGGATAGCCATTCCCAAATCTGGCGCGTCCCGCTTCTTGCGCTCAAATAATGCGTGCTATCTTGCATCGCACCAACCTCCCTGCTAACCGGCCCGCGACCCAAGCGGGGACGTCTCTGGCGCCCCCTTTTTGCATGGGGCCAAATCCATCTGGGGGAAGACGAGCGCGTGGAGCATTCCGGCGGTATTCAGGCTAGCCTCAGCGGTCGCTATGCGATGGCGCTGTTCCAACTGGCACGCGATGCGAACCAGCTCGATGCGGTTTCGCAGAGCCTTGCTGTCGTCAAGTCGGCGCTTGCCGAGTCGGAGGATCTTCGCCTCCTGACCGCAAGCCCGGTCGTCACGCGCGAACAGGCGATCAAGGCGATCGCCGGCACCGCACAGGCGCTCAAGCTCGATCCGCTGACGACGAAGTTCCTCGGCGTGCTCGCATCGAACCGCCGCCTCGGCCAACTCGGCCCGTCGATCCGCGCCTTCGCGTCGCTCGCCGCCGATCATCGTGGCGAGATCACGGCAGAAGTCACCTCTGCCATGCCGCTCGACCAGGATCAGGTCGATGCGCTCAAGGCCAAGCTCAAGGCCGAGTTCAGCCGCGATGTCGCGCTCGAACTCGCTGTCGATCCCGAAATTCTCGGCGGTCTCGTCGTCAAGGTGGGCAGCCGCCAGGTCGATGGCTCGATCCGCACCAAACTCAACACCCTCGCGAACGTAATGAAAGGCTGACGACGTTAGAAACGTCGTTGGGAAAGGCTGAACATGGATATCCGCGCCGCTGAAATTTCGAAGGTCATCAAAGACCAGATCGCCAGCTTCGGCTCCGAAGCGCAGGTCTCCGAAGTGGGCCAGGTGCTCTCGGTCGGCGACGGCATCGCCCGCATCCACGGGCTGGACAATGTCCAGGCCGGCGAAATGGTCGAATTCTCGAACGGCATCCAGGGCATGGCGCTGAACCTCGAGGCCGATAATGTCGGCGTCGTGATCTTCGGCTCCGACGCACAGATCCGCGAAGGTGACGTCGTCAAGCGCACCGGTACGATCGTTGACGTTCCTGTCGGCAAGGGCCTGCTTGGCCGCGTCGTCGATGGCCTCGGCAATCCGATCGACGGCAAGGGGCCGATCGTTACCGACCAGCGCAGCCGAGTCGAAGTCAAGGCGCCCGGCATCATCCCGCGCAAGTCGGTGCATGAGCCGGTGCAGACCGGCCTCAAGGCGCTCGACGCGCTCGTCCCAGTCGGCCGTGGCCAGCGCGAGCTGATCATCGGCGATCGCCAGACCGGCAAGACCGCAGTCGCGATCGACACCTTCATCAACCAGCGCGAGCTGAACAAGGGTGACGACGACACGAAGAAGCTGTTCTGCATCTACGTCGCGATCGGCCAGAAGCGCTCGACCGTTGCGCAGATCGTCCGCCAGCTCGAAGAAAATGGCGCGATGGAATATACCATCGTCGTCGCAGCAACGGCTTCCGAGCCTGCGCCGCTCCAGTATCTGGCGCCTTATGCAGGCGTCGCGATGGGCGAGTATTTCCGCGACAACGGCATGCATGCCCTGATCGTGTATGACGATCTTTCCAAGCAGGCCGTCGCCTATCGCCAGATGTCGCTGCTGCTGCGCCGTCCGCCGGGCCGCGAAGCCTATCCGGGCGACGT
>CANJQJ010000017.1 GCA_947476425.1 Sphingomonadaceae bacterium | reverse complement strand
GGGTCGCTTGTGGCATTTTGTGCCTCGCTGTGGGGCTGGTCTAGACACCCAACTTCCTACATCAAGTCAGTGCTTTAAGCCACTCCCGCCAACCCTTCAGCAAGGCCTCGGTGAATAATCCGGGCTAAGCGCGGCCGTCCTACGAGACGCCATTTCGACGAGCTCAATGGCTCCTCAGGATGAGCGGGACTGGAAGAGATAACGATTCACCTCCAAATCAGCGTCCAAACCCCTTAGCACCGACCGATAATTGCGATATCATCGCAATGTGTCGACTCTGGACCCTGATCTCCTGCTAAGAGCCTATTCCGTTGGCGTGTTCCCAATGGCCGATAGCCGGCGCGCCAATGAAATATTCTGGGTCGAACCCCGAAAACGCGGGGTGATGCCGCTCGACGGCTTCCACCTCTCGCACTCGCTCGCCAAGACCGTTCGTTCGGACCGCTTCACCGTCACGGCGGACTGCGCCTTTTCCGAAACCGTGCGACATTGCGCCGAGTCCACGCCGGATCGGCCTGACACCTGGATCAATCGCGATATCGAGCTGGCTTATGCCGAACTCTACCGCCGCGGCCACGCCCATTCGATCGAATGTTGGCAGGACGGCGAGATGGTCGGCGGGCTTTACGGCGTAAAGATGGGTGCCGCCTTCTTCGGCGAAAGCATGTTCAGCCGCGTTCGCGATGCATCGAAGGTCGCCCTAGCCTGGCTGGTGGCGCGCCTCAGGGTCGGGAGCTTCCGGCTGCTGGATTGCCAGTTCATCACCGAACATCTCGCATCGCTTGGCGCGATCGAGATCGACCGCGACGATTATGTCGGGTTGCTCGATACCGCGCTTGGGGTCTCGACCGGCGCAACGTCCGGGGTATCGGCCTCGTCGGCTGATTTTTTCGCGCTCGAACGGGTGGCAGTCACCGAGGACGCCCGCACGGTGTCGGGCCCGATATCGGGATATCGCATCGTGCAGCTCTTGGGCCACACATCGTAGATCGGATGCTCGACGACGTTGAGCGAAGGCGATTCCTTGAACAGCCAGCCCGAGAATACGCGCCGCCAGGTGCCACCCGCATCACGCACGTCGGTTTGAACGAAAGCGCCCGTCAGCTTCTGCTGCTCCCACGGCGCGGTCTGCTCGCAGGCGCGCAAGCGTATGACGACATCGCCGACGCGAACCGCCTGCCCCGGCTTGAGCGTCAGATCACGCCACAAACCGTTGCGCTTGTTGAGCAGCCCGAGGACCGCGACTCGATCCTTCATCGGAGTGACCGCCGCGCCGGAAAAATCGGGCGCAGCGGGCTTGGCTTCGGCAGGCTTGCCGGCAACCGCATCGCCATCGGCAGGCGGGGGAGCGGCGGTTTCGCCGCCATTGGCCGGTGGTGGCGTCGTGGTTTCGTTCTGGAAGGCAACCGCCGCCCCGAGCCCGGCGAGGCCAGCCAGCAGCAACCCGACGGTGAGCGCGCGCTTCACGGCTTCGCCGTTGCGTGGCTATCGCCCGACCGGTTGATGAACTGGCCCATCAGGCTCATCATGTCGACCGCACCCTGGGTATCGGTGATGGTATCGCCCGCCTTGAGCGGCGTCGGCGCACCACCGGGAAGCAGCGCCACATAGCTTCCGCCAAGCAGGCCCTCGGACGTCACCGCCGCACTGCTGTCCGCTGGAATCCTGACCTTGGGATCGAGCGCGAGCGTAACCTTGACCTGGTAGCTCGACGGATCGAGCTCCTGTTCGACGACAGTACCGACCTTGAGCCCGGCAACGCGCACGTCGGTGCCGACATTAATGCCGGTGATGTTCGGAAAGATCGCCATAACCCGGACCGCGCCGGATTTCACGCCGCCGCCGGTCTGAGTCCAGGCGAACCACGCAAACCAGATCGCCAGCAGCACGACCAGCAGGCCGACCAGGGCTTCGCCCGCATTTTCGCGAAACAGCCCCTTCATGATTCAGGGCATCCCATTTTTAAGGAACCCACGCCTCATAGTCGCCCGTCGCAGGCGCGCGGACACCGCCTGCCTCGAGAGCCCCGGCAGGACGATAGGCTTCGCGCGAACCGGTGAGATTTGGCACAGGGGGCTTTTCCCAGATCCGCTGCGGAGGAAGCGATTCATCCGGACGGCCATCGACCTGGTGATGCAGCCAGCCATGCCACTCGGGCGGCACGCGGCTTGCGTCGTTGGGGCCATTATAGATCACCCAGCGGCGCTTATAGCCGAGCCAGGGATCGACCTTCTTGGCCTCGCTATAGACATTGCCCTCGGCATCCTCGCCCACGCGCACGCCATTGCGTGCGCTCCAGAGCGCGGTTCCGATGGTGGCACCGTCCCACCAGGTGAAGATCTTCATCAAGAGGCCCATGATTGCCACCTAGCGGGTCATGTTGGACGAGGCAACCGGGAGATCGGAAATCCGCCCGGGCAATCTCAATATCCGCTGCGAAATGCCGAGATCAGGCGCTGCACGAGATTGCCGCCCACCGGCCGCACGATCGTCTGGTCGTTGGGCATCGGCGTGCGCAGGTCGATCGGATCGGATGCGGCAAACTGGATCAGCCCGGCGAGTGTAGCGAAGGCTGGCCCGCTATGCGCCTCGGGGAGCCCGACAAGTCCGCGCGGCCGGCCGATTCGGACCGAGCGGCCAAGCAGGCCCTGGGCGTAATCGGCGATGCCCTTGAGTTCCGCACCGCCACCGGTGAGGACGACTTGACGACCGACCGGGCCCGAGAAGCCAAGCGAATCGAGCGCGTTCGCAATCTGGCCGAACCAGTGATCGAGCCGCTGGCGGATCACCGCGATCAGCTGCGCCCGCGTGATGCGCGTGGGTTCGCCACTATCTTCCTCGCCGCTGATCGGAGCGACCTCGATCATGTCGTGATTGTCGCGCGGGCTCGCCGTCGCCGAGCCGTGAAAGCATTTCATCCGTTCAGCCTGCGCGCGGCGCGTTCCAAAGGCGGACGAAATATCGTCGGTGATGTCGGAACTGCCGGTGGGGATCGAGGCGAGCCCGACGAGCACGCCACCCGCGAACAGCGAGACGTTTGTGACGCCGGCACCCAGTTCGACCAGCGCCACGCCGAGTTCGCGTTCTTCTTCCGAAAGGCACGCCATGCCGGTCGCGATCGGCGCAGCGACGATCGACTTCACCGCGAGATGCGCACGCCTGACGCACAGGTCGAGGTTGCGCACCGGCGACGGCTCGGCCGCGACAACATGGATGTCGACCCCAAGCCGATCGGCATGGAGACCAAGCGGCGTCTTCACGCCACGCAAGCCATCGAGCGTGTAGAGCGTCGGCTGGGCGTGCAGCACCATTCGCCCCTCGGGATCGATCGATCCGCGACCAGCGGCGAGCAATTCGTCGATATCGGTCTGCTCGATGCGATACCCGCCGATATCCACCTCGACCGAGGCGATGTCGCTCACCAGCCCGCCGGCCGAAAAGCTGACCCAGACCTTCTCGATGTTCGTGTTCGCCATCCGCTCGGCCTGCTCGACCGCCTCGCGAATGGCATTTTCCGTGCCCTCCATATCGGAGACATAGCCCCGCTGGACGCCCTTGCTTTCGCGCTGGCCGGTGCCAAGCACCTCGATTTCGTCGCCTTCGCCGATCCGGGCGATCAGCGCACAGACCTTGGAGGATCCGATATCGAGCGCGGTGATGAGGTCGTCATTGCGGTGCTGCGCCATAGCTTCCCTCCGGCCTAGATTTTTTTCATGTCGGCAGCTGCAGCCACCGCATCGTCGGTAATGCTGCGGCCGGGCTCGCGCGAAACTCGGACCACGATACGGCCGGGCACGCGCATGTCGAAGCGCACGAAGCCCTGGCCGAGCAGGCGATATTGCGAATCGCGGCGCGCGAAATCCTTGAGCGCTGCGATCGACGCCGCCTCGCCCTCGGGCAAAGCGAGCACTTCGCCAGATTGGAAGCGCAGATCCCAGCGCCGTTCGCCGACCCAGCTTGCCCCGGCAAGCATCGGCTTGAGCGCGGGCACCTGTTGCATCAGCGCATTGAGCGCATCGACTCGCTGGTTCGCACCCGGGCCGATGACGATCGGCAGGTCGGGCATCGCGGAGATCGAAACCGGCGCGATCACGACGCCCTTCTGGTCGATGAGTGCTAGCTGCTGGTGAAATTGCCAGATCGCGGTCGGGCGACGCTCGACGATATCGACGACCAGCGTATCGGGCAGTCGGCGCGACACGCGCGCATCGGCGACCCAGCCAAGTTGGCGCAGGCGCTGGCGGGTTTCCTCGAGATCCACGAGCGGCATTGCGCGTGACTTCTGGTCCATCGCGATATTGATCACCGCGTCGCGATCCATCTGGTCGCGGCCATGAACCTCGATGTTGCGAACGGTGAAGCCAATCGCGCCGACGGCCTCGCCCAATTCAGTGCCGATCATCTGCGGGAGCTGCATCGCGATCACGCCGGTGGCGATCGCCGCTGCGATGATGGCGCCAAGCATGTAGTTGCCAGCGCGCTTCAGGGTTTCCTGGCGGACCGGGATCGTCGCAAGCGCCTGCGCCGCTGTCGAGGGTCCGCGAGGGGCGCCCTTGCGTCGCTTGGTGACCGTGGGCGGCCTGCGGCGCGGGGTACTTCCGCCGCGCTTGATCCTGACGCGGCTGCTCACAATGCTTCCTCCACGATACGCTGGACGAGCTCGGCATAGGCCAGTCCCCGATAACGCCCCTGCTCGGGAACGAGGCTGAGCGGGGTCATTCCCGGCTGGGTGTTGACCTCAAGCAGGAAGAGGCCGTCGATCCCCTTGTTGTCGTCCCATCGAAAATCCGATCGCGAGGCGCCGCGACATCCGAGCTTGCGATGCGCCGCCAGCGCCAGCGCCAGCGCGCGCTCGGCAACGTCGTCGGGAATTTCTGCGGGGCAGACATGATCGGTCAGCCCATCGGTATATTTCGCGTCATAATCATAAAAGCCGCTCTTGGGCTTGAGCTCGGTAACGGCGAGCGCTTCGTCGCCAAGCACCGCAACGGTAAGTTCGCGGCCGCGAATGAAGGGCTCGGCAAGGAGCTTGTCGAAATGCTGCCAGGGCCCTTCGGAATCCCGTGCGATCGGATTGCCGTAATTACCGCCTTCAGTGACGATCGCGACGCCGACCGAGCTGCCTTCGTTGACTGGCTTCAACACAAAAGGCCGGGGGATCGGATCGCCTTGATAAAGGCTCTCGCTCGCCACGACGACGCCTTCGGGCATCGGGATGCCCGCCGGGACGAGCTCATGCTTGGTAAGCTGCTTGTCGATTGCGATCACCGAGGTCGCGAGGCCGCTATGCGTGTAGGGAATGCCCATCAGGTCGAGCATGCCCTGCACCGAACCATCCTCGCCCGGCGTGCCGTGGAGCGCGTTGAAGACAAGGTCGGGCGCCGCCTCGGCGATGCGAAGCGCGACATCGCGGCCCATGTCGATACGGGTGACGCGATGGCCAAGGCTTTCGAGCGCATCGGCGACGCCTGCGCCCGAAACGAGCGAAACCGCGCGTTCCGAAGACCAGCCACCCATCAATACGACAATATGCAAACTCATGCCTTCCCCACCCGCTGGATTTCCCACTCCAGCGTCACGCCGCTCTTTTCCTTCACCCTGCGTCGCACTTCCTCGCCCAATGCCTCGATATCCGCTGAACTCGCCTTGCCCATGTTGAGCAGGAAGTTGCAATGCTTCTCGGAAACCTGCGCGTCACCGATCCTCAGGCCACGGCAGCCGGCCTCGTCGATCAGTTGCCAGGCCTTGTGTCCCTCGGGATTCTTGAAGGTCGAACCGCCGGTGCGCGAACGAAGCGGCTGCGAGGCCTCGCGCTCGCTGGCTATGCGATCCATCTCCGCACCGATCGCAACCGGATCGCCCGGCATGCCCTCGAACAATGCCTCGACGACGATCGCGCCTTCGGGAATCGCCGAATGCCGATAAGTGTAGCCGAGCCGAGCCGCGGGCCAGGTTTCGACGGTGCCATCGCGCAGCACCAGCTTTGCCTCGATCAATATGTTGCTGGTGTCGCGCCCATAGGCGCCGGCATTCATCTTCACCGCGCCGCCGACCGTGCCGGGTATCCCACGCAGAAATTCCAGGCCGGCAATACCGGCATCGCGGGCTGCGCTGGCAACTGTTATGCCCATCGCCGCCCCGCCGGCGCGGACGCGGTTTCCGGGTTCAATCCCCACCCGCGCGAAGAATTTTGGCAGGCGCACCGCAACGCCCTCGATCCCGCCATCGCGCACGATAAGGTTGGAGCCGACGCCAACCGGAAAAACCGGTATCGCGGGATCGAGCGCGCCGACGAAGGACGAGAGATCCGCAACATCGACCGGGCGGACAAGCCATTGCGCTGCCCCGCCGGTGCGAAACCAAATGAACTCGGCCAACGAACCGCCGGCTTCAACCGTGCCCCTGAGTGGAGGCACCCCCGCCCCGTCCGTATGTGGCGCATGCGAGGCAAGTTCCTCGGTTGAGCTCGGAATCGCCGGGGTGGAGGCAGCATGGGTCATTATTTGCGGAAACCCCAAATTCCCATCCAGGTCTCCCACGCCTTGCCATTGACTTCGGCTATTTCCTGCGCGGCCTTTGCAGCACCTTCAAAATGTTCGCTACGCGGCAGCAGCCGCATCGCAGCTTCGACCTGTGCCTTCTGCAACGCGAGAAGATTGTCCTGCAGGACTTTCCAGGCAACGAACGGATCGCTCATCTTCAAGCCTTCCTCTGCTGAATGGCCGGCGCCAGCCCCGCCGCCCACTTGGTGATGTCCCCAGCTCCAAGGCAGATTATCATGTCGCCGTCCGCGATCACACCGGCAAGCGTATCGGCAAGCGCGTCAGCACCTTCGATGGTCTGCGCCGCGCGATGACCGCGTTGCTTCAGCCCCTTGACCAGCGCAGCGGCATCGACACCCTCTATCGGGGACTCGCCGGCCGGATAGACGGGCGTGACATAGACGATGTCGGCATCGTTGAACGCGGTCTGGAATTCGTTCATCAGATCGCGCAACCGGGTGAAACGGTGGGGCTGGACGACTGCGATCACGCGTCCCCTGCAACCCTCCCGGGCGGCGGCGAGCACCGCCTTGATTTCCACCGGGTGGTGGCCATAATCGTCGATCACTGTCGCGCCGGCCACTTCGCCGACCTTGGTGAAGCGCCGCTTGACCCCCCCGAATTTCGCGAAGCCGGTCTGGATGACCTCGTCGGTGATGCCCATTTCGAGCGCGACCCCGATTGCGGCGAGTGCGTTCTGGACATTGTGACGGCCCGGCATCGGCATTTCGATGCCCTCGATGCGGCGAAACGATCCATCGCGCTGGCGTATCACGGTGTCGAAGCGATTCCCGCCGGGGACCGGCGTGACATGCTCGCCACGCACATCGGCCTGCGCGGAAAAGCCATAGGTCACCACCCGGCGATCGCGCACGCGCGGGATCAGCGCCTGGACTTCCGGATGATCGATACAAAGCAATGCCGCACCGTAGAAGGGCACGTTCTCGACGAACTCGACAAAGGCATCCTTGACCTTGTCGAAGCTGCCGTAATGATCGAGATGCTCGGGATCGATATTGGTCACGACGGCGATCGTGCCGTCGAGGCGCAGGAAGCTGCCGTCGCTCTCATCGGCCTCGACCACCATCCAGTCGGACGCGCCGAGGCGGGCATTGGATCCGTAGCTGTTGATGATACCGCCGTTGATCACGGTCGGATCGACCCCGCCCGCATCGAGCAACGCCGCCACCATCGACGTCGTGGTCGTCTTGCCATGCGTACCCGCAATCGCCACGGTCGACTTCAGCCGCATGAGTTCGGCGAGCATCTCGGCGCGGCGAACGACGGGAATCCGCTTTTCGAGCGCAAGCTCGACCTCGGGATTTCCGCGCTTGATCGCAGTGGAGGTCACGACAACGGCGGCATCGCCCAGATTTTCCGCCTTGTGCCCGATCGATACGGCAATCCCGCGCTTGCGGAGTCCCTCGATGACATAGCCTTCGGCAACATCGCTGCCCTGCACCTTGTAGCCGAGATTATGCATCACCTCGGCGATGCCGGACATGCCGATGCCGCCGATACCGATGAAATGGATCGTGCCGATGTCGGTAGCGACACCCCTCATGCGAAGGCTCCCTTGAGTTGTACGGATTCGGCAGAACCGATTTCATCCATCACCGGCGTCTGCCCGATTTTCTCGACGAGATCGGCCAGCCGCTCGGCGGCGTCGGGGCGTCCGATCCTGCGCGAGCATGCGGCTGCATTCATCAATGCGGCAGGATCGAGCGCGAGCTTCTGCATCTGCTTGGCAAGCTCGATCGCGGTGAAATGGCGTTGCTGGATGCAGCGCGCCCCGCCCGTCGAGACCATTTCCCGCGCGTTATAGGTCTGATGATCGTCGGTCGCCGACGGATAGGGCACGAGGATCGCGGGGCGCCCGACAACTGTCAGCTCGGCAATCGTCGATGCGCCCGCGCGCCCGATGACGAGATGAGACCAGCCCAGCCGAGCCGGCAGATCCGGGAGGTAGGTCGCCAGATCAGCCGGGATGCCAAGCGCCGAATAGCGTTCGCGAACGGCCTCGATATCCTCGGGCCGGCATTGCTGGGTGACCTGCATGCGCCGCCGAAAAGTCAGCGGCATCATACCGAGGGCTTCGGGCACAACTTCGGACAATACCGAGGCGCCCTGGCTGCCGCCGGTGACGAGAATGCGGAAGATACCGTCGGGAAGCAGCGTTGGATAAGGCGTCTCGCGGAGCATCCGCACCTCGTCGCGCACGGGATTGCCGACCAGCGCGACCTTGTCGAGATGGCGCCCCTTGAGACGGCGAATATCGGGATAGGCCGTCGCGATCGCATCGACCTTGCCGGCAAGAAAGCGGTTTGTGCGCCCGAGAACCGCATTCTGCTCGTGAAGCATCATCGGGATTCGCTCTGCACGTGCGGCAAGCAACGACGGCAGCGCGGGATAGCCGCCGAAGCCGACGACCGCTGCGGGCTGGAATGCCTCGTAGAGCCGACGAGCGCGCTCGCGACCCTGGAGTATTTCGCGCACGGCGCGCAGCCAGCCGAGCGGTCCGCCCGCAACTCGACCCGCCGGCAGGACGTGCGTTTGCACGCCTTCGAACAGGCCCGGAATGCGCTCGCCGCGCTCGTCTGTAACCAGCGCGACGCGATGGCCACGTCGCATCAGCTCCGCCGCCAGCGCGTGGGCGGGAATCATGTGCCCCCCGGTTCCCCCGGCGGCGAGGACAAAATGCCGTTTCATGGTCATCGACCGCTCCATTTCACCACATAGGGCGAGCGCGTCAGATAGGGGTTGGATCGCGTAAAGGCCAGCAGCAGTCCCATCCCGATCGACAACGCGACCATCGACGAGCCGCCATAGCTGATGAAGGGCAAGGTCATGCCCTTCGATGGAGCCAACTGGACGTTGACCATCATGTTGATGAGCGCCTGCAGCCCGAATTCCGTGACGAGGCCCGCCGATGCGAGCAACAGGAACTCATCCTCCTCGTGAAGCAGCCGAACGAACACGCGGACGACGATCGCGAGGTAGAGGACTGCGATCGCAAGGCAAGAGATCAGCCCAAACTCCTCGCCGATCACCGAGAAGATATAATCGGTATGGGGTTCGGGAAGGCGGAACTTCATCGTCCCCGCGCCCGGCCCGGTCCCCATCAGGCCCCCGTTCACCATCGTATCGAAGGCACGGTCAGTCTGGTAGGTATCACCTTGGGCGAACAGGAAATTGTTGATGCGTTCGGTCGCGACCGAATAGAACATATAGGCAGCGACGACACACCCGACGCCTGCCGCACCGAGCCATGCGAGAATGCGCATCGAAACGCCACTCAACATCAACAACGCTATCCACACCGACGCGAAGATCACCGTCTGGCCGAAATCGGGCTGGCGCATCAACAGGGCAGCAACCACCGCGAGGATCACACCGGTCAGTGGCACGACCGGCAGCGACGCATCGCGGGACCGCAACGACAGCAGCCATGCGATCATCACCACGAACAGCGGCTTCAGAAATTCGGAGGGCTGGAACTGCATGAAGCCGACGCCGATCCAGCGCTTGGCGCCATTCACTTCGCTACCGATCAGCGGCACCATCACCAGCATCACGAAGAAGAATGTAGCGCCGGAGAGCGCGAGCCGGCGGGCGACTTCCTTCGGCAACATCGAGACGAAGATCAAGGTCGGCAGGGCGATCGCGATCCACATCGCCTGACGATAGAAATAATGGAGCGGCGCAAGCTGATAAGCACCGTTCGAATAACGCTCGGTAGCCGCCGGCGATGCGGCCGCCACGGCGACAAGCCCGATCGAGATCAGCACGAGGACGAGCAGCAAGAGGACTCGATCGATTTCCCAGAACCAGGTGCCGAGCGGCGAACGATCCGCGCGACCAAGGCGTGCGGCGCCGGCTTTTCGCTTGCGCCGGACTGGGATGGCCGCTGGCTTGGGAGGCGCGGTCTTTTCGTCAACCGTCATGCGAGCGCCTCCACGGCTGCCCGGAACGAATCACCGCGCGATTCATAGTCGCGGAACTGATCGAAGCTTGCGCATGCGGGCGAAAGAAGGACGACGTCGCCCGACTTGGCGGCTGCGGCCGCATCGCGCACGGCCTGGTCCAGGGTAAGGCTGATCGTGACCGGCTTGCCGGCTTCTTCGAGCAGCTTCGCAAACACCGGAGCCGCCTCGCCGATCACATAGGCGGCGCGAACATGGCTGAACATCGGTGCGCATTCATCCAGCCGATCCCCCTTGGGCAATCCGCCGAGGATCCAATGGATCGCCGGATATGATGCCAGTGCGAAGCTTGAGGAGCTCGGGTTGGTCGCCTTGCTATCGTTGACGAACAGTACGCCGTTGCGCTCTTTCACGCGCTCCATGCGGTGCGGCAGCCCGGGATAGCTTTTCAATCCTTCGGCTATCGCATCCTCGGCAATGCCGATCGTGCGTGCGGTCGCGATTGCAACGGCTGCGTTCTGGGCGTTATGCGGTCCCTGCAATGCCGGCCAGGCGGATTGATCGGTGATGCTGGACGATCTTGCTTCGACGAGCGTCTTCACGGTCTTCGCGATCCGCCGGGTCTCATCGTCCTCGGTCGCAACCACAGCGACATGCCCTGCCGACTGCATCGCGAAAAGCCGTGCCTTGGAGGCCGCATAGCCGTCGAAGCCATCATAGCGATCGAGATGATCCGGAGTGACGTTGAGCAGCACCGCAACGTCACAATCGAGGCTGCGGGTGAGATCGATCTGATAGCTCGACAATTCGAGAACATAGATACCGTTCGCCGGCAGCGGATCCCGGCCAAGGATCGGAAGCCCGATATTCCCGCCCAGCAATGTGGGAATGCCCGCGGTCTCGATGATATGGTGGATCAGCGCGGTCGTCGTCGATTTGCCGTTGGTGCCGGTAATGCCGATCACGCGATGCTGCGGCAACGAGGGCCGCGCCTGCGCGAACAACTCGATGTCGCCAATTATCGGCACGCCTGCCGCGGCGGCGTTGGCAACGATCGGATGGCGGTTGAGCGGTAGGCCGGGCGTGACGATCACTGCATCGAAACCGGCAAGATCGATCGTGAGCGGATCGGCAATCGTCACTCGGTCGGCAACCGCCGCACGCGCCTCTTCCTTGCTGTCCCAGGCGACGATTTCGGCACCGCTTGCCAGCAGCGCGTCGACCGTCGCCAGGCCCGAGCGCGCCAATCCGATCACCGCATAGCGTTTGCCGCGAAAGGCGGGGCTCGTGATCACCGCAGCTTGAGAGTCGCCAGCCCGGCGAGCGCGAGCACGAAACTGATGATCCAGAAGCGGATCACAACCGTGGGCTCGGACCAGCCAAGCTGTTCGAAATGGTGGTGGATAGGCGCCATGCGGAAGATTCGCCTCCCCGTTCGCTTGTAGAAGAAGACCTGGAGGATCACCGAAACCGTCTCGAGCACGAACAGGCCGCCGATGATGAGCAGCACGATCTCATGGTGCGCAACCACCGCGATCGCACCAAGAGCACCGCCAAGTGCCAGGCTGCCGGTATCGCCCATGAAGACTGCGGCTGGCGGCGCGTTGAACCAGAGGAAGGCCAAGCCGCCACCGATGATGGCGGCGCATAATATGGTCAGGTCGCCGGCGCCGGGCACGTGCGGAATGCCGAGATAGGTGGCGAACTTCGCGTTACCGGTAAGATAGGCGATCACGAAAAGCGCCAGCGACGCGATCACCACTGGCATGGTGGCAAGGCCATCGAGGCCATCGGTAAGGTTCACCGCATTGCCGAAGCCAGCGATGATGAACGCGCCGAACAATATGTAGAACAGCCCGAGATCCATCACCGGGCCGTTGACGAAGGGCAGATAGAGGTGGCTGTTGCCGCCGCCGAGAATGATCCAGGTTGCGAGGCCGCCGACCAGGAATTCCGCCGCCAGCCGGACTCTACCCGAAACGCCCTTGTGGCTGCGCTTGGTGACCTTGTCGTAGTCGTCCATGAAGCCGATCGCACCGAAGCCGAGCATCACCAACATGCAGGCCCAGGTGAAGCGATTGTGGAGATCCATCCACAACAGCATCGAGATCGTAACCGCGGTGAGGATCATCAGGCCGCCCATCGTCGGCGTCCCGGCCTTTGCAAGATGCGACTTGGGGCCGTCGTCGCGGATCGGCTGGCCCTTGCCCTGGCGAACACGCAGCCAACCGATGAAGCGAGGTCCGATCATCATGCCGATGAACAGCGCCGTGGCTACGGCTCCGCCCGCACGGAAGGTGATATAGCGGATAAGGTTCAACAGGCCCGGAAATCCGAGCTGTTCGGCGATCAAGTAGAGCATGTCGTCTTTCCGCTCGCGAACTGGCCTGCGCAAAGCGCCTGAACCAGGCCGCCAAGCCCGATGGCGTTGGACCCTTTTATCAATATCACGTCGCCGGGCGCGAGGAAGCTTGGGAGCGAATCACGCGCGGCCGTGGCGTCGGGCACATGGCGGACTTCGACCTTTCCCTCAAGCCTCTCGGCGAGGAAGCCCATGTCGGTGCCGACCAGAAGTGCCGCATCCACGCCCGCATCCAGTATCGGCTGCGCCAGATCCGCATGATAGCGCGGCGAACTTTCCCCAAGTTCGCGCATCTCGCCAAGAATCGCCACTCGTCGCGCACCAGGTTCGCGACCAAGCTGCTTGAGCGTCGCCGTCATCGAGGCGGGGTTGGCGTTATAGCTTTCGTCGATGATCCGTATTTGACCATCGCCAAAGGCGGCATCGCGTCGTGCCCCGCGTCCCGGAAGTCCTTCCATATCGGCGAGCGCGACTCCGGCTGCCGCAATATCCCCTCCCAGCACGTCGACCACGGCAAGTACCGCGAGCGCATTCGATACCCAATGCTCGCCGGGCTGCGAGAGCGTGAAGGTAAGCTCGGAATTCGGCAGATCGATGCTGAGCATCGTCCCGCCCGCCTCCATCGGCATTTCCTCGCGAACATGGACGTCCGCGCCCTCGCCCCTGCCGAATGTCAAAATGCGCCCTGCATAAGGACGTGCTGCGGCGACAAGACGATCGCGATGCGGGCTATCGTGTGGAATGATCGCAAATCCGTCGGGCTCCAGCCCCTCGAAAATCTCGCCCTTGGCATCGGCGATCGCCGCTTCGTCAGGAAAATAGGCCGCGTGGGCGGGCGCGATTGCCGTCACCACGGCGACATGGGGGCGCACGAGCCGCGTAAGCGCTGCCAGTTCGCCGGCGTGGCTCATGCCCATTTCGAAAATACCGTAGCGACTGGCGGCCGGCATCCGCGCGAGGCTCAGCGGCACGCCGGTGTGGTTATTGTAGCTCTTGACCGAGCGGTGGGCGAAGCCCGGCGCGATCCGGTCGAACGCAGCGAAGAGCGCCTCCTTCGTCCCGGTCTTGCCGACCGATCCGGTGACACCGACGATGCGAGCGCGGCTTCGGGCCCGGCTGGCGGCGCCGAGTGACTCGAGCGCAGCCATCGTATCGCCGACCCGGACATGCGGATGATCGATCGCCTCGCTGACGATCGCGCCCGCCGCACCGCTCGCAAACGCCTTGTCGATGAAACGATGTCCGTCGGTGGCCTCGCCCTTGAGCGCAATGAAGAGATCCCCCGATCCGACCTCGCGCGAATCGAAGGCGACCCCGTTCGCGTTGAAGGCGCCATGCGCGATGCCGGAGATGGCCTCGGCGATGTCGGCGGAGGTCCAGAGGCTCATGCCGCGCACTCCCGCGCAACGCTTACGTCGTCGAATGGAAGGACGCGATCCCCCACAATCTGGCCTTGTTCATGACCCTTGCCCGCAAGCAGCACGATATCGCCGACCCCGGCCTCGGCAATCGCCGCCGCGATCGCATCGCGACGGCCGCCGATCTCCGTTGCGCCGGGCGCTCCCGCCAACACATCCCTGCGAATTGTTGCCGGATTCTCACTACGCGGATTATCGTCGGTCACGATGACATGATCGGCGAGATCGACCGCGACCTTGCCCATTTCCGGGCGCTTGCCGGTATCGCGATCACCGCCAGCGCCGAATACCACGATCAGGCGACCCTCCGCATGCGGCCGCAATGCTTCGATCGCGGCGCGCAGGCCATCCGGGGTATGCGCATAGTCGACATAGACCGGGGCGCCACCGTGCGTGATGACCGCCCGTTCGAGCCTGCCGCGCACTGGCTGGACGCGAGCGAGATCCCCGAGCGTCTGTCCAAGCACGCCGCCAGTCGCCAGCACCAGCCCGACTGCCGTGAGCGCGTTGGCGGCCTGGTAAGCGCCGATCAGCGGCAGGTTGACGATGTGCGTCATGCCCTCTGCTTCGAGTGTCAGGGTCTGGCCGAGATGGGTCGGCGCGCGCGCGACGAGGCGAAGCGTTTCGCCCCTCTCGCCGACCGTTATCAGCTTCAGGCCGCGCTCGACCGCAAGTTCGGCGACGCGGGCGGAAGCAACGTCATCGGCCCAGATCACCGCAGTCCCGTGTCCGTCGACCACTTCGGTAAACAGGCGGAGCTTGGCCTCGAGATAGGCCTCCATCGTGCCGTGATAGTCGAGATGATCACGGCTCAGGTTGGTGAACGCGGCCGCGGTGACCGGCAGCCCCTCGGTCCGATATTGCGAGAGCCCATGGCTGGAAGCCTCGAAGGCGGCGTGGGTCACCCCTTCCCGCGCCAGCCCGGCCATGTTGGAAAGGAAGGTCACGATATCGGGTGTGGTCAGTCCGGTGGAGACCTGCTCGTCAGCGGTGGTGACGCCAAGCGTGCCGATCGAGGCCGCGTGGTGGCCCGCCATGCGCCATAGTTGACGAGTCATCTCGACCGTCGAAGTCTTCCCGTTGGTGCCGGTTACCGCGACGGTGGTCTTCGGGAAGGGAGCGAAGAAACGCGCCGCCAACCTTGCGAAGGCACGACGTGGCTCGGCGTCGGGGATATGGATCGCACCTTCGACGGTAGCCTCGGGACGAGCGACCACCGCCACTGCGCCCGCTGCCACAGCATCGGCAATAAAATCCTCGCCGTTGAAGCGGCCACCCCGGAAGGCTCCGAATACTGTACCGCGCGCGACCTTGCGGTGGTCGATAGCAAAACCCGTCACTTCGGCGTCCCGCGCCGGGGCTGGCAGATCACCGCCGGTCAACGTTCCTAGCCGCATCAGTGCTTGTCCGCCTTGGGTTTCCAGATCGTATTCTCGAGCCCTGTCATGTCGACTTCGCGGCGGTCATCGGGAATCACGCCAAGCAACGGCCCGACGCGCGCGACAATCTTGCCGACGATTGGCGCCGCGACCATTCCGGCGGTCGCGTAGCCCCCCGTATCGACAGTTCCATGAGGTTCATCAAGCATCGCAACTACTACATAACGCGGCGCGTCCATCGGGAAAACCGCGGCGAAAGTCGAAACCAGTGCGTTGCGCTGATAGCCGCCACCATGCGGCTTTTCTGCCGTGCCGGTCTTGCCGCCGATGCGGAAACCCGCGACCTCGGCATTCTTGCCCGTACCTTGCATCACCACGAGCCGCATCAACTGGCGCATCCGGGCGCTGGTCGCGGCCGAGATGACGCGCCGACCGGACGGAATCTGGTCGGGGTCGCGTCGCATTAAGGTAGCCGGACGCCAAATGCCGCCATTTGCAATCGAAGCGTAGGCATTGGCGAGGTGAAGCGGGGTAACCGCAATTCCATGTCCATATGCGACGGTCATGTTCGTGACGCGCGCCCAGAATTGCGGCCACAAGGGACGCCCGCGTGCGCCCAGCTCGATATCCACAGGCCGATCGAAGCCGAGTTTGTGGAACATCGCGCGGGTGCGATCGATGCCGACCTCGTCGGCAACACGCGCGGTCGCGATGTTGGACGAATAGACGAGCAGCTCGGGAACATCGAGGAAGCGTCTCTGGGGATGGTCGTCGTGAATCGTGAAACGACCGATATGGAGCGGCTCGGTCGCATCGAAGCGCCGGTGCATGTCGGTAACGACGCCGCTATCGATGGCGTTGGCAACGGTGATGACCTTGAAGGTGGAGCCTAGTTCATAGACCGATAAGGTTGCCTGATTGGCGAGATTGGCGATCGGCGCCTTGGCTGGCGCATTCGGATCGAACGACGGCAGCGAAGCCATCGCGATCACTTCGCCGGTATGCACGTCAAGTACGATACCGGTACCCGCGCGGGCACTGAACTTGGTGATCGCAGCCATCAGCTCACTCTCGACCGCAGCCTGCACACGGCTGTCGATCGACAACGCCACCGCGCGATTGCGGCGCAAGGGATCGAGCAGCCGCTTGTCGAGCGACAGCTCCATGCCCGAGGCTGCCTTTCCGTCCTGATCGGTCCAGCCTACGACGTGCGCGGCGAGCGATCCTTGCGGATAATAGCGCCGGGTCTCGCGCTCGAACACGATACCGGGCTCGCCGATCGCGTTCACGGCCTGCACCAGCTCGGGGAGCGCTTCATGCCGCAGATAGATGAACTTGCGCGGCGAATGCAGGATCCTGCGATAGACATCGAGACTGCGCTCCGGAAGCAACTGCGCCAGCCGCACCGCAATCGCCTCGCGATCGCCGATGATCTTCTGGGGATGGACAGCAATCTTCCAGGCATCGATCGTTCCGGCCAGGACCACGCCATTGCGATCGACCAGATCTGCTCGCGGAGGCACCAGCCCATGCAACGCGTCGGCCCCTGAAGGGCGATCGGAAAACGCCCAGAGCATGACCAAACGAAGTGCAATGACCGCGGTAATCCCCGCGAACATCAGCATTACGACCATCAGGCGGAAATGTACCAGCGCGACTGCCTGCTCGCGCTGGCCCGCGAAACGCTGGCGGGCGGGGCGGGCGACCAATGCTGTCACTGTGCGTTTTTCGATCCATGTCTTTCGCGACGAGCGAGCTGCTGGAGATCAGCAAGCGCATGATCGTCAAGCAGCGCCACGGTATGCGTGTCGGCCGCAAAAGCACTGCCGGCAGGCTTCTCGTAATTGGCATGGCGCAACATCGGCTGGGCAGGTGCCGGCTGCTGCTCGGGCGCGGCCTGGATCGCAGGCGCCTGGTCGTCATCGGCCATCGGCGCGTTGGCGGTAACGCTATCCGCTGCGCTTGCCGAGACCTGGCGAATGACCGGCGGCGGCACCGCGGAAACCTCGAAGCTGGCGAGCTGGACTTCGCCATGGAGATATTGGCCTGCCGAGGGTGCGGACAGGGCAAGAACGTCGCGATTCCACTGCTCAAGGACGGGCATTCGACCTCGCGTTCCGAGTTCGGTCTGGAGCTTTCGGATATCGATACGCGCCATCACGATCCGGCGATCGAGTTGTTCGACGCTGGCCCGTTCGCTCGCCACCCGCTGCGACACGAGATAGCATCCGAGCGCGGCCACGGCCACGCATCCGACCCAGCCAACCGAACGAAAACGCCTGACGATCATGGCCGTGACCCTTTTCCAGCCTGGTTCCAGGGCGCGGCGGTCGTGCGCCGTGCCACTCTCAATGTTGCCGAACGTGCGCGCGGATTTCGGGCGAGTTCGGCGTCGCCCGCCTTGATCGGTTTGCCGACCGCTTCGTAGGTTGGCGTCGGCGCCATGGCGCCGACATCCGGCCGGTGGCGCGAGCCTCCCGCATTCGATCCGCTCCGCTCGCGCAGGAAGCGCTTGACGATGCGGTCCTCGAGCGAGTGGAAGCTGACCACGGAAAGCCGTCCGCCGGGTGCGAGTACGCGCTCGGCCGCATCGAGGCCGTCGGCCAGTTCATCTAGCTCGCGATTGAGGTGAATCCGGATTGCCTGGAATGTCCGCGTGGCCGGATCCTTCTTCTCGCCGGCATGATAGCCAAGCGCCTTTCGAACCACGGTCGCCAGTTCGCCGGTCCGCAGGATGGGGCGAGCCGCGACGATCGCCCGCGCAACTCGGCGCGAGCGAGTCTCTTCGCCATACAGATACAAGACGTCGGCGATCGCTTCCTCGTCGGACTCGTTGACGAATTCCGCTGCGGTCATTCCGCTCTGCGCCATTCGCATGTCGAGCGGGCCATCGGACTGGAACGAGAAACCGCGATCGGGGCGATCGAGCTGCATTGACGAAACCCCGATATCGAGCACGACGCCGTCGACCGATTGGATCCCGCGCTCGACCAGCGCTTCGTCCATCTCCGAAAAGCAGCGCTGTACCAGGGTCAGCCGTCCGCCGCTCTCGGCTACCAGCGCCTGCCCTTCGGCGATGGCATCTGGATCGCGATCGAAGGCAATCACATGCGCCGCACCGGATGCGAGCATGGCGCGGGTGTACCCGCCGGCACCGAACGTGCCGTCGACATGCGTCTCGCCGGGCTGGATCGCCAGCGATGCAATGACCTCGTCGAGCAGGACAGGAACATGACGGTCCGCATCGGGGAGGATCACAGACGGCCCTCCCGTTCCGCGATGAGCTCTTCTGCAAATTCCTGGACGTCGGGACGCTCCGCGCATGTCAACGCAATCTCGGGGCTCCAGATTTCGAAGGTTTCGCCTACGCCGATAAACAGCGCGCTATCGGTGATCGCAGCGCGGCGACGAAGGCCCGGCGGCAATATGATGCGGCCGCTGCCGTCGATCGCAATCTCTTCCATCGAGCCGAACAGGTTGCCCGAGCGCGAAAAGCGCCCCTCAGTGGGGCGCCCCGCCGCGATGTCGGACTCCTGGCGAGACCGAAGATCCTGATAGGCAAGCGCGACATAGGAGCGATCGAAGCCCGCGACGCACTGATCGCGCTCGTGGCGAGCCAACATAAGAGTCTTCGCGTCGGGGGTGCGGGCGGTAACGATCTTGCGCAGCGAGGCGGGCACCGAGACGCGACCTTTTGCGTCCACGGCGTTCAGCCATTTGCCGGTAAAGAAATCGAAAAGTTCCACCCTGAGCCCCTGTCGGGGCGCTCAGCCGGCCGGTGCCCCATCCGCCCAGATGGCTTTGGCGATCGTCTCCGGCGGCCTTGCGCCACTGGCCATATTGTTACCAGCCGCACCGTGCCTCAGCAATGCCTAATTATGCCCTATCGTGGGTTTTCTCTGCCATATTGTGGAAAACCTGTGCCCTCGGATGCCCAGACGCGCCTCGGCCGGCCGCGAAGGCGCGGAAAGGCGCGGAAACGCGTCGCTTGATCGTAGATCCGGTTGAGGACTGAGCTGTGGATAACTATGGTGATTGTTCGCGGGACGGCCGGGCGCTGGGATCGGCGGGGCGTGTCGTCACGGCATCAGCCGTGCTTGGCTGCGCAATTATCTGGCGGGAGCAGGCTGCGACTCGGGGTCGGGTTTGTTTTCGGCGGGGGCGTTACCGGGCGCGATGCCCAGCTCGGCGAGCGGCTCCTTGGGCTGATCGTCCTTGGGCGATGCCGATGCCGATCGGGCAGGCTCGGACGGACGGGAAGCCTCTCCGTCGCGGACGAATTTGAGGAAGACCGCGCCGAGTGCCACCAGCAGAAATACGCACGCAAGCCCGGTAAGGCCGATGCGAACCCGGTGAATCAGATCTTGTCCGTTCTGGTTCATTACGGGGGAGTGTAGCGCTCTGTGGCGCAAATGTCGAATGATGTGGCTTTAGCGCCCCAGCCAGTCCGGGACCTCGAGGCCCTTGGACGCAAGCCACTCCGGATTGAACAGGCTGGAGAGATAACGCATCCCCGAATCGCACAGGATCGTAACGATCGTCTTGCCCGGCCCGAGTTCGCGCGCCAGGGCGATGGCGCCTGCGATATTGATGCCGGACGACAAGCCGACGCACATGCCCTCGTGCTGCAGCAGCGCGAACATCTGCTCCAGCCCATCGGCATCGGAAATGCGAAATTGCGTGTCGACGGGCGCGCCATCGAGATTGGCGGTGATCCGGCTCTGCCCGATGCCTTCAGCGACCGAATTACCTTCTGCCTTGAGTTCGCCATGCGCATAATAGTTGTAGAGCGCGGCGCCATAGGGATCGGCCAATCCGATTACGACGTCCGGATTATATTCCTTCAGACCGAGCCCGACTCCGGCGAGTGTGCCGCCGGTGCCGACTGCGCAGATGAAGCCATCGACCTTGCCGGCGGTCTGTTCCCAGATCTCGGGAGCGGTCATACGGATATGCGCCATGCGATTTGCGGTATTATCGAACTGATTGGCCCATAGTGCGTTAGGTGTTTCCTCGGCAATGCGACGGGAGGTGTGCACGTAATGCGCAGGATTGGAATAAGCGGTGGGCGCCACCAGCACGAGTTCGGCGCCGAGCGCCCGCAACGTGTCCTGCTTTTCGCGGCTCTGCGTATCAGTCATGACGATAATCGTACGGTAGCCGCGGGCATTGCCGACCAGCGCAAGGCCGATTCCGGTGTTGCCAGCAGTCCCCTCGACGATCACGCCGCCCGGCTTGAGCAGCCCTTGCGCCTCGGCGTCGCGAACGATGAACAGTGCCGCGCGATCCTTCACCGAACCGCCGGGATTCATGAATTCGCATTTGGCGAGGATTTCACACCCAGTCGCTTCGCTTGGGCCGTTGAGACGGACGAGCGGGGTGTTTCCGATAAGGGCGAGTGCATCGGGAGCTACGGTCATCCGATCGGATTAGCCGAGCAAGCACGGCGTTCGCAAGGAAGCATGTCTTTCGCGATGAAAAGCAGGCGACCAATCGCCCGGCTCGCTCGTTTCTTTGTTGCTTGCTACAATAATGTCACAACAGTTCCTCTTGACGAACGAAAGTCCTTTGGCCATGCGCGCCGCATCATGAAGAAGCTCACCCCCATCCGCATCGCCGCGCCCCTGACCTTGCTTGCGCTGGTCTCGGCGTGCAATTCGCAGCCCGAAACCCTCGGCGGCAACCAGGACGCTTCGGCGAACCAGACTGCCGGTGCGCCGCCAGTTGCGCTTCCGCCCATGGTTCTGACGAGCCACATCTATCGCTGCAAGGACAACAGCCTCGCGAAGGTCGAGTTCATGAGCGACAAGACCGCCATGTACTATGAGGGCGATTCCAAGACCGGGACGAAGCTTGCCCAGGCCCCCGAAGGCGGCGCCTACAAGGCCGATGGATATTCGGTCAGCGGCCCGGATGCCGAGATTTCGCTCACCGCGCCCGGCAAGGGCACGACGAGCTGCAAGTCCTGAACTGAGTCCCCCCTCCCCGCCAAGGGAGGGGATGAACTCCAGGCCGATCGTTTCCACGAACCCCCGCCCCTTCCCTAACCGGGAGGGGCTTTTTATTTCCCCCTGCTGACAAGCGCGAAGCGCTCCGCTATCGGCCTCGGCATGACCGACAGCGCCAGCACCATCACGCCCAAAGTCGTTGCAGAGCACGGCTTCACTCCCGACGAATATGAGCGCGTGCTCCACGCGCTCGGCCGCGAGCCGAATATCACCGAACTGGGCATTTTCTCGGTGATGTGGTCCGAGCATTGCTCGTACAAGAGTTCGCGGATCCACCTTGCCAAGCTCCCGACCACTGGCAAGTGCGTCATCCAGGGGCCGGGCGAGAATGCGGGCGTCGTCGACATCGGCGACGGGCAGGCTGCGATCTTCAAGATGGAGAGCCACAACCACCCCTCCTATATCGAGCCCTACCAGGGCGCCGCGACTGGCGTCGGCGGGATCCTGCGCGACGTCTTCACGATGGGCGCTCGTCCCATCGCCAACCTCAATGCGCTGCGATTCGGACGACCCGATCACCCAAGGATGCGCCACCTCATCGCCGGCGTGGTCCATGGCATCGGCGGCTACGGCAATTGCGTCGGCGTCCCGACCGTAGGCGGCGAAGTCAATTTCCACCGCGCCTATGACGGCAATATCCTCGTCAACGCGATGACCGTCGGCATTGCCGAGCAGGACAAGATCTTCCTCTCCGCCGCCGCAGGCATCGGCAATCCAGTCGTCTATGTCGGCTCGAAGACCGGCCGCGACGGCATTCACGGCGCGACGATGGCCTCGGCTGACTTTTCCGAGGATTCGGAAGAAAAGCGGCCGACCGTTCAGGTCGGCGATCCCTTTACCGAAAAGCTGCTGATCGAGGCCTGCCTCGAACTGATGGCGTCCGACGCGATCGTCGCGATCCAGGACATGGGCGCCGCCGGGCTGACTTCCTCGTCGGTCGAAATGGCATCGAAGGGCGGCGTCGGTCTCGAACTCGACATGAACAGCGTGC
The DNA here is from genome assembly GCA_947476425.1 of Sphingomonadaceae bacterium. Classification (GTDB taxonomy): domain Bacteria; phylum Pseudomonadota; class Alphaproteobacteria; order Sphingomonadales; family Sphingomonadaceae; genus CANJQJ01. The sequence continues at coordinate 33,829 of CANJQJ010000017.1, read as the reverse complement.
CCTGCCGCGAAACCGGAATGACGCCCTATGAAATGATGCTCTCCGAATCGCAGGAGCGCATGCTGATGGTGCTCAAGCCCGGCCGCGAGCCCGAGGCGCAGGCGATCTTCCACAAATGGGAGCTGGATTTCGCGGTGATCGGCAAGGTCACCGATACCGGCCATCTCGTGCTGACCTGGAACGGCGAAACCATCTGCGACATTCCGCTCGATCCGCTTGCCGACGAAGCGCCCAAATATGATCGGCCGTGGGTTCCGACGCCCAAGCCGGCGCCGCTCGCCAATGTACCGGAATCGAAGGACCTCGTTGCCGACCTGCTGACGCTGATGGGCTCGCCCGACATCGCCAGCCGCCGCTGGATCTGGGAGCAGTATGATCACATGGTCGGCGCTGACACCGTCCAGCGTCCCGGCGGCGACGCCGCCGTGGTGCGAGTCCATGGCACCAGCAAGGGGCTCGCGATCAGCACCGATTGCACACCGCGCTATTGCCATGCCGATCCAATCGAGGGCGGCAAGCAGGCGATCGCCGAATGCTGGCGGAATATCACCGCAGTCGGCGCGCTGCCGCTGGCGACCACCGACTGCATGAATTTCGGCAACCCGCAGCGCCCCGAGATCATGGGGCAGTTCGTCGGCTGCATCAAGGGCATGGCCGAGGCGTGCCGCGCGCTCGACTTCCCGATCGTGAGCGGCAATGTCAGCCTCTACAACGAGACCAAGAACGACGCCAATGTCGCTGGGGCCACCGGCAGCGCGATCCTGCCGACCCCGGCGATCGGTGGCATCGGGCTGCTGGCTGACTGGTCGAAATCGGCGACGATCGCGTTCAAGGCGCAAGGCGAGAGCATCTGGCTGGTCGGCGGCGTACCGGGGCATCTCGGCCAATCGATCTGGCTGCGCGAAATCACCGGCCGCGAAGAGGGCCCGCCCCCGCCGGTCGATCTCGCCGCCGAGAAAGCCAATGGCGACCATGTGCGCGGACTGATCCTCGACGGGACGGCGACGGCGGTGCATGACATTTCCGACGGCGGGCTTTTGGTTGCGCTCGCCGAGATGGCGCTTGCGGGCAATATCGGCGCGACGATCGACCTCGCGCTCGATGCCGCCAAGGCGTTCGGCGAGGATCAAGCCCGCTATGTCGTGACGACCGTTGCCGGCGCCGAGATTGCGGGCGCGCTTCGAATCGGCACCACTGGCGGAGCTGCGATCAAGCTTGGATCGGGCGCCGCCGCGATCGCCGACCTGCGGTCCGCGCATGAGGGATTTTTTCCGGCGCTGATGACTGGCTGATCGGCTTACGATCACATAAGTCACGCAATTCGCGATATAAGAGAATGCCGATCGCGCGATTGGCGTAATAATGTTGCGCGCGATTTCGAGCAGGTTTTGGCAGTGGCGGGTGAGGATGTCGGCGATCGTGAAAAAACGATTGCGCATGATTCGCCTTATAGCAGGTTTCGCCGGTGTAGGACATGGCGTGGGGGTCCGGTTCATGCCGCCACCTTCGTCATCCCGGCGGACGCCGGGATCCACGTTGCGGTGCTTTCCCGATCGCGAGACCTGTGGGTCCCATGGATCCCGACTTTCGTCGGGATGACGATAGGGGCGAGGCGTTGGAGTGACGACCTTCGGAATCTCACCCACCTCCGCAAAATCCCTTATTGCGAATAAATCCCATTAGCGATAGACAGCCCCCCATCGAGGAGGAATCGATGGTCGTCTGCGTTTGCAATGCTATCCGTGAAAAGGATGTTCGTGCCGCTGTCCGCAGGGGCGCAACCAGCCCATGTTCGGCATACGCCTCGCTTGGTCATCGCGCGCGGTGCGGAATGTGCACGCCGTTTGCCCGTGAAATCATTTCCGCCGAACGCGGTGCGGCCTGAAAGCGCTTCTGGTCGTTTCCCGGTTTCATTCCCGCGCGAGCAGCATAAGCTGACGCCGCAACAGGAGATTATCCATGAAGGGCGACGCACGAGTCATCGAGTATCTCAACGAGGCGCTCAAGAACGAACTCACGGCGATAAACCAGTATTTCCTGCATTACCGGATGCTCGCCCAATGGGGGATCAAGAAGCTCGCCAAGTTCGAATATGGCGAATCGATCGACGAGATGAAGCATGCCGACAAGATCGCCGATCGGATCCTGTTCCTCGACGGCCTGCCCAACTTCCAGATGCTCGGCCGACTCAAGATCGGCGAGAATGTCGAGGAGATCCTCAACGCCGATCTCGAACTCGAGAATGAAGCGATTCCATTGCTTCGCGATGCCATCGCGCATTGCGAAAGCGTGCGCGACTATGTGACGCGCGACCTGCTGCTCGAAATTCTCGATAATGAGGAAGAACATGTCGATACGCTGGAACGTCAGTTCGACATGATTTCGCGCATGGGGCTGCAAAACTATATCCAGCTCCAATCGGAACCAGCAGAAGAAAGCTGAGTTCTGCTCGGCAAGAGCAGGTCGATCCAGTTTATCCATTTTATATATCTGAACGGGCAGAGCTTTTCTTTCAATTTGCTGACTGATCCATTCCCCGCCCGTTCAGGCGAAGCATGCGACTTCATGTTCCAGCGCCGGACCGCTCCCCCTGGTCCGGCGCGCCCTATAAGAAGGAGCATGAGACGATGCGTAAGATGATCTTCCTGGCACTGATGGCGGCAACCGCGATCCCCGGCCTTGCTTCGGCCCAGAATGCCGAACTCCGCCACGACCGGCAGGACGTGCGCGAAGAGCGGCGCGATCTGCGCGATGCAGTCCGCCATGGCGATCGCGACGACGTGCGCGATGCCCGCGGCGATCTCCGCGACGCACGCCGCGAAACGCGCGAGGATTGGCGGGACTATCGCCGCGACCATCGCGATGCCTATCGCATGCAGCGTTATGTCGGCCCGCGCGGCTATAGCTATCGCCAGCTGGTGATCGGCCATCGCCTCGATCGAAGCTATTTCGGGCAGCGATACATTGTCGCCAATCCGTGGCGCTATCGCCTCGCGGCGACGCATGGAATGGAACGCTGGGTGCGCTACGGCAATGACGTGGTCCTCGTGAACATGCGCACTGGCCGCATCATCGAAATCAACCGGGATTTCTTCTGGTAGGTTTTGATCCTCCTCCCCTCCCTGAAAAGGGAGGGGTTTGGGGGTGGGTGCGCGCGTCTGCGCGCCCTAAGACTTCTATTGCGACCACACCGCAAGGTGGCCATGTCGGGGGCTCCGAGCCCCCGCCACGGCCTACCCACCCCCACCCCTCCCTTTTCAGGGAGGGGAGTATCTTCGAGCCCAAACCCCTCCCTTGCAGGGAGGGGAGTATCTTCGGCAGCATTTCGTCACTATGGGGATGAAATCTGGTCCGGGAGTGTTTTCAATGACATCGAGGCTGCTTATCATGACCGTCCCACTGCTGCTGGCAACCGCCTGCGCACAACCGACGCCGCCCGCCATGACCGCAGCCGAACCTCCACCCACCGCACCCACGCCATTGCCGAGCGCCGACGAGCGGCTGACCGCGCTGTTCCACGACAGCGACGAAGCCAATCTCAAGCGCAATCCGATCAATGCACTCTATCGCGGTGATATTCGCTACGCCGATCGGCTTGGCGATTATATCAGCGACGCTTATTTCGCCGGGGAGCGCGCCGCCGCGGAATCCGATCTGCGGAACCTGGCGACGATCGATCGATCGCAACTGAGCACGGTCAACCAGATCGCCTATGATGTGTTCAAGTGGCAGACCGGGATCGCGTTGCGGGGTTACCAGCCCGACATGCTCGCGCTTACCGCCGTTCGCCCGCTCGATCATTTCTTCGGCTTCCAGGTGTTCTACCCGGACATCGCATCGGGCCAGGGCGCAGCGCCGTTCACGAGCGCGTTGGACTATGACAACAACCTCAAGCGCAATCATCAATATGTCGCGCTGATCGATGCCGCGATCGGGCGCTTCCGGGAGGGGATGGCGTCTGGCGTCCTCCAGCCAAAGCTCGTCGTTCGCAACATGATCGAACAACTCGATACCCAGATCGCGCAAGGCATCGAGGGATCGACATTCTACGGACCGGTGCGCAAATTCCCGGTCAGCATTCCCGCCGAGGACCAGGCCCGGCTGAAGGCGGCCTATGCCGCGCAGATCCGCGACGAGCTGATCCCGGTCGACAAGCGGCTTCGCGATTTCCTGAAGACCGAATATCTGCCCGTCGCGCGCGACGGCGTCGGCCTTTCCGCCATGAAGGGCGGCGACAGGCTATACGCCTATCTGATCGAGCAGAACACGACGCTGCCGCTTTCGGCCGACGAAGTCCATAATCTCGGCCTGAGCGAGGTCGCCCGGGTCAAGGGCGAGATGGAGAAGATCAAGGCGACGACTGGATTCAAGGGCACGTTGCCACAGTTCTTCGCCTATCTGCGCAAGGACCAGCGCTTCAAATACAAGACCCGCGACGAGATGCGCGACGAATTCATCGCGATCGGCAAGCGAGTCGATGCACGCGTGCCGGAGCTGTTCTCGGTACTGCCCAAGGCGCCACTCGAAATCCGCGCGGTTCCAGCCTATCGCGAGAAGACCGATGCCGGGGGCTCGTACCAGCAGGGCACGCCGGACGGATCGCGGCCGGGAATATTCTACTACAACGCCTACGACCTGCCTTCGCGCTCGAAAATCGGCGCCGAGACGCTTTATCTCCACGAGGCCGTGCCGGGACATCATTTCCAGATCAGCATCGCGCAGGAGGATGCGGCCTTGCCGAGCTTCATGCGCTTTGGCGGCAATACTGCCTATGTCGAGGGCTGGGCGCTCTATGCGGAGACGCTGTGGGGGCCGCTCGGCATGGAGACCGACCCCTACCAGCGCTTCGGCGGGCTCGACGACGAGATGCTTCGCGCGATGCGGCTGGTGGTCGACAGCGGGCTGCACGCAAAGGGCTGGAGTCGCGACCAGGCAATCAAGTATATGCTCGATAACAGCGGCATGAGCGCCAATGACGCTCGCACCGAGGTCGAGCGCTACATCGCCATCCCGGGGCAGGCGCTGGCGTACAAGATCGGCCAGCTCACGCTGCTGAGGCTCAGGGCGAAGGCGCAGGCCGAGCTTGGCGATCGCTTCGACATCCGGGCGTTCCACAATGAGGTGCTCGATACCGGGGCGCTGCCGATGACCGTGCTTGAAGCGAAAATCGGCGACTGGATCGCCGCGAGGAAATAACGCCCCGTGGCCGCGCTGCCTTGCGGTAGCGCGGCCGGCGGTTCGCATTGCTGCCAGCCGCCAGTCCGAAAGGGGGGTGGACTAGGCGAGTGAACGCATGAAGCGGGGATTGGTTCGCGGGGGATCCGGTCGGGATTGGTGTGAGTGTTTGGGGGGATCCTCATTCTGTGACTCCCCTCCCTGACAAGGGAGGGGTTGGGGTGGGTGCGCGCGATCGGCGCGCCAAAAGACCTCGCTCCAAGCCCGACCGTTCGACCCACCCCCAACCCCTCCCTGGCAGGGAGGGGAGTCAGAAGGCAGCCCCTCCCTGCCAGGGAGGGGAGTCGGAAGCGCGGGCACCTCGTCCGACTTACCCCAGCGCTTCGGCGATCAGCCTCCGCGTATTGGCGATGCCGTAGAGGGCGATGAAGCTGCCCATGCGGGGGCCTTGCGAGGAGCCGAGCAGGGTTTCGTAGAGCGCCTTGAACCAATCGCGCAGATTTTCGAAACCAGCCGCCTTGCCGGCTTCGTAGACTTCGTTCTGGATCGCTTCAGGCGCGGCGTCGGCTGGGAGGGTCGACAGGCGGGCGTCGAGATCGGCGAGCGCGCCGGGCTCGATGCCGGTCGCCTTGCGGCGCTCGAGCGTCGGGGCGACGAAATCGCGGTGGTAGGCGATGGCGTGGCCGATCAGCTCGTCGAGCGCCGGATAGCGTGAGGGGCTCGCGTCGGCGACATAGTTGCGGACATAGCCCCAGATGATGTCGCGTTCGGCAGCGCCAAGGACGCCGACGAGGTTGAGCAGCAGGCCGAAACTGATCGGCAGCGTCTCGGCGGGGGGTGGTCCGTTGTGGATATGGTGGACCGGATTGCCGAGCTTCTGCTCGATCGGCTGCGAGTCATAATTGGCGCGGAATTGCCGATATTCGTCGATCGCGCGCGGGATCACGCTATAATGAAGCTGCTTGGCCTTCTTGGGCTCGCGATAGGCGTAGAAGGACAGGCTCTCCTGCGGTCCATAGGTCAGCCATTGCTCGAGGCTGAGGCCATTGCCCTTGGACTTGGAGATCTTCTCGCCATTCTCGTCGAGGAACATCTCGTAGGTGAAGCCCTCGGGCGGGCGGGTGCCGAGAACGCGCGCGATCTTCGAGGATTGCGTGACCGAATCGATGAGATCCTTGCCCGACATCTCGTAATCGACCCCGAACGCGACCCAGCGCATCGCCCAATCGACCTTCCACTGAAGCTTGGCCTTGCCGCCGAAGACGCTCTGCTCGATCGTCTCGCCATCCTCGTCGGTGAAGCGGACGATGCCGCCGCGGGCGTCGACGACGGTGACCGGGACCTGCAACACGCGGCCAGTCTTTGGCGAGACCGGCATTACCGGCGAGTAGGTGGCCTGGCGTTCCTTGCGAAGCGTTGGCAGCATCACGCCCATGATCGCATCGAAATGTTCGAGGATCGCCTTCAGCGTCTCGTCGAAGCGGCCGGCGCGATATTGGTCGGTGGCCGAGACGAATTCATATTCGAACCCGAAGCGATCGAGGAATTCGCGCAGCATCGCATTGTTATGATGCGCGAAACTTTCGAACTTACCGAACGGATCGGGCACGCCGGTGAGCGGCATTCCGATATATTGCTGCAGCATTTCCTGCTGCGGCACATTATCGGGGACCTTGCGCAGCCCGTCCATGTCGTCGCTGAACGCAACGAGGCGAGTTGGGATATCCGAGAGCGTTTCGAACGCGCGGCGAACCATCGTCGTGCGCAGCACTTCGTTGAACGTGCCGATATGCGGCAGGCCCGACGGACCATAGCCGGTCTCGAACAGGACATGCCCCTTCGCAGGCGCGCCCTTCTCGTAGCGCTTGAGCAGCTTGCGCGCTTCCTCATAAGGCCAGGCCTTGGAGACCAGCGCGGCGGCGCGGAGTTCGTCTTTTGTCGGAATGCTCATAGGGCGAACCCCTTAGCGGCAAGCGGCGCGCGCTTTAAGCCCCTTTCGTCGCCACCGCCTGCCGAGCGCGGAACGAAAGCATTAAGATTGGAAACCGTAACGTGATTTTCGGAATGTTAACCGCCTTGTGTTGATATGCGCCATCGAAGGAGCGACGCATGAACGAGAATCGCACACAACAGCGTTTCGAGACCGACCTGAGCGTCTCGATGGTCACCGTGCTTGAGATGAAGGAGGGTCGAATCATCGACTTGTCCTCGGGCGGCGCGCAGATTGTCGGCGCGAGCTTCCCGCAGGGCACGCGATTCCAGATCGATTTCAACGACCAGACCATCTACGCGCGAGTGATGTGGGACGAGGTCGATCGCATGGGCGTTCGCTTCGAATATCCGATCTCGAGCGGTCCGCTTCACGATATCATGTCGAAGACCCGCGTCGCGCTCGAGGCTCCGCCGATGCGGGCCTATATCGGCGCGGCCACGGTTCGCCCGCAGGCCGGGTTCGGTCGCCGGGCCGCCTGAAGCACGCTATCCGGCGCAATCCGGGTACACTATTTGTTCCCCGGCGCGAGGATCTGCGCTAGCAGGGAAAGGTGATCGCCTCCCTGCCCTACCCAGCGCTCCACGCCACGCATGGCGGCATGTGGATCGCGCAGCCCAATGGCGATGTGCGGCCGGTTGGCCGTGGCGAAGCGATTGCGCGCGCCGCCGATGCCCCGACGATCCTGCTCAACGCCCCGCTTGTCGCGGCCCGGCTCGGATTGAGCGAGCTCTCCGGGCTCGACCTCCTCGAACTTTTCGCCTTCGTCCATCCGGCGCGTTTCGTCGTGCCGACGCCAGCCGGCTTCGCGCGTGCGCTCGGCATCGAGCCGCCAGCGAACGACGCTGCGGCCTCCGCCTTCCTGATACGCGCTGCAATGGCGTTGCTCGACCGGCTTGAAGCCCCGGACTGGCCCGAACGCGAGGGCGCCTGGACGGCCGCGCAGGCGCTTTCGCGGTTGAATTGGCCGTGGACGCCGGCGGTGCTCGATCGGCTCGCCATGCCCGACAAGGCCGAGCGCTGGCTGTTTTCGCGGCTCCCCGAATGGGAGGACAAGGGCCAGCGCACCCCGCCACGTACTGTCCGCATCGATGAGGCGACGGTCACACGGGATCTCGCCGCGATGCTTGGCAAGGGCGCTGAAGTTCGCGACGGACAGCGTGACTATGCGATCGCGGCGATGCGCGCCTTTGCGCCGCGCGGGCCGGACGGCCAACCCCATATGCTGCTCGCCGAGGCCGGGACCGGCATCGGCAAGACGCTTGGCTATCTCGCCCCCGCAGCGCGCTGGGCGGCGGATGCTGGCGGCACGGTGTGGATCTCGACCTTCACCAAGGCACTGCAACGCCAGCTCGACCGCGAAACGCAGCGTATCTGGCCCGACCCGATCGTCCGCGCCCGCAAGGTGGTGATCCGCAAGGGACGCGAAAACTACCTCTGCCTGCTCAACCTCGAAGACGCGCTGCAAGGCGGGTTCACCGGCCGCGCGGCGATCCTCGCGCAACTGACCGCGCGCTGGGCTGCCTATAGCCGCGACGGCGACATGATCGGCGGGGACATGCCCGGCTGGCTGCCGACCCTGTTCCGCAAGGCAGGCTCGACGGCGCTGACCGACCGGCGCGGCGAGTGCGTCTATGCGGGTTGCCCGCACTACCGGAAATGCTACATCGAACGCGCCGCACGCGCGTCGGCGGATGCCGATCTCGTGATCGCGAACCATGCGCTGATGATGATCCTCGCCCAACGCCGCGACCAGCCCTTGTCGCGACTGGTGTTCGACGAAGGCCATCATCTTTTCGATGCCGCTGATTCGACCTTCTCGATCGCGCTGACCGGGCAGGAGCTGATCGAACTGCGCCGCTGGATCATGGGGCCCGAGAAGAAGGCACGCGGCCGACGGCGCGGGCTTGCGGCGCGGCTGTCCGACATGGCCTCCTATGATGCGGAAGGCGAGGACGCGATCCTCGCCGCAACCGCCGCCGCAAGCGACCTCCCCGCCGATGCATGGCTTGGCCGGATCGCTGAGGGGGTGCCGCTGGGGCCGCTCGAAAAGCTCATCGCGGCGGTGCGCGCCACGGTCTATTCCCGCGCCAGCGCGCAGGATGCCGGTTATGGCCTCGAAACCGAAGCGGCCGAGCTCGACGGCGGCCTGATCGCCGCCGCCGGTCCTGCGATCGAGGCGCTCGAAGCATTGGTTCGGCCGCTGACCCGGCTTGGCCAGCGTCTCGAAGCAGTGATGGCGGACGCGCCCGACTGGCTCGACGGCCCTGCCCGCGCCCGCGTCGAGGGCGCAATCGCTGGACTGAGCGTGCGCTGCAACCTGTTGGGCGGACTGATTGCGCTGCTCAGCCGGCTTGGCGGCCCCGCCGATCCCGACTTCGTCGATTGGCTTGCCGTCGATCGAGTCGAGGGTCGCGAATATGACATCGGCATCTATCGCCACTGGCTCGATCCGACGCGACCGCTCGCCGAGACCGTACTCCAGCCGGCGCATGGCGTGATCGTAACTTCGGCAACGCTGCGCGGCGCGCAGGGCTGGGACGATGCGGACGCGCTCACGGGTGCCGCCCATCTCGACCATGGCGCAACGCATTTCGCCGCGCCCAGCCCGTTCGACTATGGCCGCCAGGCCGAAGTGCTGATCGTCACCGACGTTCGACGCGGCGATATAGCAGGCCTTGCCGGCGCCTATGCCAAGCTGATCGCGGCGGCGGGCGGCGGTGCGCTTGGCCTGTTCAGCGCGATCCAGCGGCTCAAGGCGGTTCACGCACGCATTGCCGACCGGCTGGCACGCGATGGGCTGCCGCTTTTCGCGCAGCATGTCGATCCGCTCGACACGGGCACGTTGATCGACATCTTCCGCGACGAACACCACGCCTCGCTGCTCGGCACCGACGCGCTCCGCGACGGCGTCGACGTGCCGGGGCATTCGCTGCGGCTCGTCGTCATGGAAGGCGTGCCATGGCCGCGGCCGACCGTACTCCATGCCGCGCGTCGCGCAGCGGGCGGCGGCTCAGCGCACGACGACCGCATCGTCCGCGCCAGGCTGGCGCAGGGATTTGGGCGCCTGATCCGCCGCGCCGGCGACCATGGCCATTTCGTGATCCTGTCGCCTGCCCTGCCTATGCGCCTGCTCAATGCGTTTCCGGTAGGCGTGCCGATCCGGCGGGTGACGCTCGACGAGGCGGCGCGGATAATCGCGGCATCGCGCGACACGCGGGAGAGCGGGGAAGTCGATGGGACGGCGTTTGCGGGAGAGGGTGCCGGGTTGCCGTTTTCGGGGGTTTGACGTTGGTGTTGGACCATTTGAATCGTCATCGAAGCCTCCGTCATTCCTGCTTTCGTCATCCCGGCGGACGCCGGGATCCACGATACGGTGGTCGTACGATCGCGAGACCTGTGGGTCCCATGGATCCCGACTTTCGTCGGGATGACGAAGAGGGGGCGCCGGGATGACGGAGTGAGCGGGCAATACGTCGCGCGAGCCTCCAGATAACGGGGAGGAAGAATCCTGTCTTTCCTCCGTCACGGCTTTGAGGCATCAGTGGCCGAAATGAAGACGCTGACCCTGCTCCGCCATGCCAAATCCGGTTGGGACGATCCAGTCTCGCGCGATTTCGATCGTCCGCTGAACAAGCGCGGGAAACATGCGTCCGAAGTGATGGGCAAATGGCTTCGCGATCACGGCATTCATTTCGACCTGATTATCGGTTCGCCTGCAATTCGCGTGGTCGAGACGATCGAGCATTTCGCGATCGGCTATGGCGAGACGATGGCGCCAATGTGGGACAAGCGAGTCTATCTGGCATCGGCGCAGTCGCTGCTCGAAGTGATCCAGGACGCGCCCGACACTGCCGAAAGCCTGCTGCTTGTCGGCCATAATCCGGGCTTCGAGGATCTCGTGTTGATGCTCGTTCCCGACGTGGCAGGCGACGATGCGCGCGATGCTGTCGAGGAGAAATATCCAACCGCAGCGCTTGCCGAAATCCGGTTCGATGTCGACCGTTGGGCGGACGTGCGCGCGGGCCAGGGCAGGCTGGAGTGGTTTACCCGGCCGCGCGACGTGGATCCAGCGCTGGGGCCGGAAGCGCGTTAGATATCCCCACCCACCAATCGCGGCATCTTTACGATTTCTTAACCACGGCAGGCCCAAAATCCGTGCAGGACCAACCCCAGCAGGATCGCCGGATCGCTGGGGCAGGCTGCGCGAACTGATATGCGTGGGCAGATAGCCGTTTCGATCTACCAGGCAGCAGCCGACGATGCGCTCGTCACGCGCCGTTTCAGCATCAAGCATGTGACGCAAGTGCGCGTCGGCAAAGGGTACGAAGCGCGTAACGAACTGCACCGGATCGGTGCCCTCGATAGCAGCGTAGCCGGTATCGAACAGCGCCTCGGCATCGATTTCCCCGCGCTCCAGGGCCGCCTTGATTCGATCGGCCAGGGACTGCGCGCCAGATAGCGCCATATGAATGAAGGGCGTGTCCGCGGTTTCGATGCCGCTGTGACCGATCTGGTTGAACATTCGATTGGAGACCGATTCAAGCTCATCGAGCCGTTCGCGCGCGACCCCGAGCTGAGCGAGATTCTTGGCGGTCGTCTGGGCGAAATTATCCAACCCTTCGCCCAGTGTATCGACGTTGCGCGTGACCTGCTCCCCAATATTCTCGATCGCCGCACTGCTTCGATCGAACCGGGCGATCATTTCCGAGATAACCTCCAACGCGCCGGAAATGGCCCCAGCACGTTCGCGAGCAGCTCGGCCACGCTCGGCGCCGGCATGAAGATCGGTGAGCACCCGCCGCGCGCGATCCTCGAGCTGGGCGATATTGCCCGACACCAGCTTGGTGGCTTCGCTGGCATCCCGTGCGAGGCGCTTGACCTCAGCCGCCACCGCCGCGAAACCGCTCGCGCCCTCGCCGGCCCGCGCGGCCTCGATCGACGCGTTGATCGCGAGAATCGAGGTCTGACGGCTGATCGCGTTAAGTTTTCCGGATATCGTAGCGACCTGCTCGATCGAATCCGCGAACCCTGCCACCTCGTCGCCCATCCGGACGACCTCATCGATCAGGCCTCCGATTTCACCGAGCGCCGATGACACCCCCAATTGGCTTTCCCCGACGATCGTGGTGGCATGATGCGCGACTTGCCTGATTTCGTCGGCGGCTATGTTGGCCCGGCTCTGTTGGAAGGCAAGCTTGTCGACACTCTGGTTGAGCATCTCAAGCCGACCATGATCTTCTTCGATCCGACGACTGACCTGCGCGACGAATCCAGCCGTTTCGCTGCATCGCAATGCAAGCGCTCCGGTTTGCTCTCCAAGATTGGAAATCAGCCTGTTAGCGAGAGGTTCATGTTTCAATTCAACATCTCCACCGCACCCAGAATGACGAATTTATGTCGCAACGCAACAAGAATTGCACTGAAGGCGTAAAAATCGGATGAAGCATCATGCTCCTGAACCTTCTCGACGAACTGCGCGCCGCAGGCATTTCCGCCTCCCTCAAGGAACATCTGTTGCTCCTCGAGGCGCTGGACGCCGACATCATCGAGCGCAGCCCCGAGGAATTCTATTATCTGGCACGCGCAATCTATGTGAAGGACGAAGCGCTCCTGGATCGGTTTGACCAGGTTTTCTCTAAGGTCTTCAATGGCCTGATCGCAAACCTCGGGGAGCAGAATGCCGAGATCCCTTCGGAGTGGCTTCGCGCTGTCGCCGAGAAGCATCTCACTCCAGAAGAGATGGCTAAGATCGAGGCGCTGGGTAGCTGGGAAGAAATCATGGCTGCGCTCAAGCAGCGGCTCGAAGAACAGCAAGCGCGCCACGAAGGCGGCAGTAAATGGATCGGCACAGGAGGCACCTCCCCGTTCGGCCACTCGGGATACAATCCTGAAGGGATTCGCATTGGTGGGGAAAGCAAGCAAAAGCGGGCCATCAAGGTTTGGGATAAGCGAGAGTTTCGCAATCTCGACGCGGATCGCGAGCTCGGCACGCGCAATATCAAGGTCGCGCTTCGGCGCCTGCGCCGCTTTGCACGGACAGGTGCCGCCGACGAACTCGACATGGATGGCACCATCGACGGTACGGCCCGTCAGGGCTGGCTCGACATCCGCATGCGTCCGGAGCGGCACAATGCGGTTAAGCTATTGCTGTTCCTCGATGTCGGGGGATCGATGGACCCTCATATCAAGATCTGTGAAGAGCTTTTTTCGGCGGCGACAACCGAATTCAAGCATCTCGAATTCTTCTATTTCCACAACTGCGTCTATGAGAGCGTGTGGAAAGATAATCGCCGCCGATACAGCGAGCGCATTCCTACCTGGGATATCCTTCACAAATATGGCCATGATTATAAGCTGATCTTCGTCGGTGACGCGGCGATGAGTCCCTATGAACTCACCCAGCCGGGCGGTTCGGTGGAGCATCTGAACCCGGAGCCCGGCGCGGTGTGGCTGGATCGAATGGCAAAAATCTATCCAGCGGCGGTGTGGCTCAATCCGGAAGCCGAGCGCCATTGGGATTACTCACAATCAGGAAAACTGATTCGCGGACTGATGAACGATCGCATGTATCCATTGACGCTGGCGGGCCTCGAGGAGGCGATGCGGACGTTGAGTCGCAAGAACTGAACCTTCCGGGCCTCCTGCTTCAAGGCTGGTGCAGCACCCCACCCGTCATCGGTTGCGGTACCCCGGTCGTCCCCGGAAAGCTGATCGGCAGGCCCTTCAGCCGCCTTACCGCCATATAGGCGAAGCCTTCCGCCTCCGTGGCATCTCCGTTACCGGCCAAGGCCTCGATCGGCTCCGGCGTGACGGCGCAAGCATCACCGATCATCGCCATCAGAGTCGGATTGAGGCGACCGCCGCCCGCGACAATCAGCCGCCTTGGCTTTTCCGGCAGCATCTCAAGCCCGCGCATCACCGCACAGGCCGTGAATGCCGTGAGCGTTGCTGCGCCATCAGCAGCAGCGAGGCCCTTCACCGGCTCGATCGTAAAATCCGCCCGATCGAGTGATTTGGGCGGCATCGCGTCGAAGAAAGGATGATCGAGCATGGACCTGAGGACCGCCTCATCGACCTGCCCCGTCCCAGCGAGCGCGCCGTCAGCATCAAAGGAAGCACCGGTTTGCGATGCGACCCAGTCGTCGATCAACGCGTTGGCTGGGCCCGTATCGAATGCGAGAAGCGCGCCGTCTTCGCCTATCCAGGTGATATTGGCGACGCCACCGAGATTGAGCAACGCAACCGGGCCTTCCAGTCCAGCCGCCAATGCCTGGTGGTAGACGGGTAGCAGTGGCGCGCCCTGCCCGCCCGCTGCCACGTCATCGGACCGGAAGTCGTTGACGACGACAATGCCGAGCGCCTGCGCCATTGCCGCCCCGTCGCCGAGCTGCCAGGTCCAACCTCGATCCGGCCGATGCGCAATCGTCTGGCCGTGAAACCCGACGACGTCGATCGCATCAGGCTTCAGCCCGGCATCGACAAGGAGCTTGCGCACCGCGAGGATGTGGCCTCGCGTCACCAGAGTCTCTGCGATCTGCGTTTCAGTCGTGGGCCTCGGTCGATCAAGCAGGAGCGCACGTTCCGCCGCGGTGCGCAGGGTCCGTCGCGCGGAGTCGGACCAAGGCTCGTAGCGAAAGGCGAGCGGTCGGACATGGCCTTCGCCATCTGTCTCGATCAGAGCGGCATCGATTCCATCGAGCGACGTGCCCGACATCAATCCGACTGCAAGAAGCATCTCACCCACCAACCAATAACCCCGTTCGTATCGAGCGAAATCGAGATACGCTGCGCCGTGCCCCTCGACTGCGCCAGGGACGAACGGCTGTGCAAGCACCAATTGGCCGTGCTAAGCGCCGCCGCGTTATGACACAACATCGCTCCGATCTCCTAGGCGTGCTCGACGCGCGCGGCTATATCCACCAGCTCACCGATGCGGCGGGCCTCGATGCGCTTGCAGTCGCCGGATCGATCCCGGGATATATCGGCTTCGACGCGACCGCGCCGTCACTTCATGTCGGCAGCCTGGTACAGATCATGATGCTGCGCCGGCTCCAGCAGACCGGACACAAGCCGATTGTCGTGATGGGCGGCGGCACCACCAAGGTCGGCGATCCTTCAGGCAAGGACGAGAGCCGCAAATTGCTCGACGATGCGGCCATCCAAGGCAATATCGCCTCGATCAAGCGCATATTCGAACGCTTTCTGACTTTCGGCGACGGCCCCTCCGATGCCGTCATGATCGACAATGCGGAGTGGCTCGACCAGCTTGAATATATACCGTTCCTGCGCGATTTCGGCCGCCATTTCTCCGTCAACCGGATGCTGGCATTCGACTCGGTCAAGATCCGGCTGGAACGCGAGCAACCGCTCTCCTTCCTCGAATTCAACTACATGATCCTCCAGGCCTATGACTTCCTCGAGTTGTCGCGCCGCTTCCGATGCCGCCTCCAGATGGGGGGATCGGACCAGTGGGGCAATATCGTCAATGGCATCGATCTCACCCGTCGCGTCGACGGCAAGGAGCTCTTCGGCCTGACCACGCCGCTGATCACGACGGCCGACGGCGGCAAGATGGGCAAGACTGCGTCGGGCGCGGTATGGCTGCATGAGGACAGCCTGCCCGCTTATGATTATTGGCAATTCTGGCGAAATACCGACGATCGCGATGTCGGTCGTTTTCTCCGCTTGTTCACTGACCTGCCACTCGACGAAATCTCACGGCTGGAAGCGCTCGACGGTGCGGAAATCAATGAGGCGAAGAAGATTCTCGCTACGGCCGCAACGGCGCTTTGCCGTGGACCGGAAGCCGCCGCACAAGCCGCGGAGACGGCACGACGTACCTTCGAGGAGGGCACCTCGGGCGCTTCGCTGCCCACCTTGCAGACCAGCGACGGAAGCATTGCGCTGGTCGATGCGCTGGTTGGATTGGGCCTTTGCGGTTCAAAGGGCGAAGCACGGCGCCTCATCAAGGGGGGTGGCGCGCGGGTCGACGCGGAAAAAATTGTCGACGAATTCCATGTGATAACCATGACCGGGCAAACCGTGCGCATCTCAGCCGGGAAGAAAATGCATGGTATTTTGACCTGATCTACGCGATAACCCTAGCTAGTGCTGTTAACGATATTCGAGCCATATTTTGTAAATGATATGCATCGAAAGTTCCGACTGGGTCGCAAGCATTCGGACGGAGAAATATAATGCCACAAAGTACTGAAAAGTCAGACTTTAGCGACCAGAGACGTTCCGAGCGGGTCGAGGTATTCCTCAGAACCAACCTCACTGTCGGCAAGAAATCCGGGATCAGCGCTCAGCTCGTCAACATCTCGACTCACGGCTTCATGGTTCGCACGGCGGAGACCGTCGCCGAGGGCACGAACATCAAGATTCTCCTTCCTTCTGCAGGGAATGTCGGAGCTAAAGCCGTATGGGGACTCGGCGGCCGCATCGGCTGTTCCTTCGACATCCCGCTCGACGAAACCGATTTCACGCGCACGTTGGACGCGATCAAGACTGCAAAGCCCAACTGGCAATCCACAAGCGTTCACACTTGAACTGGTTCGCCACTTGATGAGGCTCGGTGCCGGTCAGCCGCCGTGCAACAGCGCGACTGCGGCATCCCGTTCAAACAAATAGAGCGCGATCCGGGCTGCCTGGCCGCGTTTTGCCTCCAGTCCGCCATCGCGATCGATCAGCAGGCGGGCGTCCGCCGTCGCCGGGCCGATCAGCGCATTGACATGCTCGGCATCGGCCAGCCGGAACCCGGCCTCGCCCGATTGCCGGGTACCCAGGATTTCACCCGGCCCGCGGAGGCGCAGATCCTCCTCCGCAATTCGAAAACCGTCATTCGTCTCGCGCATCAGCGCAAGGCGCGCGCGCGCCGTTTCGCCAAGCAGGCTTCCGCGCAGGAGCAGGCATACCGAATGTCCCTCGCCTCGTCCTACCCTGCCGCGCAACTGGTGGAGCTGGGCCAATCCGAATCGCTCCGCACCCTCGATTATGATGAGCGTGGCATTGGGCACATCCACGCCAACTTCGATGACCGTCGTCGCGACCACCACTGACGTTCGGGCCGCAGCGAAATCAGCCATCACTACATCGCGCTCAGGGCCCTTCATTCGGCCATGGACCAAGCCCACGCGGTCTCCAAAGCGTAGTTTCAGCCCAGCCGCGCGCGCCTCGGCGGCGGCCTGGTCGCTGGTCTCGCTCTCCTCGACGAGCGGACACACCCAATATGCCTGGCCCCCGCCGGAAATGTGGCGTCCGAGCGCCTCGACGATCTCATCGAGGCGATCCGCCGACATCACGCGAGTCTCGATCGGCTGACGACCGGGAGGCATCTCATCGAGGCGGCTGACGTCCATTTCGCCATATTGACTGAGCGTCAGCGTCCGCGGGATCGGGGTCGCTGTCATCACCAGAAGATGCGGGGGCTGATCCGCCTTTGCTGCCAGCATCAACCGTTGCGCGACGCCGAAGCGATGCTGCTCATCGACAACCGCCAGACCCAATCGCTTGTAGCCCACGCTATCCTGGAAGATGGCATGGGTGCCGATGAGAATATCGATCTTCCCGCTGGCAAGATCCATCAGTACCGATTCACGCACCTTGCCCTTTTCGCGGCCAGTCAGCACCGCGACCGTTACCGGCAGGCCCGCCAGCATTCGAGTCAAATTGTCATAATGCTGGCGTGCGAGAATTTCCGTTGGTGCGAGCAGCGCACCCTGCGCACCCGCTTCGACCGCCGCAAGGAGTGACATCAGCGCAACGAGCGTCTTGCCCGAACCGACATCGCCCTGGAGCAGCCTGAGCATTGGCGCCCGCTGCCGCATGTCACCCTCAATCTCGGCGATCGCGCGGCGTTGCGCGCCCGTCGGGGAATATGGCAGCCGCAGAGCGTCACGCAGTCGTCCGTCGCCATTAAGCGGCACGCCACGTCGCTTCCGCGACGATGCCCTCACCAATGTCAGTGCAAGCTGGTTGGCAAACACCTCGTCATAGGCAAGCCGCTCCCGCGCCTTGCCATCCCCAGGATCGGCGTGAGCGCGCTCGATCGCTTCATTCCATGTCGGCCAGCCGTGTCGAGCCAGCAGGCTCGCCTCGATCCATTCCGGCAGTTGCGGAACCCGCTCCAGCGCCTGTGCCGCAAGCATCGCCATCCGCCGGTTGGTCATGCCTTCGGACAAGGGATAGACCGGCTCGCGCACCGGCAGCGTCGCTGCCTCGGCCGGTTCGAGCACATGATCCGGATGTATAATCTGGAGGCTGTCGCCATAGCCCTCCAGTTTCCCGGAGACGATTTTCGGCTCGCCCAGCGGAAAGAGTTTGCGCGCCCATCCGCTGTTGCGCCCGAAATAAACCAGGCTGACATGAGTACCTTCGCCATCCAGGGCCTCAACCCGGAATGGCGCTCGCGGACTGCGGCCGGCGCGATATTCGATCGGGGTCAGCATCACGATGACATTGCTGCCTGAATCGGAAGGTTTCAGGGCCGCGACGTTGTGGCGAAGGACCGTTCCCGTGGGCAAATGGAACAGTGAATCGACCACGCGGGCGATACCGAGTTTCTTGAGCGGCTTCGCGACGCCAGGGCCAATGCCCTTGAGCGCCTCCACTTCAGCGAAGATCGGATTGAGAATCGTTGGCCGCATGTCTATCGGGTCCCTTCTAGACACAGCCGACGGGCGCCGCCAGCACCCGCCGGCTATTGTCATTTGCATGGGAAACGACCCGATGGATCGCGCCAACCGACTGAAACGCCTGCAGTTCCGATCCTGGCATCGGGGCACGAAGGAAGCCGACCTGCTGATCGGGGGCTTTTTCGATCGCAATTCGGCCGGTTGGTCCGATGCGGAAATGGAATGGTATGAAGCCCTGCTCCATGAGGAGGACGTTGATATCATGGCCTGGGCGATCGGGACGCAGCCCGTACCCGACAAGTTCGAGCACGCTTTGATGGCGCAGATGAAGAAGCTCGATTACATCCCGATCGCGCGCTGAAGCGATGATCGACCTCCAGCGCATCCTCAAGGCGAGTACGCCGCTCACCCTCGGCGGGATCGCGGCGGGTTTCCTCCCCTGGCTGCTCGCTGATCTCGCGCGCGCCGCCAAGGGCCGTGCCGTGTTCATAGCGCCCGACGATCTTGCCATGCGTGGGATCGCGGACACAGCTGCCTATTTCGCACCCGAACTCGAAATCCACCAGCTGCCAGCGTGGGACTGCCTGCCTTACGATCGCGCGTCGCCCTCGCTTCGTTCGTCTTCGGATCGCCTTGCCGCCCTGCACGCGCTCCAAACGAAGCCCGCCGGTCCGCAATTGCTGGTGACCACGATCAACGCAGTCACCCAACGCACACTCACGCCATTCCGTATCCGACAGCTCGTCGCGCGCCTTGCACCCGGCGAACGCATCGACCGCGACAAGCTCGCGAGCCTGCTCCAGGCCAACGGCTATGTCCGCACCGATACAGTAGCAGACGCCGGCGAATTCGCCATTCGCGGAGCGCTGGTCGATCTCTTTCCTTCAGGTGAAAACCTCGGGCTTCGGCTCGATTTTTTCGGCGACGAAATCGAGAGCATCCGCCGTTTCGATCCAGCGGACCAACGCACTGTCGATCGCATCGACAGCTTCACCCTCCTTCCCGCTTCCGAAACGCTGCTCGATGAGGAGAGCATCAAGCGTTTCCGCAGCCGTTACCGGGAGACCTTCGGCGCGACCGCGACCGGCGACCCGCTCTACCAGGCTGTTTCGGACGGTCGCCGCCTTGCAGGAATGGAGCATTGGCTACCCCTCTTCGAGGAGCGTCTGACGACGGTTTTCGATCATCTTTCAGCCGATGACCTCATCATTCGCGATGTGGGCTGCACCATGGCGGCCGACCAGCGCTTCGAGGCGATCGCCGACTATCACGCCAACCGCGTTCGCGCGCGTTCAAGTGATCCTGGCAGCTACCGACCGCTGCCCACCGAAGCGCTTTATCTCAGCCGTGACGAGTGGTCGGGGTTGATAACAGACCGCCCCGTTCATCTCGCCACCGCATTCCACGAGCATGAAAGCGCAACCGTCATCGACTTTGCGGTCGAATCCGCTCGCGATTTCGCGCCTGAGCGCACCCAGGGCGTCAATATCTACGACGCCGTCGTCGAGCATATCGCGCAGCTCGGAAAGCAAGGCCGCCGCGTTATCCTTGCAAGCTATTCGATCGGGGCCCGTGAGCGTCTCAAGGGGTTGCTCAAGGACCATCATCTCGATCGCATCGTCGAGGCCGAGAGCTGGCAGGAGGCGATGGGCAAGTCGGCAGCCGGACCCGCCGCGCTGGCGGTCCTGCCACTCGATCATGGCTTCACGACCAAGGACGTCGCGCTCCTCACCGAGCAGGACATGCTTGGCGATCGCCTTGTCCGGCGCCAGAAGCGTCGCAAATCCGCTGACGCATTTCTCCACGAACTTGCCACGCTATCGCCGGGGGATCTCGTCGTTCATGCCGATCACGGCATCGGACGCTATGAGGGCCTGACGTCGATCCCAGTCGGCAAATCGCCGCACGATTGCGTCGCGCTCGCCTATGCTGGCGGCGACAAGCTCTACGTCCCGGTCGAAAATATCGACGTCCTGACTCGCTACGGCACCGAGAGCGAGGGCGTCACGCTCGACAAGCTGGGCGGAGTTGCATGGCAGGCCCGCAAGGCCCGGATGAAGGAGCGCATCCGCGAAATTGCGGGCGATCTGATTGCGATTGCGGCCGAGCGCGCGCTGCGTCCGGCTGACGTCGCCGAAATCGATCACGCCTATCCCGAATTCGCCAATCGTTTTCCCTACCAGGAAACGGAGGACCAGGATCGCGCGATCAGCGACGTACTGGACGATCTCGCCGCCGGAAAACCGATGGACCGCCTCGTTTGCGGCGATGTCGGCTTCGGGAAGACCGAAGTTGCGCTGCGCGCCGCGTTCGTGGCCGCGATGGCGGGAATGCAGGTCGCGCTGGTTTGCCCGACAACGCTTCTCGCTCGCCAGCATTTCACGAACTTCAAGGAGCGCTTCCAGGGATTTCCGATCAACGTCGGCCGCCTCTCGCGTCTCGTTCCCGCTGCCGAAGCCAAGAAGACAAAGGAGGGTGTTGCCGACGGCACGATAGACATCGTCATCGGCACACACGCGTTGCTCGCCAAGGCGATCGAATTCAAGCGCCTCGGGCTGGTCATCGTCGATGAGGAGCAGCGCTTCGGCGTCACGCACAAGGAGCGCCTGAAGAACCTCAAGGCGGACGTGCATGTCCTTACCCTGACGGCCACGCCAATCCCGCGCACCCTGCAGATGGCGATGTCGGGCCTTCGCGAGCTATCGGTGATCCAGACTCCGCCGGTAGATCGACTTGCCGTGCGCACTTATGTGGCGCCGTGGGATCCGGTGGTGGTGCGCGAAGCCTTGCTGCGCGAGCATTATCGTGGCGGGCAAAGCTTCTTCATCACGCCACGGATCAAGGACCTCCCGGAAATCGAGGAATTTCTTCGCAAGGAGGTTCCCGAGATCCACTATGTGGTTGCGCACGGGCAAATGGCCGCCACCGAGGTCGAGGAGCGGATGTCTGCCTTCTACGACAAGCAATTCGACGTACTGGTCTCGACCACGATCGTGGAATCCGGGCTGGACATTCCAAGCGCCAATACGCTCATCGTCCACCGCGCGGACATGTTCGGCCTTGCCCAGCTCTACCAGATCAGGGGTCGCGTCGGCCGTGCGAAGATCCGCGCCTATGCCTACCTCACGACGCCAGCCAATGGCATCATGACCGACACCGCGCAAAAGCGGCTCCATATCCTCTCCAATCTCGATACGCTGGGCGCCGGGTTCCAGCTCGCCAGCCACGATCTCGACATTCGCGGCGCTGGCAATCTGCTGGGCGACGAGCAATCGGGCCACATCAAGGAAGTCGGCTTCGAACTTTATCAATCGATGCTGGAAGAGGCGATCATCGACGCGAAGTCGAGCGGCATCGCCGAAGAGCGCAAGCGCGAGTCGATGTCGCCGCAGATAACCGTCGATGCGCCGATCCTCATCCCCGACACTTTCGTGCCCGATCTCGACCTGCGCATGGGCCTTTATCGTCGCATGAACGAGATCGAGGACCGCCGCGGCATCGACGGCTTCGCGGCGGAAATGATCGATCGCTTCGGTCCACTGCCCGAAGCGACGCAAAACCTGCTGTCGATCATCGAGACCAAGCTCAATTGTCGCACCGCCTGCATCGCAAAGCTCGACATCGGCGCAAAGGGCGCGCTGGTGAGCTTCCAGAACGACAGCTTCCCGGATCTTCCCGGGTTGATCGCCTATGTCGAGCGGCTCAAGGGCGCTGCCAAGCTACGCCCGGATTCGAAGCTCGTCATCAGTCGAAGCTGGCCAGATCCACAGGCGCGAATCCACGGCGCACTACAACTATCGAAGGGGTTGGCGAAGATCCTGGGATAAATTGGGCACTCAGGCGGCGCATTGTATGCAGCGGGTGGCGGTCGGCAGTGCCTCCAGACGCTTGGGGGCGATATCCTCGCCGCACTGGGTGCAAATTCCGTAGCTGCCCTCGGCAATCCGCTTGAGCGCTTCCTCGATCTGGCCAATCTCGTGGAGCACTGCTGCTTCCACTCCGCCGAGGGCATCCTGATTTTCGAGATCGGTAGCCTGTTCCTCGGAATCCGCCGACAATGGCTTGCGCAGTTCATCATCGATCCCCGCAATCCGCCCGCGAAGTTCGGAAAGACGCGTTTCCAGTGCAAGCACAATGCGATCGTTTTCAGCCATGAGGCTCAGGCCACCTTTGCTTCGTCGATCATTTTCGCAACATCGTCGAGCAACTTCAAGCGTTCCTTCTTCAGCGTCTCGAGGCGTTCGTCCGAAGCACCTTCAATCCCGGATTCAATGCGGTGAATATCCTTGTTGAGATCGCGATAGCGATCTGCAAGTCCCTGGAAATGACGGTTGCCAACCTTCAGCAGGTGCAGCGTCTCGACCTGATCGGGGAACTCACTGTGAAGTTCATGCTGGATATGGCTCATGTATTTTCCCCTGTAGCCTGCGGCCCTTCCGGGCATTGCTGAATGAAACGCAATTCTGGGCCGAACGTCGCAAGGTTACAAATCGGAACAATACGTAGGTCGATCACATCACGTGGCGATCCCGGTTCGGCCCCGCAATTCGCTGGCTGCGTTGATAGGCCGGTCGCGCTTCGATCCGCTCAAGATAGGCTCGCAGTTTTGGATAGGCTTCGAGGTCGAGTGGCGTAAACAAGCGCGTGGTCGTGAAAACGAAAGTCATCATGATGTCCGCGGCGGTAAACTCATCTCCGGCAAAAAATGGGGCCTCGCCAAGCCGCGCCTCGACATGCGCCAGATATTTCGCAGTGCGCTGACGGCTATATTCGCGACCGGGATTATCATGCGGAACGCCGCCGGCTTCCGACATGATCTCTCGCGTGACCTCCGGCATCAACGAAGCCTCTGCAAAGTGGAACCAAAAGAGATATTCGGCATAATTGACCGCGCCCGGCTTCACCGCAAGTCGCCCTCCCCCGCACATCGTGGCGAGATATTCAACCACCGCACCGCTTTCCGCGATGATCGTGCCATCGACACTGATTACCGGCGATGAGCCAAGCGGGTGCAGTTTCTTGTACGCGGGTTCCGCCTCCCAGGTCTCGAGGCGATCGAAATGCTCGATCTTATATGGCCCACCCAATTCCTCCATCAACCAGACCGGACGTTCGGACCGCGATCGGTCGAGGTGATAGATGGTGATCATAGCGCTCTCCTTATAGCGCATTGAACCTCTTCTCACCTGCCACATCGCCTGCCGAATGACAGGCACCCAAGCGTCGATCGTCAGCATCGATGCCCAAGACGATGGCACTCTGCGTACATTACCTCTAAAGCGCGCGCATGCTGCGCCTTACCGAACTGAAGCTCCCGCTCGATCATCCACCAGAAGCGTTACCGGCCGCCATTTGCGCGCGGTTGGAAATAGAACGCGACGCCCTTCTCGAGTTCGCCATCGCCCGGCGAGCTAATGACGCCCGGCGGAAATCGGCCATTCTCATGGTCTATTCGGTGGACATCACATTAGCGGACGAAGCGGCAATCCTCGCGCGCTTCCATGACGATCGCCACGTCCAACCCACACCCGACACCGAATATCACTTCGTTGCGCAAGCACCCGATAACCACGCCGGATCGCGACCCGTGGTCGTCGGCGCGGGGCCTTGCGGATTGTTCGTGGGCCTGATCCTCGCCCAGATGGGATTCAGGCCGATCATCCTGGATCGCGGCAAAGTCGTGAGGCAGCGCACCAAGGACACCTGGGGCCTATGGCGCCGGGGAGTCCTCAATCCCGAATCCAATGTTCAGTTCGGCGAGGGCGGTGCAGGGACATTCTCAGACGGAAAGCTCTACAGTCAGATCAAGGATCCCCGGTTTCTTGGCCGCAAAGTGCTGACCGAGTTCGTCAAGGCGGGTGCCCCGCCCGAGATTTTGACCGAGGCGCATCCTCATATCGGCACCTTTCGCCTCGTGACGATGGTCGAGAGCCTACGCAAAACCATCGAAGCGCTTGGCGGCGAGTATCGCTTTGAACACCGCGTCGAGGACATCGACATCGAGATCGGCGCCGACGGCGCCCGCCATGTCAGGGGTCTCCATCTCCACACCGGGGACTATCTCGAAGCCGATCATATCGTCCTCGCGGTCGGCCACAGCGCGCGCGACACGTTTCACATGCTCCACGACCGGGGCGTGCATATCGAAGCCAAGCCATTCTCGCTCGGCTTGCGGATCGAGCATCCGCAATCATGGATCGACAAGGCCCGCTTCGGCACATTCGCTGGCCACCCCGATCTCGGCGCCGCCGCCTACACGCTGTCGCATCATTGCTCAAACGGCCGCACCGTCTACAGCTTTTGCATGTGCCCGGGCGGAACGGTTGTCGCGGCGACATCGGAGATCGGGCGCGTCGTCACCAATGGCATGAGCCAATATTCGCGTAACGAACGAAATGCCAATTCCGGCATTGTTGTCGGCATCACGCCGGAGCGTGATTACCCTGGCAGTCCCTTGGCTGGAATCGCACTCCAACGCCATTGGGAATCCCTGGCCTATGTGGCGGGCGGATCGACCTATGCCGCTCCAGGCCAGCGAGTTGGCGACTTTCTTGCGGGCCAACCGTCCGATGCACTGGGCGAGGTAATGCCGTCGTACCGGCCGGGCATACATCTGACTGACCTTGCACCTTGCCTTCCTGACTTTGTCGTCGAAGCACTGCGCGAAGCCCTGCCCGCGTTCGGCCGCCAGATTCCCGGATATGATCATCCGGATGCCATGCTGACGGGCGTCGAGACGCGCACGTCATCGCCTGTCCGAATTACCCGTGGCAAGGATTTCCAGAGCCTCAATACGGCACGCCTGTTTCCAGCGGGTGAGGGAGCCGGCTATGCCGGGGGAATTCTCTCGGCCGCGGTAGACGGCATCAAGGTCGCGGAAGCGGTGGCACGAAGCCTGACGGGAGGATGAACCTCGCGACAAGCAATGCCACCTAAGCCCCTTGGCCTTTTGCCAATCGCGCCAGCGCTTCGACGCTCACAGGCGGGGAATATATGAAGCCCTGGTAGACATTGCACCCAGCCGCGGCCAGCAAGCTTAGCTGCTGGTCGTTTTCGACACCTTCCGCGACCACCGACAGACCGAGCGAGCGAGCCATTTCGATGACGCCGTTGACGACGACCCGATCACGTGCCGAGCCGGTGATATCCTGCGACAACTGCGGGTCAATCTTGAGGTAATCGAGCGGAAGCGCCTTGAGATAGGCGAGGCTCGAATATCCGGTACCGAAGTCGTCGATCGCCACGCGCAGTCCGGCGCTGCGGAGGCGTGCGAGCAGCGCGGCCGCGGCGGCCAGGTCCTCAATCAAACCGCTCTCGGTAACCTCGACCGTAACGCGATCGCGATCGAACCCGCTTTCATCGACCATCGCAAGGAATTGGCCCGCAAAATCGGGTTGTGCAATGTCCGCCGCCGTCACGTTGATCGACAGTCTCAGCCAGCGGAAAGTTGCGTGATCGGCAGCCGCAATCTTCAAGGCCTTGCGCTGCACGTGCTGCGACAGCGGCACGAGAAATTCCGAACGCTCGGCGGCTGCAAACAGTGGCCCGGCGCCGAGTTCGCCCAGCACCGGATGCTGCCAGCGTGCGAGTGCCTCCACGCCGATCATCGCGCCAGTGGTAATGCTCAGCTGCGGCTGGAACAGCACCTCGATCTCGTCGTTTTCCAGCGCGGTACGCAAGTCGATCTCAAGGCGGCTTGCAACTTCGGATTCGGCATGCCCCGATGAATCGAGCAACAGCGGTGCACCACCCTCGCGGCCGCGCGCATCGGCCAATGCAGCGCTGGCACGTCGCAACAATTGCGCTGGATCCTGTTCGCCGGCTTCGATCTCGGTGCCGCCCATCCGGCAAGTGAAACTGATGACGTTGTCGTTGGAAACCAAAGGTCGCGTCACTGCCTTGGCAACCTGTTCGGCAAGAAGATAGGCTTCCCCCTTGCGCGGCGGCCCGACGAGCCCGATCGCGAACTCCGCTCCGGCAAGCCGTGCGACCAGATACCGCTTCGATCCGAAACCGGAAACCAGTCGCTCGATCCGCCGCGCGACCGCCCGCAACAACGCATCCCCGGTCGCCCGCCCATAAGCCGCATTGATCGCATCAAAACGGCTGACCGAGAGCAGAAGCAAGATGCAGCCTGTCTCGATGGCATCACAATGTTCGATCGCCTGGCCGATCCAGCGCAAGGCGGTCTGACGATCGGCCAGGCCGGTCAACGGATCGCGCCGTCCATTGCGCGCTTCGGGTTCCCGCTCGAGGTCTTCGATTCGCGCCACAATTGCGCCGCCCACAGTCTCTTGATGAAGGTGCTGCGCAACCCGAACCCCTTCAGGAACATGGGCATTATGTGCAAACGCACTCGGTCGCCCGGTATCACGCACCCGGCGGATCGCCTGCAGGGCACCCTTGCGACCCTGGCTATCGAGCAGCCGCAACATCGCGAACAATGTTTTCGGCCGTGAGCCGAGACGGGCAGCGAGCGCTGGGCTCAGTTCGATCGAAGGCGACCCTGGCTGCCAGCGCCACCATTGCTCATCGGCAGCAAACAACGCAGCCCGTTGCTCGGTGGCGCTCTCCCCACCCCCCAATCGCGCGACCAGCCTACCCGCGAAGCGAAGCACTTGCGTAAACTCGCGCTCACTGAAGGGACTGGCGAGAAAATGCGTGGCGCCGGCTTCGAACACCTCGTCCAGCCGGCCAACATCGCCGTGCGAAAGCAGGACAATCAAGGCAGCGCCGTTTGCTTCCACCGAATCGCCGAGAGCGCGTACTGCAGCGAGCCCATCGCTAAAGGCGCCGCGAGCATCGACCACGACGATTGTTGCACCACTGGCGATAAAGCGACGCTCAACGGTATCAGCGCGCCGTGCAGCAATCGCTTGCCAGCCCGATCGTCCTGCAGCCTCGACCAGTTCGTCGCGATGACGAAAAGACAGCAGAAACAGGGGTGCGCGACCCGCTGCGAAGGAGAACGACTGTCCCTGGCTCTCCAATATAACTCCTCCGGTCGCAATTCCGGTCACGATCAAACCCAGGGTCAAACCTGATGGGCTTGTCAACGCGTTGGCTCGGGCCTAGCTATGTAACATGTCTAAAGCAATGCCTTCGGCACTCAACGGGCTGACCGATGGCTTCGGGCGGCGCATCACATATTTGCGCATTTCCGTAACCGATCGGTGCGACCTGCGCTGCCGCTACTGCATGTCCGAGCACATGTCGTTCATGCCGCGATCGGCAATCCTGAGCCTTGAGGAAATCGCCACGATCGCCGACGCGTTCATCGCTCGCGGTGTGCGCAAGATCCGCCTGACCGGTGGCGAGCCACTCGTCCGGCGCGGCATCGGGCAGCTCGCAACCGTGATTGGCCGCCATCTCGAAACCGGCGCTCTCGATGAGCTGACTCTGACGACCAACGCCACCCGCCTCGCCGAAGAGGCTGTCATGCTCCGGAGTGCCGGCATGCGGCGCGTCAATGTCAGCCTCGACAGCCGCGACCCTGAGCGCTTCCGGCACATCACCCGGACTGGCGATCTCGCTAAGGTGGATGCGGGCATTGCCGCTGCCAAGGCGGCGGGCTTGCGCGTAAAGATCAACATGGTCGCTCTCGCCGGTCTCAACGATGACGAGATCGTCCCGATGCTCCGCTGGTGTGGCGAAGAAGGACACGACCTTACGCTGATCGAAACCATGCCGCTCGGCCAGATCGAGGAAGATCGGACCGATCGCTACCTGCCGCTCGACCGCGTTCGCGCCGATCTGTCGGATCGCTTCACCCTCACGCAATTGTCGGAAACCAGCGGTGGCCCGGCGCGCTATTGGCGCGTGGAGGAGCTTGGCGTGAAACTCGGCCTGATCACACCGCTCACGCATAATTTCTGCGAAACCTGCAACCGCGTCCGCCTCACCGCCGAGGGCAAGCTCTACATGTGCCTCGGCCAGAACGATCGCGTGGATCTTCGCGCTGCGCTTCGCGACAATCCTCCCGAAGCACGCCAGGCCGCGCTTGATGCGGCGCTCGATGCGGCGATGATCGCCAAGCCGCTTCGTCACGAGTTCGAGCTTGCCATGAAGGAATCCTCTCCCGCAGTCCCACGCCACATGAGCGTTACTGGCGGATGAGTGATCGCAAGCGGTTTGCGTTGGTAGCCTCGCCGGCCGAGGCCGCGCAGGCTGCCGCTGACGCCCTCCAATCCCAATATGAATGGACGTCGCTCGACGACGCGGACATCGTCGTCGCGCTTGGCGGCGACGGCTTCATGCTCCAGACTCTCCACACGATGCTGGACGAAGAGCGTATTCGACCCGTGTTCGGGATGAACCTCGGCACATTCGGATTCCTCATGAATGAATGGCGCCCTGAAACACTTTTCGCCCGCATCGACGCTGCAAAGAGCTTTCACGTCTCGCCACTGCGCATGGTTGCCACTACCGTTGGCGGCGATCGCATAACGTGCTGCGCGCTCAATGAAGTCTCGCTGCTTCGTGAAACGCGCCAGACCGCGTGGCTGGAGATCAGCGTCAATGATCGCGTGGTGCTGCCCGAGCTGGTCTGCGACGGCGTCCTCGTGGCCACGCCTGCGGGCTCCACGGCCTATAATCTTTCGGCCCAGGGTCCGATCCTGCCGCTGGATTCGGCGATGGTGGCACTTACCCCGATCAGTCCTTTCCGACCGCGGCGATGGCGCGGCGCAATCCTTCCCGATCGTACCCGGGTCTCGTTTCGCGTTCTGGATCCAGCCAAGCGACCGGTCAGCGCGGTTGCCGATCAGCGCGAGGTCCGCGACGTCGCGGAGGTCGCTATAGCCATCGATCGCGCGATCAAGCTCACCTTGCTTTTCGATCCCGAGCACGCCCTTGATGACCGCATCACGATGGAACAGTTCGCGATCTGATCAAACCTGCGGCGCGCTCAAGAGCGTGATTTTTGCGTTGGCCGTCCCGATGCGCACGACCAAAAGGCCAAACGCGATCACCCTCTGGAAAGTTTCCACCCATCCCTATTGCAACCGCGCCAAACCCGCTGCTATAGGCGCGCCTCGCCTTGAAGGCTGCTCCCCGGTAGCTCAGCGGTAGAGCGTTCGACTGTTAATCGAATGGTCGCCTGTTCGAATCAGGCCCGGGGAGCCAAATATCTGTAAAATCATGAGATTATGTGGCGCCTGCCAATCCGTGATGATTTGCTGCCGATTATCGCAGCATGCAGACGGGCCAATTGGTCTATATGCCTCTCGTCGCTCATCGATTGAACCGACGGCTTCGAGAAAAGGTTCAATCCTTTATCAACGTCCCTCTCGGAACCACGACATTCCGCGATCGGTTGTCGGACGGAAAGTAGCTGCTGAATTTTATGGCATCACCCGACCCAAGTTTGACCGAACTAGGCTGGAGGCCCTTCTTCAGCACGCAGATCTCCCATGAAGAGGACTCGCAGCTCCGTCCTGCCCGCGTGATGGCTGTCCATCGCGGCAAGCTCGCAGTCTCCGGAGCCGGACCGGAGCGGCTCATTTCGCCTCACATTCCCGACGCCAATGCAGCAGAATATCATCCAACCGTCGGCGACTGGCTGCTGATCGACCGTGAAACCCTACAGCCCGCCCGCATCCTTAGCAGAGCGAACCTGTTCAAGCGGCGAGCACCCGGCAATGGTCGAAAACTGCAACTCATCGCCGCAAACGTCGACACGCTTTTCATAGTCGCTTCCTGCAATCAGGATTTCAACGTCGCGCGGCTGGAGCGCTATCTGGTGCTGGCGCGCGAGGTGGGCGTAAATCCGATCGTCGTACTTACCAAGGCTGACTTGACTGATACGCCCGAAGTCTTTGCCGAGGCGGCCCGCGGCCTGCAGCCGGGCTTGCTGGTGGAAACCGTCAATGCACGCGATGCCGACAGCGTCGCCAGCCTTGCTGCGTGGTGCGGCACAGGAGAGACCGTTGCGCTTCTGGGTTCGTCTGGCGTCGGCAAATCGACGCTCATCAACACGCTGAGAGGATCCGAAAGCATAGCCACGCAAGCGGTCCGCGAGGATGACGGAAAAGGGCGCCATACCACCACAGTGCGCGAGATGCATCGACTGGATCGCGGTGGATGGTTGCTCGATACGCCGGGCATGCGAGAGCTGCAGTTGTCGGAAGCGGCCACGGGGCTTGCCGAAGTTTTTGATGACATCCTGATCCTGGCACAACATTGCCGGTTTTCGAATTGCGCGCATGAAGCCGAGCCAGGTTGCGCCGTTCAGCTCGCAATTGCCGAGGGGAGGCTGACCCCGATACGCCTCGATCGCTGGCGCAAACTGTCGGCGGAGGACGCTACCGATACGGCGAGCCAAGAAGGGAGGCGAATCCGAGCACGGACATTCGGAAATACAGGGCGCTCAAATCCAAACGCTACCGGAAAGAAGTAATGTCATCGCAAGGGCGGGGAGCGATCTTGGGTTGGTATACACGCTGATGGAAGTACCATTTATATGGCCCCTGCTCGAGCGTTATATTGACAAAATGCGATACGAAAATCGACAACGCCGCCACTATTAAACCAAATGGCACGACTGACATCCAGGGATCGGCACCGAACCAGTGAAAATGGGAAAAGACCCCCCGCACCCCAAAATATATATAGGGATGAACCAGGTAAAGACTGTAGCTTATAGTGCCCAAATATCGGGCCGGTCGATTGCTCAACGCTCTACCTGTCAGGCTCCCGGGCAATATCGCAAAATAAAAATAGATGGCTGTCGCAATTATCAGCAATATTACTGATAAGTTTGACAAATCATTCCGCACATATTCATAATGGCCCCTACTGGCCAGAAAAATCATGGATATCAGCGCAATAATCTCCGCGCAATTTCTGACTAATCCGTGCGGATATTTATATTTGCTGATAACACGCGCCACCAGGCCGATAATAAAATAAATCGTAATCGGAAACATGATTGTAAATATGATGCTCGCCATTATCGCCAGTACTGCCCACACTCCCGCCCGCCGCTTGATCGACAACTCTACAAATACACAAGTAAGTATGTAGAAAATTACCTCAAAACTTAAACTCCATGCATTCGGTGTCAATTGCTCCGTTCCAATAAAGAGATTTATGAATAACAGTCCCGATACAATGCTTTCTACGTTATTCATTTTCGGATAATTGTTCGTGTGAAAATTGAGTAGGCAGAAAATAACAGAGAGAACGAAAAATAATGGGTAAATTCTCATGAACCGGCGTATCGCAAATTCCGAATAGGAATAGCGCAATACGCTTGGGAGAATCACAAACCCACTTATTGCAAAAAAAAGCTCAACGCCGAATGTGCCAAAAAACCAGGGCCGCTTGACCGCTTCGACATAGGCAAGATTATCAGGAAATATGTGCCGGGCAGTCCCCCCGATGATATGGGCCACAAGCACCATGACCGAGGCAAGCCCTCGAAGGCCGTGCGCAGCCCCATTGAAATCGCTGGGAGAGGCCGAAGCAGTTTCCAACCGCGCGATTGATGCTGATTTTGCGTCCAACTGAAAATCTGCCGATACGGAGACCATTCCCCACCTCAATGCCTATGCGCTGCCACAAGCGCACGCCTGATTTTGACTAGCGCGCCACTCTCTCAAAACCACGGGGGCTTTCGAGAATTCCGCGTCTATGAAGGGGGAGCCATGTCGACCGGGAGTACCTCCATCGTCGAAGTCCAGCCAAGCCGAGGCCTGTAACCAAATGTCGGTGGAGTCTTGGCTTAAGCAAGCTACGCAAATCCAAAGACAAAGATCGACAACGTACATTTAAGGTTTGACTGCCGTTTTATCCAAACAGGTACATAGCGCTGCAGCCCGGGGGCGCATTCCCGATCAAAGTTCAAATTCATCTTATCGCTGGAACCGAACGACCTGACGAGCGTTTCGATCATGAAGCCCCTTCCCGTTGCGCGAGGGGAGTGAGTTCGTGTGTCCGGAACCAGACTAGCTGTTATTCTAAAAAATTTGCGAGTTCGTCGCGTTATTGGGGCGTTACTCACGCGTGAAATCGAGGAAATTTGGCGCTCGCAGTTCCGCCGAGAACAAACGGCGCTTAAAAAGCGTGATATTTTCTATTTTCTAACAGTGATTTACGGCTGCCCTGTCGCAATAGGCATTCCTGAGAGCAGCGCTGGCCGATATCCCGGTATCGGAAAATTGATAAGCGTTACGCATACGCAACGTAAAAACGTTGTTTGGGATGCAAGTCAACTATAGCACTAATGCCACGTTTACCGGCAATGTCATCCCGTCGCGAACTACTTATTGCCAATAGCGAACGCCCGGTATATGTGATCGTGACAATCGATCTCGTAAGAGGATCAATGAGCAAGAGAGAGATTTCCTCGGCACAGCGTTCGCTACGGCTTTGCACGGCCGGCAGCTGGGGGAAGCAATTCATCGGAAATAACTGACTATCCAACCCATACGGCGCGACTCTCGCGACTCAAATTTACACTGATGAAATTAACCTGAAGGGGAAACCAATGAGAGCCTATTCAACGCGGACCCGCGTGCTGCTGTCGACTGGAAGCATGGCGCTTTCGCTCGCGATCCTGCCTTCGGCGGCGCAGGCGGACTGCCTTCCCAATGTCGGCAACACCATCGTCACCTGCCAGGTGCTCGACACCGACGGGTTCGACGCCAGCGCGCTGACGAATATCACGGTAAACGTGGATCCCCTGGCGACCGTCAATGGCACGCTCAAGGTTGGCACTCCCGGCACGCTGAATAATGAAGGCCTGATAGACGTATTCGGCGGCACCGCGATCGACGCGCTGGGCGGCGTTACGATCAACAACGCAGCCACCGGCCCCGGCACGATTATCGGCGACATCACCATGGGCGCCACCACCGGCACCCAGGTCAACACATTTAACCCGGATTATTCACCGAGGCCTTGCTGAAGGGTTGGCGGGAGTGGCTTAAAGCACTGACTTGATGTAGGAAGTTGGGTGTCTAGACCAGCCCCACAGCGAGGCACAAAATGCCACAAGCGACCCCCACCAACGGCGATGATATCG
>CANJQJ010000016.1 GCA_947476425.1 Sphingomonadaceae bacterium | reverse complement strand
AGCTGGGCACCTCCAAAAACCTCTGGCATTTGAGGGCATAATCTGATTCATTCTTCTCGTCAGGGGGCGGTTATGAAGCAGGCTGGATTGTTCGGTTTATCAGATCATTTGAAGCGGCTATCGGCCAATGGCGATCCTCTGGAGGAACTGAGCCGGATAGTTGATTTTGAAGGCTTCCGTCCGATCCTGGACAATGCGCTGGCTTATTCAGATGGTTCGAAGGGCGGCAGGCCGCCCTATGACTGCGTGGCAATGTTCAAGATCCTTATTCTGGCGGCGCAGAACAATGTGGCCGATGCCCGCATGGAGTATCTGATCCGTGATCGGTTGAGTTGGTTGCGCTTTTTAGGCTTTGATCTTGGAGCGCCAACGCCTGATGCCAATACGATCCGTCTGTTCCGGGAGAAACTAACTGACGCGGGTACCTTGCAGGTGCTGTTTGACGCCTTCGACCATCGGCTACGAGCTAACGGATATCTGGCAATGGGTGGGCAGATCGTCGATGCAACCCTCATTGCAGCCCCCAAGCAGCGCAATACGCAAGACGAGAAGGATGCAATCAAAGCGGGCAAGGCGGCCCATGAGGTCTGGCCCGATGAGCCCGCCAAAGCAGCTCAAAAGGATGTTGATGCCCGGTGGACCGTGAAGTTCGCCAAAGCCCGCATGGCCGCTAACGGCAAGCCGCAAATCGATATTGCGATCCCCAGCTTTGGCTACAAGAACCATGTTGCCATCGATCAGCGCTTTGGCTTTATCCGTAAGGCTGTGGTCACCCACGGTGCGCGCCATGACGGATCACAACTTCGCGAAGTGGTCACGACGAACAACACAGCATCTGATGTGTGGGCCGATACCGCTTACCGGTCCAAGACCAATGAAGCCTGGCTTGCAGCCAATGGCCGGGTCAGCCGGATCCACCGCAAGAAGCCAAAGGGCAAGCCACGATCAGAAGCGCTTCGTGCAGCCAACCGAGCCAAGTCGAAGATACGGGCGAGAGTGGAGCACGTCTTTGCGCAACAAAAGGCGCATATGGGTCTGTTCGTCCGTACCATCGGGATCAAACGCGCCGAGACCAAGATCATGCTCGCTAATCTGGCCTACAATATGCAGCGCCTGATCTTCCACGAACGCCGGCTTGCCACAGGATAGTTGCGTCCAAAATCCCAGATTGGACACAAAACGGCCCCAATCAAACCAATATCAGGTCCCAATGCACCGATCAGGCGCGTGAAACGCAAACATCAGCGCAGTGAGATCAAAACCAACGGTTAATGGAGGTGCCCAGCTGATTATGGCAGCTTCGGCCAATGGCGGGGCCCGCGCGAGATCACCGATTTCATGCGCGAAGCCCATGCAGCATTGGGTGCAACATTGCACCGCATCACCAACTGCATCGTGACGCGGGAGGGTGATCATGTCCGGGCGCGCAGCTATGTCGATGCATGGCTGACCCCGGCCCAGCAGGGAGGAGCAACGCATCGCGGGATCGGCTGGTATGATGATCGCTTCGTGCGTACATCGCAGGGCTGGAAAATCTCGCGCCGGGTCTTCAACCCGGTCCATCTGAGCTGAAACGGAGTATGATGCGCAATCGCCAGGTTATCCTCGTGTCGCGGCCGACGGGCATTCCCCAGGCCGATTGCTTTGCCATAAGCGATGCGGACATGCCGGTTCCCGGCGAGGGCGAGATCCTGGTACGCAATCATTATCTCTCGGTCGAACCGGCGATGCGCGGCTGGATCGTCGATGTCGGAAACTATTCGGCCCCGGTGGGCATCGGCGAAGTGATGCGCAGCCTCGCCTCGGGCGTGGTGGAGGCCTCGAATCATCCGGACTACAAGCCGGGCGATCATGTCGCTGGCTGGTTCGGCTGGCAGGATTATGCTGCAGTCTCGATCGACAAGATCGTGCAGCGAACGACGATGGCCGAGATGACGCAAGTGCTCGGCATCCTCGGCATCAACGGGATCACCGCCTATCTCGGGCTGACGACCGTCGGCCAGCCCAAGCCGGGCGAAACCGTCGTCGTCTCGACAGCGGCGGGGTCGGTCGGCTCGGCCGTCGGCCAGATCGCCAGGATCCTGGGGTGCCGCACTGTCGGCATCGCCGGCGGCGCCGAAAAGGCAGCAAGCTGCGTCGCCGATTTCGGTTATGACGCGGGCATCGATTATCGCAACGAAGACGTCAGCGCTCGCATCGCCGAAGCCTGCCCCAACGGCGTCGACATCTATTTCGATAACACCTCCGGCCCGATCAGCGATGCGGTATTGCCGCACCTCGCGCTTCGTGGCCGCGTTGTGATTTGCGGAACCGCTTCGATCTCGCGTTGGGACCAATGGCCCACCGGCCCGCGCGTCGAGCGCCACCTGCTCATCAAGCGCGCACGCATGGAAGGCTTCGTGATCTTCGACCATATGCATCACCTGGACGAAGCAGTCGCACAGCTTCGCGAGTGGATCGCACAGGGCAAACTCAATTTCCACGAGGATATCGCGGATGGCATCGAAGCCTGTTCCGACTCCATCGCGGGCGTCTATCGCGGTGAAAACAAGGGCAAGCGCCTGATTCGCCTGATCTGAATTCGAACAATGGAGAGAATCTAATGGCCACCCTCACAGGCAAGATCGCGGTCGTGACCGGCGCATCCGCCGGCATTGGCGCAGCAACCGCGCGCGAATTGGCGGACGCCGGCGCGACGCTCGTCCTCGTTGCCCGCCGCGGCGACCGCCTCGAAGCGCTCGCGAAGGAAATCGGCAACGACAGCGTGTTTCTCGCCGCCGATATGGCGCTCGACGAAACCCCGCAGCAATTGCTCGATTTTGTCATCGGCAAGTTCGGCCGCTGCGATATCATCGTCAACAACGCCGCCATTCTTCGTCCGGGCAAGCTGGAGGATTTCGACCTTGCGGACCTCCGTCCGATGATCGCTGTGAACTACGAGTCCGTAGTTCGCACCTGCCACCTGTTCGCACTGGCAATGAAGGCTGCTGGCTCGGGCCAGATAATCAACATATCGAGCATCGGCGCCAATATCTCGGCACCCGGCTCAGGCATATATGGCGGCCTCAAGCGGGCACTCGAAATGTACAGCGATTCGCTTCGCACCGAACTTGCGGGCACTGGCGTCCGCGTCTCGATCGTCTCTCCGGGCACGACCCACACCGAGATATTCGAGGACATGAAGGCCAAGGGCCAGCCCGCCTGGGACAGCTATATCCCGGGGCTCGATCCCTCGGACATCGCCCGCGCCGTCCGCTACGTCGCCGAACAGCCGCCGCGCGCAAATGCCGTGCGGGTCCACGTCTATTCGTCGCACGAGATGTTCTGAAAAACATATCCCGGCAGCTGCCGGGATATGCCTCAGTTCAGCGTCGCGTATGCCGCAAGGCTGAACGGGTTGAACGCCTCCCCGGTCTTGGCCTTTCGTACCCATTGCGGGTCCATCAGCAAGCCACGGCCTATCGCGACAAGATCGAACTCGCCCCTTGCGAAACGCTCCTCGACGAGGTCGAGATTGTTCACCACATGCGTCTCCTGCGCGAAGCTGCTCTGGAGATCACGGCTGAGACCCACCCCGCCGACCATCATGCTCGGCTTGCCCGTGATCTTCTTCGCCCAGCCTGCGAGGCCCATGTCGGAGCCATCGAACGCCGGGGTACTGAATATGCGGGTGCTGGCGTCGAACAGGTCGACCCCGGCATCCGATATCGGACCGAGCATCGCCTCGAGTTCGGCCGGGTTCGCGGCGTTGAACGACGAATAGTCCTGGAGCTTCCACTGCGAGAAACGGAAAATGATCGGGAAGTCCGGGGAGGTCGCCGCTCGTACCGCTCGAACGACTTCCGCCGCGAACGTCGCACGCCGGGCAATGTCACCGCCCCATTTGTCCGTGCGCTGGTTGGTGGCCCACCACAGGAAGCTGTCGATCAGATAGCCATGCGCACCGTGGATAGCGATGCCGTCGAAGCCAAGCTTGTACGCATTCGACGCGCTTCGAGCGTAGCCCGCGATGATGTCGCCGATTTCGCTGTCGGTGAGCGGCGCTGTCGGTTTCGCCATCTCGGCGAGATATTCAGGGGGCATCATCCCCTTTTCCGTCGGACCCCAGACGCCCGATGGTCGCGCCGATGGCACCTCCGGATGATATCCGGTGCCCGCCATCCGGATCACGCCCATGTGCCAGAGTTGCGGCATGATCAGGCCACCCGCCTGATGCACTTCATCGACCACGTGACGCCAGCCCTCCAGTGCAGCATCTCCATGCAGCAATGGAATGTTGCTCTCGCCCATGCTTCCCGATCCGATCGCGGCGGGATGGTCGATGCCAATGCCCTCGGTGATGACGAGACCGACGTCCGCTTCGGCGCGCCGCCGGTAATATGCTGCAACATTTTCGCCCGGTATTCCGTCGGGGGAATGTCCTCGCGTCATCGGTGCCATCACGAACCGATTGCGGAGCTTGAGCTTGCCCAGTGCGAATGGGGTCAGCAAGGGGTCGATTGCATTGCTCATCAGGGTCCACTCTCTATCGCTGGCGGTCAGGCCGATGCTCGTGACTCAGCATCGCAAATGGCAGACCTGCCACGCGATAGGAGCCGATTCGAAGCTGGAAACCGCGCGACACCCTGTCGCACGGTAGTAGCGATCATTCGCCCGCAGGGACGATCTTGAGCGCGTTCTGCGGGCAGGCGTCGGCGCCTTCCTTGGCGGTGGCCTCCAAGCCTTCGGGCACGATCACGTCATCGACGAAAACGATGCCATTTTCGTCGAGCTTGTAGACTTCCGGGCAAATTTCCGCGCAGATTCCGTAGCCGCAGCATGCAGGCAAATCGATAACAACCTTAAGACGACCAGACATCCAAATCTCCTTCCCTCAGCACATTACAGCTTGAACAGTTTTCGTGCAATATGTATAACCATTCGCAAATTCCCCCCCAAGAGCAGGAGAGGCTCATGTTACACAAGCCCGGATTTGTCCTTAGTGACGGGACCACTCTAGACGACCTGATCGACCGCGACATGAACGAAGTGTCGATGCGCGTGATGGACGACGCCGAACTCTATCACCACGAGATGGAGCGCATCTTCGCAAAGACCTGGCTTCTCCTCGGTCACGACTCGGAAATCCCGAAATCCGGTGACTATGTGGTACGCGACATGGGCGAAGACAATGTGATCGTCGCTCGAGCACGCGACGGCCAGATCAACGTCTCGCTGAACGTCTGCCCGCATCGCGGCATGAAGGTCTGCACTGCCGAAGCCGGCAATGCGCCAATTCATCGCTGCATCTATCATGGCTGGGCGTTCCGTCCCGACGGCAGCTTCATCGGCGCGCCGATCGAGAAGGAGCAGATGCACGGCTCCAAGCGCACCAAGGACGAGCTCGGCCTCAAGAAGGCCCGCGTCCATATCTATGGCGGCCTGATCTTCGCCACCTGGAACATTGAAGGCCCGTCGTTCGACGAGTTCCTTGGCGATGCCAAATATTATCTCGATCAGCTCTTCTGCCGCACCGACTCCGGCCTCGAACTGCTCGGCCCGCCGCAGCGCTTCGTCCTGCCGTGCAACTGGAAGATTCCTTCGGAGCAGTCGGCTTCGGACGGCTTCCACACGCTGACCCTTCACCGCTCCCTGATGGAAGGTGGCGTCATGGGCGGAACTGCAGAGTCGATCTATGACAACGCGCCTGGAATGTACGGCGTCGATGTCGGTTTCGAACAGGGCCACTCTCTCCGTTGCCTCGAAGCCGCGCAGACCTTCAAGATGTTCTCGGACATGAGCTTCGAAGGCAAGACCCTCGACGAGCGCCTGGAAATGCTGCCGCCTCCCGGCATCACCAAGGAACTCATTCCGCAGCTCCACAAGAATCTCTCGCCGGCACAGGTCGAGCAGCTCGCGACGATCCCGCCGCAGGTTGGCGGCATGTTCCCGAACGTCCTGGTCGCATTCATCTTCGCGCCCCGTACGGACGGTGGATCGTCAGGCGCGCTCGCGCTTCATGCCTATGTGCCGCGCGGTCCGCACCAGGTCGAGTTCGTCAACTTCATCTTCGCCGAGAAGGATTGCCCGGAGCAGATGAAGCGCGACATGCTGCAGAATTCGATTCAGCAGACCGGAACGTCCGGCCTGATCGAGCAGGATGATGCCGACACCTGGCCGCAGATCCAGCGCGCCGCACGCGGCGTGATGAGCAAGACCCAGACGCTCAAGTACCAGGCAATTCACGGCCACGAAAAGCCGGAAGGCTGGCAGGGCGGTGGCTATTGCTATCCCGGTTTCACCAAGGACGACACGCAGTGGAATTGGTGGCTCGCCTACCATCGCCTGATGTCGGCTGACGCCTGAACTGGTTTAGAGAGGATTATCAATGATTGATCGTTCGACTGCTTCCGCGGACCAGAGCGCTATTGTCCGCGGACTGGTCTCTAAAGTTCGGGTGCCGCTTGGCTCCGAAATCTACAATCGCATCCTCGAAACCCTCTACGACGAGGCGGCCGCTCTTGACGAGCGCCGCTTCGACGATTGGGTCGCGATGCTCGCTGAAGACCTTGTCTACACCGCGCCGATCCGCCTGACTCGCAATGGCGTGAACAAGGATCGTGACGTGATGCGCACGATGATGCACTTCGACGACACCTATGAGTCGCTGCTGCTGCGCACCGGTCGCCTGACCAAGAGCGCCTGGGCGGAAGATCCTCCCTCGCGTACGCGCCGTTTCGTCACCAATGTTCGCGTTGGCGAGCTCGACGCTCCGGAAGAATATGAAGTGATAAGCTATCTCTACGTCGAGCGCAGCCGCCTCTCCGTTCCGGAGAATGAGCAGACCAGCGGCGAGCGTCGCGATGTCTGGCGCAATGTCGGGGGCGTCTACAAGCTGGCGCGTCGTGAGATCATTCTCGATCAATCGACGCTGTCGATGGCAAATCTCGCCATCTTCCTCTGACAGGAGAAACCATGAGTCAGTCCGCACCTCCGCATATTGTCGTCGTCGGCAGTGGTCTTGCCGGCTACGGCGTGTTGCGCGAGCTTCGCAAGCTCGCGCCGGAAGCGCGGCTGACTCTGGTTACCGGAGACGATGGCCATTTCTACTCGAAGCCTGCGCTCTCCACTGCGCTCGCCAAGGGCAAGAATGCCGATACCCTCGTCACCACCCCGGCCGAGAAAATGGCGGCGCAGCTCAAGCTCGACCTGCGCGCAGGTCGCTCGGCCGAAGCTATCGATCGCACCGACAGGATCCTTCTCACCACCGGCGGCCCGATCGCCTACGACTCGCTGATCCTCGCTCTCGGAGCAGATTGCGTCCAGGCGCCGATCGAAGGTGACGCCGCGCATCGCGCACGACCGGTCAACGATCTCGAGCAGTATCGCACGTTCCGCGAGAGCCTCCCGGATGGCGCCCATGTGCTGATCCTGGGCGGCGGCCTCGTCGGCACCGAATTTTCCAATGATCTCACCGCAAGCGGATACAAGGCGACTGTCGTCGACATGCTTGGCCATCCGCTCGCACAGCTCGTTCCCGCGCCGATCGGCGACGCGATCCGCGGCGCGCTCGAAAAGCAGGGCGTGACATGGCATCTCGGCCGCAAGGTCGTCGCGATCGATACCGACGGGCCCGGCTTCAAGGCGACGCTCGACGATGGCACCACGATCCAGTCGGATGCGCTGCTCTCGGCGGTCGGCTTGCGCCCCCACACGAGCCTGGCGGCTGCGGCAGGGCTCGAAATCGGTCGCGGCATCAAGGTCGATCTCAATGGCCGCACAAGCGATCCACATATCTTCGCGATCGGCGATTGTGCTGAATATCCGCATGGCACCTCCGCCTATGTCACCCCGATCATGGCTGCGGCCCGCGCGATCGCGCCCAGCGCGCTCGGTACCGCTACGGACATCCGCTTCCCGCCGCTGTCGGTGCAGGTGAAGACCACCGCCTATCCCGTCGTCCTGCTTCCCGCCCCATTCGGCGTCGAAGGCGCGTGGGAGAAGGTCGATGATGACGAGCGCGGTATGAAATATCTATTCCGCGACAGCGAAAGCGAAATCCGGGGCTATGTGCTCACCTGTGATCGTTGCGCAGAGCGGGGCGATCTTGATCGTTCGCTAAGCGAACTGACAAAGCAGGAGAGAGTATGACGGGTATGTTGAAGGGCAAGGTTGCGATCGTCACCGGCGGTGCCAAGGGCCTCGGCCATGGCATTTCGCGGCGGCTGGCGCGCGAAGGTGCGAAAATCGTCGTAACCGGACGGGATGGTCCAGCCACCGAGAAGGTCGCGTCCGAGATTCGCAAGGATTTCGACGTCGATGCGATCGGCTTCGCGACCGACATGGGCGTCAAGGACGAAGTCTTCGAGATGATCGAGCGCTCGGTCGCCGAATTCGGCCAGCTCGATATCCTCGTCAACAATGCCTCGCAGCTCTCTCCCAACATCCTGCTCGAGCAGAAGACCGACGAGATGCTCAAGCGCACGCTCGAAATCGGCACGTGGGGGAATTGGTGGGCGATGCGCGCCGCCTTCCCGCACATGAAGGAACATGGCGGCTCGATCGTGAACTTCTACTCGATCGACGCGCAGACTGGCGCCTGGCTGCATGCCGATTACAACATGAACAAGATGGCGATTCTCGGCCTGACGCGCAGCGCTGCCGTCGAATGGGGCCGCTTCAACATCCGGGTCAACGCGATCGCGCCGACCGGCATGGGCCAGGTCTTCGCCCAGCTCGTCAATGATGTCCCCGGTTTCCTTGATATGGCGACAGCATCCAACCCGCTGTTGCGCGCAGGCGATCCCGAAAATGACATCGGCCCGGTGGTCGTATTCCTCGCCTCGGAAATGTCGCGCTTCGTCACCGGCGAATTGATCAATGTCGATGGCGGACAGAATCTTCCCGGCTATGTCTCCGTGCCTCACAATCTTGCCGAGATGGAAAACCAGCCGTGAAACTCCTCAGCCCCGCCGAAATCTCGGAGAGCAGCACCAAGGCTGAACAGCCCGGTTCTGTGATCAAGATTCTCGACGGGGCGATCCGGGCTATTGCCGATGTCGGCACGCGACGCTTGTCGATGAGCGACATCAGCGATGCCAGCGGGGTCTCGCGCGGCACTCTCTACCGCTACTTTTCCTCCAAGGATGAAGTACTTGCGGCAGTCAGCGAGTTTGTTTGCGCGGGGTTCGAAAACGGGATCAGGTCGGTCGGGAACGGAATAGCGGATCCGATCGAGCGGCTCAGGGCGGTGATGCGTTTCCACGCTGAATTCACGAGGGAACGCTCGCCGCAGCGAATCTTCGAAGTGGAGCCTGCATTCCACCTCGATTTCTTCCGCAGCCACTTCGAGCGGCACATGGCCGCACTCAGCGATGCGCTCGATCCGGTGCTGGATTATCTTGAATCGCAGCTCCGAATGACGATTAATCGCAGCGGATTTGTCGAAACCTTGTTAAGATTGCAACTCAGTACGCTGATCGTCCCGGCATCGTCAGCGTGGGAGGAGCAATGGAACCAGGCGCCCGATGCACTTCAGACATGGGCCCTTAAACTCGCAGGCCAGCAGGGCCGAAAAACAACCTGACACACAAAAGGACAAACTGATGGCTACTGCCCCCAAAGTAGACACCGAAACGCTTTCCACCTTCGCCGACGCTTCGGTAGCGGAGAGCTTCATTGCAAAGGCCAAGGGGCTTCGCGATCTCTTGCGCGCAGAAGCGCCGCTTGGCGAGAAGCTGCGCTCGCCGACCCCGACGGTCGACAAGGCGCTCAACGAAAATGGCCTGCTGACGATGCTGCTGCCCAAGCGCCTCGGTGGTGGTGGTCTCTCCTTCACCGATTTCTCGCGAGTCCAGATGGAAATCGCCAAGGGCGATCCGTCGATCTCGTGGGTTCTTCAGATCGTCAATGGCACGAGCTGGGTGACCAGCCTGTCGTCGGATGCGATCCAGGACACGATCTTCGGCAATGGTCCAGCCAAGGTCTGCGGCGCCTACAACCCGCCGGGCAAGGCGAAGAAGGTCGATGGCGGCTGGATCGTCAACGGCGCGTGGCCCTATACCTCCGGCTCGCGCCAGTCCGATTGGGCCCAGTCGGGCGTCGTGCTCGAAGGCTATGAGGGCCCCGTCGTCCCCGGCATCAACATGGTCTACATCCCGTTCAGCGAGCTCGAGATCGTCGACAGCTGGTATGTCACCGGCATGCAGGGCACCGGCTCTGACACCAGCGTCGCCAAGGACGTCTTCGTTCCCGAGCACATGATGGTGATGATGGACAAGCCCTATGGCTATGTCGAACCCGGCAAGCGTCACGTCGGCGCGCCTTCGGATCGCGTCCCGGTCGTTCCAGTCGTTCGCGCCACGGGTATCGCCCAGCTGATCGGCGCGGCGGAAGCCATGCTCGAACTGATCGAGGCGGACAAGAACAAGCCGATCGTCACGACCATGTATGCCAAGCGTGCCGACTCGGGCGTGTTCAACCACGACATCGGTCGCGTCGCCTCGCAGCTCAATTCGGCACGAACGCTGCTCTTCTCGGTAATCGGCGCGCTCGACGAT
Organism: Sphingomonadaceae bacterium; assembly: GCA_947476425.1. Classification (GTDB taxonomy): domain Bacteria; phylum Pseudomonadota; class Alphaproteobacteria; order Sphingomonadales; family Sphingomonadaceae; genus CANJQJ01. The sequence goes on along the minus strand of CANJQJ010000016.1, from coordinate 46,211 downwards.
GTTGCGGTGACCGGCCGCGAATTCCCCTTCCCGGAACGCGCGCAGCAGAAGGCGATGTGCGGCCAGGTGGTCGAGCTCGTCCATTCGGCGATCGAGAGCATCATGTTCATCGCCGGCTCCTCGGCTTTCTCGCTCGACAAGCCGATCAGCCGCTTCTGGCGCGACGTCCATGTCGGCCTGCGCCACATCCAGAACGTCCCGGCGCTCGGCTATGAAATCTATGGCCGCGATCGCCTCGGCACGCAGAACATCGCACCTCCGGGCGCTTACTGACGCCGAACTGGCTTGGGGCCCTCCCCGGGACGCGCTACTACGTCCCGGGGAGTATGCCTGAATGACTGTCGAACTCACTTTCCACGGCGCGGCGCAGACCGTCACCGGCTCCTGCATGGAGCTCGACGTCCGTGGCCGCCGCATCCTGGTCGATTGCGGCATGTTCCAGGGCTCGCGCAGCCTCGAACAGCTCAACCACCAGCCCTTCGCCTTCGCGCCCGGCAAGATTGATGCCGTCATCCTCACGCATGCCCATATCGATCATAGCGGCCTGCTCCCGCGCCTCGTCGCAGGCGGCTACAAGGGGCCGGTCTATTGCACCGAGGCAACCCGCGACCTGCTCGACTACATGCTCATGGACTCGGCCCGTATCCAGGCGAGCGACGTCTCCCGCCGCAACCGGCGCAAGGACCGTGCCGACGAACCCGAGTTCGAGCCGCTCTATACCGAGGCCGACGCTGAGGCCGCAATCGACCTGATCGAGCCTGTCGCCTACGATACATGGTTCGAGCCACTGCCCGGCCTGCGGGGCCGCCTATGGAATGCGGGGCACATCCTCGGCTCATCCTCGGTCGAGATCCGCGATGGCGAGATGGGCCTGCTTTTTTCGGGCGATCTCGGCCCGGAGTGGAAGGCGTTCCATCCGGATCCCGGGGGGCCGGCCGGCATCGACCATGTCGTCTGCGAAAGCACCTATGGCGATCGCGAGCGTATCGTCCAGACCATCGACCAACGCCGCACGCTGCTGGAAACCGAGATAAAGGCCGCGCTCTCGCAAGGCGGCAATCTCGTCATTCCTGTCTTCGCCGTCGAGCGTACGCAGGAATTGCTGCTGGATATCGCCAAGCTCATCGACGCCGATCGATTGCCGAACCCCTCGGTTTTCATCGACAGCCCGCTCGCCAGCCGCGCCACTGGCGTGTTCGCCCGGCACGCGGACGAGCTGGAAGACATGGGCAAGGGCGAAGTATTCCGCCACCCCGCCTTCCACTTCGTCGAAAGCGCGCAGGAATCGATGCGCCTCAATACCGTCTCGGGAGCGATCATCCTGGCGGCATCGGGCATGTGCGAAGCCGGTCGCATCCGCCACCATCTCTTCCACAATCTGGCCCGTTCCGATTCCACGATCCTTTTCGTTGGCTATCAGGCCGAGGGGTCGCTCGGACGCATCATCCTGGATGGCGCCAAACGAGTCCGCATCTCGGGCCGCGAACTGGCCGTCCGCGCCAACATCCGCCGCATCGACAGCTATTCCGCGCATGCCGATCGCCACGATCTCATCGCCTGGATCCGCGCCCGCGCACCGATCAGGGGCAGCCTGTTCCTCGATCATGGCGAGGCCGGCGCGATCCAGTCGCTCCACGATGCGATGAAAGCCGAGGTCGCAAGCATACTGACCCCGGCCATCGGCGAGCGCTACCTGCTTACCCCCGGCCAACCCGCCAAACGCCTCGCCACCGGCCGCGCCGACATCCATGTCGGCCGCGACTGGCAGAATGACTATGCCGATTTCGCGGTCAACCTGAAGCGCGAACTCGCCCATATTCGCGATGAAACCCAACGCCGCGAGGCAATCCGGCGAATGCGCAAGGTGCTGGAGGATTATCGCGAATTTCGCGATACGCGACACCATCGATAGAGCGTGATGACCTTTCCCCAGCCTCCGTCATCCCGGCGGACGCCGGGATCCACGATGCGGAGTTCCCTCGATCGCAAGACCTGTGGGTCCCATGGATCCCGACATTCGTCGGGATGACGAAGAGGGGGCGTCGGGATGACGAAGAGGGGCGTAGGATGGCAGAGTGCGCAACTCGCCTTGGGACTCAGCGAAACACCACCGTCCGGTGCCCGTTCAGCAACACCCGCCGCTCCGCATGCCAGGTAACCGCACGCGCCAGCACGACATTCTCGACGTCGCGCCCGGCCGCCACCATCTCCTCCGGCGTCATCGCATGCGTCACCCGAGTCACCTCCTGCTCGATGATCGGGCCCTCGTCGAGCGCAGCCGTAACATAATGCGCCGTCGCCCCGATCAGCTTCACCCCGCGCGCATGCGCCTGGTGATAAGGCTTGGCGCCCTTGAAGCTCGGCAGGAAACTGTGGTGAATATTGATCACCTGCCCCGGCAGACGCTCCGAAAGTGCATCCGACAGCACCTGCATGTAGCGCGCAAGCACCAGCAACTCACAGCCCTGCGAGTCATACAGATCGAGCAATCTCGCCTCGGCCTCGGCCTTGGTGTCGCGACTGACCGGAATATGATGGAAGGGGATGCCGTGGGCCTCGGCCTCGCGTTCGAAATCGGTATGGTTCGATACGATGCCGGCAATCTCGATCGGCAGCGCCCCGATGCGATAGCGGTAGAGCAGGTCGTTAAGGCAGTGACCGAACCGCGAGACAAGGATCAGCGTGCGAACCGGCGCATCGGCATCGTCGATTCGCCAATCCATCCGATACCGCTTCGAAGTGGCCCCGAACGCCGCGCGCAAGGTCGTGCCGGAAACCTCCGCCTCGCTCGCGAACAGCACGCGCATGAAGAAGCGTCCCGTTTCGAGATCGTCAAACTGTGCCGACTCCAGGATGTTGCAACCCTGGCTTGCGAGAAAGACCGCAACGGCGGCCACGATGCCGCGTTCGTCGGGACAGGATAGCGTCAGGATAAAGCGCGGATATTCCGCGTGCGATGCGGCCATGATACGGATCCCCCCTGCCCTTCTGCCTCCATATCGTCATTCCGACGGAAGTCGGAATCCATGGGACCCACAGCTCTTTCGATCGCAAGACCACCGCAAGCATGGATCCCGACTTTCGTCGGGATGACGGAACAGAAGGCTTTGTACCGTGCCTTACTTCGGCGCGATGACCATCAGCATCTGGCGGCCTTCCATGCGCGGATATTGCTCGACCTTGGCGACTTCGGCGGCATCCTGCTGGACTCGCTGGAGGACCACCATGCCGAGCTGGCCGTGAGCGAGCTCGCGTCCACGGAAGCGCAACGTCACCTTGACCTTGTCGCCCTCCTCGATGAATTCGAAAATCTTCTTCATCTTGGTGGCATAATCATGGTCGTCGATGTTCGGACGCATCTTGATCTCTTTGATCTCCTGCGTCTTCTGGCTCTTGCGGGCGAGGTTGGCCTTCTTCTGGGCCTCATATTTGAACTTGCCGACATCGAGGAATTTCGCGACTGGCGGATCGGCATTGGGCGAGACTTCGACAAGGTCGAGCCCGACTTCCTGAGCCTGCTCCATAGCTTCGCGCGTATACATCACGCCGAGATTCTCGCCATTCTCGTCGATCACCCGAACCTTGGGCGACACGATGAACTCATTATAGCGAGGGCCGTTAAGCGGCATTGGTGGCTGGCCCAGCGGGCGCCGAATCATGGGCGGACGTATAGCAGTCTCTCCTGTGGCAATGGATAACGCGTCCCTTTAGTACGACGCGGTTAATTTTGGAAGACGCCGCGAAAAAACACGGCCCGATTTAAATCGGAAATTTGGTACGCCGGCGAGGGGCGCCCGCTTGAAGGCACGCCCCCCTCCGCTCATCCTGAGGAGGGACTGAGCTCGTCCATCCCCCGCTCATCCTGAGGAGCCATTGAGCTTGTCGAAATGGCGTCTCGAAGGACGCGCCGGTGCGGTCCTTCGAGACGGGCCTTCGACAGGCTCAGTCCCTCCTCAGGATGAGCGGGGAAAGGAAAAATTCGCCCCCAACCTAACGCAAATCCGGTGCCTTGCCCTCAGCCACCAGCATCGCGATCGCATCATCAAGCGCGAGCACCTGCTGGCCCTCGATCCCAAGCCGCCGGATCGCGACTGTGCCTTCCTCGGCCTCGCGCTTGCCCACCACCAGCAGGTTCGGCACCTTCGCCAGGCTGTGCTCGCGCACCTTGTAGTTGATCTTCTCGTTGCGAATGTCGATTTCGGTCCGGATTCCGGCCGCCTTGAGCTTCGCCACCGCCGCCTCGGCATACGCATCCGCATCGGACACGATCGTCGCGACCACCGCCTGCACTGGAGCCAGCCAGAGCGGGAAGCGCCCCGCATGATGCTCGATCAGGATGCCGATGAAGCGCTCGAACGTCCCGAGGATCGCCCGGTGGAGCATCACCGGCCGATGCCGGTTGCCATCCTCGCCGACATAGGAAGCATCGAGTCGCTCGGGCAGGACATAATCGAGCTGGATGGTGCCGCATTGCCACGTCCGCCCGATCGCATCGGTCAGGTGGAATTCGAGCTTCGGCGAATAGAAGGCGCCCTCTCCCGGCAACTCCTCCCATCCATATTCGGGACCGGCGCGCCCTGCGAGTCGAACCGCATTACGCAGGTCTTCCTCCGCGCGGTCCCACATCTCCTCGGTTCCGAAGCGCTTGTCGGGGCGAAGTGCCAGCTTGATCGCATAGCTGTCGAAGCCGAGATCCTTGTACATCGAATCGAGCAGGTCGCAGAACATGCGCACCTCATCGACGATCTGGTCCTCGCGGCAGAAGATATGGGCGTCGTCCTGCGTGAACTGGCGCACGCGCATGATGCCGTGCAGCGCGCCATGCGGTTCGTTGCGATGGCAGCAGCCGAATTCAGCCATGCGGATCGGCAATTCGCGGTAGCTCGTGATGCCCTGCCGGAAGATCAGCACATGCGCAGGACAGTTCATCGGCTTGAGCGCCATCAGGTCGGCCTCGCCGGAGAGGATCGGCCCCTCGTCATCGGCGGAGGGAACCTCGTCGGGCACGACAAACATATTCTCGCGATATTTGCCCCAATGGCCGGATTGCTCCCACTGGCGCGCGTCCATCAACTGCGGGGTCTTCACCTCGACATAGCCAGCATTGTCGAGCCGACGACGTACATAGGCCTCAAGCTGCCGCCAGATCAGATAGCCTTTGGGATGCCAGAAGACCGAGCCCTGCGCTTCCGACTGGAGATGGAACAGGTCCATCTCCTGGCCGATCTTGCGATGGTCGCGCTTGCCCGCTTCTTCGAGCCGCGTCATGTGCGCATCGAGCTGCTTCTTGTTGAGCCAGCCGGTCCCGTAGATACGCGAAAGCATCGCGTTCTTCTGGTCGCCGCGCCAATAGGCACCCGACACGCGCGTCAGCTTGAACGCGCTGGGATCGAGCTTGCCCGTCGAGGGCAGATGCGGCCCGCGGCACATGTCGAACCAGTCGCCACCCGACCAATAGACGCTCAGTTCCTCGCCTTCGGGCAACTCGGCGGCCCACTCGGCCTTGAAGCTCTCGCCCGCTGCCGCCCAGCGATCGATCAACGCCTGGCGCGACCACACCTCGCGCCGGAGCGGCTTGTTCGCAGCGATGATCTTGCGCATCTCGGCCTCGATCGCTGGCAGGTCCTCTTCGGTGAACTGGCGGTCACGGGGAGCGAAATCATAGTAGAAGCCGTCGTCGGTCGATGGGCCGAAGGTGATTTGCGTACCCGGAAACAACGACTGCACCGCTTCAGCCAGCACATGTGCATAATCATGCCGTGCCAGTTCGAGTGCCTCGGCTTCGTCACGCCCGGTCACCAGCGCAAGCGCGGCATCCTTTTCGAACGGCGTCGCCAGATCGACCAGTTCCCCATCGACACGAGCGGCCAGCGCAGCCTTGGCCAGCCCCGGTCCGATCGCCGCCGCGACATCGCCTGGAGTCGTGCCGGGGGCGACTTCGCGCGTCGAGCCATCGGGAAGGGTGATCGTGAGAAGCTCGGCCATTTTCGGGGATTTTTCCGCTATTCCAACTGGCCGCGAGCCTTGGGATGGGGCGCAGTCCAAGTCAAGGGCAGCCGGGTGATTCGCAACGCTGCAACCACCAATTTGCGCGCTCTCAGCCATGCTTTCCCCTCTCATTTTGTCTAAAACCTATGGCCTATATAGAAGTTTTTTTCCTTTTACGCAAGAGGCAGTTTCCTTTTCGGTTTTCGATCCCCTCTTCCGTCGGCATCACAAAATCGATAAGCCTTCGCCCGGGGCATGAAAGGGGGGGAAGGCACATGGCAATTCCAGCGCACGACGACAGCACCGCTTTCCAGTTTCACGGCAGTTGGCGCGAATTCGCCCCGATCGCCTTCACCAACCTCCTGCTCTCGATCGTCACGCTCGGCATCTATCGCTTCTGGGCGACGACCCGGACCCGGAATTATCTGTGGAGCCGCACCCGCTTCATCGACGAGCGCCTCGAATGGACCGGCAAGGGCGTCGAGCTCATGATCGGCTTCTTCATCGCCATAATCCTGTTCGGCATTCCCGTAATCATGCTCAAGTTCGGCCTGCAGGCGCTTGCCTTGCGCGGCCATGTCGCGCTGGCTGGAATTCTATTCTTCCCGCTCTACGGAGCGCTGCTCTACATTTTCGGCCTCGCCCGGTTCCGCGCGCTGCGGTACCGGCTCAGCCGCACTTTCTGGCACGGCATACGCGGCGGCAGTGAAAATGGCGGATGGGGCTATGGCTGGTCGTCGATCTGGAAGTCGGTAATCGGCATGTTCGCGCTCGGCCTGCTCATCCCATGGTCGATGGTGTCGCTGTGGAATGAACGCTGGTCGGCAATGAGTTTCGGCCCGCACCACTTCACGAGCCGCGCTCAGTCCGGCCCGCTGATGGGTCGTTTCCTGCTCTTCTACCTGCTCCCGGTTGCCGGCTGTGTCGCGCTCATCGGCGGCGTTGCGACCGCCGTCGCCACTGGCGTAACGGCAACGCCCGGCTCAGCCTCCGCGACCGGAATCCTCTTCGTGGTGCTTGGGGTGATCGCAGGCTATTTCGCGATCGGGGTTATCATGCTGGCCTATTACGCGGCCTTTTTTCGCGAAGCAGTCGGCAATCTTGGATTGGGCGGCATCGATTTCAACTTCTCCGCACGAACCTCGGATTGGCTCAAGCTGCTCCTCGGCGATGTCGTGCTGGTAGTCTGCACGTTGGGAATCGGTGTGATCTTCCTCACCTATCGCCACTGGAAGTTTCTCATCACCCATCTCGAGGCCGGCGGCGAAATCGATCTCGACACGCTCACCCAATCGACCGCGCCGCTGCCGAAACAGGGTGAAGGCCTGCTCGATGCATTCGATGTCGGAGCCTTCTGAAGTTGCCCGACAGCCTCGACGCCTGGCTTTACGACGGCATTACCGCCCGCCGCCAGGTCGTGCGCGCGACGCTCGTCCCCGGATCGATCATCGTCGATGGCCTTGCGCCAATCCCGATCGCCGACCTCATCGATCGCGGCGACGATCATCGCGTCGTTTTCGGTCGCAAGGATGAATCCGGCTGGCGGCTCGGCTTCGATCAACCGCTGCCGCCGGATTGGCGGGCTGCCCTGCCCCACCCGTCACGCTACGGCGCGCTGATCGATCGCATTGGCCTTGTCGGCGCCGTCATCGGCGGCATCGCGATCTCGGCGCTCGTCCTGTTCGGCCTGTGGATTGCGCCCCAGCTCATCGCGCCGCTGGTGCCGCCCAGCGTCGAGCGCAAGCTCGGTGACGCAATTGTCGGCGACATGGGCGGGCAGGCCTGCGTCGATCCGTCCGGTCAGGCGATTCTCGACGATCTCGCGCGCCGCCTGTCCCGCAAGGGCGATCCGCTCCGCGTCCGGGTCGTCGATATCCCGATCCCCAATGCCGTGGCCCTCCCCGGCGGCCAGATCGCCCTGTTCAACGGCATCATCCAGCAGGCGAAATCGCCGGATGAGGTCGCCGGCGTGCTCGCGCACGAAATCGGCCATGTCGATCACCGCCACGTCATGGCAGGCCTCATCCGCCAGTTCGGCTTCGGGCTCGTCCTCGGCGGCAACAGCCACGCCGCCGAATATGCCGACATGCTGCTCAGCGCTCGCTACAGCCGCGACGCCGAACGCGAAGCCGATGCCTTCGCGATCCAGCGGCTTACCGCCAATCATATCTCGACTCGCCCGACCGCTGAGTTCTTCGCGCGACTCGCCCGCCACGAGACCACTGGCAACAAGCGGCTCGATTCCGCGTTCAGCTGGCTCGCTTCGCATCCAGTCTCGCAAGAACGCCGCGATGCCTTCAACGCCGCCGACGCAAAGATCGTCGCAAAGCAGCCCGCGATCAGCGAGGCTGATTGGAAAATCGTGCGCGCAATGTGCAAGAGCCACCATGATGACAAGCGCTGAAGCCCCAGACTTGCTCGCTCGTCCCGACGGCCTCCGTCTCGCTTACCATCTGCGCCCCGGCAGCGGTCCCACGATAGTCTTTCTCCCCGGCTATATGTCGGACATGACTGGCAGCAAGGCACTCGCGCTCGACGCGTGGGCGGAACGCGAAGGGCGAGCGCTGCTCCGCTTCGATTATTCCGGGTGCGGCGCAAGCGAAGGCGCGTTCGACGATGGCAATCTCGATATCTGGCGCGACGACGCACTCTTTCTGATCGACACTCTCACCCGAGGCCCGCTGCTGCTGGTCGGCTCGTCGATGGGCGGCTGGCTGATGCTGCTGGTCGCACTCGCTCGCCGCGAACGCGTAGCCGGTCTGGTCGGCATTGCTGCCGCGCCCGATTTCACCAGTTGGGGATTCACGTCAGCCGAAAAGCAGATACTGGCCAGCGAAGGTCTGCTCCTCCAGCCCTCGGCCTATTCGGAACAGCCCTCGCGCACCACACTCGCCTTCTGGGAAAGCGGGCAGCGCAACCTGCTGCTTGATAGCCGAATCGCGCTGGATTGCCCGGTGCGGCTGCTCCACGGCAAATGCGACGTCGACGTCCCCTGGCCGACCGCCATCCGCCTTGCCGAAGCAATTGAAGGCGACGACGTCCAGCTCACGCTCGTGAAGGACGGCGATCACCGCCTCTCCCGCGATCAGGACATCGCCCTCCTCTTCGCCACGATCGAACGCTTGATCGCCTGAAAAACGCCGCCTCCGACCTCTAGATCGCCCTCTTCAACGATTTCGACATCTCCTTGGCATTACGCCGTGTGATCCAGCTTGAAGAATCGCGGACCTGCTGTTAGGGAACCCGCTTTCCGGCGTGGGGAATCGTCTCCGCGCCGCGTAGGTGTGTTCGGTTTTTTACGCCCTGAGGCCGTGCGCGATCGCATGCACGGCTGGCGCGGCAACGGATTGGAGACTGGGTTTTTTTATGCAGATCATCGTTCGCGACAATAATGTCGATCAGGCTCTTCGCGCTCTCAAGAAGAAGCTGCAGCGTGAGGGCGTTTATCGCGAGATGAAATTGCGCCGTCATTATGAAAAGCCGTCGGAAAAGCGTGCACGTGAACGTGCAGCCGCGATTCGCCGCGCCCGCAAGCTCGAGCGCAAGCGCATGGAGCGCGACGGCGTCCGTTGATTGCCGCAGCGCTCCCTCCACGGAGCGCAGCCCTGATTGAACCGAATCGCCCCCGGCGAATCTAGAGCGAGCCCCCGCCATGTCAGAAGTGACCGCCGTTCCCTTGCGCCCGATCAAGAAGGGCTCGCTGGTCAAGCTCTGGGTCGGGCTCGCGCTGGTTGCGTCGGCTGGCCTATTGACGGCCTGGGCTGGCACTTCGCGCCAGGTTGCGATGGCGGAGCCCGCCTCCGATTTCCTCGCGAGGAACGCCAGGAAGTCCGGGGTCATCACCACCGCTTCCGGCCTCCAGTACAAGGTCATCGAGCCTGCTACCGGCCCCAAGCCGCTTTCGAGCGACATGGTCGTCGTCGAATATGAGGGCAAGCTCGCCAACGGCCAGACCTTCGACGCAAGCGCCCGTCACGGCGGCCCCGCGACACTTCCGGTCAGCGGCCTGATCCCGGGTTGGGTCGAAGGCCTCCAGCTGATGAACACCGGCTCGAAGGTCCGTTTCTGGATTCCGCCCGAACTGGGCTACGGCGCGCAGGGCGCCGGCGACGGCGTCATCCCGCCAAACGCCCTGATCGTCTTCGACGTCAAGCTGGTTGCCGTCCAGCCGCAGTCTCCCGGCATGGGCGGAATCGGCGGCATGCCGCACGATATGGGCGGCGCTCAGTAACCTGCCGGCCCTCGCGCCTGGCGCGACTCACTCGTCGATCGCACTGTAATAATCCTCGGCAAGATCGCTGAACCGCGTGATCTTCGCGTCGAACTTCAATTTCACCTTGCCCGTTGCGCCGTGGCGCTGCTTCGCGATGATCAGTTCGGAAATACCGAACGCCCGCTCCATGTCCCGTGCCCAGCTTTCATGCGCCTCGAAGGTCTTGCCGTCGTCGCCATCCATCGGACGCTTGGGCTCACGCGCCGCGACATAATATTCCTCGCGAAACACGAACCACACCATATCGGCATCCTGCTCGATCGAGCCGGATTCGCGCAGATCCGAAAGCTGCGGACGCTTGTCCTCGCGCTGCTCGACCGCGCGACTGAGCTGCGACAGCGCCAGCACCGGTAAGTGCAATTCCTTCGCGAGCTGCTTGAGGCCTCGGCTGATCTCGGAAATTTCCTGCACGCGATTGCCATCGCCGGCCTTGCCCGAACCCTGGAGCAGCTGGAGGTAATCGATCACGATGAAGCCAATTCCGCGCTGCCGCTTCAACCGCCGAGCACGCGTGCGAAGCGCAGCGATCGTCAGGCCAGGCGTATCGTCGATGTAGAGCGGCAGATCCTCGAGTTCCGCGGCGGCACGCGCGAGATTGCGGAAATCCTGCTGGCTGATCTTGCCCATGCGGAGATTTTCGGAGCTGATCCCCGATTGTTCCGACAGGATACGAGTCGCAAGCTGGTCCGCCGACATTTCGAGACTGAAGAACGCGACCGCCGCGCCGACCGACTTCTCGTCCTCGATGCCATCGGCCCGATCACGGATCAATCGCCGCGCGGCGTTGAACGCGATATTGGTCGCAAGCGATGTCTTGCCCATGCCCGGACGACCCGCAAGAATCATCAAATCGCTGTGATGCAGGCCGCCGATCTTGGAATTCAGGCTGTCGAGCCCGGTCGTCACACCCGAGAGATGCCCGCCAGAATTGAGTGCTCGCTCGGCCTGCTCGACCGCAAGCTTGGTCGCCTGGCCGAAGCTCTTGACGCTGCCAGTCTCGCCACCTTCTTCGGCAACCTTGTAAAGCGCGACCTCGGCATCCTCGATCTGGCTCTTCGGATCGACCGACTCGCTTGTATCCACCGCGCGCTCGACCATATCGCGGCCGACGCCGATCAACGCCCTCAGCAATGCGAGATCATAGATCTGGCTGGCAAAATCGCGCGCGCCGATCAGCGCCGCGCCACTTCCGGTAAGCTGCGCGAGATATCCGGGCCCGCCGAGCCCGCGCATGGATTCATCCGCCTCGAACATCGGGCGCAGCGTCACCGGGTTCGCAACCATGTTGCGATCGACGAGCTTCAGAATCGCGTCATAGACGCGCCCATGCAGCGGCTCGAAGAAATGCTCGGAGCGCAGCTTGATCTGGACGTCCTCGACCAGCCGGTTGTCGATCATCATCGCACCCAGCAGCGCCGCTTCCGCCTCGATATTATGCGGGAGCGAAGGCGGTTCGCCGGAAGGGGAGTCTACAAGTCTGATCGCTTCTACCATCAGGCCACCATCGGCGCTTCCGCACATCCGCACAAGCAGCGGCCACAGAAAGTGGGGGACAGGCTTGTGGAAAAGACGCCCTGTTATTCAACTTGAAACCGGGGGGACGGCGGCTTGGCCGGGCTAGTTCGTTTCACCTCGCGCCATGCACATTTGGGCCTTGAAAAATGGAACGATGCATGTGATATTGTAGCTATGCTTACAGATGATCGGATTACAATCGGCTTTCTGCTGTACGATCTCTCTCGGGGGATGCGCTACGCGTTCGATTCGCGCGCGCGCAGCCTCGGCGTCACCCGCCAGCAATGGCGGGTCCTTCTCTCGTTGGCACGCTGCAACGGCATAACCCAGACCGAACTGGCGGACCGACTTGATGTAGAGCGAATCACCGTCGGGCGCATGGTCGATCGACTTGTGGAAAACGGCCTTGTCGAACGCCGCGCAGATCCGCTTGACCGGCGTGTCTGGCGGTTGCATTTGCTTCCCGCCGCCCACGACATTGTGAGTCATTTGACGAGCATCGCGGCGGAGTTGGAACGCGATGCGCTTGCTCATATCCCCGCCGAACGTCGTTCGGACCTGTTTGAACTTCTGGAGATGTTGCGCGACGGAGTGAAGTCCCTGCGCGATTTCCCCGAATCCCCCAAGGAAGTGGCATGAATTTCATGGCAGACATCGACAGCGAAACCGAAGTGGTGCTCGCGCCGCGCGGGCGGAAGCGCTGGCTCCGCCTGGTTACCATGATCTCGGTTCCGTTGCTGCTCGTCATCGCGGGCACCTATTTCTGGCTGACAAGTGGGCGCACGGTTTCCACCGACAACGCCCAGGTCACTGCGCATGTCGTCAATGTCGCGCCCGAAGTCGGCGGCCGCATCGTCGAGGTCTTCGTCACCGAAAATCAGCGCGTGAAGGCAGGGGACCTGCTCTATCGCATCGATTCCGCGCCTTACCGCATTGCCCTGCTTGAAGCCGAGGCTGCGGCTGGCAAGGCACGGCTGCATGTTTCGGAGATGGCCGGCACCTACACGTCGAAGCTTGCCGACATCGATTCCAAGGCTTCCGACGTCGAACTCGCCCAGGATAATTTCAAGCGGCAGAAGGATTTGCTCGCCAAGGGTTTCACCACGCGCGCAAAATACGATGAAGCCCGGGCGGCGCTCGCAGCCTCGCAGGCCGATCGCGCGGTTGCGTCCGCGGATGCCCAGGCCGCTCGCGCCGTGCTCGGGCCGGGATCGACCTCGCGGCACCCTGAGATTGCAGCAGCCGATGCGATGGTCGCCAAGGCCCGGCTCGATCTCTCCCGCACCGAGATCCGCGCACCAATCGGTGGCGTAGTCGCCCAGGCCGATGGGCTTAACCCGGGTGGCCTCGCAATCCAGATGCTCTCGAACGTCAGCGTCGTTGGCGGCGGAGAGCCTTGGGTCGATGCCAATTTCAAGGAAACCCAGCTTGCCAAGATCCGCCCGGGCCAGCGCGCCGAGGTCGAGATCGATGCAATTCCGGGCAGGACCTTCAAGGCGCACGTCACCGGCGTGGGCGCTGGGACAGGCTCCGAATTCTCATTGCTGCCGGCGCAAAATGCTTCCGGTAACTGGGTGAAGGTCACCCAGCGCGTCCCCGTGCGGCTTTCGTTCGACGAGAAGCCTGATCGCCTGGTTTCGGGGTGGAGCGCCCATGTCACGGTGGCAGTGAAGAAGTAACGCAGACCTTTGCCAAGCCGCCCCGGCTTCGATAGAGGCCGGGGCATGGCCGATCCGCGCATCATTGCCGTCGAACTGGACGAGAAGACGATCATCTGGCGCAATGCCGATGTCGAGCAGGAACGACGCATCGCGATTTTCGACCTGCTCGAGGAAAATTATTTCGCGCCAGTCCGCGCCTATCCAGATGCCTATGACGGCCCATATCGAGTTCGGCTCCGCGTCGAGGAGGGCCGCCTGGCGATCGAGATCGCCCGCGAAGATGGCGAGCCGCTCGAGACCCTCGTCCTTAGCCTCACGCGATTCCGACGGTCCATCAAGGATTATTTCGGCATCTGCGACAGCTATTTCCAGGCCGTCCGCCAAGCCTCGCCGGCGCAGATCGAGACGATAGACATGGCGCGCCGGGGCATCCACAACGATGCCGCCGACTTGCTCGTCGAACGGCTCGACGGAAAGATCGGCCTCGATTTCGATACCGCGCGCCGGCTCTTCACGCTGATCTGCGTCCTACACATCAAGGGTTAGAATTCATGTCGATCATGTCGGACAAGTGGATCAGGGAACAGGCAACCACCAAGGGCATGATCGAGCCCTTCGTCGAGGCGCAGCGCAACGAAGGCTGCATCAGCTACGGCCTGAGCTCCTACGGCTACGACGCACGCGTCGCCGACGAGTTCAAGATATTCACGAACGTCGATTCGGCGACAGTCGATCCCAAGAACTTCGATTCCAACAGCTTCGTCGATCGCAAGACCAACGTCTGCATCATCCCGCCCAACAGTTTCGCGCTCGCCCGAACGGTCGAATATTTTCGAGTGCCTGGAGACGTGCTGGTGATCTGCCTCGGCAAATCGACCTATGCGCGCTGCGGCATCATCGTGAATGTGACCCCGCTGGAGCCCGGCTGGGAAGGGCATGTCACGCTCGAATTCTCGAACACGACGCCGCTTCCGGCGAAGATCTACGCCAACGAAGGCGCTTGCCAGTTCCTCTTCCTGCAGGGAAATGAGGTCTGCGAGACAAGCTATGCGGATCGCGCCGGCAAATATATGGGCCAGCGCGGCGTAACCCTGCCGAGGCTCTAGGCCACGCAGCCAGCGGAATGAATCGTCATCCCGACGGACGTCGGGATCCATGATTGAGGTGCCCAATCGATCGCAAGACCTGTGGGTCCCATGGATTCCGACTTTCGTCGGAATGACGATCCTCTCGCGGGTTGTATTCGGATTGGCCTTCGGACTCGATCGGGCCGATCAAGCCGCGGCCGCCGCCACTTCCTCGATCATTTCGAGGATGCGAGCGGCATGCTCCTTCTTGCAGATGAGCAGATCGGGCAGATAGACGTCGGCCTGGTTGTAAACCAGCGGCGAGCCGTCGATCCGCGAGACATGCAGCCCTGCCGCGGCAGCAACCGCAACCGGGGCGGCCGAATCCCACTCATATTGCCCGCCGGCATGAAGGTAGATGTCGGCCTCGCCGCGCACCACCGCCATTGCCTTGGCACCGGCGGAACCCATCGGCACCAGTTCGGCGCCGAGTTTCTCGGCCACCGCAACCGCCTGCGGAGCCGGCCGAGTGCGGCTGACGAGCATCCTGAGCGGCGAACCGTCAGCTTGCAACGCGGGCGGCTGGCCAGTGCATAGCGTCAGCGGAAAGCCCGGCAACGCGACCGCACCGATCGTGGCGACGCCGTCGATCGCCAGGGCGACATGCACCGCCCAGTCGGTTCGCTTCTCACCATATTCGCGCGTGCCGTCGAGAGGATCGATGATCCATACCCGGCTGGCGTTGAGCCGGTTGCTTTCGTCCTTTTCCTCCTCCGAAAGCACCGCGTCGTCAGGCCGCTGCTCGGCAAGTGCTGCCATCAGGAAGGCGTTGGCAACGCGGTCGCCCGCCTTGCCAAGTGCCTTGCCGTCGAACAACCCGGACTGCTGGATCTCGACGAGGATGCGCCCCGCGGTGTCGGCGAGGTGCCGTGCCAGTGCTACATCGTTCACGGGATCAGCCTTTCGATGATGATGTCGGCCGCTTCTTCGGCAGTCATGTTGGTCGTGTCGATCCGGATCTCGGGGTTGACCGGCGGCTCATAGGGCGAGTCGATGCCCGTGAAGTTCGCCAGCTGACCTGCCCGCGCCTTCTTGTAGAGCCCCTTCACGTCGCGGCTCTCCGCATCGGCCAGTGGCGTATCGATGTGGATCTCGATGAATTCGCCAGCGGCTATCATTTCACGGACCATCTGCCGTTCCTGGCGGAAGGGCGAGATGAAAGCGGTCAGCACGATCAGGCCGGCGTCTGTCATCAGCTTGGCGACCTCGCCAACGCGACGAATATTCTCGACGCGATCAGCCTCGGTGAAGCCGAGATCCTTGTTGAGACCATGCCGCACATTGTCGCCGTCGAGGAGGAAGGTGTGGCGGTTCATCCGCACCAGCTTCTTCTCGACAAGATTGGCAATCGTCGACTTGCCCGCACCCGACAGACCAGTGAACCAAAGCACTGCCGGCTTCTGATTCTTGAGATTGGCGTGCGTCTCGCGACTGATGTCGAGCGCCTGCCAATGGACATTCGCCGAACGCCGAAGTGCGAAGTGGAGCATCCCCGCCGCCACCGTGGCATTGGTGATCTTGTCGATCAGGATGAAGCCACCAAGATAGCGATTGGCCTCATAAGGCTCGAAGATGATCGGCTTGTCGGTCGTCAGATTGGCCACGCCGATTGCATTGAGCTCGAGCGTCTTGGCCGCCAGATGCTCCATCGTGTTGACGTTGACCTGATATTTCGGATGCTGGACGGTCGCGGTTACCATCTGCGTGCCGATCTTGAGCCAGTAGGGCCTGCCCGGCAGCATCTCTTCGTCCGCCATCCAGACGATCGTCGATTCGAACTGGTCGGCGACTTCTGGCGGCGCGTCGGCCACCGAAAGTACGTCACCGCGCGAACAATCGACTTCGTCGGCAAGGCAGATCGTCACCGACTGGCCGGCCACTGCCTCATCGAGGTCAGCACCCAGCGTGACGATCCGGCTGACGGTCGAGGTCTTGCCCGATGGCAACACGCGCACCGAATCGCCCGCCTTGACTACGCCGCTTGCAATCAGGCCCGAAAACCCACGGAAATCTAGGTTCGGACGATTGACCCACTGAACGGGCATACGGAACGGCTTGCTCTGATCCGCGACCTGATCGACCTCGACGGTTTCGAGGAACTCGATCAGCGGCACGCCCTTGAACCACGGCGTGTTCTCGGAAAGCGACGTGATATTATCGCCCATGAAGCCCGAGATCGGCATCGGCGTGAACGCCTTGATCCCGATCGATTCCGCGAACGCGGTATAATCCGCGACAATCTCGTCATATTTCGCCTGATCATAGCCGATCAGGTCCATCTTGTTCACCGCGAGCACAAGGTGGCGAATGCCGATCAGGTGCGCGAGGTAGCTATGCCGGCGGGTCTGGGTCAGCACGCCCTTGCGAGCGTCGATCAGGATCACTGCGAGGTCGGCAGTCGAAGCGCCGGTCACCATGTTGCGCGTATATTGTTCGTGGCCGGGCGTATCCGCGACAATGAACTTGCGCTTTTCAGTCGCGAAGAAGCGATAGGCGACGTCGATCGTGATGCCCTGCTCGCGTTCGGCGGCAAGGCCGTCGACCAGCAGCGCGAAATCGATCTGCTGGCCCTGCGTACCCATCTTCTTGCTGTCGGCTTCGAGTGCCGCCAGCTGATCCTCGAAAATCATCTTCGAATCATAAAGCAGGCGCCCGATCAGCGTCGATTTGCCGTCATCGACCGA
The DNA here is from genome assembly GCA_947476425.1 of Sphingomonadaceae bacterium. Classification (GTDB taxonomy): domain Bacteria; phylum Pseudomonadota; class Alphaproteobacteria; order Sphingomonadales; family Sphingomonadaceae; genus CANJQJ01. Next base: position 28,963 of record CANJQJ010000016.1, on the reverse strand, counting down.
GCCGCACGTAATGAAGCGCAGCAACGTCTTGTGCTGATGCTTCTCCAGATAGGCGTCGATATCCTCGGCGATCAGCGCATCGGTCTGGTAGGCGCTTTCCTGAGTGGTGGTTGCGTCCGACATCAGAAATACCCCTCCTGCTTCTTTTTCTCCATCGAGGCGGCCTGATCATGATCGATCGCGCGCCCCTGCCGCTCCGACGTCGTCGTCAGCAGCATTTCCTGGATGATCTCGGGCAGCGTCGCTGCCGTGCTCTCGACGGCGCCGGTCAGCGGATAGCAACCAAGCGTCCGGAAACGCACCGAGCGCATCACCGGCTCTTCGCCCGGCTTGAGCGGGAAACGATCGTCATCGACCATCAGCAACATCCCGTCTCGCTCCACGGTGGGGCGCTTCGCCGCATAATAAAGCGGCACGATCGGAATGTCGTTCAGGTGGATATATTGCCAGATATCGAGCTCGGTCCAGTTCGAGATCGGGAAGATGCGGATGCTCTCGCCCTTCGCCTTGCGGGCGTTGTAGAGGTTCCACAATTCGGGGCGCTGGTTCTTGGGGTCCCAGCGATGATTGGCCGAGCGGAAGCTGAACACGCGCTCCTTGGCGCGGCTCTTTTCCTCGTCGCGTCGTGCGCCACCGAATGCCGCATCGAAATTATAGAGATCGAGCGCCTGCTTCAGACCTTCGGTCTTCCACATGTCGGTGTGGAGCGAGCCGTGATCGAACGGGTTGATCCCGCGATCCATCGCTTCCTGGTTATGATAGACGAGCAGGTCCATGCCGCTCTCGCGCGCCATCTTGTCGCGCAGCTCGTACATCGCCTTGAACTTCCATGTCGTATCGACATGCAGCAGCGGAAAAGGCGGTGGCGACGGATAGAAGGCCTTGCGGGCGAGATGGAGCATCACCGCCGAGTCCTTGCCAACCGAATAAAGCATCACCGGCTTGTCAGCCTCGGCAACGACTTCCCTGAAGATGTGGATGCTCTCGGCTTCCAGCCGTTCCAAATGGGTCAGTAGTTTTGTCATCAAGATCCTCGCCGCGTCTTCTGCAATATTGCGGCTAAAATAGTGCTTTTGAGGCGACTGGATACCTGCCATATGGGAGGTAGGATATTTCTATGCCCATTACCCGCCAGGACGAGACCGAACTACTCACGAGCCTTCACGAAGGAGTCTTCGAGGAACCCTTGTGGAACAGTTACTTGTCTCGCATCCGCTCTCGTCTCCAGGCGAATTATTGCAGCTTCTTTTTGCATCGCAAGGACGCTCCGGCGACTGGTTCGACCGAACTTTTCTGCAGTCGGGAAAGCCTCGATGTCGTGCGACATCACTATGTGAAGGATCTCTACAGAATCGATAGTATTCCCTATGAGGGACTGCGGCCGGGACGAGTCTATGCGCTTTCAGAAGTTACGGCCGTGGCCAGCGCAGCGCACAACAGCTTCCTTCGCAACGAGCTCATGCCCCGCGGCATGAGCAACATGCGCATGGTGCGGGTCAAGGAACCAGCCGGCTATAGCGCCTGGCTGTCGATTTGGCGGGGAGACGACGATTTCGGCGCCGGCGACGGCGCACTGTTGGCCGCCCTCGCCCCGCATATGGCAATCGCGCTGCGAAATTTCGCGGCCATGGAAACACTCGCTGCACAGGCCGGAAGGGATGGAGATCCGGTGCCCCAATTTAATTCCGGTCGCCTGTCGCTCGACGGCAAGGGTCGCGTCGTCGATCTCGACGTGCAGGCGCAGCGTCTGCTCCGTCGCACAACCGTGTTCCGGCGAATCAAGCACGGCCGCCTTATCCCTGCCTCCCAACAGGCCAGTCGCGCGCTCAATGAAGCTGTTCGCAACTTCGCACTCGACCATGAGGCGCGACCATGCACTGTTCACCTTGCCGACGATCCGTGGCTGGATATGCTTCTGGTTCCAGTGAAGGCGCGCAATCCGCTCGATCCGGCTACCCCGGTGCTCAACATTCACGTCCATGGCGACACCGAATCCAGCGCCCATCGCGTCGAGCAACTGATGCAGAATTTCGATCTCTCGCGCAGCGAGGCGCGGATGGCGCTGAATCTCGCACGTGGTCGAAGCATCGCCGAGACCGCCGAAGACATGGATCTCTCGATCCAGACTGCTCGCTTCTATTCCAAGCGCATCTACGACAAGACGGGCGCCCGCGGGCAGACCGATCTCGTCCGCATCGTGCCCGCGAGCATGATCACTTCCGGCTGACGACTACTCCGCGGCCTCGGCTTGCACCGGTTCCTTCCACGCGAGCACGGGCTTGCGCGCCGCCAGCGTTTCGTCGAGGCGACGGCGGGGCGCAAAATGCGGCGCTGCCTTCAGCGAGACATCGCCGGCCCGCGCACGTTCCGCCACCGAGCGCAGCGCACCGATGAATTGGTCGATCCCCGCTTTACCCTCTGTTTCGGTCGGCTCGATCAGCATCGCGCCATGGACGACGAGGGGGAAATACATCGTCATCGGGTGGAAGCCCTCGTCGATCAGTCCCTTGGCGACATCGATCGTCGAAAAGCCTTCCGGGAAGCCGTCGTCGGAGAACAACGCCTCATGCATGCACGGTCCTGACTTCCCGAATGGCGCGTCGAGCACATCATCAAGCCGACGCAGGATGTAGTTCGCATTGAGCACCGCATCCTCTGCCACCTGGCGGAGCCCGTCCGCGCCATGGCTGAGCATATATGCGGCAGCGCGAACGAACATTCCCATCTGCCCATGGAATGCCGCCATCCGCCCGAAGCTCTGCGCATGGTAATCCCCCGCCGTCTCTTCCTCGACAAGGATGAAGCTGCCATCGCTCTGTTGCTCCACGAACGGCAGCGGCGCGAACGGGGCCAACGCCTCGGAAAACACAACGGGGCCCGATCCGGGTCCGCCGCCACCGTGGGGTGTGGAAAAGGTCTTGTGAAGATTGATGTGCATCGCATCGATACCGAGATCGCCAGGCCGAACCCGGCCGACGATGGCGTTGAAGTTTGCCCCGTCACAATAAACCAGCGCGCCCGCCGCATGGACCGCCTCGGAAATCGCGATCATGTCGCGCTCGAATAGCCCACAGGTATTGGGATTTGTGATCATCATGCAGGCAATATCGGGCCCCAACCGTGCCTTGAGCGCCTCGAGATCAACTCGTCCCTCGGCGGTGGCCGGAATATTTTCCACTACATAACCACAAAAGGCAGCGGTCGCCGGGTTGGTACCGTGCGCGCTTTCCGGCACCAGCACGACCGATCGTGCATCGCCGCGCGCTTCAAGCGCCGAGCGGATCGCCAGGAGCCCGCAGAGTTCGCCATGCGCTCCCGCCTTGGGGCTCATCGCCACCGCCTTCATGCCCGTAAGCGTCTTCAACCAAGTACCGACAAGATCGATCAGCTCGAATGCGCCCTGTACCGTGGATACCGGAGCGAGCGGATGGATGTCGCCGAAGCCCGGCAATCGTGCCATCTTTTCATTGAGCCGCGGATTATGCTTCATCGTGCACGAGCCGAGCGGAAAAAGGCCAAGATCGATCGCGTAATTCTGCCGGCTGAGGCGAGTATAATGACGCACCGCCTGAGGCTCGCTCAGCCCGGGCAAGCCGATTGGGCGATTGCGATCCAGCCCGCCAAGGCGCGGAGCCACCACGGGCGCGGGTGGAAAATCAACCCCGGTATCCCCGAAGTCCGAATACTCGAACAACAGCGGCTCCTCGAGCATCAGTGCGCGATTACCCGTAAAGGTAACGACCTCCGCCGTTTCGTCCGCGCCCATTTCGGGCTTCCAGCCGCTCGGGTTGATGCTCATGCCAATTCCTCCTCGAGCGCAGCGGCGAATGTTTCGACATCTTCCGCAGTCGATGTCTCCGTCACGGCAACCACCAGGCCATTGGCAAGCGATGCCGCCTCCGGATAAAGACGCCCAAGCGATACACCGCCCAATATCCCGCGGTCGGCAAGCGCACGCACCACCGGGCGCGCCTCCTTCGACAGGCGCAGCGTGAATTCGTTGAAGAACGGCCCGTTGACGACCGAAACGCCACGCACCCTGCCGAGCCGATCCGCCGCCTCGACGGCCATCGCATGGTTCAGCGCGGCCAGCCTCCGAAGCCCCGTTTCGCCGAGCAGGCTCATGTGAACCGAGAAAGCCAGCGCACAAAGCCCGGCATTGGTGCAGATATTCGAAGTCGCCTTTTCACGACGAATATGCTGCTCGCGCGTCGAAAGCGTCAGCACGAAACCGCGCTTGCCCTCGACATCGACCGTCTCGCCGCACAGCCGCCCGGGCATCTGCCGAACATATTTCTCGCGGGTCGCGAACAGGCCGACATAAGGCCCGCCGAACTGGAGCCCGACCCCTATCCCCTGGCCTTCGCCGACAACAATATCCGCTCCCATCTCACCGGGAGAACGAATTGCGCCAAGGGATACCGGCTCGGTTACCACCGCGATCAGCAGCGCGCCCCTTGCCTGGCAGGCGGCCGCGAGCTCGGAAAGATCTGCAACATGGCCCAGGATATTTGGATTTTGCACGACGACGCAGCTGGTCTCGCCATCGATCGCGTTCAGCAACCAGTCCATATCGTCGCCCGGCGCGCCATCTGTCAGGTCGGGCACAGCGGTATCGATCACGTCGCCGGTAAAGCGCGCCATCGTCTGGGCGACCGAAACATAGTGCGGATGTACGCCCGCCGAGAGGATCGCCTTGCCACGCCGGGTAATCCGCCGCGCCATGACGATGGCTTCCCAGCACGCAGTCGAGCCATCATACATCGACGCATTGGCGACCTCGCAGCCGAGCAGCCGCGCCACTTGCGTCTGGAATTCGAACAGCACCTGGAGCGTGCCTTGCGCAATCTCGGGCTGGTACGGCGTGTAGGCGGTCAGGAATTCGCCGCGCTGGATAAGATGATCGACGCTTGCCGGCACATGATGCCGGTAAGCACCGCAGCCGAGGAAGAAGGGAGCGTCACCGGCCGCAAGATTGCGACCCGCCATGGCCTTGAGCTTGCGCTCGACCAGCATCTCCGATGAATGGCCGGGCAATCCCGCGATCGGCCCGTCGAGCTTCGCGGCCCCAGGTACATCGACGAACAGTTCGTCGATCGAGCGCACGCCAATCACGCCAAGCATTTCGCGGCGATCGGCATCGGTAAGCGGAAGATAGCGCATCAGTTGGGCTTCCTCATCGTGAAGCGGAGGCGAACATAATCGGCGACCCAGCGACCGTCAGGCTGGCGCAGCTCGGGTTCAAGCCGGGCTTCGACCGCCGAGGCGACCGCGTCCTGCTCGGCATCAGGCACGTTGGCGTGATCCATGAATCCAGCACGAAAAGTTTTCAGCCAGCCGGCAACGCCTTCGGGCAACTCGGTAGGTCGCGGAATCAGCCTGCCATCAATGTCGACGAAGCCGGCGTCGGCATAGATCGCGCTGAATGCTTCGATCGTCGGATACCATTGGGGATCCCGCTCGGGCACGGGATAACCGCGCAATGTCAGCTCTTCGCGCAGGCCACGCCGCAAGATCGCCACGTTGCCAGCGCCGCCCATCTCGCCGACGAAGCGTGCGCCGGGCTTGAGCGCGCGAAACATGCCCGCTGCAACGGCCGCTCCGTCAAGCATCCAGTGCAACGCGGCGTTGGTGAAGCCGGCGTCAAACTCGGCATCGAAAGTGAGCCGCTCGCCATCCACCACGCGTGCATCCAGCCCGCGCGCAAGGGCCGCAGCGACCATCGTGTCGGATGCATCGACCCCCACGACAATCGCCCCCGCCGCAGCGATTTTCTCGGTCAGCACGCCATCTCCGCAGCCAAGATCGAGGATATGTTCGCCCGGCTGGGGTGCGAGCAACTCCAGCACCGGTGCGCCCAGCGCCGGCACGAAAGCAGCGTTGCGCGCGTAATCGGCAGGCTTCCAGCGGCTGGCGGGATTGGGTGCGGTCACAAGCCCTCCACGAATGCCTTATAGCCTTCGGCATCCATCAGCCCGTCGAGCTCGGACGTATCGGAAAGCGTCAGCTTGAAGAACCAGCCCTCGCCCTCTGGCGATGTGTTGACCAGTGCGGGATCCGCTTCGAGCGCGCCATTGCCCTCGGTGACGGTACCGGAAACCGGCGCATAGACATCCGATGCCGCCTTCACGGATTCGACGACCGCTGCTTCCTTGCCCTTGTCGACGGCGGTGCCGGCTGGCGGCACCTCGACGAACACGACATCGCCCAGCTGCGCCTGCGCATAATCGGTGATGCCGACCGTAGCACTATCGCCCTCGACCGAAATCCACTCATGATCCTTGGTGAAATACAATGGCATCGAGCCCGCTCCTCAACGATGATAGCAATGGGGGACGAACGGCATTGGTGAGACCGTGGCCGTGAAAATCTTGCCGCGCTGCTCGATCTGCAGCGTGCTTCCGGGAATGGCGGCGGCTGGTACAAAGGCCATCGCGATCGGACGTTCGAGCGATGGCGAGAAACCGCCGCTGGTAACCCGGCCGCCACCGATCACGACTGCGCCTTCGCGCACCGGCTGCCGGCCTTCGACCAACAGCCCGACTCGCTTGAAGAGAGCACCCTCCGTCCGTTCCCGAAGAATGCGCTCGGCGCCCGGGAAACCACCCTCCTCACGCCGTCGCTTCGACAATGCGAAGCCCAGATCCGCCTCGATCGGCGTTGTCTCCGGGTCCAGATCATGACCGTAAAGCGGCAGGCCCGCCTCAAGCCGGAGGGAATCGCGCGCACCAAGCCCGATCGGTTTCACTTCGGGTTGTTCGCACAGCGCAACAGCCAACCGTTCGACCTCGTCGCCAGGCACCGAAATCTCGAAGCCATCCTCGCCCGTATAACCCGAACGACTGATCCAAAGCGGCGTGCCCGACCAATCGAAAAGACCGGCGGTCATGAAGGTCAACGCCTCGACACCCGGCACCAATCGCGCAAGCGCCGTCACTGCCTCAGGTCCCTGCAGCGCCACCAAGGCTTGCTCGTCCATATGGTTGAGCGTGATTTCTTCGGGCAGATATTCGTGAAGATGCCCGATATCGTCCCATTTTGTAGCGCCGTTCACGACCATGTAGATCGTCCCGCCCGGAAGACGAGCAAGCATCAGGTCGTCGAGGATCCCGCCATTCTCCGCCAACAGCAGCGAATAGCGCATCCGACCCTCGCCCAGACCCTTGACGTCTGCGGGCAGCAGCGCCTCCAGCGCTACATCGAGGCCTTCGCCCGAGAGCTTCAGCTGCCCCATGTGGCTGACGTCGAACAATCCCGCATGCTGTCGCGTCCAGAGATGCTCGGCAATGATCCCCTCATACTGGATGGGCATCTCATAGCCGGCAAAGGACACCATCCGTGCGCCATGCTCGCGATGCCAGGCATCGAGTGGCAGCAAGCTGTCGGGAATGATCTGGATCTCTTCGCTCATCATGGTCTCCGGCAGATGTGATGACGCAACCCCGACCCAATGCCGGGTTCCTGTGCATCACCCCCTCTGTCAGGGAACCTGAGAGCTTTCATGACAACGGGCCGAAGTCCGCGCCACTTACCCCTTCGGTGGCACCGACAATTTGCCGGTGCGCTTTCCAGAGTGTCGCTCTTGCCCGCGCGGTCCTTGGACCTGAGAGATTCCGGGGTGGTTGCTCCTTCGGCGACCTGCAGGTTTAACCCCCAGGTGCTCTCCCGCGCGTTCAGCGGGGTTTCCCCCGGCGACACGATTGGCTTGAACCGTCCCGCTGATTCGGTCAACGCTGAATGTGTGATTGGTGGCCTGGAACATGGTCGACTGCATGATGTCGATCACGAAATGAGAGAGAACGGACATGGAAAAGCGATTCCTGGGACGAAGCGGCCTTCAGGTTTCCACCTTGGCGTTCGGCCTGATGACCTTTGGCGGCACTGGCCGATTCGAATCCGTCGGCACTACCGAAGTCGATGACGCTCGCCGCCAGATCGACATTGCGATCGATGCCGGAGTTACGTTGCTCGACACCGCCGACATTTATTCGATGGGTCGTTCCGAGGAGATACTGGGCGAAGTGCTCGGTGAGAAGCGCAACGAGGTTCTTGTCGCGACGAAGGTGTTCGCTGCGATGGGTCGCGGCGATCACGATCGCGGGCTTTCGCGCCACCATATCATCGCTGCCTGCGAAGACAGCCTGCGTCGACTGAAAACCGACTGGATCGACCTTTACCAGGTTCATAATTTCGACGGCCTCGTGCCAATCGAAGAGACGCTGAGGGCCCTCGACGACCTCGTCCGCGCAGGCAAGGTCCGCTACATCGGCTGCTCAAACCATTTCGGCTGGGAGCTGACCCGCGCGCAGGCCATTTCCGAACGCCTCGGGCTCGAGCGATACATCAGCCAGCAGATCCAATATTCGCTGATGGTCCGCGATGCCGAGACCGAAATGCTTCCCGCTGGCGTCGCACAGGACGTCGGCGCGCTGATATGGAGCCCGCTCGCGCAGGGCTACCTCACGGGCAAATTTCGCAGCGACAATCATAGCCCGACGCGCCTGGACGCATCCGGCCGTCTCAAGGATTATGACGACGAACGCGGCCGCGCGATACTCACGCTACTCGACGAAATCGCTGCCGGTCACCCGGGCGCTACGCCTGGCCAAGTAGCAATCAACTGGCTGTTGGGGCGCCCGGGAGTCAGCTCGGTGATTATCGGTGCACGAACGGAAACCCAGCTCCAGGATAACCTTGGGGCCGCCAACTGGCGCATCTCCCCGGATGAAATCGCCGCACTCGACGCAGCGAGTGCGAAGCCGCTTGGGTATCCGGCGGTGCAACGGCTTTTCTTCCAGCAGGATCGGAACCCACCGATCTTTACGCATGTGACACCGAAGGAATGATCCAGGCCGCCCGGCGGGGCCCGACGTCGCACGGCTTCGTCTCCCAGCGGTTGCGGCTAAATTATGTTAATTGGGGCAACGAGTTAGCGCCGAAACTGCTGCTGATCCATGGCGGGCAGGATCATTGCCGCAGCTGGGATTGGGTGGCTGAACTGCTATGTGAAAAATGGCACGTCATCGCGCCTGACCTGCGGGGCCATGGCGACAGCGATCACGTCTCGGACGGCAATTACGAGATGCTCGACTTCGTCTACGACCTCGCCGAACTGATCGACAGCCTGGGCCTCGCGCCACTCACTATCGTCGGACACTCGCTCGGCGGGAATATCGCGCTTCGATATGCCGGACTATTCCCCGAAAATGTCCGCAAACTGGTCGCCATCGAAGGGCTCGGCGTATCGCCCACGATTCAGGCGGAACGAACCGCAACGGGCATGCCCACACGCATCCGCAAATGGGTCGGCAAGAAGCGCGCTTTCGCTGGTCGGAAACCCCGGTGCTACCCTTCGCTCGATGCAGCGCTGGCCCGCATGCAAGCCGAGAACCCGTTCCTGAGCGAGGAACAGGCGCGGCATCTGACGCTTCACGGTGCCCGGCGTAACGAAGATGGCAGCTACAGCTGGAAATTCGACAACCATCTGCGAGCCTTTCCTCCGGTCGATATGGCGCAAGCCGATATCGAAGGATTATGGGCGGCGATCACCTGCCCCACCCTGCTCTGCTACGGCGACAAGAGCTGGGCCTCGAATCCCAAGCAGGACGGACGTGCGCGCCATTTCGTCGATGCGAGGGTGATAAGCTTCCCCGATGCTGGCCACTGGCTTCACCATGACCAGTTCGACGCATTCATGCGCGAATTGACAGCCTTCCTCTAGAGGGCGGTCGTCCCGGCTCCAGACCGGGATGACCACCCTTTCAGGAACAACTCAGCGCGTGGCGTTGTATACGAGCTGCGCATCGGTAAGTTGGAAGCCAACCAGCAATTCGAAGCTCGCCTGCTGGACCGCCTCGCGAACGACCGGGTTCGCCATCGGATCGACCGCCGCATCGAGATCGCCCGCCTTGCGCTTGCGATTGATCTGCGCTTCGACCTTCGGCGAAAGCGTCGCTTCGGAAGTTGCGATGCTCGCGGCCGCTGTCCCACTGGTCTGTGCCCGCGACTGGCCGTCCGCGAAGCTGAGTGTCACCTGGCCGATCTGCTTGGACTTGATCTCAGTGCCCGCGCGGGTGACTACCGCATAATAGGGAAGCGTCACCGTCCTTGCGCCGGCCGTGTTGCTACGCTGCCCGAGAACGTCGAACGTCGCGTTCGCATTGATCTGGTCGCCGTTCGGCGTGCATGTGTTCCGCAAATTGGTGATCGTCGCTACCACGTCGATCGCCGCGGCATCGTGGCTCGTCTCGGGATTGAACAGCGTCACGTCGCCGGTGTGGGCGGGCAAGGCAACGGCCGGGCATGCGGATCGCACGACCTTGATGCCGCCAGTTTCGTCGAAATCCCCCTCGTGGGAACAGGCGGCGAGCATCAGCGGAAGCAGAATGATTGCAAATTTCTTGTTGGAAAGCACGTGGTTCATCCCGAAATGGATCGCTTGAAGGTCATGCGACCGCCCCAAAGTCATGGCGCGCGATCATAGGAAGCGCCTTTCGCGGACGCAAGCAATCGCGTAGAGGCTCGATCGATGACTTTTGAGCTCACGCCTTCCTCCCCCCCGCCGGGTCCAGACGCGTCCAGGCCTCCCCTGCACCTCCTTATCGCAGCCCCGCGCGGTTTTTGCGCGGGCGTCGATCGCGCGATCCGCATCGTGGAACTCGCGATCGAAAAATGGGGGGCTCCCGTCTATGTCCGGCACGAGATCGTCCATAACCGCTATGTCGTCGATACGCTGAAGGCGAAGGGCGCGATCTTCGTCGAGGAACTCGACGAGGTTCCCGACGGCGTGCCTGTCGTGTTCTCGGCGCATGGCGTACCCAAGGCGATCCCGGCCAAGGCCGAAGCGCGCGGGCTCACTTACGTCGATGCCACTTGCCCGCTGGTCTCCAAGGTTCATCGCCAGGCCGAACGGCTGGTCGAGGCCGGTAGCCACATCCTGTTCGTTGGCCATCGCGGCCATCCCGAAGTGATCGGAACCTTCGGGCAGGTTCCCGAATCGATGATCACCCTGATCGAGACGATCGACGACGCACTTATGATCACGCCCCCCAGTCCCGATAATCTCGCATTCCTCACCCAGACCACGCTTTCCGTGGACGACACGGCCGAGATCATTGCCGCCCTCAGGCAGCGCTTCCCGAAGATCCACGCCCCGCGCGGCGAAGACATTTGCTATGCGACGTCCAATCGGCAGGCGGCGGTCAAGGCGATTGCCCGGCACTGCGATGCGGTCTTCGTGATCGGCGCGCCCAATTCCTCCAACTCGCTCCGGCTCGTCGAAGTAGCCGAGCGCGAAGGTGTCCGCGCTCGATTGATCGAGCGCGCTTCCGACATCGATCCCAGCTGGCTGAAGGGTGCAACGACCGTCGGCATCACCGCGGGCGCCTCCGCCCCCGAAATCCTCGTCCGCGAACTTGTCGATCGCCTTTCAGAACATTTCACGGTGACCGAGGAACAGGTCGAGTCCGCCACCGAAGACATGCAGTTCAAGCTGCCGCGCAGCGTCGCCGCTAGCTGAAAGGGCTGAGCCATGGCAGTCTACACACAGGTTTCCGCCGAGGAGATGGCAGAGTTGCTCGCGCGCTACGACGCCGGCGAACTCGATTCTGCCAAGGGCATTGCCGAGGGCGTAGAAAACAGCAATTATCTCATTGATACAGATACAAGCCGATTCATTCTCACACTTTATGAGAAGCGGGTCGATGCATCAGACTTGCCGTTCTTTCTCGCGCTGCTCGATCACCTGGCGGACAAGGGACTGCCAGTTCCCCGCGCGGTTCGCGATCGTGGTGGCCGGCAGATCCAGGAAGTTGCCGGGCGTCCAGCCTGCCTGATCGAATTTCTCTCGGGCATCTCGGTCAGCCACCCGACGATCGGCCAGACGCATTCAACCGGCCACGCTCTCGGCGCGATGCATGCCGCGCTTGCGGATTTTCCGCCCGAACGTCCCAACGTGCTCGGTCCCGCCGGATGGCACGATCTCGCCCGCCGCTGCGGCGACAATCTCGATCGGATCACTCCGGGCCTTGGCCAGCGCATTGCCGACGAACTTTCCGCGATCGACCGACACTGGCCGGCCGAACTGCCAGTCTCGGTCATCCACGCCGATCTCTTCCCCGATAATGTGCTGATGCATGGCGACGACGTTACCGGGATCATCGATTTCTATTTTGCCTGTTCCGAAATCCGCGCGTGGGACCTCGCGGTGACGCATGCTGCCTGGTGTTTCGAGAGCGACGGCACCGGCTTCGAACCGGCCCGCGCCAAGGCGCTGGTCGCCGGATATGAGGAAATGATGCCGCTTTCCGAGGCCGAGGCGGCCGCTTTCCCGATCCTTGCCCGCGGCGCGGCGCTCCGCTTCACGCTGACACGCGCCTGGGACTGGCTCAACACACCTCCCGATGCGCTCGTCACCCGCAAGGATCCGCTCGCCTTCCTCCGTCGACTGGATTTCTACGCGAGCGCCAAACCTCAATTGCTGCTTGGCCGATGAGCGAACTTCCAATGCCCCACGTCGAGATCGCTACAGATGGCGCATGCAAGGGCAATCCTGGCCCCGGCGGCTGGGGCGCCGTGCTTCGCTTCGGGAAGGTCGAGAAGGACCTCTCCGGCGGCGAACCGCACACCACCAACAACCGCATGGAGCTGATGGCCGCGATCGCCGGGCTCGAGGCCTTGAAGCGGCCGAGCCGGATCACGCTTTCCACGGATAGCCGGTACGTCATGGACGGGCTCACCAAATGGATTCACGGCTGGCAACGTAACGGCTGGAAGACTGCCGACCGCAAACCCGTCAAGAATGCCGATCTGTGGCAACGCCTGCTCGATGCCGCCGGGTCGCACCAGATCAAGTGGACCTGGGTCAAGGGCCATGCCGGCCACCCCGACAACGAACGCGCCGACAAGCTCGCAAGCAACGCCGCACTTGCCGTTCGGCATGGCGGGGTGTCTTCCGCCCCAAAAAATGTTTTCCAGACGGATGACTGAGTAAGGCATTTCAAGCTCGAAGCCGCCGATCAATGGCCGCTATCGCTCATCGATAGATTGAGCGTTCCGGAAAAGAGAGAGTCGCTCAGGATTGAAGCGGAGCAGTTGGATCGCTGCCGCGTTCCCGGAAGGTACGCAGCGCTTAGCCCGTCCGATCGCCAAGGAGAATGACATGGCCCGCAACGACGTTCTGATCGTGGGATCGGGCCCAACCGGGCTGGTATTGGCGCTCTGGCTCACCAAGCTCGGTGTCGGTGTGCGAATCATCGACAAGACCGCCGAGCCTGGCACGACCTCGCGCGCCCTCGCGGTTGCTGCGCATACTTTGGAGCTTTATCGCCAGCTCGATCTCGCCGATGCGGTAGTCGAGCGTGGCCACAAGGTTGCCGCCGCCAATTTATGGGTGCGAGGAAAAGCTGCTGCACGCGTGCCATTCGTGACCATTGGCGAGGACCTGTCGCCATATTCCATTCTGCAGATATTCCCCCAGGACGAGCACGAACGGTTGTTGGTCGAACGGCTCGAAAAATTGGGCGTGAAGGTCGAACGGCGCACCAAACTGTTGGGTTTTGCCGACAGTGGCGACCACATAGTGGCTCGATTGCGCGGCGAACATGGCGAGGAAACCGGCGAATTCGCTTATGTCGCGGGTTGCGACGGGGCGCATTCGATCGTTCGCGAGACGATCGGCACCGGCTTTTCCGGCGGCACCTATCGCGAGCTTTTTTACGTCGCCGATGTCGAAGCGTCGGGCGAACCGATCAATGGCGAGTTACATGTCGATCTCGACGAGGCCGACTTTCTCGCAATCTTCCCCCTGGCCGACACGCGGCGCGTGCGCTTGATCGGCACCGTCCGCGATGAACGCGCCGAGCATGCCGATACGTTGACCTTCGAGGACGTCAACCGCCGGGCGATCGAGAATCTCAAGATCGAAATCGAGAAAGTGAACTGGTTCTCGACCTATCATGTCCATCACCGCGTCGCAGATCGTTTCCGAATTGGCCGCGCCTTCCTTCTTGGTGATGCGGCGCATATCCACAGTCCGGTCGGCGGCCAGGGCATGAATACCGGGATCGGGGACGCGATCAATCTTGCGTGGAAGCTCGCGTCGGTTCTGGCGGAGCGTGCGCCTGATGGACTGCTCGACAGCTACGAAGCGGAGCGGATCGCCTTTGCGAGAAGGCTGGTCGCAACCACCGATCGCGTCTTCACTTTCGTCAATGCCGATGGCCGGATCGCCAACCTTGTGAGAACGCGGATCGCACCCATCGTCATGCCCAGGGTTTTCCGCATTGACTGGTTTCGGGAATTCATCTTCCGCACAGTATCCCAAATCACGCTGAACTATCGCGACGGTCCCTTCAGTCAGGGCGCAGCGGGCAATGTCCATGGCGGCGAGCGCCTGCCTTGGGCGCCAGTCGAAGGATCGGACAACTTCACCTCACTCGCAGCGATGGAATGGCAGATCCACATCTACGGCGTCGCCCGTGGCGACCTCACCGACTGGTGTGGGCGGCACCAGGTCCCGCTTCATGTCTTCGAGTGGCAATCTGCCTATGAAAAAGCGGGCCTGGCCCGGGATGCCCTCTATCTCCTGCGGCCCGATACCTATGTCGCGCTGGCCGATCCCAAGGCCTCAGTCGACACGCTCGAGCGCTATTGCGCCGACTGCGGACTTCGGATCGGAAAGACGCGCGAGGACACGGGCGTTGTAGCGTAAACCCGCTCTCGTCGTGAGAACGCCGGCCACTTCGCCGATCAGCCTGCGAAATCAGGCTTTCGCTTGGCCAGGAACGCGGCCAGGCCCTCGCGCCCTTCCGCCCCGCCGGCGGCCCTCGCAATGGACCGCATTTCCCGCTCCAATTGCACCTCGAGTCCCGCGCCATAGGCTTCGAGCAATTGCACGCGCGCCGCGCCGATCGCGCCCGTCGCGGCGGCGGAAAGCTGCGCCGCCATCTTCGCGCCTTCCTGCGCAAACATGTCGTCATCGATCGCGCGGGTGATCAGCCCGATTGACTCGGCTTCTGGCGCCGCAACTCGACGGTTGGTGAAAATCAGTTCCTGAGCTCGCCGCAATCCGACGAGGCGCGGCAGCAACCAGCTTCCGCCGCCATCTGGGGTCAACCCGATTGCACCATAGGCCGTAGTGAAATGCGCGGACTTCTTCGCCAGCACGATGTCGCCGAGAATCGCCAGGCTCATTCCGGCTCCTGCCGCTGGTCCATTCACAAGCACGAGCAGCGGCTTGGCCATGCGCGCGAAATAGGACACCGCCATGTGGAGCGTTCCCGCCAATTCGCTCAAGGCAGTGCCAGCAGCATCCGCAGCACGTTGCATGAGCCCGATATCGCCGCCTACGCAGAACATTCGACCAGCGCCGGTCAGCACGACACAACGGATCGTCGCGTCCTGATCACACCGGATCGCGGCCGCCGCCAACGCCTTGGCCATATCGAGATCAATCGAATTACCCCTGTCGGGCGTGTTGAACGTGAGTGTGGCGATGCCGCCCTCTTGCTCGAAAAGCAGAATATCGCTCATTTCGCTCCAGCCCTTATTGCCTGCTGCCACGCAAGCGTCATGAGTTCCGGCAACACGGGCACGCGCTCCTGCGCCTGCGCGGATGCCGCCGTTCCCCGGATCACCCTTCCCTTGATACCGTGAAAAATTGCGGCGATCCGGAAAAAATTGAAGGCAACATAGAAGTCATAGCCCGGCATGCCGGTTCGACCGGTGCGCCTGCAATACGCGGCGAGATAGTCCGCCTCGCTTGGTATATTGAGCACCGCGAGATTGGCGCCGGCAAGTCCCGCGACGATATAAGGCGGCATACGGTACATCATCGCGTGATATGCAAAGTCGGCAAGTGGATGCCCGAGCGTCGACAACTCCCAATCGAGCACCGCAAGTACACGCGGCTCCGTCGGGTGAAAGATCATGTTGTCGATGCGGAAGTCGCCATGCACCACGCTTGTCTCGTCGCCGTCGTCGGGGATGTTGGCCGGCAGCCATTCGACCAGCCGGTCCATATTGGGATCCCGGCCCGCATCGGCATCCTCAAGATATTGACGTGACCAGCGCCCGATCTGCCGTGCGAAGTAATTGCCGGGCTTTCCATAATCGCCCAGCCCGATCGCATCCGGATCATAACCGTGCAGCTGCGCGATCGTAGTGTTCATCGCGTCGAAATAAGCCGGGCGCTCATCGGCGCTAATCTCGGGGATCGAGGCATCCCAGAAGATCCGCCCTTCGATCATCGCCATCACAAAAAACCAGGTCCCGATCACGTTTTCGTCGGTGCACAGGCCGAAGACATGCGCAACCGGAAATCCCACCGCCCCCAGCGCACTCAGCACCTTGGCCTCGCGTTCAACAGCGTGTGCGCCCTTGAGCAGCTGACCAGGCGGCTTGCGGCGCAGCACATAAGCCTTGCCAGGCGTAACGAGCTTGTAGGTCGGGTTGGATTGTCCGCCCTTGAACTGCTCGACGGTGAGTGGCCCAACAAAGCCGGCGACATTGGCCGTCATCCAACGCGCCAGCGCCGTCTCGTCGAAGGCGTAGCCAGCGCGTACCGGCGTGGTGCCGACATTGGCATCGACGGCACCGCGGCTCATGCCTGCGCCTTGAGCCGGTCGCGCTTGATCTTCTTGGCAAGCGACCATTTATGCACCTCGGTCGGCCCGTCATAAATGCGGAACGCCCGCACCTCGCGGAACACCTGTTCCACAATCGTGTCGCCAGTCACGCCGGTACCGCCCATCACCTGCACGCAATTATCCGCGATCCGCATCAGCGCTTCGGAAACCGCAACCTTCGCCATCGAGCTCTCGACCGTGCCGAGCGAGCCAGTGTCGAGCACGCCCGCACACCAGTCGATCATCAATTCAGCCTGCTTGAGCGCGATCATGTTGTCAGCAAGCATGAAGCCTACACCCTCATGATCGACCAGCAGCTTACCGAATGCCTCTCGCTTGCAAGCGTAGGCAATCGCGATTTCCTGCGCCCGGATACAGGCGCCGAGCCAGCGCATGCAATGCGACAGCCGTGCCGGACTCAACCGCACCTGGGCATATTTGAAGCCCTCCCCAGCCGCGCCGAGCATCTGGTCGGCCGACACCCGCAGATTGTCGATCGTCACCACCGCGTGGCCGCCCGGCATCGAGCTGTCGATCGTGTCCAGGATCCGCTCGATCCGGATCGCCGGATCGGGCAAGTCGACGAGGAACATGCACGCGCCCTCATCGGACTTCGCCATGACGATACCGACCTTGGCGCCGTCGGCTCCGGTGATGAACGCCTTGCGGCCGTTAATAACCCAGTGATTTCCATCCAATCGGCAGACCGTCTTCATCATCGATGGATCGGACCCGGCGCCGCCATCCTCGGCGGGCTCGGTCATAAAGAAGGCCGAACGTGCGATGCCCTGCTGGATCGGAGCAAGGAAACGCTGCTTCTGCTCTGCACTTGCGACCTTGCCGAGCAGATACATATTGCCTTCGTCCGGCGCCATCGTGTTGCACGCCAGTGGTCCAAGCGGCGACAATCCGGACTTGATCAGCACGACGGCCGTTTCGCGCTGCGTAAGATGGCTTCCGTCCGCGAGAATGTGCGGCGTCAGCACGCCCGCCGCCCGCGCCTTTTCACGCATCTCTCGCACCAGCGCGTCCGATGGACCATGCGTCCCGCAACGCGGATCACGCTCATAGGGCACCACCACGTCGCGCACGAATGCTTCAACTCGGGCTGCGATCTCGCGGATAAGGTCTCCGTCAGGCATCGGATTGGCACCTCAGCGGAAGGGACATTAGCTGGCGATCTTGAGGTCCGTCACCGTACCCGAGTGATTGCCGAGATTGGACTCGATGAAAGCAGTCACCTTGTCGTGGTTTTTCGTCCACAGCTCGACCGCCTTGTCGGCATCCCTGTGCATGACGACGTCCAGGAACTTTCGATATTCCGCATCGAGCCCGCATTCGAATTGCGCAAGTTCGGCAAAGGTATGCCGAAACCGCAATTGCTGGGTGTAGAGCATCGACCAGGATGAAATCAGCCACTGATTGCCGCACGCCGAAAACAGGATTCGATGAAACTCTTCGCGATGCGCGACATAGGCATCCAGGCTGACCTCTCCCGCCACGACCTGCTGGAGCATCCTGCTGGCGATATGATAGGTCGAAAGAAGCGCCCCCTCCCACGCCAGATCGCCATTTGCGATGGCGCGGCGCAAGCAGGGTATCTCGATCGTCAGGCAAGCATCCGCGAGCTCCCTGTATCCCATCGCGAAAATCGGTGCGGCGCGGAAACCGCTATGGCGCTCGATAATGACGAGGCCTTCGGAGGTGAGGCGCGAAAGTGCTTCGCGAACTGCCGCCTGGCTAACGCCGAGGCGACGCTGCAACTGGGAGATATTGAGGCGCTCACCGGGCTGCAGCCTGCACGAAACCAGACCAGCTCGCAATTCGACATAGGCGCGCTGGGTAAGACTGGAGTCCTCGATCATGGATAATCACTGCCTCTCTATCCAAAGGCGAGCAATAGGAAACCAATCTCGCAAACGCAAACCATTATGCGCAATCGGCGGCGATGCAAATCAGCGCCCGGCGAGCATTTCCCCAGCAAGTTGGCCCATGGTCGCGGTCGGATCATTGCCGGCATGGGCCCGCGCTGCGGTAAGATCCAGCCACACCCGGGTTAGCGGCCCGTCCGTACGAATGCCCCGTGCGCCAAGCAGAAGCATCATCTCATCGACCCGCGCAGCAATGTCCCTCATCGAAGTGGTCAGCTGCGTACGGTACATCAGCGCCTCGCCGAGCGGCATCGCTTCATCGGCATCCACATAAGCAAAGAAACGCTCGAAATTCCGCTTGGCCACCACGTCATGCGCATCGATCTCGGCCAGCGTCAGCGCCATCGCCGCGAGAAATGCGGGATTTTCGTTCGACGGAGCGTTGAAGGCGCCCGCCCGGCGCGTACGCGTCACGTCGGTGAAAGTCGCAAGCGCTCCACGTGCCGCGCCGCGCCCGAGATTGGAGATCATGCTCGTGAAAATATGCATCCAGGGCAGCCGGTAGAGCCTCGGCAGTCCCGTTGATGCCCGCAAGGGAAGCATGCCGCTATCGGGCTGGTAGGTGCGATGCTCGGGGACGAACACCTCGTCGACGACGACGTCGTTGCTGCCCGTCCCGCGCAGGCCGATCACATGCCAGCAATCGATGATCTCGTAGTCGGCACGCGGAACGAGGAACAGCCGCATCTCGGGATTGGCACGACCATCACCCGGGGGAACGATACCGCCAATCACGACCCATGTGGCGTGGCTGCTACCGCTCGAAAACCCGAAGCGCCCGCTAATCCGGTACCCGCCTTCGACTGGCGTCACCTTTCCGACCGGCTGGAAGGAGGAGGAGACCAGTGCCTCCGGATCCTCGCCCCAGACATCAGCCTGAGCCTGCACATTGAAGCGCGCGAGCATGAATCCCTGGACCGAAAGGACGCCATAGATCCATGCAGTCGAAGCGCAGACCTCGGCGAAAACATTCTGGATATCGAGCACGACGGACGGATCGAGCTCAAGCCCGCCCCATGTCATCGGCTGGAACGACCGAAAAAGTCCGGCATTGCGGATCGCTGCCACGGTTGCAGCCGGCAAGTCGCGCTTTTCATCGGCTTCGGCAACGCCGTCAGCGATCAGCGGAAGCAGCGCACGTGCGCGGTCGAGAAGCTCGGCGGGCGAAACCGAATTCACATCTGAGGTCACCGGGCGTCCATGCATGTAGCTAATCCTCTTCCGCGATACCGCACAAAACGCTCTTCCCGCGGAACGAGCATCACGGCAATGCCCGATCGATCGGCGTCCTACTATGGGTCCGCCGCCATGGCTACCACCACAAAAAATGCGAAACGGGACTGGATCGAGATTTGCCGCTCCCGATCCAGTCAGTCCATCACTCGGCTCAAATCGTCAGGACGACCTTGCCGCGTACCTGGCCGCCCTGCACTTCCGCCATGGCTTCGACGGCCTGGTCAATCGCATAGGTCCGGGCGATTGAAACCTTGAGATCCCCGCTTTCGGCATAGCCGGCGGCTTCCTTCAGCGCAGCGCCGTTCGCACCACCGAATACCATCGTTGCACGGACGCCATGGGCGGTGGCCGCCTCCTGGTCAGGTGGTGCGGTCAGCGTGACGAGGATGCCGCCCGGCCGCAGGAGCGGCCAGGACCGGGTTTGCGCTTCCGGGCCATAAGCGTCGAGGACGACGTCGAAATCGCCGATCTTCTTGTCGTAATCGCTCGTGCGATCGACGACATGCTGCGCCCCCAGGCCACGAATGAAATCCATGTTCTGCGGCGAAGTCAGCGCCGTGACCTCGGCACCCTTCAACCTTGCCATCTGGAGTGCGATCGTACCGACGCCCCCGGCCGCAGCATGAATGAGGATGCGAGTGCCCTTGCCGACTTCGCCCGCCGAAAGTGCCGCGGCGGTCGTGACAACTGCGACCGGCAAGGCTGCAGCTTCAGCCATGCTCAGCGATGCGGGCTTCTTGGCGACCGATGCAGCATCGATGGCGACCAGCTCGGCCCACGAGCCGGTAGGTCCAGTGGATCCGAAGACCGCGTCACCGACCGCGAAGCCTTCGACTCCCTCGCCCAGCGCCTCGACCGTACCGGCCATTTCATTGCCCAGCGTGCAGGGAAAGACGAACGGGAAGAAGTCCTTCATATAGCCTTCGCGGATCTTCCAATCGACCGGATTGACCCCCGCTGCGGCCGCTCGCACGAGCAATTGGCCCGGACCTGCGGTCGGTACTGGCGCATCGCCGATCCGTACGACTTCGGGCCCACCGAAACCGGTTAACTGCACTGCTTTCATATCCTGTCCACTCCTTCTTGGGCCTTCTGCCCACTTCGCATGCGATTATCGTCGAGTGATCCCGTGTGACAGGATCACCGAATTTCCACCTTCACCGGAAAGCGATCGAAATAAAAGCCGAACCGCTCGCGCAGCTTGTCAGGATCGAGCCCGAAATCGGCTCGCAGATCATAGACCAGCTGGCCGTGCTTGCCGCGCTTGTTGGCTTCGATAGCGGCGGTGAAATCCGCGCGCGCTTCCGTATCGAAAGGCATCCCGGATTTCGAATAGATGGTTTCGAGGATCGCCATTGGATCCGCCATGAGTTCATGAAAATAGACGTCGACAGACTTTGCCTCGTCGAGCGCGGTGCGATCCCGAACGCACGCCCGCAACAGCCGCTCATAGCGATCCACCCAA
Source organism: Sphingomonadaceae bacterium (assembly GCA_947476425.1). Taxonomy (GTDB): domain Bacteria; phylum Pseudomonadota; class Alphaproteobacteria; order Sphingomonadales; family Sphingomonadaceae; genus CANJQJ01. Next base: position 7,706 of record CANJQJ010000016.1, on the reverse strand, counting down.
TAATCGGCGATTCCCTTGAGATTTACGCGCGTCCGGGTCAACCGGGCCCCATAGGCCACCCCGGTTATCGCTGACTGGATCGAAGCGACCGGATCACGGTGGTTGATCACCATCGTCGAACCGGGCAGCGCCGTCGTCACCGATATCAGCTGCTCCATATGCTGCGGACATTTCGTCACCCAGCGATTGGGTCCGCGCTGCCAGCTGAGCAGCTGGAACATCTTGCGCATGTAGCGATAGACCGGCGTGTGGTCGTGGGCGAAATAATAGTCGCGCCAGCTGTCCGCCTTTGCCATCCACTCAAGATAATAAGAGCCGAAATCCATGCCCTGGAGTTCGACATCCTCCGAGATATGATCCGGCGTGAATTCGTGGATGTTCTTTACATAAGGCATCAACGCGTCCTGCTGGACCCATTGCTCCGCCGCCAGCGCGTGGCGGATGTCCATGCCGTCCTTGATGAACGGTTCAGCCACCGGTCGGATCGCCTCCCAATATGGCAATGAGCGAACCTTGCGATCCGCGGCGAGCAACTGAAGGAGGTAGGTCGTACCCGATCGCGGCAGGCCGGCAACAATCACCGGGGTCTCGATTTCGGTCTCGAGTATCTCGGGATTGCGACGGATAAGATCCTCCGCGTACAGGCGGGAAACCGCGAAACGGACCATTTCGCTCCACACACCAGCCCGGCCCACCGCAGATAATTCGACATCCTCCTCGGCAGCCTTGATCCAGGCGCGAAATCGGGGGCGAAAATCGTCCGCACCGAAATCGTTCAGCCCGGCCTGCTTGCGCGCCGCATCGAGCATCATCGTTTCATCGAAGACCACTGGATTGGCCTTGGCATGCGCGAGGACCTCCTGCTGGAGGGGCGACAGCACTGGATGAGCGAGGTCGTCGATCCTGATCTTTTCCTGGATGAAAGCCCCCTCGGTCATCGCGACTTCGCCTTGCGGTCAAGCGTCTGGGGTCGATTCATGGCCTTCCACTCCTGTGTTGATGGCCCAGAGGTGATTCTTGGCGATCACTTTCCGGGTTCCGCAAAGGCGGATAGCGATAAATAGCCCGTGCGGGGCTGAAATCCACGAACTGAAATGCGTTGAAATACGCCACCACATAGCAATCCGGACTCATGGATCGGCGACTATGCACTATTTTCTGGCACGGTGACGAAAAACCGTTTTATTGGACGACAACCGATGTCACGGGCAGATACCCGGATTGGAAAAGGCTTCAGAATGACAACCGACCTCGCATCTTCGTCCGCACCCGCTCGCCAGGCACATCATTTCGAACTTTTCGACCGCAAGATCGTCTACGAAAATCCGTACGAGACGATCATCCCGAAGATGCACGAAGGCCCTGCAGTCGTGTATTCCGACAACATCTCGGTCGGGCCGCAGCCGGGCTGGGTTGTCCGTCGCAACGAGGATCTGCGGAAGATCTACAACGACGCCGAATTCTTCCACAAGCGTGGAAACACCGGCTTTGCGCAGCTGATCGGCGAAAGCTGGGACATCATCCCCACCGAGCTTGATCCCCCGACGCACACGGCCTTCCGCGCCGCGCTCAATCCGGTCTTCTCGGCGGGAAACATGATGAAGCTCGACGGGAAACATGATGAAGCTCGACGGCGTCGTGCGCGAACGCGCCCGCCATTTCATCGAGCAGTTCAAGGATCGCGGCTCGTGCGAATTCGTGAAGGATTTCGCGATCAATTTCCCGATCACGATCTTCCTTGATCTCATCGGCCTGCCACAGGACCGCCTCCCCCAGTTCCTCGAATGGGAAACTGCAATCCTGCACGGCACCTCCATGGAAGCCCGCATCACCAGCATCCGCGCAGTCAAGGAGCTGCTGCTCGAAGCAATCGAGGATCGCCGGAAAAACCCGGGCGAAGACCTCATCAGTCGCGCGCTGACGCTCAAGGTCGATGGCCGCCCCTGGACGGACGACGAGGTGTTCGGCCACTGCTTCAATCTCTACATCGGCGGGCTCGACACCGTCACCTCGAACATGAGCCTTCATTTCTACCATCTTGCCACCCATCCCGACGATCAGCAGACGATGCGCACCAACAACAACGCCGCAAACGTCATCGCGGTCGAGGAATTGCTGCGCGCCTATGCGGCGGTCACCACCAACCGCATCTGCTCCAAGCAGTATGAGCTCGACGGCCAAACCTTCTTGCCGGGCGATTTCATCTCGATGTCCACGCCGCTCGCTGGCCGCGATCCGGAGGCCTATGATGCCCCCAATGAAGTCCGTCTCAATCGCAAGCCGACCCATGTCACGCTTGGGCACGGCATCCATCGCTGCCTCGGCCAGCATCTCGCCCGACGCGAGTTGCAGATCGCAATCGAGGAGTTCGTGAAGGTTGTCCCGCAATTCCAGATCGAGCCTGGCTATCAGGTGCCGTTCTTCCTCGGCAACATCATCCACGTCCCGACGCTGCCGCTAACCTGGTAAAACGCTCGGTGGCCCCCGAGGACCATCAGGTCATCCTGCACCAATATGACGTCTCGCCCTATGTGCGGAAGGTCAAGATCGTGCTGGCCATCAAGAGGATCGACTGGCGGGCCTGTACGCAACCGGTCATCGCACCCAAGCCCGATTTGGTTGCGCTGACCGGCGGATACCGCAAGATCCCGGTGCTCCAGATCGGCGCCGATATCTACTGCGATAGCGATCTGATCATCCGTGAACTGGATCGGCGCTATCCCGATCCGCCACTGCATACGGGGACCGACAAGGCGATCCTGTTCGCCCTGTCACCCTGGTTTGCTGCGCTGCTTACCGAAACTGCCGTTCCCCTGATCTTCAGCGACGGGCGCAGCGTCGACCCAGCGTTCGCCAGGGATCGCGACCAGGTGATGGGGCGTCCGTATGTCGATATCCCGGGCTGGAAAGCCGCAGCCCCCCGCGCTGCCGAAGCTCTGCGCGCGCAACTCGACTGGATTGATCGGATGCTTGCCGATCGACGCTCGTGGCTAGGCGGAGATACCCCCGGACTCCTCGACGCCTTCGCCTTTCCCAACATCGGCTTCATGCGCGACATGGGGATCGACATCGCGCTGATCGACGCCTTTCCGCGCATCACCGCGTGGGAAGAACGTGTCTGCAATCTCGGTGAGGGCGGCCGATCCGAGATCAGTACCGCCGAGGCGGTCGAGATCGCCTCGAGGGCGACGCCATTGACCGGGGGTGATGTCGCTCCCAACGAGCCCAACGGGCTGAAGGCGGGCGATCGGGTCGTGGTTCGCGCGGTCGATTATGGCCAGGATCCGGTCGAAGGCATCCTCATATCGGCATCCGCTCAGCACGCGACCATCCAGCGCATGGATGAACGTGCCGGACTGATCTCGGCCCACTTCCCTCGCTTCGGATTTCAAATTGACCGGCACGCCTGAAAAATGGCGTGAAATGATCAGCCACTGTCGGCCTGGTCGGACGGTTTTTCGTCGCCTCGCAACGCGCGCAAGATGAAGGATAGCGCGTAGTTTCTCCAGAATGCGGGATCATCCTGGTCCATCAAGCTGCGCCCGAGGAAACGACTGAACATCCCGCGCGATGACACGCAACCCGCGACGATGATCACGGTCATGAACTCGAGGCTCTCCATCGTCACGTCGGCGTTCAGGAGCCCAGCGCTCTTGCCCCTTTCGACGACTTTGCCCAGGCGATCCGAAACGGCATCATGCATTCGCTTCGCTTCGGGTGAGAGACGGATTTGCGCACCATTGTGCAGGCTCTGGTCGAGCGTCACCATCGCCATCACCGGATCGTCGCGATATTGATCGTAGATTGAAAGGATGTACGTGCGCACCGCCGTCTGCGGATCGAGCGCATCGAAATCGATCTTCAGCAGCTTGGTATAGGATTCGATCGAGATCGTTTTGAGCAATTCGCTGTAGAGTTCGCTCTTTCCGTCGAAGTAGAGATAGACGAGCTGCTTGCTCACCTTTGCCCGGCGCGCGATATGCTCGACCCTCGTTCCGTCGAAGCCGTTCGCACCGAATTCCTCGCGCGCAGCGGCAAGAATCCGGGCGACACTTCCGGACGGATCGCGCGAACCGCGCGCCTTGGGGTCTTTTGGTTCAGCCAAAGCCTGCATCTCTCCGGTCTGGGCCAAATCGGGCCGCTTTGGCGACGTCGCCAGGAACTATTGCCTATATCCGCTACGCGGCAATCAAGCCTGCGTCATCTGCGATGCATCGAATCCCACGGTTTGCGCGCTGTCGAAATACTCGTCCATTCGCGATATTTTGTCGCCCTTCACGGTAACGACCATGCAGACTGGAAGGTCGGAAACCTTGAACCCGTCGGCCCCCTCGGTATTGACGAGATGCTGCTGGATCCAGCCCGTCGCGGTAGGTGTGCAGACGATATCATCATAGCGCAGCGTGATCGTTGGGAAATAGCGACGGAAGAAATCAAGCGCCTGCGTTCGATCGAGCGAACTGTTGCTGATCCCGTACCACATCGTGAAATCGTCGGAAAACAGCGAGTCCATCAGGTCGAGTTGCGGCGCGGTTATCGCCGTTACCAGTGTCGTGGCCAGCTTTTCGACGAGCGCCGGGTCGGTGCATGCACCTTTACGAACGATCATAATCCTCTCCTTTTTTATTTCGTCACATTTCAAACCGCGCCATCCGCCAGCGCATAGACGCGGGCACGATACATGTGGAGCAAGGGCTCCGTATAGCCACTAGGCTGGACGGCCCCTTCGAACACAAGGGCATGCGCAGCCTGGAACGCGATGCTGCCGGCAGGATCCGGAGCCATCGGCACATATAGGGGATCGGCGGCATTCTGTGCGTCGACCTTGGCCGCCATCCGCAGCAGCGCTTCATCGACTTCCGCTACGCTGCAAACGCCGTGCAACAGCCAGTTCGCCATATGTTGCGAGGAGATGCGGAGCGTCGCGCGATCTTCCATCAGCCCGACGTCATTGATATCGGGCACCTTCGAACATCCGATCCCCTGTTCGACCCAACGCACGACATAACCCAATATCCCCTGGGCATTGTTTTCGAGCTCGGCGCGAATTTCATCGCCCGACCAGTTCACGCGATCCGCCAGAGGAACGGTCAGCAACAGATCGAGCGACGGCGTAGCCTGTCCTGCGAGCGCGCGCTGCCGCGCGAACACGTCCACCTTGTGATAGTGCAGCGCGTGCAGGGTCGCGGCGGTGGGGCTCGGCACCCAGGCGGTGTTGGCGCCCGACATCGGATGGCCGATCTTCTGGACCAGCATGTCCGCCATGAGATCGGGCATCGCCCACATTCCCTTGCCGATCTGCGCCTTGCCGGAAAGTCCGCACGCCAGCCCGATCTGCACGTTCCGGCCTTCATAGGCCTTGATCCAGGCGCTTTCCTTCATCGCGCTCTTCCGGACCATTGGACCAGCGCGCATCGACGTGTGGATCTCGTCACCAGTACGATCGAGGAAGCCGGTATTGATGAAGGCGATACGATCGCGCACCGCATGGATACAGGCCGCAAGATTGGCCGAGGTGCGCCGCTCCTCGTCCATCACGCCGACCTTGAGCGTATGCCGGGCAAGACCAAGCAAATCCTCGATCGCATCGAACAGCCGGTTTGTGAAATCGGCTTCCTCGGGACCATGCATCTTGGGCTTGACGATATAGACAGAGCCCTTGCGGCTGTTGCGATAGCGGCCCTTTGTCTTAAGATCGTGGATCGCAATCAGGCTGGTGACGATACCATCCATGATTCCCTCGGGCGCCTCCGAGCCATCGGCGATGCAGATTGCCGGCGTCGTCATCAGATGGCCGACGTTGCGAACGAACAACAGGCTTCGGCCGGGCAGCGTGAATTCGCTGCCATCGGGCGCGGTCCACGCACGGTCCGGCTCCAGTGCCCGGGTCATCGTCCGCTCACCCTTCTGGAAACGCGCTTCGAGATCGCCCTTCATAAGGCCAAGCCAATTCCGGTAGGCAGCGACCTTGTCGCCCGCATTGACCGCGGCGACCGAGTCCTCGAGATCGACGATCGTGCTCAGCGCCGATTCCAGGATGACATCAGCGATGCCTCGTGGGTCGTCCCGTCCGATCGGGTGATCGCGATCGATCACCAGCTCGATGTGCAGCCCGTTGTGCCGGAACAGCCATCCGCCCGTCTTCCGCCCCACCAGAGCGTCATGCCCCTCGCCCTCAAGCACCCGCTCCCAGCCGGGCAGCGTCTCGTCCAGAAAGGCACGGGCGTGTGTGATGACCATCGCTCCGCGTTCGGGGTCATACCCACCTGGCTTGACTGAACCCGGAAGCGCATCCGTGCCATAGAGCGCATCGTACAGGCTGCCCCAGCGGGCGTTGGCTGCATTGAGTACGAAGCGATCGTTCAGGATTGGCACCACGAGTTGTGCCCCCGCGACGCGCGCAACCTCGTCATCGACATGGAGCGTGCCAATGTTGAAAGGCGCGGGCTCGGGAACCAGATATCCGATCTCGCGCAGGAAGGACTGATACGCGATCTGGTCGATCGGCTTGCCCAGGCATTCCTCATGCCAGCGATCGATCGCCGACTGAAGTACGTCGCGCTTGGCGAGGAGCGCGCGATTTTCCGGCACGAAACGCGCGAACAGGTGACCAACCCCCGTCCAGAATGCCGCTCTGTCGATATCCGTTCCCGGCAACGCTTCTTCGTCGATGAATCGGAGCAACTCGGCGGCAACGGAAATTCCGCCTATGTCGATCATCTTGGCCACTTCACACTCCCGGTCTGGTCTTGCCGATGATGGTGGGGATCGCTTTTTGCGATGATTTTCCCGCATTCCGCCTGGCTGGTTAGAACCGGGCATGAAGATTGGAAAGCCCCCACGCGTCAATGCTCCGCCCAGCGAGGCATTTTCCGGCGATGTCCGAACTTTTGAGATTGCGCTGGATGACGGGACATATCTCGATCTAATCACTACCGGCGCTAGCGAACGGCGGCACAACGAAAGGACTATCGATGATCATCGTGCAAGCATCCATGAAACTGCGCGCCGGAAAGCGCGATGCCGCTGTTGCTGCCTTCACGGCGGCGATGGCTGGTGCGGCGACAGAAAAGGGATGCCTGGAATATCGCTTTACGGCCGACCTGATCGACCCTGCCCTCATCCATGTCATCGAATTCTGGGAAGACGAGGCAAGCCTGCTGGCACATTTCCAGGGCAAGCCGTTCAAGGCATTCATCGCGGTCGCCGGCGATATTGTGGAACCGGGATCGATGTCCTCATTGCAAGGGGATCTTGCGCCCTACGCCTTCCCGCTCGGTTGACGGCAAACCCTATCCTCCATTGCTACAACGCTTCGGACGGACCGGTGAGTCATTTGCATTGTCCGGAAATGGGCGATGAAATATGCGACTATGCGCTATCTGGAAGAGTTCGAACCAGGCACGGGAGATAGAGGATGGAACTAGGCCGTCAGTATGCGGAAAGCTTTGATGTTGGCACTGGCCGGCCTCAACCCGATGCCTACATCCTCGAAACCGGCAAGGTCGAGCTGGCGGTCTATACGTCGCAGGAGCGTTTCGAGCGCGAGAAGGAAGTGTTCGGCCGGGTCTGGCTCAACATCGCCGAAGCCTCGGAAATCCCGAACGCTGGCGACTGGATCGTGCGCGAAGTCGCGATCCGCTCGGTTTCGGCGCTCATCGTGCGCGGCAAGGACATGAAGATCCGCGCCTTCCACAATATCTGCT
>CANJQJ010000015.1 GCA_947476425.1 Sphingomonadaceae bacterium | reverse complement strand
TGCGATCGCGGGAAAAATGGCTTGATCCGGCGCATCTGCACCTCGCTCAGCATAAACAGATCGTCCACAAGCAGCACCTCCTGGTGCCACCATTGAATCAACCCTCAGCCCATCATGCAAGCAATTTAACAGGTCCTGACCCTAGCTTCAAGGCTTCGATATGGAAATCCCTTGGCCAACGCCGATGATCGCCCGGGAGCATCATCGAAGCATTTTCCTTGCCATTACTAGCAAATACCTATTCACTAGTCAATAGTTTTTTCCCTGTCTGTAGCCACCTCGCCAAACCCACGCTAATCCGTCGCGATGCTCAATGACATCTCCTCGCCAATCGCCCTTCTCACCACCCGCCGATCGGCCAAGGCGCGGGCGATGATCGCGCCGGGCCCCGATTCGGCGCAGCTCGGCCAGATCCTCGCCGCCGCAGCGCGCACCCCCGATCATGGCAAGCTTGGCCCGTGGCGATTCGTGGTCGTCGGCGCCGACCACCGCGTTGCGCTTGCCGATCTGCTGCATTCAGCGCTTTCGGCCGAAAAGCCCGATGCCCCGCAGGCCGAGCATGATGCGATGGATCAGTTCGCGCATCAGGCACCAAGCCTCGTCGTCGTGCTTTCGGCGCCAGTCACCACCAGCCCGGTCCCGCTGTGGGAACAGCAGCTTTCCGCCGGCGCCGCCTGCATGAATCTCCTCGCCGCAACCCATGCGCTTGGGTTCACTGGTTGCTGGCTCACCGGCTGGGCGGCTTATTCGGACCGGGTCCGTGCGGCATTGGGCGGCCCCGAGGGCAGCCGCATTGCCGGGTTCCTCTTCCTCGGCACGCCGGGCAAGCCACTCGAGGAACGCCCCCGCCCGGATCTCGCCGATGTCGTGAGTCATTGGGCGCCGTGAGCCATGGCTCCCGCTTGATCGCCACCTGCCCTGTGCTACCATGCAACGCATGGAGAGTGACGATATTCCGGCCTATCTGCGTCTGCGCGCCTATATCGCTGCGATGATTCTCGAGGGGAATTATCAGGATGGCGACATGCTTCCCTCGCTTCGCGTCTTCGCCGCCGAACATGGCGCCAACCCGCTCACCGTCGCCCGCGCCTATCAAAGTTTCCAGGAGGATGGCCTCGTCATCGTCAAGCGCGGCATCGGCATGTTCCTCGCCGAAGGCGCCACCGCGCGCCTGCTGGTCAGCGAGCGCGAGCATTTCCTCAATTGCTACTGGCCCCGCATCCGCCTGATGATCGACCGCCTCGGCTTCGATCCCGCCGAACTGCTCTCAGAACGCCGCGAAACTCCCGTCGCTGCATGAATAAACCAGCACCGCGCCCGCCTCGGCCGCAGCCCTGAGTCCGCGCGCCTCGGCCACCACGACGTCGAGAAAATAGCCCGCCGCCGCCCGTTTCATCGCCAGAAAATCGGGATCGCCTGCCACCGTCGCCGCGATCCGCGCCTGACGTGCCATCAGCCCGCCCGCCGTCGCCACTGCCAGCATCGTCAGCAGCGGATAGCTTCCCGACAGCCGGTCATCGACACTTGCGTCGGCAAAGCCAGCCGCGATCGCCGCGACATCGTCGGCCAGCCCGATCAGCCCCGCATGCCCGTCGGCATCCGAGCGAATCTCGTCGAGCAGCCCCGCCAGCGTCTGCCCGCCATCAAGCCCGAGCTTGCGCCCGACCAGGTCCGCCGCCTGGATTCCGTTGGTGCCTTCGTAGATCGGCGCGATCCGGGCATCACGATAGAAACGCGCCACCCCGGTCTCCTCGATATAGCCCATCCCGCCATGCACCTGGATCCCGAGGCTCGCCACCTCGCAGCCGACATCCGTCGCCCAGGCCTTCGCCAGCGGAGTCAGCAGGTCGACCCGCGTTCGCACGCCGTCCGCCACCGCGGCATAGACCAGCGCCCGAGCGCCCATCGTCAGCGCCTTCATCCGCAGCAGCATGCGCCGTACGTCGGGATGTTCGATGATCGCCACTGAACTCCGCGAGGCCGATCCAGCGCGCGGCGACTGGATTCGCTCCATCGCATAGGTGACCGCCGCCTGGGTCGCCGCCTCGGCGATCGAAACCCCTTCGAGCCCGACATTAAGCCGCGCCGCGTTCATCATCGTGAACATCGCGCGCATCCCCTCGCCCTCGCCGCCGATGATCTCGCCGATGCAGTCATCCTCCTCGCCATAGACCATCACGCAGGTCGGCGAGCTGTGGATCCCCATCTTGTGCTCGATCGAGGCCGCGCGAACGTCGTTCGGCGTACCATCCTCGCGATGGCGCGGCACAAGGAAAAGCGAGATGCCGCGCGTGCCCGCAGGCGCATCCGGCGTCCGCGCCAGCACGAGATGAAGGATATTGTCGACGAGATCATGCTCGCCGAAGGTGATGAAGATCTTCTGACCCTTGATCCGATATCGACCATCGGCCTGCCGGACCGCGCTCGTCTTCAACGCGCCGACATCGGAGCCGGCCTGCGGCTCCGTCAGGTTCATCGTGCCGGTCCATTCGCCACTCACCAGCTTCGGCAGCCATTTTGCCTGCTGTTCCGGCGAACCATGCGCGACCAATGCCTCGACCACCCCGAAACTCAGCATCACGACCAGCGAAAATCCCATATCGGCCGAGCCGAGATCTTCGAGCAGCACCGTCGAGAAAATTCGCGGCAGGCCCTGCCCGCCAAATGCCTCGGGCGCCGAAAGTGCGGTCCAGCCTCCCTCCGCGATCATTTCATAGGCCGCCCGATAGCCCTCGGGCATCACGACGCAGTCGGCGGTCCAACGCGCGCCGATGCGGTCGCCGGTCGCCGCGAGCGGCACCAGGGACCCTTCGGTAACCGCCGACAGCCCTTCGAGGATCGCATCCAGCTCCGCCAACCCATCGACGCCACAGATGTGCTCAAGCAGGAATCGTTGTTCGGTAACGGGCGGACGATAGGCCATGAACCGACTCTCCTGACTTGCACCCCGGTAAGCCGGGCTCTAGCTGCGATCCGTGAACTTCTCGACCGAAACCATGCCCTGGGGCAAGACCGCGATCGCCCGCGCTGCGGCGCTGATCGCCGAAGGCCAGCCGGTCGCGATCCCAACCGAAACGGTCTACGGCCTTGCCGCGCGCGCCGATAGCGGCGAAGCCGTCGCCCGGATCTACGCCGCCAAGGGAAGACCGTCCTTCAACCCGTTGATTATCCATGTCGCCAGCATGGAGCAAGCCGAGCAGATCGCCCATTTCGACGATACCGCCCGCGATCTCGCCGCCCGCTTCTGGCCCGGCCCCCTTACCCTCGTGTTGCCGCTTCGCGAAGGCGCACCGATCGCCTCGCTCGCCACCGCCGGGCTCGATACCATCGCGCTTCGCATGCCTGCGCATCCCGCGATGCACGCCCTGCTCGAAGCGACTGGCCTTCCCCTCGCCGCTCCGTCGGCCAATGCCAGCGGCGGTATCAGCCCGACCCGCGCGGAACATGTCCTCGCCTCGCTCGGCGGCCGTATCCCGCTGATCGTCGATGCCGGGCCGACCGGACTCGGCCTTGAGTCCACTATTGTCCGGGTGAAGGACGGCGCGCTCGAAATTCTCCGCCCGGGGCCAGTTACGCCGGAAATGCTCGGGCTTCCGGTCCGCTTCACGACCGACGACGCAATCATCGCCCCCGGCCAACTCGCCAGCCATTACGCCCCGTCGAAGCCGCTCAGGCTGAACGCAACCAGCGCAGGCCCGGGAGAATGGCTGATCGGTTTCGGAACAGTGGCGGGAAATTCCAGCCTGTCACCATCCGGCGACCTCGCCGAAGCCGCCACACGACTATTCGACCTCCTTCACCAGGCCGACGCGACCACGTTCTCGAAAATCTCCGTAGCCCCGATACCGAACCACGGCCTCGGCCTCGCAATCAACGACCGCCTGACCCGCGCCGCCGCCCCGCGATAGACGTCAACCCTTCAACCGCTCCGCAAATCCCTTCCGCAACTTCTGCAGCTTCGGCGGAATCACCGCGAGGCAATAGGGGTTGCTCTGGCCTTCCTCGGCCCAATAATCCTGATGATAATCCTCAGCCGGATACCAGGGTGCGTCAGCTTCGATCGTCGTCACGATCGGTGCCGGCCAATCCGGCTGCGCCCGCACGATCGCCGCTCGCGCTTCGGTCTCCTGTTCGGACGAATGCGGAAAAATCGCCGAGCGATACTGGGTGCCGACGTCATTGCCCTGCCGGTTGAGCTGGGTCGGATCATGGGTCGCGAAGAAAATATCGAGCAGGTCGCCATAGCCGATCTTCGCCGGATCGAAATGAACCCGGATCGCCTCGGCATAACCAGTCGCCCCCGAACAAACCTCGCGATAGGTCGGGTTCGGCTTGGTGCCGCCGATATAGCCGCTCTCGACCCCGGTCACCCCGATCAGATCCTTGAACACCGCCTCGACGCACCAGAAGCAGCCGCCAGCGAGCGTCGCGATTTCCTCAGCCATGGTCATTCTCCATCATGTCGGGTCCAGATGGGGCCGCCACGGGGTCGAGACAAGCCTCAGGCGCGCCCGATCGAGCTATAGGCGAAGCCGAGCGCAGCCATTTCGTGCGGCCGGTAGACATTGCGCATGTCGACGAACACCGGGCTCGCCATCGAATCCCGGATCCGGCCGAGGTCGAGTGCGCGGAATTCGTTCCATTCGGTGATCAGCACCACCGCCACCGCGCCCCTGGCAACGTCATAGGCTCCCGGCATGAACTCGACGCCGGGCAGCATTGGCTCGGCCTGGTGGCGCCCCTCGGGATCGTACACGCGAACCGTGGCGCCCGCCTTCTGCAGTTCGGGCACGATCACCAGCGAAGGCGCATCGCGCATGTCATCGGTATTGGGCTTGAACGTCAGCCCGAGCACCCCGATCGTCTTGCCCTTGACGTCCCCGCCACACGCCGCGATCACTCGCGCCGCCATGTCCTTCTTGCGCGCCTCATTGGCCTCGACGGTCGCCTCGACGATCGTCACCGGCGCGTCATGGGCCTGCGCCGTCTTCAACAGCGCCAGCGTATCCTTGGGGAAGCACGACCCGCCATAACCGGGGCCCGGGTTGAGGAATTTATCGCCGATCCGCTTGTCCATTCCCATGCCGCGCGCGACATCCTGGACGTTGGCGCCGACCTTCTCGCACAGGTCGGAAACTTCGTTGATGAAGCCGATCTTGACCGCAAGAAAGCTGTTCGCCGCATATTTGATAAGCTCAGCCGACTCCCAACCGGTGAAGAAAATCGGCGTCTCGCGCAGGAAAAGCGGGCGATAGATCTCGCGCATCACTTCGCGGGCCCGTTCGGTCTCGCAGCCGCAGACGACACGATCGGGATGCGTGAAATCGTTGATCGCGGAACCCTCGCGCAGGAATTCCGGGTTCGACGCGATGTCGATCACATACTTCGCCCCCACCTCGGCAACGATCTTCTCGACCTCGCGGGCGGTGCCCACCGGAACGGTCGATTTGTTGATGATCACGGTCGGACCATTGACCACCGAGGCGATCTGGTGAGCAGCTTCGTAGACATAGCTCAGGTCCGCATGGCCATCGCCGCGACGCGAGGGCGTGCCCACTGCGATGAATACGGCGTCCGCACCAGCGACACCCTCGGCGATGTCACCGGTGAAATGCAGTCGTCCGGCATCGACATTGCGCCGGACGAGATCCTCGAGTCCGGGCTCGAAAATGGGAATTCGCCCCGCCTTCAGGGTTTCGATCCGCACCGGATCGATATCGACGCAGGTGACATTGTGTCCGAACTCCGAAAAGCAGGTGCCCGAAACGAGGCCGACATAGCCGGTCCCAATCATTGTCAAACGCATCTAGAGAATTTCCCACAGTTGAACGAACCGCATCATAGCAGCTTCGTTCCGATAGTCGATTATCGCCAAAGGTGCGGAATAACGCCCCGTCCGGGGTAGGCCACGAGCACATCCGAATCCGGCCCGAGCGATAATTCGGCATCATCCTCAACCAGCCAGACCGATCCCGGCTCGAATGGCTTTCCATCGATCGTCCCGCCGCCCTTGAGCGGCACCAGCCAGATCGGCCGCCCATCGCATTCGCACCGTCCCTCGCCCGAGCGGCTCCAATGCTCGAGCACGAAGGCCGGTCCATCCGCCGCGATCAGACGTCCAGCGCTCGCCTCCATCGGCACGAACGGCGCGACATAGGGCACTGGATCGCTGACCGCGATGCCGGCATCGAGATGAAGTTCCCGCGGCCGGCCATAATCATACAGCCGATACGTCAGGTCGACATTCTGCTGGACCTCGACCAGCGTTATTCCCGCGCCGATTGCATGCACGGTTCCGGCAGGCGAATAGAATATGTCGCCCGGCTTGACAGCTCGCCAGCTCATCTCGTCCTCGATCGAGCCGTTCCTGGCCGCCTTGTCGAATTCAGCGCGCGTCATCACCTCGCGCAAGCCAAGCCCGATCGTGGCGTGGGGATCGGCTGCGAGCACCACCCACGCCTCGTCCTTGCCGCGCTTATACCCTGCCGCGCGAGCCGCCGCATCGTCAGGATGGACCTGGACAGACAATTTTTCGCTGGTGAACAAATATTTGACCAGCAGTTCGGGCTCCTCTCCGCGCGGATCCTCGAACCAGATCTCGCCTACCGGCGCAGCGCCGTGAGGCGCGTTCTGGAATCCCGGCCACAGCGTGTGGCGGCCCCATGGTTTCTCGATGCGACGAGTCTCAAGACAGATGGCTGGCATGGCAGGTTCCAATCCCAAAGGGACTTACAAAAAATCCGTTCGTGTGGACCGATGTCTTAATGCGCCGCCTGGGGTCCGCGTTCCAGTCCTGATGCAGCAAGCTGGGCATCGATCTGCCCCATGAGGCGATCGAGCCCTTCCTGGCTCTTGGCTTCGGCGCGCGCCACCAGCACGTCCTGCGTGTTCGAGGCACGCAATAGCCACCAGCCGTCGGGCGTGTTGACCCGCGCGCCATCGGTACGATTTACTTCGGCACCTTCGGCCTCAAGCCGATCCAGCACCTCGTCGATCACCGCGAACTTGCGGCTCTCATCGACCTGGAAGCGCATTTCGGGTGTGTTGATCATCTGTGGCATCGCATCGCGCAATGCCGTCAGCGAACCGCCCATTTCGCTTACCGCGCAGATCAGCCGGACGGCGGCATATTGCGCATCGTCGAAACCATAATAATCCTGCGCGAAGAAGATGTGCCCGCTCATCTCGCCGGCAAGCGGAGCATCGGTTTCCCGCATCTTGGTCTTGATCAGCGAATGCCCGGTCTTCCACATCACCGGCTGGCCGCCAAGTTCCGCAATCCGGTCATACAGCGCCTGGCTCGCCTTCACGTCGGCGATGATCACCGCGCCCGGTTGCTTGCGCAATACCGGCTCAGCGAGAATCGAGAGCAGCTGATCGCCCCAGATCACCCTGCCCTTGCCGTCGATCGCGCCGATGCGATCGCCGTCTCCGTCAAAGGCCACGCCGAAATCCAGTCCCTTCTCGGCGACCAGCTTCTTGAGATCGGCAAGATTCTTCTCTTCCGTCGGATCCGGATGATGGTTGGGAAAGCGGGCATCGACATCGGTGAACAGCGTGTAGTGCTCGCCCGGCAGCAGCTTCACGAGCCGATCGATGACCGGGCCCGCAGCGCCATTGCCCGCATCCCAGCCGATCCGGAATGCCTTGCCGTCGAAGCCCTCGACGAGGCGCGCAACATAGGTTTCCATGATCTCGTAGCTTGAGACCGAACCCTCGCCCTCTTCCCAATCACCCTCGGCGGCGAGCTTGCCGATCGACTGGATGTCCTCGCCAAAGAACGGCCGATGCTGAAGCACCATCTTGAAGCCGTTATATTCGGCAGGATTGTGGCTGCCGGTAATCTGGATGCCGCCATCGACTTCGAGCGTCGCCTCGGCGAAATACAGCATCGGCGTCGGTCCGAGACCGACCCGCACGACGTCGCAGCCGCCCCGAACCAGCCCCTCGATCAGCGCGGTCTCGAGCATTGGCGACGATTCGCGCCCGTCATAGCCCACCGCAACCCGGAGCCCGCCCGCACGGCGCACATGTGTCGCGAATCCCCGACCGATCGCATAGGCATCCTCGGCGCCAAGCGTTTTACCGACCACCCCGCGGATGTCATATTCTCGCAGGGAGGTCCGGTCGAACAAATGGGTCATTGCTTGCTCCGCATGGTCTGGGGTTCGGCCTGCCTTGCAGCAGGATGTTGAAACACTCGTTATCAGGCGTAAGTTTCAGGGCAAGTGCAGACAAATTTCAATGTGCGGCGTCAAATTGCCGTGAAAAAACCGCCGAAGCGCGATCAAAATGCCGCCAGCCCTTCGTCATCCCAGCGAAAGCTGGGATCTCACTATCTTTCGAGAGCGAGTGAAGAGAGATCCCGGCTTTCGCTGGGATGACGATTCAATTTCATCATATCTGGAAAGATCCTAGAAGGCCGCTTCCAGCCTGCTGAAGAGGCTCCGCGCGGGGCTGATCATGTGCTGATGCGGGACAAGCCCGGCATCCAGTCGCGCCACCCGCTGATACAGGTCGAGACTCGCGGAAATCAGGCTCCGTGCTCGTATTGGCAGTCTATCGAGCGCGATCGCCTCGCTGTCAGCCGCTTCTCCCAGCCGTCGATCAGGATTGATGGACTCTTCCTGGCTGATCTCGCCGGCCTGCACCGCTCGCCTCGTCAGCAACCAGGCGATGATGTGCATCAGCCGAGTCGTCACCTTGATCGATTCGCAAGAGAGCGACACCCGCTCGAGCGGTGACATGCCTTCGCGATCCCCGCGGCCCTGCTCATCGAAATAGGCACGGACTTCATCGGCAAGCACCATCGCTTCCACATACAGACCCGATACCAGCCGGGGCGTCAGTTCGCTTTCGATCGAAGCAAGGCCAAGGAATCCGACGCTCATGAACGATCGTTGCCACAAAGCGCTGGTCGGTGGGAATGGCGAAAGAAGGTAAACCCCCAATGCGCCCCCGATTGTATCAAAATGATCCAGCAAATCTTGAACTGTGCAGAGCCCTTACTATCTCGCGGTCGAGGCGTTCGCCGTTCCGGGAACGCCTTTCAGGGCCGGGCGGATATCCGCCGGCCATTGGTTCGTAATCGCTTGTTGGAAAGGATTTTGGACATGCGCAGTTTTGATTTTTCTCCCCTGCTTCGATCCACGATCGGATTCGAGAATCTCAATCGTATCGCTGATCTGGCGAACCGGGGTGAAGGCGAGAGCTACCCACCCTATAATATCGAGAAGCTGTCCGAGAATGGCTACCGGATCGCGATGGCGGTCGCTGGCTTCAGCCGGGACGAACTCGATATCATGGTGCAGGATAATGTGCTGACCGTGGTCGGTCGCACCGCCGAGCAGCCGCCGGAAACCGAACGCCAGTTCCTCCACCGCGGCATTGCCAAGCGCGCCTTCGAGCGGCGTTTCCAGCTCGCCGATACCATCAAGGTGGTCAATGCCGGCTATCAGGACGGCCTTCTCAACATCGATCTCGTGCGCGAAATTCCCGAGCACAAGAAGCCTCGTCGCGTCGTAATCGACGATAATGCGGGCAGCCCCGCGATCGAACATTCCGTCGAGGCAGCCTGATTCTTCCCGCCATCCCCGCTCCTGCGGGGATGGCCCTTGCTTTGACGCGACTCAGGCGATGATGTCGGGGATCAATTGATCCTCAAGCATCGAAATCTCGTCGCGCAGCCTTAGTTTCCGCTTCTTCAGTCGCGCAATCTGCAGCTGGTCACGGCCAGTGCCCGTCAAGAGCGCATCGATTGCGGCGTCGAGATCGCGATGTTCCTGGCGAAGAATATAGATTCGCCGGGCAATATCTTCGATCTCCATCCTGTCGATCCTCCTTTACGCCAACCCGCGCCACGGCCAACCAAAAGCCATGTCTTAACCGATTCACTCCAACCATCGTGAACCCGCCGACAGCCCATCGCAATCACGGAATTTTCACGAGACATGGCGCATCTTCCATGCTCTACTCTTAAGTCCATTCGGAAACGGAAGGAGACGTCGATTATGGAGAACGGCCACAACACCGCGTTAATGGCAAAGCATGCCGGCCTTGAAAATCAAATCGCGACGGAAACGCGACGTCCTAACCCGGACACAATCCTGATTGCCGAATTGAAAAAGCGAAAGCTGCGGCTCAAGGAAGAAATCTCCCAACCACATTGAAGATATCGTCGGGGGGCGAGGGCAGCCTTGCCTCCCCACGCACCTGGCGACTAGCGATAGCTTCGCAATCGGCCAGGCTTATCGGGAGCCTTGCTTCCCGGTTCCGATCACACGGCGAGTCGCGTGCGGATCTATGGCGCGATCGAAATGCACCCCGAACCGGTCGCTGTCCGTCCAGGCAATCTCGCCTTCGACAATCCCTATATTTCGAAGGTCGACATTGACCTCGCATCCCAGCCGAAAACTGACTGCCCCTTCCGCCATGACCCCTTCCCGCGAGATGTTGCGAATGCGGAACACCCCGGAAACCGTGCCGTCGCGCGCAGACACGTTCGCCAGCAGGAACACGCTTTCACGTTCGCTGCTTCGTGGAGTCAGGGAGTCGGATGTGCCGGACATGACAACGTCCTCCTGGGGGCTCGAATAGCCAGACGCTATTCGTCGCGCGAAATCTTTTCCTGGCGCTCGTGACGTTCCTGCGCTTCGACGGTCATCGTCGCAATCGGGCGGGCCTCTAGCCGCGCCAGCGAAATCGGGTCGCCAGTCACTTCGCAATAGCCATATTCGCCCTGGTCGATCCGGCGCATCGCCGCATCGATCTTGGAGATCAGCTTGCGCTGACGATCGCGGGTGCGAAGTTCGATCGAGAAATCGGTCTCGCTCGAAGCCCGGTCCGTAATGTCGGGCTCACGAAGCGATTCGCTCTGGAGGTGCGCCAGCGTACCTTCCGATTCGCGGAGGATCGAGCTTTTCCACGCGAGCAGCTTCAGTCGAAAATATTCAAGCTGTCGCAAATTCATGAAAGGTTCGTCGGACGACGGTCGATAGCCGTCAGCGGTCTCGAACAGGGGTGGCTCCTCGCCAGCTCCAGAAACCCCGTTTAACGCCGTCGCCATAATGTTCACGCCTCCAATTATACGGTACCGGACCGTTCGACGCTCTCGTTCACGCGCCGCCTAATAGCCAGCACGCCCCGGGCGCACAAGCGTGGCGGCAATGCCTTACGCAATCCTTGGTTGAAACCTGATGAACGGGCGACTCGGAAGCGAACGCCAATTTCGTTGCGGAAGTTACTTAAAAAATTAACCATCGATATAAACCAATAACGATAACTAATACATTCTACATCGCTCTAAACCGATACATTAACTTTCTATATAGACCAATATTCATGAATAGTTTCTATGTCATTGTCGCTATTATAGTTAATGCTCTTGAGATTATAATGCTTTCTTGCATGAGTACATCATTGCCCGGATCGCTCCTCTGATCGCAGAGCTGCTTGGCGGGCACAAAGTGGGATAAAGAGTAAAGCTCATGTCTGTACGGATGGCCCTGGCGAAATTATGCGCATGTGCATGCGGTGGCGCCGTGATCGGCGCTGGCGCGGTTCACGTTGCACCGCGAATTGCCCATCCTCGTGCCTATGCCGCACCGAAGATCCGCTCGATAGCGACCCAGCGAGTTCGCAAGGTGGTGACTACCACCACGTCAAGTTGCGCGCCCAGCGTGGTGACGGTCTCAAGCGCGCCGGCCGTTGCCGAATATGCCGGCTATCCCGGTGGCCCGATGGGGGGCAGCAGCGGCGGCGGCGGAATGATCGGTGGATCAGGCGGCGGCGGCGGTGGCTGGGGCGGCTTCTCTGGCGGCGGCTTCTGGGCCGGCGGCGGCGGCTCGGGCGGCACGATCATCATTTCCAGCGGCGGCTCGACGTCCACCTCGAGCGGAGGGTCAAGCACCTCCTCGGGTGCATCCAGCACTTCGACGTCGAGCGGCGCATCGAGCACGTCCACCTCCAGCGGCGCATCCAGCACGTCGACGTCCAGTGGTGCCTCCAGCACTTCCTCATCGACGTCCACGGGCGGCTCGAGCACCAGCACCTCGACTGGCGGTTCAAGTTCGTCGACGAGCACATCGAGCGGCGTTGCCAGCTCTACAAGCACATCCAGCGGCGTTTCGTCATCAACGAGCAGCTCGACGAGCACCTCCAGCGGCGTCTCGTCATCAACGAGCAGTTCGACGAGCACGTCGAGCGGCGTTTCCAGCTCAACGTCGACATCAACTGGAGGCTCGACCGGTTCGAGCACCTCAACCTCGTCGACGTCCAGCGGTGGCCATTCCTCCAGCGGTGGCCATTCGTCTAGCGGCGGTCACAGCTCAAGTGGGGGCCACAGTTCAAGTAGCGGCAACGGCTCGAGCGGCGGTGCAAGCTCGTCATCGAGCGGTGGCCACGACGTGCCGGCCCCGCCGATGATCCTGCTCTTCGGCGCCGGCGCCGCAGCGCTGGTCGCCCGTTCCCGCGTCGGCCGCAAGACCAGTTCGCAACAATAGCCACCACTCCCGCGGTTCGGGAGCAGTGGCTATTTAACCCTGGCTAAGGCCTATCTGGGTTTCGCAGCGTTCCCGGCAGGCGCGGCTGGAGTTGCTTGCGCAGAAGCCTGCGAGTCCACCGCCGCCTTCAGTGCCGCAGATGTTATGCCGATCGTAACGCCCTGGGCGCCCTTGGTAAAAGCATTAAGCGGAAGCTTGGCCTTCATGGCACCCACGTTCACGGTTGCGAATTGGGCATCGGCGGAATCCACCGTTGCCGCGACGGTGCCGTCGGATCCATAGACCGTCGCGCCGGGCGTAAGCAGCGCCTTCAGTTCGGCTGCGGCCTTGGCACTCGCATCGGCGGCCGCCGTTTCAAGCTGAGCACGGGTCATCCCGATCACCAGCCCCTTGGGTCCGGTCGTGAAAGATGAAATTCCCAGGCCGGCCTTGGCAGTCCCGGTCGAAACAGTGGCAACGTCGCCTTGGACTGATTCGACCGTGCCGACGGTGCCGCCGGCGGGATCGAACACGGGAGCACCTGCCTTGACCGCAGGAGCTGCCGCGGTTGCTGCTGTCGCCATAAGCGCGGCCAGCGAGAGCCCGAACAGAGATTTTCCGATATTCACAAACACTCTCCTTATTGGCCCCTGTTATTGACAACCCCCTCGCAGGTGCGTCGCAGGCCATTCCAGTTCAAGCGAGACCCGTTGCTACGGTTTTGAAAAGCGACGAGTCGAGCCTATCGCTATCAATGCTTGAACCCTCAAAGCGGTTGCAGAGCAGGCGCGGCCCCTGCATAGCCGCCTCCATGCACGATATCCGATTGATCCGCGATGAACCGGAAGCCTTCGACGCGGGCCTCGCTCGCCGGGGCATGGAACCCCTTTCCGCCCACCTTCTTGCGCTCGATGAAACGCGCCGCAGCATCGCCACTGAGCTTCAGGCGGCGCAATCCTCCGCTAACCTCGTCGCCAAGGCGATCGGTGCCCTGATGGGCGCCGGCAAGAAGGAGGAAGCCGAAGCGAAGAAGCAGGAGGTCGCGAGTTTCAAGCAACGCATGCCCTTGCTTGAAGCCGAGCAGCGCGCCGCCGATGCCGCGCTTGACGAGGCCCTGGCCGCGCTTCCCAACCTGCCGGCCCCCGAAGTGCCCGAGGGCGCCGACGAGGACAGCAACGCTGTCGTCCACTATGATGGCACGATCCCGGAATTCGATTTCGAAGCGCGCGAGCATGACGATATCGGCGGCCCCCTTGGCCTCGATTTCGAAAGCGCCGCCGCGATCTCCGGCGCCCGTTTCGTCGCAATGCGCGGCTCGGTCGCGCGCCTTCACCGCGCCCTCGGCCAGTATATGCTCGACGTCCAGACCACCGAGCATGGCTTCACCGAGATTGCACCGCCGCTGCTCGTGCGCGACGAGGCGATGTTCGGCACCGGCCAGCTCCCCAAGTTCGCCGAGGACCTGTTCCGCACCACCGATGGCCGCTGGCTGATCCCGACCGCCGAAGTCAGCCTCACCAATCTCGTCCGCGAGAAGATCCTGTCCGGCGAAGAGCTGCCGCTGCGCTTCACCGCGCTCACCCCCTGCTTCCGCTCCGAGGCCGGCGCCGCCGGCCGCGATACGCGCGGGCTGATCCGCCAGCATCAGTTCGACAAGGTCGAGATGGTCTCGATCACCACGCCCGAGGCCTCGGCCGACGAACATGAGCGGATGACCGAATGCGCCGAGGCGATCCTCCGCAAGCTGGGGCTGGCTTTTCGCCGGATGCTGCTCTGTTCCGGCGACATGGGATTTTCAGCCCGCAAGACCTATGATCTCGAAGTCTGGCTTCCCGGCCAGAAGCGCTATCGCGAGATTTCGAGCATCTCGAACTGCGGCGATTTCCAGGCCCGCCGCATGGCGGCGCGCTTTCGCACGACCGGCGAAAAGGGCACGCGCTTCGTCCACACGCTCAATGGCTCGGGGCTCGCGGTCGGCCGCACGCTGGTCGCCATTCTCGAAAACTACCAGCAGGCCGATGGTTCAATTCACATCCCCGACGCATTGCGTCCCTACATGGGCGGCGCGGACAAGATCGGACCAGCCTGATGCGCATCCTGTTGACCAATGACGACGGTATCCACGCGCCCGGCCTCAAGGTGCTGGAGACGATCGCACGCAGGCTCTCCGACGACATCACCATCGTCGCGCCATCCGAGGAGCAATCGGGAGCAGGCCATTCGCTCACGCTTTCGCGGCCGGTACGATTGCTCCCGATGGGCGAAAAGCGCTTCGCGGTCACCGGCACGCCAACGGATTCGGTGATGATGGCTCTCAACGAGGTGATGAAGGACGGCCCGCCCGATCTCATCCTCTCCGGGGTTAATCGCGGTGCCAATCTCGGCGAGGACGTCACCTATTCAGGTACTGTTTCCGCAGCCATGGAAGGTGCGCTGGCAGGCGTGCGCTCGATCGCGCTCAGCCAGGTCTACAAGATGGAAGGCATGGGCGATCATGCGCCGTGGGATGTCGCCGAAGCATGGGGCGACAAGGTGCTGCGCCCGCTGATCGATGCCCCTTGGGCGCCGCGCACCCTCGTCAACATCAACTTCCCTCCAGTGGCGCCGCAAGACGTGAAGGGCATCCGCGTCGTCTCGCAGGGTCTGCGCGATTATGGGCGTTCGAAAGTGATCAAGCGCACCGATCCTCGCGGCTTCGACTATTACTGGTTCGCGCTCGGCCACATCCTCCACACCCCCGCGCACTCCACCGATCTCGAAGCGATCGACGACGGCTATATCTCGGTCACCCCGCTCCACCTCGACATGACCTTCGCGCCAGCGCTCGACGTGCTCGCGGCGCGGTACGAATAGATTTGAATCGCCACGACGGGAATGAAGGGTGAGGACAGGGACATCGGGAGTCTTGGGCTCGCCCTATTCCACCCAATCAGCCTTCGCATAGCCTTGCGCATAAAGCAGCGCGGTCAGGTCGTTATGATCGATCCGCGCGCCTGCCGCCGCCGCGGTCTTCGGCTTGGCATGATAGGCAGCGCCCAGCCCCGCCATCTCGATCATCGGAATATCGTTCGCGCCATCGCCTACCGCCAGCGCGAGGTCGAGACCGATGCCAAGCGCCTCGGCTTCGGCCAGCAAGGTCTCGCGTTTGGCCGCCGCGCCGATGATCGGCATCGTCACGGTACCTGCCAGCACGCCATCGGCAATCTCCAGCCGATTCGAGAGCGCCCGATCAAACCCGATCTCAGCCGCCACGCGATCGGCGAACACAGTGAAACCGCCCGAGACCAGCACGCAACGCGCGCCATTGGCTTTCATCGTCCGTACCAAAGCCTTGGCGCCCGGCATGATCCGCAGCCGCTCGGCATAGCAACGATCGATCACGCCCGCGTCGAGCCCCTTGAGCAGCGCAACGCGCGCATTGAGCGCGCCTTCGAAATCGAGTTCCCCCCGCATCGCACTTTCGGTGATCTCGGCAATCTGTGGCTTGATCCCGGCATAATCGGCGAGTTCGTCGATGCACTCGATCGTAATCATCGTCGAATCCATGTCAGCCACCATCAGCCGCTTGGCACGCCCGGCGTCGGGCTGGACGACAATGTCGGTGTCAGCGATCAGCCCTTCGAGAACCGAGCGCACCGCCTTCGCGTCGCCGGTAAAGCCGATATCGACCGCCCGGCCGGCCTCGATCCAGCGCGATGACGTCGGAACGGCGCCCCGCGCGGCAATCGCCTCGCGCGCAAGTTCCAGGGCTCGCGGATCGATTTCATTGGCTGCTATCAGGGTGGCGATGAACACGAACGACTCCTTGTATCCGGTGGCGCTTATTGCGGGGCCAACGGCGAGCGGCAAGTCCGCTCTCGCGCTGCGCCTCGCCGAGGCAAGCGGCGGCGTCATAATCAATGCCGATGCGTCGCAACTCTATCGCGATCTGGCGGTGCTCTCGGCACGGCCATCCTCTGACGAGGAATCTCGCGCACCACATCGCCTGTTCGGCATTAGGGACGGCGCTTCGCCCTGCTCGGCCGCGGAATGGGCGGCGCTCGCGAAATCGGAAATCGCCGCCGCGCAACATGCGGGTCGCCTGCCGATTCTCGTCGGCGGCACGGGCCTCTATATTCGAACGCTGATCGATGGCATCGCCCCCGTCCCGCCGATCGACCCCGATATCCGCGCCGAAGTCCGCGCTATGCCGGTGTCGGAAACGCATCCGGCGCTGGCTCTCGTCGATCCCGAAGCCGCTGCTCGGTTGCGGCCCACGGACACAACTCGAGTCGCCCGCGCACTTGAAGTCGTCCGTGCCACCGGCATTCCGCTTGCCGAGTGGCAGCAGCGAAAGGAAGGCGGCCTCGGCGCGAATTTTCAAATACTCCCCGCGATCCTGCTTCCCCCGCGCGATTGGCTCCACGCCCGCGCGAACGATCGCTTCCTGGTCATGCTCGATCAGGGCGCAATTGCCGAAGTCGATTCGCTAGTCGCCCGCAATCTCGATCCGGCCTTGCCAGTAATGCGGGCAATCGGTGTCCGCGAAATCGCTGCCTGGCGGGCTGGCGCAATCGACCGCGAAACCATGATTGCCATGGCGGCTGCCGCCACGCGCCAATATGCCAAGCGCCAATATACGTGGTTCCGCCATCAGCTCCCGGAAGCCTGGCAGCACCACGTCGAGCAATTAGATAATGTCATTATCGATGATATTGTAATAAAATTACACAAAATGGCGTTGACACATTAAATTATTGCCGGTAGCAGCCCGCCCCTGTGCACGCGCAGCATAATCGTCTAGGCGCGCGGCGTTTGAAGGAAGGCAGGCAAGATGGCGACCGAGAAATCCGGCGCGGAAATTCTGATCGAAGCACTGTGCGACCTCGGAGTCGACGTGGTCTTCGGCTATCCGGGCGGCGCCGTGCTCCCGATCTATGACGCGCTGTTCAAGCAGAAGCGCATCCGCCACATCCTCGTCCGCCAGGAAGGCGGCGCAGCCCATGCCGCCGAGGGCTATGCGCGCTCGACCGGCAAGCCAGGCGTCGTGCTCGTCACCTCCGGCCCGGGCGCGACCAACGCCGTCACGGGCATCGCCGACGCGCTGATGGATTCGATCCCGATGGTGATCATCACCGGGCAGGTCCCGACTCAATTGATCGGAACCGACGCATTCCAGGAAGCCGACACGATCGGCATCACGCGCCATTGCACCAAGCATAATTATCTCGTGAAGGATCCGGCCAAGCTCGGCGACGTCATTCACGAGGCATTCCATATCGCCACGACCGGCCGTCCAGGGCCAGTGCTGATCGATCTGCCGAAGAACGTCCAGATCGCGACCGCGACCTACAAGAAACCGGGCGTCGGAACCGTCGGCCGCAAGGCTTATCGCGTCCAGGTCAAGCCCGAGCAGGCGCAGATCGAGGAGGCCATCGCGATGATCGCGGCGGCCAAGCGCCCAATCCTCTACACTGGCGGCGGCGTCATCAATGCAGGCCCCGGTGCGAGCCAGATCCTGCGTGAACTCGCGCGCATCACCGGCGCGCCGGTGACGTCGACCTTGATGGGTCTCGGCGCCTTCCCTGCCTCCAGCCCGCAATGGCTCGGCATGCTCGGCATGCACGGCACCTATGAAGCCAATTGGGCAATGAACCAGGCCGATCTGGTCGTGGCGCTCGGCGCGCGCTTTGACGATCGCGTCACCGGCCGCCTCGATGCCTTCGCGCCCAATTCGAAGAAGATCCACGTCGATATCGATCGCTCGTCGATCAACAAGGTTGTCCGCGTCGATCTCGGCATCGTTGCCGACGTCGGCCGCGCGATGGAAGATATGGTCAAGCTATGGAAAGCGCGCGCCTATCCCCCCGCCACGCACACCGCCTGGTACGAGCAGATCGACGGCTGGCGCGCGAAAAAGTCGCTCGCCTTCCCCGATTCGACCAGGGAGATCATGCCGCAGCTTGCCATCCGGCGACTGTGGGAGGCGACCAATGCGCGCAAACCGATCATCTCCACAGAAGTGGGCCAGCACCAGATGTGGGCCGCGCAGCATTTCGATTTCGAGCAGCCCAACAAATGGCTGACCTCCGGTGGCCTCGGCACGATGGGCTATGGCCTGCCTGCGGCGATTGGCGCGCAGGTCGGGAATCCGAACGCACTCGTGATCGACATTGCGGGCGAGGCGTCCATCCTGATGAACATCCAGGAGATGGCGACGGCAACGCAGTATCGCCTGCCAGTCAAGGTCTTCATCCTCAACAATGAATATATGGGGATGGTCCGCCAATGGCAGGAGCTGACCTATTCGAGCCGCTATTCGGAAAGCTATTCCGACTCGTTGCCCGATTTCGTCAAGCTCGCGGAAAGCTTCGGCTGGAAGGGCATCCGCATCGATACCGTCAGCGAACTCGACGACGGCATTGCCGATATGCTCGCGCATGACGGTCCCGTGATGGTCGATTGCCGCGTGGCAAAGCTCGCCAATTGCTTCCCGATGATCCCCTCGGGCGCATCGCACACCGACATGATCCTGCAATCGGATCAGGTCTCCGGCGAAATGGATGATGAAGCGAAGGCGCTGGTCTGATGCATATTAAGCCTGAAACGATCGAGCGTCACACGCTCTCCGTCACCGTCGATAACGAGGCTGGCGTGCTCGCCCGCATCGCCGGCCTGTTCACGGCGCGTGGCTATAATATCGAAAGCCTGACGGTGGCCGATGTCACCGAGGACGAAACGATCAGCCGGATCACGATCGTCACCTCGGGAACGCCGGAGGTCATCGATCAGGTCGTTGCCCAGCTCGATCGGCTGGTGCCCGTTCACCGGGTCACCGATCTCACCGAGCTTGGCCCGCACGTCGAGCGCGAGCTCGCGCTGGTCAAGGTCGCGGGAACCGGCGAGCACCGCATCGAAGCGCTTCGCCTCGCCGAGGTGTATCGCGCGCACGTCATCGATGCGACCACCTCGAGCTTCATCTTCGAAGTGACCGGCGGGAGCGAAAAGATCGACAAGTTCCTCGAGCTGATGCGCGAGATCGGGCTTGTCGAGGTTGCACGCACCGGCGTCGCTGCTATGGCGCGCGGCAAGGAAGCTTTGTGATTCATATCCCGGCCTAGGCCAGGGGCAAGATAAGGGAAAAACATCATGCGCGTTTATTATGATCGGGATGCCGACATCGGCCTCATCAAGGGCAAGAAGGTCGCGATTGTCGGTTATGGCAGCCAGGGCCATGCCCATGCCCAGAACCTCCGCGATTCCGGCGTCAGCGAAGTCGCCGTCGCACTTCGCGCCGGTTCGGCTACCGCCAAGAAGGCTGAGGAAGCCGGCTTCAAGGTGCTGAGCAATTCGGAAGCCGCCAAGTGGGCCGATATCATCATGGTCCTCGCGCCCGACGAGCATCAGGCTGCAATCTATGCGGACGACCTGCGCGACAACATGAAGCCCGGCGCCGCGCTCGCATTCGCGCATGGCCTCAACGTCCATTTCGGCCTGATCGAGCCGCGCGCCGACATCGACGTGTTCATGATCGCGCCGAAGGGCCCGGGCCATACCGTCCGTTCGGAATATCAGCGTGGCGGCGGCGTGCCCTGCCTGATCGCGATCGCGCAGGACGCCTCGGGCAACGCGCATGACGTCGCGCTCTCCTACGCTTCCGCCGTCGGCGGCGGCCGCTCGGGCATCATCGAGACCACGTTCCGCGAAGAGTGCGAAACCGATCTGTTCGGCGAGCAGGCAGTGCTGTGCGGTGGCCTCACCCACCTCATCCAGGCTGGCTTCGAGACGCTGACGGAAGCCGGCTACGCCCCCGAGATGGCCTATTTCGAGTGTCTCCACGAAGTGAAGCTGATCGTCGACCTGATGTATGAGGGCGGCATCGCCAACATGCGCTATTCGATCTCGAACACCGCGGAATATGGCGACATCCACACCGGCCCGCGGATCATCACCGATGAAACCAAGGCCGAGATGAAGCGAGTCCTCGCCGACATCCAGTCCGGCCGTTTCGTCCAGCGCTTCGTGCTCGACAACCGCGCCGGCCAGCCCGAGCTCAAGGCGAGCCGCAAGCTCGCAGCCGCGCATCCGATCGAGAAGGTCGGCGCCGAGCTGCGCGCGATGATGCCGTGGATCGCCAAGAACAAGCTGGTCGACAAGGCCAAGAACTGATCTAGCTTTCGGGGTGGGGGTCGTGGCATTAGCACGGCCCCCTTTCCTTTCCCCCGGAGGCCCCTCATGAAGAAATACGTCGTTGCAGCATCGCTTTTGACCGCTGCCATCGCGCTGCCCGTGATCGCGCAGAACCTGCCGACCGAAGCGCCGGGCAAGCCCGACGTTTCCCGCGTTACCGCCGGCACCTACGATGTCGATCATTGGCATACCCAGGTCGCGTTTGCGGTCAACCACATGGGCTTCAACACCTATCACGGGCTGTTCGGCGAAATCACCGGGACGCTGACGCTCGATCCCAAGAAGCCAGCGGCATCCAAGGTCTCGATCGACATCCCGCTTTCGGGCCTCGTGACCACCGCCGCCGCGCTCAACGAGCATCTCGCCAAGCCCGAATTCTTCGACATCGCGAAATTTCCAAGCGCGCATTTCGAAGCGACGAACATCGTCGTCAAGGGCACCCACGCCACGATCAACGGCAATCTCACGATCAAGGGCATCACCAAGCCGGTCGTCCTCGCCGCGCATTTCGTAGGCGCCGGCAAGGGACCGATGGACGGCAAGGACAATGTCGGCTTCGAGGCGACCACGACGGTCAAGCGCAGCGACTTCGGGATCAGCTACGGAATCCCGCTGGTCAGCGATGCGGTGGAACTGCAGATCACGGCGGCTTTCGAGAAGAAGGCAGGCTGATAACGACGGCTTCGTCATCCCCGCGCAAACGGGGATGACGGAAAACAATGGACTTCCGTTCCCAAATCACGTTATGGCCCCAGCTATGACGTCGTTTCGTGGCCTTCTTCTGCTTCGACTTACGCGCCCTTAGGCGCGCCTATTCGCTTGGGCATGACCCGAGCCATAGCGCCTAAGGGCAGCTGAACTCCGACAGAAATCTCCGCGAAACCAGGAGCAAATCCGTGACCGATACCGTCTTGATCTTCGACACCACCTTGCGCGATGGCGAGCAATCGCCCGGCTGTTCGATGAACCTCGAGGAAAAATTGCTGGTTGCCAGCCAGCTCGAAGCGCTTGGCGTCGATATCATCGAAGCCGGCTTCGCTATCGCCAGTCCCGGCGATTTCGAGGCTGTCAGCGAAGTCGCCAAACAGTGCGAGCGCGCCACCGTCGCCAGCCTCGCCCGCGCCGCAGCCCCGGATATCGAGCGCGCATGGGAGGCCGTGCGCCATGCCAAGCGACCGCGCATCCACACCTTCATCGCAACCTCGCCGCTCCATATGCGAGTCAAGCTCAACAAGTCGCCCGAGGAAGTCCTGGCAGCAATCACCGCATCGGTGTCACTGGCGGCCCGGCTGTGCCCTGACGTAGAATGGTCCGCCGAGGACGCCACGCGCACCGACCCGGATTTCCTGTGTCGCGCTGTCGAGGCCGCGATCACTGCCGGCGCTCGCACGATCAACCTGCCCGATACTGTCGGTTATGCGACGCCGCAGACCTATGGCGCGATGTTCAAGGACATCCTCGCCCGCGTTCCGAACGCCGACAAGGCGATCTTCTCGACGCATTGCCATAACGACCTCGGCCTGGCCGTCGCCAATACGCTGTCAGCGGTGATGGCCGGCGCGCGCCAGGTCGAATCGACGATCAACGGCATCGGCGAACGCGCCGGCAATGCCGCGGTCGAGGAAATCGCGATGGCGCTGAAGGTCCGGCACGATGTCATGCCGGTTCGCACCAATATCGTTTCGCAGGAAATCACCCGCGCTTCGCGGCTGATCTCGGGGATCACTGGCTTTCAGGTCCAGCCCAACAAGGCGATCGTCGGTGCCAACGCGTTCGCGCACGAGAGCGGCATCCATCAGGATGGCATGATCAAGGATGCCTCGACTTACGAGATCATGACCCCCGAGAGCGTCGGCCTCAGCACCTCCAACCTGGTGATGGGCAAGCATAGCGGGCGCGCCGCGTTCAAGCAGAAGCTCGAGCAGCTCGGCTATGTGCTGGGCGACAACGCTTTCCAGGATGCATTCGGCCGCTTCAAGTCGCTCGCCGACGCCAAGAAGACCGTGTTCGACGAGGACATCGTCGCGCTGGTCGATGACGAGGTGCTGCGCGGACATGATCGAATTCAGGTGAAGGAAGTCGAGATCCACTGCGGTACAGGCCCAGCCCGTGCGATCCTGACTCTCGAGGTCGACGGTTCCGAAAAGACAGCGGCTACGCGGGGCAATGGACCAGTCGATGCGCTGTTCAATGCGATCCGGGAAATCATTCCGCACGACCAGTCGATCCTCGAACGCTACGAGGTCCACGCGGTCACCGGCGGCACCGATGCTCAGGCGGAGGTCTCGGTGCTGCTTTCGGAAAATGGCCGCACCACGCGAGGACGCGGTACGCATCACGATACGCTGGTCGCTTCGGCTCGCGCCTACGTCAATGCGCTCAACAAGCTCATGGTCAAGCGCGGCCGGGCGCCCCTGGAAGCAGCAGCGAGCTGAGCTTTCCCGCCCCTTCGCTGCGAAGCGAGGAGGCTCAAGCTCAATCCTCCTCGCCGTCCTTCGTGGGACTGCAAGCGCAGCGGGCCGGCGCCTTTCGCTTGACCTTCGTCGTTTCGAACTCGCCGCGACTGAGCGCGCCTGAATGATCGGCGTCGGCGGTGGCGAACTTGCCTGATATCTTGGCTGCCCATTCGTCGAAGCTCAGCCGGCCATCGTGATTGGTATCGAGCTTCTCCCACGCCTTGCGCCGCGTACCGAGATATTCCTCGCGGGTGATTCGTTGATCCTGGTCCTTGTCGTACCGATCGAAGCGTTTCCCCTCCCGCGTCTGCTCGCTCGCGGCGGGTGGACGAGCAAGCGGTTGCGCCGCGTAGACCATTGATCCATTCGTTGCCGACGGCGGCTTTGGTATGCTCGCATCGACGAACGCCATGCTTTTCCACCAGAAGAATCCGGCCAGCCCCAGAATCACCAAAGCGCCGCTTCCGATCAATATTCGCCACATAAAGCCCCCTATCCACTTGATTTACATAGTGGATTTATTGAACTTCAGCAACGCCCGGTCAGTCCGGCCCAGATACCGCGGATTAACACCATTCCCGGTGCGCTTGCTTCATGACGCGCGAACGCAACAAGCATCGCCAGGGGCCGCAACGGCGCCGGCCATCGGGAGGGCATCGCACTGAGCCGATCCTGAAGCAGCGCACGCGACCGTATTGCGGTTTCGCGATCGCTGACATGGCTTGCGAGATCGGCGAGCGCCCACGCTGCCCCGGCGTCCTCGATGCCCGTATGATCTCCCACGCCCAAGAGCATCGCCGAGAGCATGAAGAGCCGCGATCCACGCTCCGTCGCAAAACGATCAAGCGCTTCCGCGTCCAATGGCAACGGCGCGAGCAGCGCTGTCCAACCATCGGCAAGATCGGCAAGCTGGCCGCCTTCGATCCCGCCGTCCCGGACGATCATCGCCAGTCCGCCAAGTAGCGGCTCCCCACCCGGCGCGCCCGTACCGAGCGCCGACAAGGCATCGCGCCACCAAGCAAGGCGGATCTCCCCAAGCATCGGTTCGCGCGCAGCGCCGACGATCGCGCCCAGTCGCTCGTCGAGCGCCCAGAGCATCGCCAATTTCGCGCGATCGGCACGGCGCGCGTAGCTCAGCGCAAGCCGCCGTCGGGGATCGGCAATTTCGGGTGACCAGGCCATGGACGGCTCTTATTCGCGAATATTGGTCACCGCGACATGAATTTAAATCCTTACGCCACCTTAACCCTTGGTCTTCAGCGACTATTAGCCTTTATCTGGCATGCCCATCCCTGATCCTGCTCGAAATGCGCGCTTAAGGAATGGATGAGATGGGTTGGTCGCTGCGAAATATCATCGCGAAAGTCCGGCGTTTCCGCGTCCGGATCGTCGCGGACGTCGCCGGCAACACGCTCGCGATGGCGGCGGCTGCGATGGTTCCGCTCGCCGGGCTTGTCGGCGGCGGCATCGATATGTCGCGCGCCTACATGGCGCAGTCACGGCTCCAGATGGCATGCGACGCAGCGGCCCTTGCCGGTCGCCGCGTGATGTCCGGCGGCACCGTCGACACCACCGTCCAGAATGAAGCGCTCAAATTCTTCCGCTTCAATTTTCCGACTGGCGAAGGCGGAACCACGCCCAGTTTCGGCGTGGCGAGCTTCGTGCCCGTCGTCAGCGGCGGCGACAACATGACGGTCATCGTGACTGCGAACACCACGGTGCCGACGTCGATCATGTCGATGTTCGGTTACAACCAGATTCCGATCAGCGTGAACTGCAACGCCCGCCTCGATTTCCGCAACACCGATATCGTGCTGGTGCTCGACACCACCGGATCGATGCTTTGCGCGCCGAGCGAGTCGAGTTGCTCGAACACCACCGAGAAATCGACGTCGAAGATCGTATCCCTCCGCGCGGCAGTGCTTGCGCTCTACGACACGCTGGCCACCGCACAGGTGCAGCTCGAATCGCAGGGTCTGCGATTGCGCTACGGAATTGTCCCCTATTCTGCGGGCGTGAATGTTGGTGCCGCGATCCGAACCGTCGACAGCAATTATTTTCGTAGCAGCAAACCGTATCAATCGCGGGTTGCGCGTTTCGACACGGCAAACACGACCACCACCACAGGAACGCCAGTGGTCACAACGGAGACCTATGGTTCTTCAATCACCAAAAGCGATTGCCGGGCTTATGGGGACAACACCTCGTTCGGGAGCTTCAACCCTTCGCCGAGCGGTGACTACAGCACAGGTACCGCTCCCTCGCCCGTCACCAACACGAGCTTTGCCCGCGGCACCTGGAATGGCTCGACGAGCATGAGTGGCGGCGGCAACTCAACCGCGACATGCACCCGAACCAAGAGCGTGACGGTAACCACCACCACGACCGCTCCCGGCTACAAATTCACCAAGTGGATCTATCAACAAGCCACTTTCGACGTGTCGAATTTCCGCACCGGAGGAACGATTCCGCTTTCCACCAACACGTCGGGGATCGTTCCCGCCATCGGCGACTACACGGAGCAGCAACTCGCCGCGATGCAGGCCGCAGGAACGGCCAGTGGCTTCACCACGACGAACTCGAGCTGGAGTGGCTGCATCGAGGAGCGTGACACCGATCCCACCATAACCAGCGCCTCGCCACTCACAGTGCCCTCGGGCGCCTACGATCTCAACATCGACTTCGTTCCGAACAGCGACCCCACACGCTGGGCGCCGCAATTCGACGATATCTCCTACTGGCGGAGCTCAACGCCGGCCAACAGCGGATCCAGTTCGACGTCCTATTGCCCACAGGCCGCAAAGACCTTGCAGGCATGGACTCGCGCCAATCTGAACACATATCTCAACTCGCTCTTCGCCAAGGGCACTACCTATCATGACTTCGGCATGATCTGGGGCGCTCGCTTCATCTCGCCGACCGGCATCTTCAGCGCGACCAACCCGACGACGTTCAACAACGCGGGGGTCGATCGCTACATCGTGTTCATGACCGACGGTGCGATGAACACCGATCCGGACAACTACACTCTCTACGGCATCGAGCGCCTAGATCAGCGCGTGACTGGCGGCTACACGACCTCGACCAATCAGGACAATCGCGAGTTGCGGCGCTTCCTGATCGCCTGCACCGAAGCCAAGGCGCGGATTAACGCACTCTGGGTAATCGGCTTCGCACAGGCGCTTACCACCGAGCTTACCCAATGCGCAAGTGGTGCCGACAAGGCCTCGACGATTGCGGACTCCGCGTCGCTCATCGCCAAGTTCCAGCAGATCGGCAGCGAAATCGGCGCACTGAGGCTCACCAAATGACCCGGCTTTCCCGACGCTTCACCAACCTGCGCGACGATCGGCGCGGTGCGACTATTGTCGAATTCGCGCTGGTGATCGTGCCATTCATGATGGTGGTGATGGGCCTGATGGATTTCGGCTATCGCGCCTATGTCGGTTCAGTCGTCGAGGGCACGGTCAACCGAGCAGCGCGACTTGCCACCGTGGGAGACCAGACCCCAACACAGATCGACGATTTCGTGAAGAACGAGCTTCGCCATTTCTCGCCGAGCGCCACGATCACGATTACCAAGACCAATTATTATCAGTTCAGCGGCGTCGGCCAGGGCGAAGTGCTGACTTCCGATAGCGCGCCAGTCGGCGTCTGGAACACCGGCGATTGCTACCAGGATCTCAACAACAACGGCAAATGGGACGCAGTCGCCGGACGCGACGGCCTTGGCGGATCCGACGACATCGTCTTTTACCAGGTCGATTTTACTTATCCGCGAATCCTGCCGACAAATGGCCTGTTCGGCTGGTCCGACAACCAGACCCTCACGTCGCGCACCGTGATGCGAAACCAGCCTTTCGGTATCCAGGCAACGCCCGTCGTAAAGTGTACTTCATCATGATGCAGCGCCCTCTTCCCAATTTTGTGCGCGGTCTCATCGAAGATCGAAGCGGCCTCGCCCTCGTCGAGTTCGCGCTGTCGCTGCCCATCCTGCTCGGCATGAGTCTCGGCGGGATCGAACTCGCCCATTATGCGATAGCGGTCGAGCGAGTCAGCCAGATCGCCATGACTGCGGCCGACAATGCGGCGCGCGTCCGCGATTCCTACACCGGACAGGCAAACGCGATCGACGAGGTTGATGTCAACGAGGTGATGGCTGGCGCCAAATATGTCGGCAACAGCATCAATTTCTCGACCAACGGCCGGATCATCCTGTCCAGCCTCGAGCCCAATGCAGGCGCAACCGGGCAATGGATTCGCTGGCAGCGCTGCTCCGGCGCCAAGAACGTCGCCTCGAGCTACGGCATACAGGATGCGGGCAAGACCGATGCCTCGCTACCAGGCATGGGACCGACCGGGAACAAGATCGTCGCCGCCACCGGTACTGCCGTGATTTTCGCCGAGGTGGTCTATGATTACCAGCCGCTCGTGCCGGTCAATTTCCTCGGCTACAACGGCAAGACGCTCCGCTTCACGTCAGCCTTCAACGTCCGCGAGCGCACCAACCAGGTCCTCAACAACGCCAAGGCCCTGACAGGTGCTGCAACCGCGTCCTGTGCGGTGTTCGCGGCTTAGAGCAACTCGTCCGTCATCCGGGCGGACGCCGGGATCAACGATGCGGTGATCGCGCGATAACGGGCAATGGCCCTAGCGGTAGCACACTCGCTTCACCGCCTCGATCACGCCTGCAACATTGACGATCGCAGCCTTTTCGAGATTCGCGGCATAGGGCAGCGGCACATCGATATTCGTGACCCGCTGCACTGGCGCATCGAGGTCGTCGAAGCCCTCTTCCATGGCGATCGCCAGGATTTCAGACGAGATCGAACAGACCGGCCAACCTTCCTCGACAACAACCATGCGGTTGGTCCGCGACAGGCTTTCGAGCACGGTTGCCTTGTCGAGCGGGCGGAGCGTGCGCAGGTCGATCACCTCGGCCTCGATGCCTTCCTCGGCAAGCTTGGCCGCAGCATCGAGCGCCATGCCAACGCCGATCGAATAGCTCACGATCGTCACATCCTTGCCCGGACGCACGATCGCAGCCTTGCCGATCGGCAGGACATGATCGTCGAGCTTGGGCACATCGAAGCTCTGCCCGTAGAGCAGTTCGTTCTCGAGGAAAACGACAGGATCCTCGCACCGGATCGCCGCCTTGAGCAGCCCCTTCGCATCCGCCGCCGAATAGGGCGCGATCACGATCAGGCCCGGCACCGCGGCATACCAGGGCGCATAATTCTGGCTGTGCTGCGCGCCAACGCGCGAGGCCGCGCCGTTGGGGCCACGAAACACCACCGGGCAGCGCATCTGCCCGCCCGACATATAGTTCGTCTTCGCAGCCGAATTGATGATGTGGTCGATCGCCTGCATGGCAAAGTTGAAGGTCATGAACTCGACCACGGGCCGCAATCCGCCCATCGCCGCGCCAGTGCCGATCCCGGCAAAGCCATATTCGGTGATCGGCGTATCGATGACGCGCTTCTCGCCAAACTCGTCGAGCAGCCCCTGGGTGACCTTGTAGGCGCCCTGATATTGGGCAACCTCCTCACCCATCACGAAGACGCGCTCATCCTTGCGCATCTCCTCGGCCATCGCATCGCGCAGGGCCTCGCGAACCGTCGTTCGCACCATCTCGGTGCCCTCGGGAACGGTGGGCTCGACAGCAAGGCTGGCAGGCGCAACATGCTTGGGCTCGACGGCAACGGGGGCGGCAGCCGCTTCCTCAGCGACCGGAGCAGGTGCCGGCGCCGCGGAACGCTTTGCGGCAGGGGCAGCCTCCTCGTCGTCGCCGGCGATCAGCGCAATCACCGTGCCGACCTTCACGCCCTCGGTTCCCGCTGGAACGAGCAATTCGGTCACGGTGCCGTCGTCGATCGCCTCGAATTCCATCGTCGCCTTGTCGGTTTCGATTTCGGCGAGGACATCGCCCGGCTTGACCACGTCACCCGCCTTGACGAGCCACTTCGCCAGGGTTCCCTCCTCCATCGTCGGAGAAAGTGCCGGCATCTTGAGTTCGACAGCCATCAGTAACGCCCCACCAGCACGTCGGTATAAAGCTCGCTCGCGCCAGGCTCGGGCGATTCCTCAGCAAAATCGGCCGCCTCAGTCACCTGGCCGCGGATTTCCTTGTCGATCGCCTTCAACTCATCCTCGCTCACGCCAAGTGCCTCGAGCTCCTTCTTGAGGTGCTCGATCGGATCGGACTTGTCCCGCACCGCCTGCACTTCCTCGCGCGAACGATATTTGGCGGGATCCGACATGGAATGTCCGCGATAGCGATAGGTCTTGAGTTCGAGCAGGATCGGCCCCTTGCCGCTGCGCACCCATTCGGTCGCGACATTGGCCGCGCCGCGAACAGCGAGCACGTCCATGCCATCGACCTGGAGCCCGGGGATCCGGAAGCTTTCGCCACGACGGTACAACTGGTCTTCCGCGGACGCGCGATTGACGCTCGTGCCCATCGCATATTGATTATTCTCGATGACGAAGATCACTGGAAGCTTCCACAGCTCCGCCATGTTGAAGCTCTCGTAGACCTGGCCCTGATTGGCCGCGCCGTCGCCGAAATAGGTGACGCAAACGCCGCCATCGCCGGCATATTTATGCTTGAAAGCAAGCCCCGTCCCAAGC
Source organism: Sphingomonadaceae bacterium (assembly GCA_947476425.1). GTDB lineage: Bacteria > Pseudomonadota > Alphaproteobacteria > Sphingomonadales > Sphingomonadaceae > CANJQJ01. The sequence goes on along the minus strand of CANJQJ010000015.1, from coordinate 27,317 downwards.
GACACCTGCGCACCGACGATGCCGTGGCCGCCGTAAAAGCCATGCTCGACCGAGAACATGTGCATCGATCCGCCCTTGCCGCGACTGATTCCCGCCTCGCGACCGGTCAGCTCCGCCATGATCAGCTTGGGATCGATCCCGTAAGCGAGCATGTGCCCATGATCGCGATAGCCCGTGATCACGCTGTCCTTGCCGACTTCGAGAGCTGACTGCATTCCGACCGCAACGGCTTCCTGGCCGATATAGAGATGGCAGAATCCGCCGATCAGCCCCAGTCCATAAAGCTGCCCAGCGCGCTCCTCGAAACGACGGATCAGCATCATCTGACGGTAATATTCGAGCATCTCCTCCCGCGAGGCCGAATAGCGCTCGGGTTCGGGGGGACGTTCGCGATTGGGGACCGGTGGCGTCGCGGACGCCTTGGATCTGGATGCCGCACGCGGTGACGAAGGCTTGGCCAAGCTGGACTCTCCCTGAGAACGTCTTGACCCTATAGGCACAGCGTCACGCAATGCAATGGCGCGATGCGTTCACCAGCCGAAGCTCACTTGACTGGGATAATCACCTCGTCAGGGCGAACCTGTCCGGTTTCACGGCGAACAAGCTCGTCGGCATAGTCGGGATCGACCTTGCGCGGATCGAGCAGCGCGACACGATGCGCAAGCCGGCTGCGTTGCACATCAAGCGTGCTCAGCTCGCTCGTCTTGACCTGCGCCGCACGCTTGTAATCGCCCCATGCGAGCAACCCGTTTTGGCCGAATAATGCGAATCCGGCGAAATGGACGATCACCAGTATCGCAACCGCGGGGGCGGCAGCGGCTTTGATCAATGACGCAGGATTGCGGGTTCGGCTCATGGCTTTACAGAATCATCATCGAGTCGTCAGCGCAAGCATTATTGCGCTGGTGTGACATGTTTTCGAGCGAGATCAGACGAAAGCCCGTCGCGGAAGCAATGCCCGGCCTGCGAAAGCCCCGCTTCGGCTTCCCATGCGGCGGGAATCCGAAATCAGGGCTTTCGTCGAGAAGCTGGAGTCGGACTCAGTTGAGCCCCTTGATTGCCGTGCGTCCAGCATAGCGCGCGATGGCGCCGAGCTCTTCCTCGATGCGGATGAGCTGGTTGTACTTTGCAAGCCGATCGGATCGCGCAAGGCTGCCGGTCTTGATCTGGCCGCAGTTGGTTGCGACGGCGAGATCAGCAATCGTCGCGTCCTCGGTCTCACCCGAACGATGCGACATCACGGCGGTATAGCCGGCGCGCTGTGCGGTCGTCACAGCTTCCAATGTCTCGGTGAGCGTGCCGATCTGGTTGACCTTCACGAGCAGCGAGTTGGCGAGGCCGCGCGCAATTCCATCGCGCAACCGCACCGGGTTGGTCACGAAGAGATCGTCGCCGACGAGTTGGCACTTCGATCCGATCTTGTCGGTGAGCGCCTTCCAGCCTTCGAAATCATCCTCGCTCATGCCGTCCTCGATCGAGACGATCGGGTAGGCGGCGGCGAGCTCGGCGAGATAATCGGCCATCTGGACAGGCGACAGCGACACGCCTTCGCCCACCATCTCATATTTGCCGTTCTTGAAGAACTCGGTCGCCGCGCAATCCAGTGCGAGCGCAACGTCCTGTCCCGGCTTGAATCCGGCCTGCTCGATCGAGCGCATCACGAAATCAAGCGCATCGCGAGTCGAAGCGAGCGCCGGCGCAAAACCGCCCTCATCGCCGACCGAAGTCGAGAGGCCCTTGTCGTGTAGCCCCTTCTTGAGCGTATGGAAAATCTCCGCACCCCAGCGCACCGCCTCGCCGAGGCTGTCGGCGCCAATCGGCATGATCATGAATTCCTGGAAATCGATCGGGTTGTCGGCATGCATGCCGCCGTTGATGATATTCATCATCGGTACCGGCAGAACATGCGCCGAAACGCCGCCGACATAACGATATAGCGGCAATCCGCGCGCATCTGCCGCAGCCTTCGCGACCGCCAGACTGACGCCGAGGATCGCGTTTGCGCCAAGCCGCCCCTTGTTGGCCGTACCGTCGAGTTCGATCATCGTGACGTCGATCGCTGGCTGCTCCTCAGCATCAATGCCAAGGATCGCCTCGGAAATTTCGCCATTCACGGCATCGACTGCCTGCGAAACGCCCTTGCCGAGCCAGCGCTTCTTGTCGCCGTCCCGCTTCTCGACCGCCTCATGCGCGCCCGTCGATGCGCCCGACGGCACCGCGGCACGGCCAAAGCTGCCGTCCTCGAGGGTCACATCGACTTCGACCGTCGGATTGCCCCGGCTATCGATGATCTGGCGGCCATGCACCTCGATGATTGCGGTCATGCTTACGGTATCCCTGCTGTTGAATGACGAGTTCGCGCGCGCTCTATCGCCAAGCGGCCGGATAGGCAAATCCGGGGGTGGTTAATGGCGACTAACTGAAAGCGCGGGAAAATGTGACGGATGGGATTTTGCAGGGCTCTATTATATTTTAATGTTATATAACAGCGCCTTATACATTGCAAGTCGTGGCAATCGCCAGCATATCTCGGCGCGACGGCACGGCTCTGGCCGCAATCACGCCGTCAAAAGGAGGTGATCCCTATAGATTCCGGTTCAGCATCCCTCATTGTCGCCATCATCACGGCGGCAGTGGCCTTCGCAACGCTTGTTCTCAAGATTGTAGAGGTATCAAGGGACAAGTGATGACGGGCGGGGGCAAGGTTAGCGGCCTTGTCCCCAAACGGTCTTTCGCCAGCGAAGGACCGGAAACAACTGAGGGCGCCCTGTTAGCGGCAGCGCGCCCTCGGAGATGACATAGATACCAACTCAGCATCCTTGCTATGGCGCACGGTTGCGCAAATGTCAAGTTTATGTTTCAAAATCAGTGAGTCAGCCGCTCGCGCCTTGGAGCGTCGCCTTGCAACGTGAAGATATCGATGTCCTTGCGTGCCGGGCCTTTTAGACTCCGCCTCACATCAATTTCTTCGTCATCCCGGCGGACGCCGGGATTCACGATGCGGTGGTGTTTCGATCGCGAGACCCGTGGGTCCCATGGATCCCGACTTTCGTCGGGATGACGAGGGAAGCATCAGGATGATGGGGGAGGCATTGGGAGAATATGTTTCTATCGAAACAGTCTCAAGCCCTGCCCCCCCCGGTGCGCCAGTCCGCTTACTTGGTGAGATACAGCGCCGTTGCCGCGCCCAGCGAGCCGAGATCGACGCCGACATTCTTGGCCGCATCGACTGCCGCCGCGACATCCTTGATCATGTAGCGATGCGCGGTTTCAAGCATCGGGGCGGCATCTTCGGTGATGAAGCGCTCCATCATGTTGCTGCCGGCGCTGCCGCCGGCGAGCGCTGCTGCTGCCGCGTGGGTTTCGAGACCCAGGGCCTCAGCCATGCGCAGGGCATCGGCGGCGAGCTGGAGGTGGCCCGCGAAAAGGATGTTGTTGACGAGCTTGATCTTGCGACCGGAGCCGCTTGGTCCGACATGGACGATCTTGCGCGTGAAGGCGTCGAACACTGGACGACCGCGCTCGATCGCCTCGGCTTCGCCACCAACCAGCAGCATCATGGTACCGTCGAGACCATCCTGATGCGAACGGCTGAAGCAGGTATCGAGCACGGCAATGCCCGCAGGTGCATTCGCCGCAATTTCCTGGGCCGCTTCGATGCTGCCAGTCGTGAAGATTGCGACGATCGCGCCTTGCTTGAGATCGTTGATCACGCCCTCGGGGCCAGTCAGCACGTCGGCGACCTGCGAATCGGAAAAGACTGCGATGCACAGAATGTCGCAGTCCTTGGCGGCTTCGCGAGGCGATCCGACAAGGGCAATGCCCGGGGCAGCGTCGGCCGCGGGCGCATTTACGTCAAAACCGCGAACGGTGTGGCCTGCCGCGGCAACCTTGATGGCCGAGGGAAGACCCATTTGACCCAGTCCAACCCATGCAACGTTCATCAAAATCTTCCTTCTCTATTCGCTTCTGTAACGATCTTGGCCATAGTTGAGCAATTGAGCGATCTGCTATCGTGACGACACGTCGGTCGTCTCTACCGGTGGATAGGTGGGAGGCTGCAGGGAACAGCCCCGGCTGGGAGAGGTTATGAAGCACGTATCCCGATATTGAACGATTTGCGCGGAGAGCCGATATGTCGCCGAACACCGATAGCATCAAAGCCGAGGAGGCCAGCATGACCGAACCCAAAGCCGACGCCACTGGCAGCCCGTCCGGCGGCCGCTCGGACAGCATCAGGGACAAGATCGGCCAGACCGGCACCGAACTCAAGGACCAGGCGCTCGGCAAGGCGCGCGACTATGCAGCGCAGGGCAAGGACAAGGCCACTGACGTGCTCGATACGGTGGCAAAATTGGTCAATGATACCGCCAGCGTCTTCGACGGCAAGCTGGGCGGCGTCGGGGATTATGCCCATGATGCTGCCGGCGCGCTGAATCAGTTCTCCGAGTCGCTCCGCTCCAAGGACTTCGAGGAACTGCTCGACGACGCCAAGGCCGCCGTGAAGCGCAATCCCGTCATTGCCATCGGCGCCGCAGCCGCAGTGGGCTTCGTCCTGGTCCGGCTGATCAAGGCAGCCGGCGGAACGAGCGACGCTCCGACGGACGATAGCAAGCCGACAGCCCACGACATCAAGATCGATCGCTGAGCGGATCGACGTGGACCAGGGGGAACAATCACAGCCAGACGCCTTGGGGGGGCTGTTCTCGCGTCTCGCACGCGATGCGAGCGGATTGGTGCGCGCCGAAATCGCGCTTCACCGTTCGGCGTTTGCTTACCGGCTGGAGCTTACGCGGCCCGCACTGCTTGCGCTGCTCGGCGCGCTGTTCCTGCTCCAGGCGGCCGTTGCCTGCCTCCTTGTGATGATCGCGATCAGCATATCGGCCCATTTGGGTCCGCTATGGGCGGGCGTGATCGTCGCCGGGGGCGGTATCGTCGTCGCGGGGGGAGTTGCAATCGCCGGCCTCAAGCGCCTGAAGCACGCGGCCGAGATACGCCTGGATGAGGAACCATGAGCGACGCGCTGGAACAATTCAGGAAAGCCGAACGCGACGTGGAGGCGGCGCGCCAGCGTTTCGGGGAGACCGCCGAGGAGGTCCAGAAGGCCTTCTCGCCCGAGCATCTTCTTGGCACCCTGGCGCAGGCGATGACCGACCGGGCAGTCGGCGCGCTGCTGTCGCGCCCGGTACTGACGACGCTGGCAATCAGCGGCGGCAGCTTCCTGATTCGCAATCCAGGGTTGATCCGGTCCGTTGCTAGGCTGTTCTCCCGAGACCGCGCAACCAGCCGCCCGTCCAGGCATTCTGCATCGAACAAAGGCCCACAGGAGTCCGACACATGACCACCATCAAGGAACGAGCCGACCAGGCGAGCGTCTTCGCCAGCGAAAAGCTGCATGAGGCCTCGGCACGCGTCCGCGAGTCCGCGTCTGTCGCTCGCGAACGTACCGGCGGCGCAATCGGCGATAATCCGCTCGCAGCGCTGGCAGGCGGCTTGGCGCTGGGTGCGCTTGTCGCCTCGCTGCTACCGCGCACGCGCCAGGAGGCCGAATATCTCGGACCGATCGGGGAACGTCTTCGCGATGCCAGTCGCGAACAGCTCGGCGAGCTTGGCCTCAGCCGCGATGCGGCGCGCGAAAAGGTCAGCAAGCTGGTTGAGACCGCAATCGACGCCGTGCGGCCAAAGAACTAATCCAGATCAAGTTTTCCATTCAACGCCCGTTAAGCGCATGTCTCCTATGCGCAATGATCAGTAACATCCGGAGTGTTCGATGAAGTTCCCCTTGCGTGCAATCTTCCTGTTCACCGCCCTTTCCGCACCGCTCGCCATTCCGATGGCAAACGCCCCCGCGGTTGCGGCCGTCAACAATCAGGATCCGGGCCAGTTCATCAACACTCTCGCTGAGGACGGCTTCGCAGCGCTCCGCACTGGCGATCATGCCGGAGCGCGATCCCGCTTTCGCACCTTGCTTGCCCAGCATTTCGCAGTCGATTCGATTGGCGACCGCCTCATCCGCCGCTGGGCCCCGACGATTACCGCGGAACAACGTGCGGCCTACAAAGCTGCCTTCCCGGATTTCATCGTGGGAACCTATGCCGACCGGCTTTTCGAATATGCGCATGCCGATCTCAAGGTGATCCGCACCATCCCATCAGCAACCGGCGTCGATGTCGTAAGCCAGGTGACAAGGCCGGGCGTCGCCCCGATCACCACCGTATGGAGCGTCCAGAAAGAGGGCGGCGGATACAAGGTCACCAATCTCAAGGTAGCCGGCGTCAACCTCGCTATCTCTCAAACCGCCGACTTCGATTCGATTATCCAGCGCAAGGGTTTCGATGCGCTTATAAAGATGATGAAATCGCGCGGCTAAAGCTAGGCCTGCGACTAATGTATGGTTAGGAAAGATGCGCTAACTGATGCATGGCGCTTCTTTCCGCCTGGAAAAGCAAAAAGCCGAAGCAATCAGCGGAGAGATGCGGAAAGGTCCCGGTTCACGGCTAGTGGGCCGCCGGAATGGTATCAATTCAGGGGCAGAACCATATGAGCAAGATTCACCTGGTATTCGGCGGTCGAGTCAAGGATCCGCGCGGGCTCGAGTTTCAGGATCTCGAGAAGATCGAAGTCGTCGGATTCTACGAAGATCATGCGTCAGCGGTAAATGCCTGGCGCGGCGCCGCTCAACGAACCGTCGACGATGCCGCGATGAAATTCGTGGTCGTCCATCTTCATCGTTTGCTCGAGCCTGAGCTCTAACCGAGCAGCCTTCGCTCCCGCCACATCAGCAAGGGACGGGCAAGCAACAGCCCGGCGATAAAACCGCCGATGTGCGCGGCGACCGCGATCGACATGTTGCTGCCGATTGTCGCAAACCCCACGAGGAGCTGAACGAAGATCCACGCCGCGGCAAGCTGCGCGACGTGCAGCCAATGGCCGAGCGGGTGGCCCACCGCCCTTCCCTTGCGCTGGCTGAACAGGAGCGCGTACGCCCCCACCACCGCCGAAATCGCGCCGCTGGCGCCAACCATCGGGACCTGGTTGAAAGGTCCCGAAAGATATTGCGCGAATGCAGCAGCATAGGCGCCGATCAGGTAGAGTATGATCAGGCCCCGTGATCCCAGCGCATATTCACTGAAACGGCCGCAATAGCCCAGCATCAGCATGTTGAAGCCGAGATGGATGATCCCCGCATGAAGCAGTGTCGCGGTCAACGGAGTCAGCCAGAGCGGCACCGCGCCGGGAATGATCATTCCTTCCAAACGGGCTGGAATGAAGCCGGCGGCGATACCGAGTTGATCCGACACACCGAGAAATGCCGCAACGAACCACGCTGCGGATGTGATGCCTAGCAGCCACAGGGTCGCGCGTGGTTGCGGCAGGCGCATCGTACGGGATTCGATCAGATAAACTCGATCTTCGCGACCACGTAGAAGCGATCGCCCGACGGAACCGTCACTTCCACCTCATCATCGACCTTGCGGCCGATGAGTGCGCGCCCGAGCGGTGAGTTATAGGAAATACGGCCCGACTTGGCGTCTGCCTCGGTCTGTCCGACGATCTGATAGACAACTGGCTTTTCATCCTCATCGATCAAATGAACGGTCGCGCCGAAGACGACCTTGTCGCCCGACAACGTCGTCGGATCGATGACCATCGCGCGGCTGAGCTTGTCCTCAAGATCGGAGATCATCGCCTCGATCTGGCCCTGCCGCTCCTTGGCCGCGTGATATTCGGCATTTTCCGAGAGATCGCCGTGCGCACGGGCTTCCTCGATCGCGTCGATCACCAACGGACGTTCGGCCTTGAGCTGCTCCAGCTGATCAATGATCATCCGCTGGCCTACCGCCAACATGGGCAGCTTCTCGACAGTCGCCATCTCAGAATGCCTTTCGTAAAAACTCTATCCAAGCGGTTCCGTTCAGAAACCGCCCGCACTTATCCGGCTGGAAGGGATCAGGCGTGCGCAGGCAGATTATAATAGGTCTGCAACGCCCGCACTTCAAGCGGCCGCTGCCCGAGAGCTTCAATCGCCTGCGCCGCAGCCACGCTTGCGGACGCCGTGGTGAAATAGGGTACGCGCCCGACAAGCGCCGATCCGCGGATCGACGCCGAATCCTGCAACGATTGCCAGCCTTCGGTGGTGTTGAAAATCAGATCGACCCCGCCATCCTTGATCCGATCGACAATATGCGGCCGGCCCTGCTGGACCTTGTTGACCTTCTCGATCGCGATGCCCTGCGCTGCAAGATAATCGGCAGTTCCACCGGTCGCGATGATCTTGAAGCCGAGACCTGCGAGAGTCTGGATAGCAGGAACGATCTGCGGCTTGTCGCTATCCTTCACGGAAACGAACAGCGTCCCGGATTGCGGGAGCTTGTTGCCCGCACCGATCTGCGCCTTCAGGAAAGCTGTTGCAAAATCCCCATCGATTCCCATGACTTCGCCGGTTGATTTCATTTCCGGCGAGAGTACTGGATCTACACCAGGGAAGCGATTGAACGGGAACACTGCTTCCTTCACCGCGATGTGTTTGATGTGGCGATTGATCGTCGGGAGATTGGCAAGCTTTTCGCCAGCCATCACCCGTGCGGCGATCTTGGCGATGGGCTGGCCGATCGCCTTGGCGACGAATGGCACAGTGCGGCTGGCGCGCGGATTGACTTCGATGAGGTAGACCAGGCCATCCTTGACCGCGAACTGGACGTTCATGAGGCCTTTGACGCTGAGCGCACGAGCAAGCGAGTCGGTCTGGCGCTCGATCTCCTCGATCACAGCCTGGTCGAGCGAATATGGCGGCAGCGAACAGGCGCTGTCACCCGAATGGACGCCAGCCTCCTCGATGTGCTGCATGATGCCCGTGACGACGACATCGGTGCCGTCACCAATCGCATCCACGTCGATCTCGACTGCATCGCGCAGATACTGGTCGATCAGGACCGGCGAATCACCCGACACCTGCACGGCGGTCGTAATGTAGATTTCAAGCTGCTCCGGATTCTCTACGATCTCCATCGCGCGACCACCAAGCACATAGCTTGGGCGCATCAGCACCGGATATCCGACCCGTTCTGCCACCACGAGCGCCTCTTCGCGACTCCGCGCAATGCCGTTGCGGGGCTGGCGAAGCCCGAGCTTCTCGATCAGGGCAGCGAACCGCTCGCGATCCTCGGCGAGATCGATCGCATCGGGCGAGGTTCCGAGGATGGGGATGCCGGCGTCCGCCAGTTCCTGCGCGAGCTTGAGCGGCGTTTGACCGCCGAACTGGACGATCACACCCTCGAGCGTGCCGTTCGACATCTCGACATGAAGGATTTCAAGGACGTCCTCGGCGGTAAGCGGCTCGAAATAGAGGCGGTCCGACGTGTCGTAATCGGTCGAGACGGTTTCCGGGTTGCAGTTGATCATGATGGTCTCGTAGCCGGCTTCGCTGAGGGCGAAGCACGCATGACAACAGCAATAATCGAACTCAATCCCCTGCCCTATCCGGTTCGGTCCGCCACCCAGGATGACAATCTTGCGCGCTGCCGACGGCTGGCTCTCGCACTCGGGCGCGCCGAACACCGGCGCTTCGTAGGTAGAATACATATAGGGCGTCTTCGCTTCGAATTCCGCCGCGCAGGTATCGATCCGCTTGAAGACGGGGCGCACGCCGAGCCGATGACGCAGGGCACGCACTTCCTTCTCGGTAACGCCGCCGGTCATCGCCGAGATCGCATCGTGGATCAGCCCAGTGCCAAATGCCTGGGCGCGACGCATTCCGGGCAGATTCGCCGACTGCAGGGCAAGATAGGCAAGCCGCTTGTCGGAAAAGCCCATCGCCTTCAGGCGACGCAGCGCCACGGCATTCTGGGGCAGGCCATTCTTGCAGACCTCGTTCTCCGCCTCGACGATCTCCTCGAGCCGCTCGAGGAACCACGGATCGAACTTTGCAATGCGGTTGATCTCATCGACGGTGAAGCCCTCCCGCAGCGCCTGGCAGGCTACCAGCAGCCGATCTGGAGTTGGCCGCGCGAGCGCAGCCTCGATCGTTGCGCGCGATGCGCCCTGGAGTTCTTCGATGAAATTGAAACCGACCAGCCCAGTCTCCAGGCCGCGCAGCGCCTTCTGCATCGATTCGTGGATGTTGCGGCCGATCGCCATGACTTCGCCGACCGACTTCATTGCGGTCGAGAGCACTGGCTCAGCACCCTTGAACTTCTCGAATGCAAAACGCGGGATCTTCGTCACGACATAGTCGATCGTCGGCTCGAACGACGCCGGGGTCGCACCGGTGATGTCGTTGTCGATCTCGTCGAGCGTGTAGCCGACCGCGAGCTTGGCGGCGACCTTGGCGATCGGGAAGCCCGTCGCCTTCGATGCCAGCGCCGAGGAGCGTGACACGCGAGGGTTCATTTCGATCACTATCAGCCGGCCATCCTTCGGATTGACCGCGAACTGAACGTTGGAACCGCCCGTTTCCACGCCGATTTCACGCAAGCATGCGATGCTCGCGTTGCGCATGATCTGGTATTCCTTGTCCGTCAGCGTCAGCGCGGGCGCTACGGTGATCGAATCGCCGGTGTGAATGCCCATCGGATCGACATTCTCGATCGAGCAGATGATGATGGCATTGTCGTTCTTGTCCCGAACGACCTCCATCTCATATTCTTTCCAGCCGAGCAGCGACTCCTCGATCAGCACCTCGGTGGTCGGCGAGGCATCGAGTCCGGTCGAAACGATGTGGAGGAATTCTTCCTTGTTATAGGCAACTCCGCCCCCGGTGCCGCCCATTGTAAAGCTCGGGCGGATGATCGCGGGCAGGCCGGTGTGTTCGAGGGCGGCGAGCGCCTCGTCGATCGAATGAGCGATCGCCGAGCGAGCGCTTTCGAGGCCAATCTTGGACATTGCGTCGCGAAACTTGAGGCGATCCTCCGCCTTGTCGATCGCTTCCGCATCGGCCCCGATCAGCTGGCAGCCATATTTTTCGAGCGTGCCATCCTGCGCGAGAGCGAGAGCAGTGTTGAGCGCAGTCTGCCCGCCCATCGTCGGCAGCACCGCATCGGGGCGCTCCTTGGCGATGATCTTTGCGACGATTTCGGGCGTTATCGGCTCGATATAGGTCGCGTCGGCCATGTCGGGATCCGTCATGATCGTCGCCGGGTTCGAGTTGACCAGGATGATCCGGTAACCCTCCTCGCGCAGCGCCTTGCAAGCCTGCGTTCCCGAATAGTCGAACTCGCAAGCCTGGCCGATAACGATAGGACCCGCGCCGATGATGAGGATCGACGAAATATCAGTTCTTTTTGGCATGATCAGGCTTTCATCATCCCCACGAACCGCTCGAACAGATAATGGCTGTCCTGCGGGCCGGGCGAGGCCTCGGGGTGGTATTGGACCGAGTAGGCGGGCTGGTCGGCGAGCTCGATGCCGCAGTTCGATCCATCGAACAGCGAAACGTGCGTCTGGCGAACAGTGTCGGGCAATGTCGTCAGGTCGATCGCAAAGCCGTGGTTCATCGAGGTGATCTCGACACGACCGTCATCGAGCCGCTTGACCGGGTGGTTCGCGCCGCGATGCCCCTGGTGCATCTTGACGGTCTTCCCGCCTACGGCGATGCCTAGCATCTGGTGGCCAAGGCAGATGCCGAATAGCGGCTTCCTGGTCTCCAGCCACTGGCGGATCACTGGCACGGCATATTCTCCCGTCGCCGCCGGATCGCCAGGGCCGTTGGAAAGAAACAGGCCCTCAGGACTATGCGCCATGATATCCTCGAAGGTCGCAGTGGCAGGGACCACCGTCACCTGAGCGCCAGCAGCGACGAGGTTGCGCAGGATGTTGCGCTTGATCCCGAAATCCATCGCAACGACGCGCGGGCCATCCGGATTGGCGCTGTGGACGGCATAGCCATCGCCGAGCGTCCACAGGCCATCGTCCCAGCCATAGCTTTGCGTCGCCGATACACCCTTGGCGAGATCCATGCCCTCAAGGCCCGGCCAATTCCGTGCTTTGGCAAGCAATGCGGGAATGTTGAAATTGCCCGTGGAATCGTGAGCGATTACCGCATTGGGCGCACCCTTTTCACGGATGTACCGGGTCAGCGCGCGCGTATCGACGCCGGCCAGCCCGATGCGACCATTGACCTTGAGCCACTGGTCATAATGCTGTGTCGAACGGAAATTCGAAGGATCCGTCACGTCCTGGCGTACGATGCAACCAAGCGCATGGGGATTGATCGCTTCGATATCCTCCGGATTGGTGCCGACGTTGCCGATGTGCGGGAACGTGAAGTTGATGATCTGCCCGGCATAGCTGGGATCGGTCATCACCTCCTGGTAGCCGGTCATGGCGGTATTGAAGCAGACTTCGCCGACGGCCTCGCCTTCGGCACCGAAGCCCTTGCCCCAAACCACGTTTCCGTCCGCCAGGACCAATACGCCCGTGGCTCCATCGGGCGCATGGCTAGGGTTGGCGTGGACCATGAAAAGGACACTCCTGAGACGAGATTCGGGTCAGCGATGTTGCAAGGGCTCCGGTTAGGGAGCAGGCCGGGAAGCGTCAATCTATTAAAATCGCAATCGCCGCGCTATGGGCCGTCCTTTCCGCCATTATGACCGTGAGAACCATGATTAGAGACGACATCAAGGCGGCGCTTATCGTTGCCATGAAAGCGCGCGAAAGCGCCACTACCAACGCGATCCGCCTGATCCAGTCGGCGATCAAGAATCGCGATATCGAACTGCGCACGGCCAGCCAGCAGCCCGAGGACGACGCGCTCGTCACCGAGGTGATGCAGAAGATGATCAAGCAGCGCCGCGAATCGATCGAGATGTTCGACAAGGGCGGGCGTCCGGAACTGGCCGAGGCGGAGAAGGTCGAGATTGCCGTGATCGAACGCTTCCTGCCTGCGCAGATGGACGAGGGCGAAGCGAAAGCCGTGATTGCCGGAATTGTGACAGAGCTCGGCGCAAGCTCAGTGAAGGACATGGGCCGCGTGATGGCTACGCTGAAGGAGCGTCACGCAAGCGCGCTGGACATGGCAAAGGCGAGTGGCTGGGTGAAGGCCGCACTGGCGGGGTGAATGGAAGCATGGACGGGCGTCCAGCCGTCTCGAAGCTGAGGGATGTCGGATGATCCGTGAAGTTTCGAGTATGAAGAGCGGGGGACGCGGGTGAGTCTATCCCCCCAGTTCCTCGACGAACTGCGCGCGCGAACGACGCTGTCGACCCTGATCGCCAAGTCCGTGAAGCTGCAGAAGGCCGGCCGCGAGTTCCGCGCCTGCTGCCCGTTTCACAACGAGAAATCGCCCAGCTTCTACGTCAATGACGAAAAGGGATTCTATCACTGCTTCGGCTGTGGCGCCCACGGCGATGCGATTCGCTGGATGACGGATCAGGGCGGGCTCGCCTTCATGGATGCCGTCAAGGAACTCGCCGCCACTGCCAGCATGGAGGTTCCCGCCGCCGACCCTCGCGCCCGGGAAAGGGCCGAGCAGAGCCTCGGCCTTATCGAAGCGATGGCCGCCGCAGCGCGCTGGTTCGAAGAACAGCTGGCTGGGATCGAGGGAGCGGCCGCACGCGCCTATCTCGACCAGCGAGGCATCAGCGAATCGCAGCGCCGCGCATTCGGCATCGGCTATGCCCCCGATTCACGCGGCAAGCTCAAGGCAGCGCTCGGCCAGTTCGGCAATGACCTGCTTGTCGAGGCCGGGATGCTGATCTCGGTGGAGGGCAAGGACCCTTATGATCGCTTTCGCGGTCGACTGATGATTCCGATTCGCGACCAGCGAAGCCGCGTCATCGCCTTCGGAGGGAGAATCCTCGGAGACGGCGAGCCCAAATATCTCAATTCGCCCGACACTCCCTTGTTCGACAAGGGCCGCACGCTCTTCAACATCGACCGGGCTTCGCCGGCGGCGCGCAAGGCCAACCGGCTCATCGTCGTCGAAGGTTATATGGATGTGATCGCGCTCGATCGTGCAGGCATCCAGGAATCCGTCGCTCCGCTGGGTACGGCGCTTACCGAAGGCCAGCTCGAACGCATGTGGCGAATGGCGGAATTGCCGATTCTCTGCTTCGATGGCGACGGTGCCGGCCAGAAGGCCGCGATCCGCGCGGCGCATCGGGCGTTGCCGATGATAGCGCCGGGCCGCACCTTGCGATTCGTTACCCTGCCCCAGGGCCAGGACCCGGACGATCTGGTTCGCGCCGGTGGAAAGGCGGCGGTGGATAGACTGCTGGAAGCGCCTGAGCCGCTCGTAGAGCGCCTCTGGAAGCATGAAATCGCTTCTGCCCCCCTTGATACCCCTGAGGCGCGCGCCGGGCTCAGGCGGCGGCTGAGCGAGCTTGTGGCGACCATTGGCGATGCGAGCGTTCGAGATCAATACGGGCAGGAGTTTCGACGCCGCTTCGATGAGATCTTCTCAACCCCACCTCGCCAGCAAAATTTTGGCCGGCAGAAATTTGAACGCGGCCGACCCGGTCGTCCGGGCAAATGGACGCCCCCCCTCCTCCCGGCGAGTTCGCAGGCCCGCGCTATCGGCGGCAGCGGAATCGATCTTGCGATGACGCGCGCTATTCTCTCCGGTTTGATTCGATATCCTGATATAATCCAAAACCATGCGGAGGAGATCGGAGCGTTGGCGATCAGCGATCAGAAGCTTGATCGACTGCGTTCCCGGCTCATCTCGGCGGCTTTCGACGAGCCGCATCTTGAATGCGACTCGCTCAGGGCCATATTGGCCAATGCGGGTCTGGGGACCGTGATGGAGACGATTCTCGGAACGAACGGACTTGCCTTTTCTTTCTTGCGCAGCAATGCCGACTCGGAGCGAGCTAGGCGTGATCTGGCAGCTGTTATCGCAACGCTGGCAAGTCGTCCGGAATTGGATGCGGCTCTGGCAGCGGTGACGGAACAGCTGAAGATCGTTACCGACGATGCCACGTTGGCCGAACAAGAACGGCTTCGGGCAGCTCGGGATGAGGCGGAACGCGTGCTCATCGAGTTGATTCGGGGCGAGAGTGACCTCGGCTGAAATTGATACAGGGTGTGTAGATGGCGAAGACAAACATTGCCGAAACGAGCGAAAAGACCGAGAGCGGCGATGCGCCGCTCATCGATCTCAACGATGCCTCGCTCAAGAAGCTGATCTCCCGCGCCAAGAAGCGCGGCTACATTACCTATGACGAACTGAACGAAGCCCTTCCGCCGGACCAGATGTCCTCCGAGCAGATCGAGGACGTGATGTCCGCGCTGTCCGAGATGGGCGTCAACATCGTCGAGAACGAGGAAGCCGGCGACGAGGAACCTCAGCAGGAGGAAGCCGCCGACGAGGAAGCGACCGAGGATGCCGAGACCGGCGGCCTGATCGCAGCGCCCACCCGCAAGGAAACCGTGGATCGCACCGACGATCCCGTACGCATGTACCTGCGCGAGATGGGTGCCGTCGAACTTCTCTCCCGCGAGGGCGAGATCGCGATCGCGAAGCGAATCGAAGCCGGCCGCGACACGATGATTCTCGGCCTGTGCGAGAGCCCGATCACCTTCAATGCCATCATCGAATGGTCGACCGCGCTCAACGAAGGCACGATGCAGCTGCGCGAGATCCTCGATCTCGATGCGATGCTCTCCAAGGATCCCGCCCCTGAAAGCCTCACCGACGAGGACGAAGGTGATGGCGAGATCAGCGAAAAGGCCGCCGGCCCTTCCTACAAGGAAGAGGAAGAGGTCGAGGAAGCGCCTGCCGACGAGGACGAGGACGAGGAAAACATGACCGAGCGTCGCGCTCGGCGCCCGGTCGAGGAGGAAGAGGAAGACAACACTCTCAGCCTCGCCCAGATGGAAGAGACGCTCAAGCCGGCCGCGCTCGAGAAGTTCGCAACCATTACCTCGCTCTACAAGCGTTTCTCGAAGGTCCAGGCTTCGCGCCTGCAGACCCTGTCGGTCGGCGATGATTTTCCCGGGTCCGAGGAAAAGAAATATCAGAAGCTGCGCGAAGAGCTGACGGCAGAAGTCGAAAGCGTCCAGTTTCACCAGCAGAAGATCGAATTCCTGGTCGATCAGCTTTATTCGTTCAACCGGCGCCTCACCGCGCTGGGCGGGCAGATGCTTCGCCTCGCCGAGCGCCACAAGGTCCCGCGCAAGGATTTCCTCGACCAGTATATCAATCGCGAGCTTGATGAAGGCTGGATGGAGCGCATCGCCAAGATCGACAAAAAATGGGCGGCTTTTGCCGTCGCAGAAGCTGCTGCGGTCGAGCGTATCCGCTCCGAGATCGCCGAAATCGCGCAGGCCACCGGCATGGCGCTTGGTGAATTCCGGCGGATCATCAACATGGTCCAGAAGGGCGAGCGCGAAGCGCGAATCGCCAAGAAGGAAATGGTCGAGGCGAACCTCCGGCTCGTGATCTCGATCGCCAAGAAATATACCAATCGCGGGCTGCAGTTCCTGGATCTCATCCAGGAAGGCAATATCGGCCTGATGAAGGCCGTCGACAAGTTCGAGTATCGTCGCGGCTACAAATTCTCGACCTACGCGACCTGGTGGATCCGCCAGGCGATCACCCGTTCGATCGCCGATCAGGCGCGCACGATTCGTATCCCGGTTCACATGATCGAGACGATCAACAAGCTCGTCCGCACCAGCCGCCAGATCCTTCACGAAATCGGCCGGGAGCCGACTCCGGAAGAACTGGCCGAGCGCCTGTCGATGCCGCTCGAGAAGGTCCGCAAGGTGATGAAGATCGCCAAGGAGCCGATCTCGCTCGAAACCCCGATCGGTGACGAGGAAGATTCGCATCTCGGCGATTTCATCGAGGACAAGAACGCGATCATCCCTGTCGATGCCGCCATCCAGGCGAATCTCAAGGAGACGGTCACCCGCGTCCTCGCCAGCCTCACCCCGCGCGAGGAACGCGTGCTTCGCATGCGCTTCGGGATCGGCATGAACACCGATCACACGCTCGAGGAAGTCGGCCAGCAGTTCTCGGTCACCCGCGAACGCATCCGCCAGATTGAAGCCAAGGCTCTGCGCAAGCTCAAGCATCCCAGCCGCAGCCGCAAAATGCGCAGCTTCCTCGACCAGTAGAGTCGGCATCTCCCTTCCCAAGCAATCCCCGCAAGATCGGGGATGGCTTGGGTTGTGGTTCCGAATAACATCCAGCAATCTAATAACGCAGCTTTAACCAATCTGTATCAGAGCGGCACATCTTCACTACGTTCGCCTTAACCCACGTCACTACATCCCTAACGCGCTGTAAACCGAGATTTTACGCGGTTTGATATAGTTATGCGTGCGATGGACCTTTGTATCGAATGGTTCGTTTTTTGGGTCGGGAGGCAACATGGCGTCGGGTGCAATCGGTTCTACGCGCGCAAACAGGGTTTCCGACCTTCTTTCAGCGCTGATGACTGCCGACGGAAGCGCCCGCCACCGCTTCGTGATGGAGCATGGCAGCAGCACCGGTTCGGAAGTAGCACGCGGCCTTGCAGACACGGTTCACCACCTCAGCGTGCTCTACGGACGTCATCCCGGCGTGATCGATTTGGTTGCCGAGCGCGACATGCATCCCGAGATAGCTGAATGGATCGCCGCAGCGGTGGATGGCTTTGCGCGCGAGCGCGCTTATCTGACCCGAGTCGTGGTTGCCGCTGGCCCAATCCCAAGCACGCCGGGCCAGGCCGAGAGCGAGACTGCGACGCTCGGGCAACGCCACGCCATCGAAATGCTCGCTCGATCCGATCGCAACGGCTGCGCACTTGGCGCCGCGCTCGCGATGGTGCTGGATTGGCGAGCATTGCGAGTCCCGATCAATGCAGCGGCGCATCGTTTCGGTATCGAGCCTCCCACGCTTCTTGTCCCCACGATTTCGGAAACACTCGATGCCGCAGCCGCTGCGGCGACCAGCGTTGGTGTCGAACGCGCCATCTCGTTCGGCGCCCAACAGATCCTCGTCCAGCATCGAGGCCTCTGGGATCTGCTGGAGGCGCGCGCCATTGCCCGCCGCGAGAACGTCTGAGCGTTCGAAAATCGTAGCACTGCGCTTGCCCTGATCCGCCCGCGATCCTATTCGCATTCGTTCACCGGGCGCGGAAAGGACCAGTTAGCGTGCGTTTCGAAGGAACCAACGACTATGTCGCGACCGACGACCTCAAGGTCGCGGTCAACGCAGCGGTAAAGCTGCGCCGCCCGCTGCTCATCAAGGGCGAGCCCGGCACGGGCAAGACCATCCTTGCGCAGGAAATCGCCAAGGTGATGAATGCGCCGCTGATCGAGTGGCACATCAAGTCGACCACCAAGGCGCATCAGGGCCTCTACGAATATGATGCGGTGGCCCGCCTGCGCGACGGCCAGCTTGGCGACGAGCGCGTCCACGACATCTCCAACTATATCCGCAAGGGCAAGCTTTGGGAGGCATTTACCAGCCCCCAGCTCCCGGTCCTTCTGATCGACGAGATCGACAAGGCCGATATCGAGTTCCCGAACGATCTCCTCCAGGAACTCGATCGCATGGCCTTCCACGTTTACGAGACCGGCGAGACCATCGCGGCGCAGGATCGCCCGATCGTCATCATCACCTCGAACAATGAGAAGGAACTGCCCGACGCTTTCCTGCGCCGCTGCTTCTTCCACTATATCGCCTTTCCCGATCGCGAGACGATGAAGGCGATCGTCGACGTTCACTTTCCGGGAATCCAGAAGATCCTTGTCTCCAGAGCACTGGACATTTTCTACGAAGTCCGGGAGGTCCCCGGCCTCAAGAAGAAGCCCTCGACCAGCGAACTGATCGACTGGCTCAAGCTGCTGCTCTCCGAAGACATGCCGCTCGACGTCCTCCAGTCGAAGGATGTCCGCAAGGCGATCCCGCCGCTCCACGGCGCGCTCCTCAAGAACGAGCAGGATGTGATGCTGTTCGAACGGCTTGCCTTCATGGCGCGCCGACAGGGGAAATGATCCTGCCCCTCCCTTCCGGGGAGGGGAAGACGTTCAAAACTCGACTTCGAGCTCTTCCATTTCTTCCGGCTCGGCGGCCGCAGCGGTAATCCATTCCTGCATGAGCGGCCAGGCGCTGATCGTTTCGCAATAGGCCGTCGCGACCGGAGATAATGTCACATTGTACGTGATGAATCGACGCGTCACCGGGGCGAACATCGCATCAGCGACGGTCGGCTGCGTTCCGAACAGGAAAGGGCCACCATAGCGTTCGATGCATTCCTGCCAGATCGTCTCGATTCGCTCGATATCGGGCTTGGCGCCGCTGAATACCGGGAAAGTTTCGTGCCGCATCTTGAGATTCATCGGCAGCGCGGAACGTAAATTTGAAAAGCCCGAATGAATTTCGCCCGAAATCGAGCGGCAATGGGCGCGCGCGATTCGATCCGGCGGGTACATGCCCTTGTCGGGATAAAGCTCATTGAGATATTCGGCGATCGCCAGCGTATCCCAGACGCTGGCGCCCTCGTGCGTCAGCCTGGGCACCAGCACCGAGGGCGATAACAGCAGCAGCTCCGCCCGGTTGCCCGGATCGTTCATCGCTACCATCTGCTCATCGACCTCGCGCCCCGCAAGCCGGCATAACAGCCAGCCCCGGAGAGACCAGGAAGAATAATTCTTGCTCGACAGGGTCAGTTGCGCTCGCGACATGAGACTCACCTTGTTAGCTATTGGCATCGGCTTTCTAACGATCCATCTTGCGTTCGTTCATGTTGCGATGCAACAATGAATGCGCAATTTATCGATCATGGGTGCATCGAATCGCATCGTTGGACGAAGGGGCGATTTCAAATGCTGTATCGAGGTTTTCAGGCCTGGACCGACGCCATGGCGCCAGCCCGACTCGCCGCTCGGATGGCGCTCGCCTTCAAGGACAACCTTGGCCCGCTCGCCGACTGGGGCTTGCCGAGCAGAGCCTTCGCCATGCTCGATGTATTTCAAAATGCCCGAGTCACCCACAACCGCCCGCCATTTGCGATAAATTCGGTGCAATGCGGTAACCGCGAGGTGGCGGTACGCGAGGAAGTTACACTCAACCTTCCTTTTGGCGATCTACTTCACTTCGCCAAGGATGATGTCGATACGCCGCAGCCCAAAATGCTGGTCGTGGCTCCCTTGTCAGGACATTTCGCGACGCTGCTTCGTGCCACGGTACAGACTCTCCTGCGCGATCATGATGTCTACATCACGGACTGGACCAATGCCCGCAACGTGCCCCAGACCGCGGGCAGCTTCGGTTTCGACGACTATGTGGACTATATAATCCGCTTTCTGGAGGAACTCGGGCCACGCTCCAATGTGCTCGCGGTCTGCCAGCCCTGCGTGCAGACGCTCGCTGCGGTATCGTTGATGGCCGAGGACAAGAATCCCTGCCAGCCTCGCACCATGACTCTGATGGGCGGCCCCGTGGATACACGCATCTCGCCCACCGTCGTCAACAAGCTCGCAACTGAAAAACCCTTCGAATGGTTCGAAAAGAATCTCATTTCGCGCGTCCCGATGCGTTTCGCGGGTCGCGGCCGCAAGGTCTATCCGGGATTTCTCCAACTCACGGCTTTCATGGCAATGAACATGGAGCGACACACCGGTCAATTCCGCATCCTCTACGATCATCTCGCCAATGGACGCGATGATGAGGCAGCCAAAATCAAGGAATTCTACGACGAGTATCTTGCCGTTCTCGATCTCACCGCCGAGTTCTATCTTGAGACCATCGATCGCGTTTTTCAACGCGCGCTGCTCCCGAAAGGCGAACTGATCCACCGCAACCGCACGGTAAAGCCTTCGTCCATCCGAAACACCGCCCTGCTGACCGTGGAAGGGGAGCGCGACGATATCTGCGCGGTTGGCCAGACCTCGGCAGCTCACACGCTCTGCTCAAGCCTGCGGCCTCATCTAAAGCGCCATCATCTCCAGGCGGGCGCGGGCCATTATGGCATCTTCGCCGGCAGCAAATGGGAAAAGCAGGTCTACCCGCAGGTCCGCAATCTCGTGCTCGCGATGCATTAACGATCGCACTGGTCGCCACCGGCGCAACCAGTCTTGCCAGTTCAGCAAGCCGGCGCCGCTGCGACTCCCACGGCCACAGCCCGCGCGAACACCGCATCGAACATCTCGGCCGTCAGCCGTCCCGTATTCTGGTTATAGCGCGAGCAATGATAGCTATCGATCAGCCGCACCCCAGAAGGCAGCACATGCTCGGCAAGGTGCCCGAATCGGTATTTCGGCAGCTTGCCATGCAATGACTTGACCGCCGATTGGTGCGCGATCTGGCCGAGTGCGACGACCACCTTGAGGTTGGGCAGCGCGGCCAGGGGATTTTCCAGAAATGGCCGGCAGGTACGAATTTCCTCTGGAGTCGGTTTGTTCTGCGGTGGCACGCAGCGCACCGCATTTACGATTATCGCGCCTTCGAGCGTCAAGCCATCCTCCGGCGAGGCGGCGTAATCGCCACGCGCCAGGCCGTATTTCAGAAGCGTCTCGTAGAGCAATACCCCGGCGAAATCGCCGGTGAATGGCCTGCCGGTGCGATTGGCGCCCTGCAATCCGGGCGCAAGCCCGACGATTGCCAGCCAGGCGTTTTCGTCCCCGAAAATAGGAACCGGCGCGTTGAACCAATCGGGATGCTGGACTCGCTGCTCATCACGAAAGGCAGCAAGGCGGGGGCAAAGCGGGCAATCGCGACCCGGTTCGCGCGCAGGTCGAAGCGAAGTCTCAAGGGGGGTGGCGGTATCCATTCAGCCGCGATAGGCGCTCTAATATGGGAAAGACAAGCTACGTCATCGCCTTGGGCTCGAACCGGCGCCACCGCCGCTACGGCGCACCCGACAAGATTTTGGCAGCAGCCTGTGGCGCACTGGCAGAACATGGCGTCGAGCTTCTCGACGTTGCCCCGACATTCCGAACCGCCGCCGTTGGCCCTGCTGGACGAAGCTTTGCCAATGGCGCTGCCCATGTCGCCAGCGCGCTCGATCCGGTTGCAATGCTCCATCTGCTCAAGCGGATTGAAACCGATTTCGGGCGGCGGCGCGGACGGCGATGGGGGCCGCGCGTGCTCGATCTCGACATCATCCTGTGGTCGCAAGGTAGCTGGACCAGTCGCGGCCTCACGATTCCACATCCCGGTTTTCGCATGCGTCGCTTCGTGCTCGATCCGCTTATCAGCATTGCGGCAGACTGGCGCGATCCGCTCAGCGGCCAGACGATACGCCAGCTTCGCACACGCCTCGCGAGCCGTAAGCCGGTTGACCACCGCCGCGGTGCCGCCTAGGACCGCCGAAGGAAGCCACGTGGTGCGGGTCCGTAGCTCAGTTGGTAGAGCAAGCGACTTTTAATCGAGAGGTCCCGGGTTCGAATCCCGGCGGACCCACCAAACTTCCCCGATCAAGATCAAACGGCAAATAATCCTAAACATCGCGTTAAACGCGCCTGTCGACACGACATTAAGTGTTATCGAGCATTATCCTCCCACATGGAGGAGTAGTTGCCGTGTCCGCGATATTACCCGTAGCAAGCGCCACAAGTGGAACCCCGTCACCGGGATGGACGCTCTTCGAAAAAACCGAACGCCCGCCCGCTGTGACTTCAGCTTCGGCTACGCCGGCCGCGCCAGCCAAGCCCGCGGAGCCGCTTCGCTATTATGGTGGCATTGAAGGGATGAACGCAGCGAACCTGATCGTAGCTTTGCAGTCCAATGGTTCGGTGAGCGGTGGCTACAGCGCTCAGGCAATCGAGACAGGTGGTACGCCACCGCCCGCGATAGTCGACAGCAAAGCCTGATCAGACCTTGTCGGCGTAGATCATTCGGCCCGAACCTAGCCGCTCCAGCACCATCGGAAGATCGTTTTCCGAAAAAGCGAAGCAGCCTTCGCTGCGACCCAGCTTGCCGTGATCGCGGACCATCTCGGGCCCGACATACCATGCAGCATGGATCACAACTGCACGCGCCTCGACATTGCTGTTTTCGGGATCAAGGCCGATCAGCCGGCGCGAACGACCGTGCTTGCCCTGATAGATATCGGCCGTGAGATAGGCACCCGACGAAGATGCAGCGGATCCCGGTTCATTGGAAAAGCGCTCGAGCCATCCGCTGTGCTCGGGATCCGAACCCCGGCCATGCGCAACGAGCAACGACGAAGTGGCTCCAGTCAGCACGTCGACGAGATGGAAGCGTGGTTCGCGCGATGCCGCTGAAAAATCGACGACCGCAAACATGTCCTGAGCCGAAAGCTGGCCACGATGACGGTCGAATGCCGCCATGGCACGCCGCAACAAGGCAGGCTTGATACTGGTTTCACTGCGGATCGCCCAAGCCGGATTCGCCACGAGAGCAGTAAGCGCGGCGGCTGCACCACCGATCACCATGCGTCGAGAAGGAAGAAACGGCGTTAAATGCTGCATAGGCTTTCGATCAAAGATCTCCAATCCGACTGGCTTAATCATAGCATCAATCTATCAATAAGTAGTAGCGTTGATCGTCGCTTCAACCGCCCGCTTCGTCGAGAATCTGCCAATGATCCGTAACATGTTCCTTTTTCTTGCATTAATAACAGCCGATTTCGCATGCGCGGACGCTGCACATTGGGAGGCTCCACAGGCCGAGAGGCTTGCCCAATGGCTGGACGCAGCGGTGAATGATGCCCTGCCGCCAATGACAGCCCAGGCAAATACGGTGCGATCTGCCATTGCGTCAGGCGATCCGCAATCGCTCGACACCGTCAGCACCGAGTCCGCGCTGCAACTGGCCCGAGCGCTACGCTTCGGCGTTGCCTCGTCCAGTCAGCGCGATGGCTGGATGATCCCGGGAGACGGCCAACCGCTCACCCTTGAGCCGGCACTGGAGAACTCGCTCAGCACGAATACTCTCGATAATTTCTTCGGAAGCCAACGTCCGACCCATCCCTTTTACGCCGAACTGCAAAATGCCTACGCCATCACAGCTGACCCCACGCAGCGCGCAATCATCGCCGCCAATATGGAACGCTGGCGTTGGATGCCGCATTCGCTGGGCAATCGGCACCTCATCGTCAATGCAGCGACATTTACCGTAACTTTGTGGGAAGATGGCAAGCCGATCCGCAGCTGGCCTGTCGTCGTGGGCAAGAAATCCACACCAACACCCGTTTTTGCAGCCGCAGTTACCGGAATCATCTTCAATCCCTGGTGGGAAATCCCTTCAAGCATCGTTGCCGAAAGCGTCGGCAACATTGTGCGCACAAAACCTGCGGAAGCCAGACGCAAGGGATTTGTCGTCGTCGATGGCAATCATTATCGGCAACGCCCCGGTGAAAACAATTCACTCGGTCAAATGAAGCTGGTGATGCCCAATAGCTACAACGTGTATCTCCATGACACGCCAAGCAAGCAATTGTTCGAACGTGAAGCAAGAGCGTTCAGTCATGGTTGCGTCCGTGTCGGAAACGCTTTTGATCTTGATTCAATACTGCTCGAACGTCGTGCGGAATGGCCACGAACACGAATTGATGCGGTCATTAAGTCGGGAAGGACTACAACCGCACAACTCGATCGCGCTGTGCCGATTTACATCAGCTATTTCACCGCGGAACCAGATGGGAGCGGCAAGATTCACTTCGCAACGGATGTGTATGAGCGGGACAAAAATCTCTCTGGATTGGTACCGGAGTCGCCCTCGCAAGCAGAGACCATATCGCGCACCGATTGATATAAATCTGTTTTCGGACATGTGCCGGGAAAAGAATCCGCCGATTTGATTTTATAGCGATACGGATCTTTCGGTTAGGTTCTACTCACAACACAATGTCATCGGGCCTACACATCTGGCAAATCTGAACAACGCATACAAAGTTTTGCGCTGTCCACTTCGATTAACAATGACTTCCTGATATCGGCAATTCAAGATTTTCATATGTCAAAAATCGCACTTTGCTTGATCCTGAGCGACGAAGTTGCGTGTTGAGCGCCAATGAGCGGGATGACTAATTGCCGCCAAATCGGATACCACAAAAGAACGCTTGATTTTTATAGGGAACTGGACAAAATGCGCGCGATTTTGAGGCGCGGTTAACTAGTTCCCCGAAGAAAAATGCCAGTTCGTTTGGGCCGCAATTCAGAAACCCGAACAGTGAAAATCTGTGCCAAATCAAAGAAGAACAGGAGGCCGCAATGACCGACCAAACCAACGAAATGCTCCTATCCCTGACCGCAGACATTGTTGCTGCGCATGTCGCCAACAATAATGTTGCAACTGCCGATCTACCGTTGATGATCGGCAATGTCTTCAAGGCGCTGAGCAGCCTCGGTGCATCCGTCGAGGTCGAACAGCCAGAGCAGCAGCCGGCAGTTTCGATCCGCGCGTCGATCAAGCCCGACTATATCGTCTGCCTCGAAGACGGCAAGAAGCTCAAGATGCTGAAGCGTCATCTGATGACCCATTACCAGATGACACCAGCAGACTATCGCGCCAAATGGAAGCTGCCTGCCGATTACCCGATGGTCGCACCGAATTACGCCGAACAGCGTCGTTCGCTTGCTCACCAGATCGGTCTCGGACGCAAGACCAAGGCACCAGTGGCCGCAGCACCTGCCGCCGCGGTCAAGAAGCCGGCTGCCCGTCGTGCTCCGCGCACGCGCAAGCCCAAGGATTGATCTTCGCGCACTAAAATAGAGGGCGTCGCCAGTTGATGGCGGCGCCCTTTTTGTTTGCTTTTACAATATCCGCGCGCTTTTCAGGACGGTAGCGCCTCGTGTGGAAGACTTCGCGCGGCGCGCAGGTAGTTATAGATGGCGATCGGCAGGAAAACGCCAATGGCCAGCATTGCGTGCTGTAGCCCGTTGGCCGCAGCCACCAGGCATTCGTGCGGCGCCATGCCGGGCTTGGCAGCGAGGCACATCCTAGCATAATCTCCAGCGAAAGACGATGCGGCCAGCCGATCGCTGAGAAAGCCGAGAAGAACTGATCCGATTCCCAACCCGGCAACGGTCTGGCCGAAAGAATGCAATGCGGCTGCCGATGCACGCATGCGTGGCTCGACGAGTGTCTGCGTGACAGTCATGATCGTGGGCATGAACGCGTAAAGGCAAACCGTGGCACAAAAGAGCAGGCCGACAAGATAACGCCAGTCATCCTGATAAATCGCGCCAAGATAAAGCGGCAACGCCAGGCACAGCAACAGCGCGGGCGCCCAACCATACCAGCGCATGTCACGCCGGCCGAGGATATCGGCGACAAAGCCACCACAACTGGTGCCGACCGCCGTCGCGAGGCTGAACGACAAGGCGAAGATCATTCCGGCCTGCGGCAGCGGCAATCCATGCTTGCGCACCAGCAGGGGTATCAGGAACAGGTTCAATCCGAAGCCGACCAGCGCCACAAGCCCGCTTCCGCACGTGAAATGCAGGAACGCCGGTGATTTTCCCAACCGTCGCAGCACAGCACCGAACGAAGGCGTATCGGCCCTTGTGCCTTCCGCCCGCGCCGGTTCCTTTATCGTCAGCGCAAGCGTCAACGCCAGCACCAGGCCGGGAACTCCAACGACCACGAACGCCAGTCGCCACCCGAACATCTGTGCGACCGCGCCGCCCGCAACCGCTGCAAGCGCTCCACCAATCGGAACACCGAGCGCAATCAGCGAAAAGACGACGGCACGACGACCCGGCGCGAAGCGATCGGAAATCATCGAGACCAGCGCCGGCGTAAATCCCGCTTCGCCAATACCAACGCCCATGCGGCAGAGCAGCAACTGTATGAAGCTTCCGGCAGCGCCCGAAAGCATCGTCATGACCGACCACAATGTCGTTACGACCGCGATAATGCCAATCCTGCTTCGCCGCTCCGCCAGTCGCGCCAGTGGTATCCCGAGCGCAGCGTAGAATAGCGAGAATGCCAGTCCGCCCATCATTCCAAGCTGGAGATCGCTCAACGCCAGATCGTGCCGTATCGATTCGCCAACCACCGCAATGATCGTGCGATCGACAAAATTAAACATGTAGATCAAGCCAAGGAGCAAGAGAAACCAGCGTTCCTTGCCGTCGAAACCTATGCGATCCGGCCCTTTCCGATGTCTCATTCCATCCCCCCTGTTTTTTAACGCTCGCGGCGCTTTTCTGTAGTCTCTTGAAAGCCGCCCGCACACAAGCGCCTCATCGACGAGGCGTTGTTAGACAGATTGTACAAAATTAGTCATTCTGTATCAGTTTTCTCTTGAAACCTTGCGTTGCAGCGATCATTAGCCCATCGTATTCATGACGGAGCGGTAGTTGGTCTGGATTGGCGTCCTGACGCACTGTCGGTTTGATCAGGACGAGCGTATCCGCAGCGCCTATTTCGTCGCGTGTGGTCGATGGTTTGCGGGGTTGATGGAAGGGGTTTTGGG
>CANJQJ010000014.1 GCA_947476425.1 Sphingomonadaceae bacterium | reverse complement strand
GGGGCTGAGCACTTGTCGAAGACCCGTCTCGAAGGACCGCACGGGAACGTCCTTCGAGACGCCATTTCGACAAGCTCAATGGCTCCTCAGGATGAGCGGGAGGGTAGAAGGATGAGCGGGGGATGGGAGGATGAGCGGGGTGGGGGGGATGGGACTCCCGTCCGTGGCAGGGAGTCTCGGTCCCTCAGGCTTCGCGGAGCCTGGGCATCAGTTCGACGAAGTTGCAGGGCCGGTGGCGGCTGTCGAGCTGGCTGAGGAGGATGCCGTCCCAGGCGTCCTTGACCGCGCCGGTCGAGCCAGGCAGCGCGAAGATGTAGGTGCCGCGGGCGACGCCTGCCGTGGCGCGGGACTGGATGGTCGAGGTGCCGATCGACTTGAAGCTCAGCCAGCGGAAGAGTTCGCCGAAGCCCTGGATTTCCTTGTCCCAGACCATCGCCAGCGCTTCGGGGGTGATGTCGCGGCCGGTGACGCCGGTGCCGCCGGTGGTGATGATGCAATCGATCTGCGGATCTTCGATCCACGCATGGAGATGCGCGACGATCGCGCCCTTGTCGTCCTTGATGATATCGCGCGCGGCGAGGATGTGCCCGGCGCTGGTCAGCCGTTCGACCAGCGTGTCGCCCGAGCGGTCGTCGGCTCGCGTGCGGCTGTCGGAGACGGTCAGGACGGCGATGCGGACTGGAAGGAAGGCGACGCTTTCATCAATCGGCACGGGCGGTTTCCACGATGTTGTCGATGCGGATCGCGGTCTTGCCGGGCAGGCCCGGGAAGCGGGGCCACATGCCCTGCGCGAGCGCCTTGAGGCTTGGCGGGCTGTTGCCCTGGCTGCGGTGGTACATCCAGTAATTGCGAAGCACAATCGCGACATAGCCGCGCGTTTCCGCATAGGGGATCGATTCGATGAAGATCAGCGGATCGCCGCCGTCCTTGACCTTGTCCTTCCACGCCACGATCGCGCCGGGCCCGGCATTATAGGCAGCGATGATCTTGGGGAGCAGGCCCTGCGTGATCGGCATATCGCGAAGCATCTCGAGATAGGACTGGCCATATTCGAACGAGACCGCCGGACGGGCGAGCTGGCTGCGATCGACGCTTTCGCCCTTGTGGCGGGCGATCAGCTGGGCGGTGGCGGGCATCAGCTGCATCAGCCCCATCGCGCCTGAAGAGCTGACGGCATCGGTGCGGAACTGCGATTCCTGGAGCGCATGGGCATAGATCAGCGCCGGATCGACTCGCCAGCCGCTCTGCGGCGCCCAGGCCGGGGTCGGATAGCGTGCGGCGACCGGCGTGGCTTCGCCGGCAGGTCCGTTGCGTGCCAGCCAGAGCTGTGCGGATGGCAAGGCCAGTCGCTCGGCAAGGTGGAGAAGCGCGCCGTGCGTGCCGGCCGTGCCGATGCGCGCCTGATGGCGGAGCAGCTGATCGGCATAGGCATCCTCGCCGATTTCGGTGAGCGCGGCTGCGACGCGGACGTTGGGGAAGCGGGCAATGCCCTGCCATTCTGCCGCTACCGGGCCGATATCGGGTGCGGTCGCGGGGAGCTTCAGGCCGAGCGAGCTGCAGGCGAGGAGGCCGTAGAAGGTTTCGGGCAGGCGCGAGGCAGTGCGCAACTTGGCCTGGACCCGTTCGAAGCGGCCGGCGGCAGTATCGGCGCGGGCCGACCAGAACAGCCCGGCGGCGCGAGTCTCATAGTCGCGGCCTTGCGTGGTCACGACGTCGAACGACGCACTGGCGGCGGCATAATCCTTCTGGCGCCACGCAGCGAGGCCAGCGACCCAGGCGCCCTGGACGGCCCATTCGCCCGAACCGGCGGCGGCTTCGGCGGCGAGGCGACGAGCGTTGATGTCATCGCCGGTGAGGTAGAAGGACCAGGCGATGCGCTGCTTCCATTCGGTCAGCGCCTCGGGGGAAAGCTCGGCGGCGCGGGTGAGTAGAAGTGCTTCTGCGTCGAGCGGCTTGTCAGCCTTGGTGAGCGCCTGGATTTTCGGCGCGAGCTCGACTGCGATCACGTCGCTGCGTGTGGTGCGGGCCGAACCGCGGCGCGATGCGCCGGCGATGCGGACGAGATCATGTTCCTCGGGCAGGTCTGGAAGCGCATCGATGCCGCGCGTTTTCGCGAGGCGGAGGAGTTCGGCGGCCTGCGGAAGCTCGGGGCCCCGGTTGAGCAGCGATGCAAGCGGATCGTTTGCAACGCGCGGGGAGCCCTTGGCGAGGATCAGTTCGGCGCGTGCGAATGGGGTCAGCAATCCCTCGGGCATAGCGTCGAGCCGCTGCGTGGCATCGCCCCATTCATGCGAGCGGATCGCTGCGAAAATGGCGCGATACTGGTCCCGCTCGCCGGCGCGAAGCTGCAAGGGGATCGCGTTCGGCGCGGTGACGACGAGCGAAGGCAGGCCGTCGACCGGGGTGTCGCTTGCAGCGAGCGCCGGCGACAGCGCGGCGGCCGACAGGACACACGACAGGACGGGGGCAAGCAACGCTTTACGAATCACGATTCGAATGTCTCCAGCATGAGCCGCAAATCCTTCCAGGCGTCCGCCTTGCGAGCGGGCTGCTTGATCAGGAAGCGCGGATGGAAAGTAGCTATTGCCACAATATCCCTGCCGTCGAGGTTAAGCTGGTGCGCTTTGCCGCGTGCCTGGGCGAACCCCGTCCCGATCAGTGCACGGGTCGTCGCATCGCCCATCAGGAGCAGCATGCGAGGGGCGGCGAGGGCGACGTGCCGACGGGCGATGGACGCCAGTTCTGCTTCGGTTCGCGAATCGAGAATGCCGCCGGGTGGACGGGCGGGCGCGAGGTGAGCGAGGTAGACGGATTCGCGATTTTGGCCGATCGCCGAGAGCATGCCGTCGAGCAATTTGGCAAGGCGCGGTTCGTCCGGATCGGGCATGTCGGTGAGGACCATGATGCCCGATGCAGTCGATCCCGACGCGGCAAGCCGATCGGGGCCGAGTTCGGGCAGGTTCGCTGGATCCGAAAGCCATGCCGTAAGTGCTTCAAGCGTTTCGGGAATATCGTTTGAGACGGCCTGGTCGAGCGCCGGGGCATGGTCCGCCGGCGCTATCGGGACTGGGCGTGCGATCGGCAGGAGCCAGTTGCGGGGCGCGTCGTCAACCACCACATCAACCCCGGCCAGTTGCCACCAGCTGAGTGTGCTTTCGAGGAGGCCTTCGCCTCGATTTGCAAGAAGTGCCCCCACGTTTCTATTAAGGGGAGTGTTGACGGAGGGGTCAATCTGAAGGCACCGCCTTTATGCCAGGCCGTTTGCGCGGTACGACGACTGGAACAAGATAAGTGGGAGCGACAATGTCGGCGCGGGAATCGATGAATTACGACGTGGTGATCGTGGGCGCGGGACCTTCGGGCCTCGCCGCAGCGATTCGCCTCAAGCAGCGTGCCGAGGCCGCTGGACGCGAGCTTTCGGTTTGCGTCCTTGAAAAGGGCTCGGAGGTCGGTGCGCATATCCTTTCAGGCGCCGTGGTCGATCCGATCGCGCTCGACGAGCTGATACCGAACTGGCGCGAACTCGATAGCCCGATGACGGTGCCCGTGGTCGACAACCAGCATTGGGTGCTCACCGAAAAGAAGAAATACGCGTTTCCGCACATCCTGATGCCGCCCTTCATGAACAACAAGGGCACCTACACGGTCTCGCTCGGCAATCTCTGTCGCTGGATGGCCGGACAGGCCGAGGCGCTTGGCGTCGAGATATTCCCGGGCTTTGCCGCCGCCGAGGTGCTGTTCAACGACGACGGCTCGGTCAAGGGCGTCGCGACCGGCGACATGGGCGTGGCGAAGGACGGCAGCTTCAAGCCCGATCACATGCCCGGCATGGAGCTTCACGCCCGCTACACCTTCTTCGCCGAGGGCGTGCGCGGTCATCTCTCCAAGGAATTGAAGCGGATCTTCGCGCTCGAGGCTGACAGCGAGCCCCAAACCTATGGAATCGGCCTCAAGGAACTTTGGGACATCACCCCGGAAAAGCATGTTCCCGGCCGTGTCATCCACACCCAGGGCTGGCCGCTTACCGACGAGGTGGGCGGTGGCTTCCTGTATCACCAGGCGAACGGGCAGGTCGCGCTCGGCTTCGTGGTCGGGCTCGGCTACAAGAATCCGCATCTCTCGCCGTTCGAGGAATTCCAGCGCTGGAAGCAGCATCCGGAAATCCGCACTATCCTCGAGGGCGGCCGACGCATCAGCTATGGCGCGCGGGCAATCAACGAGGGCGGCTGGCAGGCGATCCCGAAGCTCACCTTCCCGGGTGGCGCGCTGATCGGTTGCTCGGCTGGCTTTGTCAACGTGCCGCGAATCAAGGGCAGCCATACCGCGATGAAATCGGGGATGCTGGCAGCCGATGCGGCCTTCGATGCCGTCGTCGCGGATCGTTCGGGCGACGAGCTCGCCGCCTATCCCGAAGCGCTCAACAACAGCTGGGTCGCCAAGGAACTCAAGATGGTCCGCAATGCGGAGCCGGCGATCGCCAAGTTCGGCCCGATGGGCGGAACGCTGGTGGCGGGCACCGACATGTGGATGCGCTACCTCCACATCGGGCTGCCGTTCACGCTCAAGACTCACAGCGATCACGACACGCTGTGGCGCAAGGATATGGTCAAGCCGATCAAATATCCGCGGCCGGATGGCGTCATCAGTTTCGATCGGCTCTCCTCGGTGTTCCTGTCGAACACCAATCACGAGGAGGACCAGCCCTGCCACCTGACGCTCAAGGACGCCTCGGTTCCGATCGAGGTGAATCTGGCTCTTTATGATGCGCCCGAGCAGCGCTATTGTCCGGCAGGTGTCTATGAAATCGTCGGACTGGATGAAAGTGCCCCAAGGCTGCAGATCAACGCGCAGAATTGCGTCCACTGCAAGACCTGCGACATCAAGGATCCTACCCAGAACATCACATGGGTCGTCCCCGAGGGCGGCGGAGGTCCCAATTATCCCAATATGTGATTGCGAAGGCACGCATCGAACCTGGCGAGGCCTGCTTGGCACTGCCGTTTGCGCGGGGCTGATGTTCGCCGCGCCGGCGGGTGCGATACGGTCCAGCGAGTTCTCCGGCTTCACCCATTATGTCCGCGCACAGGCGGCCGATGCGGCGGGGCAGCCCGAGCTGGCGGCAACGCAGTTTGCAGGGGCGCTTGCCGCCGATCCGGGCGATGTCCAGCTCGCTTCGCGGACGTATCGCGAGGCAGTGGTGGCCGGGGATCGCGCGCTCGCCCAGCGCGCGATCCGGATCCTCGACGCCGGCGGCGCGCTGCCGCCCGACGGGCTGCTCATGCTGCTCGTCGACAGCTTCACGTCGTCCGACTGGAAGAAGGCGTCCGCAATCGTCGCGCGGATCGACAAGGACCAGGCCTTCTCGTTCCTCTCGCCGATCCTTCGCGGCTGGATTGCGCTTGGATCCGGCGATGCCGAACCCTGGACCAAGATCATAGTAAGCGGTGGCGGATCGGCTGCGGTCTATGCCGCCGAGAACAAGGCATTGATGCTGCTCGCGCGGGGCAGGGCCGATGATGGCGCCGAGATCATCCGCAAGCTCGCGACCGGATCGAATGTCCGCGACCTCCACCTTCGCGTGATGGCGGCGCAGGCGCTCGCGGCCGGCGGCAAGCGCGACGCGGCACTGGGGATGCTCGAAGGCGACGAGGCAGCGCTGGTTGCCGCTGCCCAGTCCATACGCTCCGCAAAGCGGGTGGCGGCGCCAGCGATCGATCCGGCGTTCGGGCTCTCCGAACTGCTGATCCGCGTGGCAGTCGACGTCAATCGCGAGCGGGTGACCCCGCTTTCGCCGGTACTGGCACGGCTCGCAACATTCGCGTCACCCGGGAATCCGGAATCCTGGCTTGCGGCTGCCCAGCTGCTTGCGGCGGCGGATCGCCATGACGCGGCTTTATCGGCGCTTGCCCACATGCCGACTGACGGGCCGCTGGCGCTCTCGGCCCGGATCACGCGTATTCGAATCCTGCTCGCGCGCCAGGCCAATCAAGACGCGCTCGACATGATGAAGGCCGCGACGTCGGGCCCCGATGTCTCGATTTCCGAATGGTCGCTGCTCGGCGATATCTACAATCGGATGGGCCAGCCAGCCGAGGCTGCGGTCGCGTATCGCAAGGCGATCGACCAGATCGACGCCAAGCCTGGTGATGCCGATGGTCCGGGTACGCTCTGGCTGCTTTATGGCAGTGCTCTTGAACAGTCCGGGAAGTGGCCCGAGGCGAAGGCAGCGCTTGAAAAGGCAGCGGCCCTGTCGCCCGACCAGGCGGTGGTGCTCAACTATCTCGGCTATGCCCAGCTGGAGCGTCGCGAAAATATCCCGGCGGCGCGAGCGCTGATCGAGAAAGCCTATGATCTCAAGCCCGGCGATGCTGCGATCACCGATTCGCTTGGCTGGGCCTTCTACCTCGAAGGCAATCTCCCTGCCGCGATCGACAAACTCGAGGCTGCGGCCGAAGGCGATCCGGGCGGATCAGAAATCAACGAGCATCTGGGCGATGCCTATTGGACCGCAGGCCGCAAGATCGAGGCGCGCTACGCATGGGCAGCGGCGCTGGTCACTGCCGACAAGAAAGCCAGCCCGAGATTGTCGCACAAGCTCGACGTCGGGTTGGAACCTTGATTGAAGATGTCGGGATCGAAGATGCCGAGATGGCCTACGCCAAGATCAATCTCGCCTTGCACGTCCGGGCGCGCAACGCGGACGGCTATCACGATATAGAGACATTGTTCGCGTTCGCGGCCGACGGCGATCGGTTGACAGCAACGCCTGCTGAAACGCTCAGTCTTTCGATCAGCGGCCCATTTGGTGCCGCGCTGGCGGGCGAGGGCGATAATCTCGTCCTGCGCGCCGCGCGATCGCTGCAGGCCGCCTACGGGGTCGCGACAGGCGCCGCGCTCGCGCTCGACAAGCGCTTGCCGATCGCATCCGGCATTGGCGGGGGGTCGGCAGATGCCGCCGCCGCGCTGCGCCTGCTCTCGCGGCTGTGGGATTTGCCGCGAGAGGACGCACGGACGACGGCGATCGCGGCTTCGCTGGGGGCCGACGTGCCCGCATGCCTGATCTCGCGCAGCTGTCGCGGCACTGGACGGGGCGACGTCCTGGTGGAAATCGACGATCCGGAGCTTGCCGATATGCCGCTGCTGCTCGTCAATCCCGGCGTGGCGGTGCCAACCGGACCGGTGTTTGCGGCATGGGACGGGATCGATCGCGGCGCGCTGGTCGAGGGACCGGCTATCGCCTCGGCGCTGTCCGGGCGCAACGATCTGGAAGCACCGGCGCGCAAGCTGGCACCTGTAATTGATGCGCTCGTCGCACTGCTCCGGGCGCAGCCGGGAGTGCGCCTCGCACGGATGTCCGGATCGGGCGCGACCTGCTTTGCGCTGTTCGATGATATCGCCGCGCGGGACTCGGCGGACGGCGCGATCGCAGCCGCTATGCCCGAATGCTGGCGTCTCAAAACGATACTGATCTGAAGCATATGTCCCGGATCGGGACAATGCCAATCGCTGCCAACAAAGCGCTGCAACCGCAGTCCAGAATATTTTTTCACGCTACGGCGCTGAAGAATGGCGAGATAGCCGGTCTCGCAGGAGCGATCGAAACGCGCCTCGGTCATCTGGCACGCCGTTTGCGGATGCTATGTTCGACGGGCCAGCCGGTGCTTTTTTTGCCGGGTCGCTCGCCGATGGTCCGGCTTCCGTGCGAGGTTCGCATCATCCTGGTGTGGCGTGGCATTTCCCCCAAATGCCACGCCACCTTTCTTGACCGCGCGGATCCGGGCTGCGAGAAACGGCGAATGGCTCCAGCGAACTTGCCCGCTACGCTGATCGAAGGGGATGCCCGGCGGCTGATCCTGATCGGCGATCACGCATCCAATCATGTTCCCAGGGATATCGAGCTCGGCATTCCCGAAAGGCTGCTCGGCGAGCATGTCGCGATCGATATCGGGGTTGCCCCGCTGGCACGGGCGATCTGCGCGCGGTTCGGTTGTGTCGGTTATCTCGGTGCGGTTTCGCGGCTGGTGATCGATCTCAATCGCGAACTCGATGCCCCGGGGCTGATCCCGCGCCACAGCGATGGCTATGATATCCCCGGCAACCAGGCGCTTGACGAGCCCGGCCGACGGGCACGGATCGATCGCTGGTGGAGCCCATATCATGATGCCGTCGCCGACAGGATCGCAACAGATCGTCCTAGGATGCTGATATCACTGCACAGCTTCACCCCGGCGATGGCGACTTGCGACAAGCCGCGGCCCTGGCAGATCGGGCTGCTCTACAATGAAGATGATCGCGGCGCCCGGATCGCGATGCCGTTGCTGGAGGCGGCGGGGGTCGTGACCGGCGATAATCTTCCCTATTCGGGGAAGCTTCTCAACGCGACGGTCAACCGTCATGCCGAGGGCAATGGCATCGCGTATCTGAACTTCGAGGTTCGGCAGGATCTGGTTTCCGATGCGGCTGGCGTTGCCCACTGGGCCGAAATCCTCGCGCCGGTGATCGAGCGGACCGCCGAAATACTTGCCTGAAGGCGTTGTGCGCGCCAATAGGGTGCGATGACGTTTGGTTGAATCCCTCCCTCTCCGTTCGTCCTGAGGAGCCATTGAGCTTGTCGAAATGGCGTCTCGAAGGACGGCAGCGTTGCGGTCCTTCGAGACGGGTCTTCGACAAGTGCTCAGCCACTCCTCAGGATGAACGGCGAGGGAGCGATTCAACAGATCGAAAAACCAACGGCGCTCTACAGGAACTCTTCGATGACCAACAGCTTCGACAAGACGAAACTCCCCAGCCGCCACGTCTCCGTTGGGCCCGAGCGCGCGCCGCACCGCAGCTATTATTATGCGATGGGGATGACCGAGGAAGATATCGCCAAGCCGTTCGTCGGCATCGTGAGCGCTGGCAATGACTCGGCGCCGTGCAATACCGCGCTCGATCCCCAGGCCAATGTCTGCCGCGAAGGCGTCAAGGCGGGCGGGGGAACGCCGTTCCGCTTCAACACGATCACCGTGACCGACGGCATCGCGATGGGTCACCAGGGCATGAAGAGCTCGCTGGTCAGCCGCGAAGTGATCGCCGATTCGGTCGAGCTCTCGGTGCGCGGCCATTGCTATGATGCGCTTGTCGCCTTTGCCGGCTGCGACAAATCGCTGCCCGGCATGATGATGGCGATGCTTCGCCTCAACGTTCCGTCGATCTTCGTCTATGGCGGCTCGATCCTGCCGGGACGCTATCAGGATCGCGACGTCACGGTGGTCGACGTGTTCGAGGTCGTCGGCAAATATGCCGCCGGAAACTGCCCGCTCAAGGACGTCATCGCGCTCGAGAAGGTCGCGTGTCCGGGGCATGGCGCATGCGGCGGCCAATATACAGCGAATACGATGGCATGCGTTGCCGAGGCGATTGGATTATCGTTGCCGAACAGCAACATGATGCCAGC
This sequence comes from Sphingomonadaceae bacterium, assembly GCA_947476425.1. Classification (GTDB taxonomy): domain Bacteria; phylum Pseudomonadota; class Alphaproteobacteria; order Sphingomonadales; family Sphingomonadaceae; genus CANJQJ01. The sequence continues at coordinate 52,774 of CANJQJ010000014.1, read as the reverse complement.
TCCTTATATGGAGCGCGAGGATATCGCCCGTGCCGCCGGGCGCCAGGTGATGGAATTGCTCGCACGCAATATCCGCCCGCGTGACATCTGCACCCGCGATGCCTTCGAGAATGCAGCCCGCATCGTCGCCGCGACCGGCGGATCGACCAACGGCGCGTTGCACCTTCCTGCCATGGCGCATGAAGTCGGCATCGATTTCAGCCTGTTCGACGTTGCCGAGATATTCAAGACAACACCTTACATCGCCGACTTGAAACCCGGTGGGAAGTATGTCGCCAAGGACATGTACGACGCAGGCGGCATCTACATGCTGATGAAGACGCTTCACGCCGAGGGGCTGCTCCATGGCGATTGCCTGACGGTGACCGGCAAGACCCTCGCCGAGAATATCGACGAGGTGACGTGGAACCCCGACCAGAAGGTGATCTACGATGCGAAGGCGCCGCTTTCGCCGACCGGCGGCGTCGTCGGCCTGCGTGGTTCGCTCGCGCCTGACGGGGCGATCGTGAAGGTTGCCGGGATGCACCGCCTCCAGTTCACCGGACCGGCGCGGGTGTTCGATTGCGAGGAGGATACATTCGCGGCGGTCGAAGCGCGCGACATCGCCGAGGGTGCGGTGATCGTGATCCGCTATGAAGGCCCCAAGGGCGGTCCCGGCATGCGCGAGATGCTGTCGACCACCGCTGCGCTTTACGGCCAGGGGATGGGCGAAAAGGTCGCGCTGATCACCGACGGGCGTTTTTCGGGCGCGACGCGTGGCTTCTGCATCGGCCATGTCGGTCCCGAGGCGGCCGAGGGCGGCCCGATCGCACTGGTCGAGAACGGCGATATCATCAGCATCGATGCCGAGAAGGGCACGATCGAGCTCGAGGTTGCGGATGACGTGCTCGCCGCCCGCCGCGCTAAGTGGCAGCCGCGCAGCAATGATTATCAATCAGGCGCTCTGTGGCGCTTTGCGCAGAATGTCGGCCCGGCCTGGAAGGGCGCGGTGACGCATCCAGGCGGGAAGGCCGAGACGCATGTCTATGCGGATATCTAGGACCCATCAGTTCGGCGGTATCTTGCGAGGTTGCGTTCCGGCGATGCTGCTGGCGGGCTGCGGCGGGAGCGGATCCGCGCCGCCGCCGCCGGGCGACCTTGTCGCTTGCCAGCCTGCCGGAGCGACGAAGTTCACGTCGATCTGTACGTTTGACCGCAGTCAACGCGGCGACGTGGCGATCCTGACAGTGCATCTCCCGGACGGCGGCTTTCGTCGTTTCGAGATCGCGAAGGACGGGCAGGGCGTGATTGCAGCCGATGGGGCCGAAAAGGCAGTGGTTACCCTTCACGGGGACAAGGAGATCGAGGTCGCGATCGGCGGCGATCGCTATCGCCTTCCAGCGACGCTCAAGGCAAAGCCGACCGGCACGCCATGAGCGATCACAGCGTACCGAGCGGATCGCCGATCCTCACCGCAGCGGAAATGCGCGCCGCAGAGGAACGCGTGATCGCCGGAGGTACCAGCGTCGAGACGCTGATGGATCGCGCCGGGAAGGGCGTCGCCGAGGCGGCCTGGTTCTTTGGCGGCGGGGTCGAAACCCAAATCATCTGCGGTCCCGGCAATAATGGCGGCGACGGCTATGTGATCGCGCATTATCTCAAGCTGCGTGGCGTCGACGTCCGCGTGGCGGGGCTTGGCGAGCCCAAAACCCCGGCGGCGATCGCGGCGCGAGCACAGTGGGGCGGTGCCGTCGATCCGCTCGACAAGGCGACACCAGCCGAGCTTTTCATCGATGCGCTGTTCGGCACTGGACTCACGCGCGGGCTCGATGCGGGCGCGGTCAACACGCTCGCGCGGCTCGCAGAGGGTGCGCGCTACCGTGTGGCGGTGGATTTGCCGAGCGGGATCGCAACTGACGACGGGGCGGTGCTTTCGCCGGTTCCGGATTACGATTTGACCGTCGCGCTCGGCGCGCTCAAGCCGGCGCACCTGCTCCAGCCTGCTGCCCGGCACACGGGGCGCCTGGTCACCGTCGATATCGGCCTTGGCGCGCTCGATCGGACGATGGTGCGGATTGCGCGCCCATCGCTCGTCGCGCCCGGCCCGGGATCGCATAAATATAATCGCGGCGCGGTTGGCGTCATCGGCGGCGCCATGTGGGGCGCAGCAGTGCTCGCTGCATCAGCCGCGCAACGCAGTGGCGCTGGTTCGGTAGCACTTTCGGGCGTGGCCGGCGGCGGCCCGGCCGCACTGATCCGCAAGAGCGAGGCTGCCATCTTTGGCGACGAGCGAATCGGGGCGCTGCTGGTCGGGCCGGGGCTCGGGCGCGACCGAGAGGCCGCCAAGCTCCTCAGCGGGGCCCTGTCGTGCGATTGTCCGGTTGTTCTCGACGCTGACGCGCTCACGCTCGCCGGATCCGGCATCGGCAAGCATCTCGCCAAGCGAACCGCCCCGACGATCCTCACCCCGCACTCCGGGGAGTTCGAGCGGATGTTCGGCACGCTGCCAGGCAGCAAGATCGAACGCGCTCGCGCCGCCGCCGCGCAAGTGGGAGCCTTCATCATCTACAAGGGTGCGGATACGGTGATCGCAGCGCCCGACGGGCGAATCGCAATCGCAGCGCCCGGATCGAACTGGCTCGCCACCGCAGGCAGCGGCGACGTCCTCGCTGGTATCGTCGCTTCGATGGTGGCCCAGGGCAAGCCGGCGTTCGAGGCAGCACAGGCGGCGGTGTGGCTGCACGGCGAAGCCGCGCGCCGGGCAGGGCCGGTGCTGATCGCCGACGATCTCGTCATCCATCTTCCCGCTGCCGTTAGGACCTGTCTTTGAGTGATGAACCGATCGTCCGTATCGCAGCGCGTGGTGACGGCATCACCGCCGATGGCAGGCATGCGCCCCAATCAGCGCCCGGGGATCTGCTCGGCATCGATGGCACGCTTACCCACGGACCGCATCATGTCGATCCGCCGTGCCGCCATTATCCGGCCTGCGGTGGCTGCCAGCTCCAGCATGTCGATGACGAGAGCTTCAGCCAGTTCCTCGTCGATCGTATCGTTGGCGCGCTGAACGGCCAGAAGCTCGACGCCCCGCCGATTCGCCCGGTCCATATCTCGCCGCCGTTCGCTCGCCGCCGCGTATCGCTGCGCGCCGAACGCAAGGGACGCCGGGTCACGATCGGTTTCAACGAGGAACAGAGCCACACGATCGTCGATCTCAAGCAGTGCGACGTCATGGCGCCGGAGCTGTTCGCGCTGCTGGCGCCGCTGCGGATCCTGCTGCTCCAGCTGCTCAAGGACAAGCGCGCGGGCAATGTCCAGATGACGCTGGCGGACCAGGGTGTCGACCTGCTGCTCGACAAGGTCGAGGCGGACGATCTGGCCGCCGTCGAGGCGCTGACCGATTTCGCGCAGGCGCATCGGTTGGCCCGGCTGAGTCTTGATACCGGCAATGGCGCTGAGGCCCGCTGGGAGCCCCTTCCAGTGACGATAACGCTCGGTGGGGTCGCAGTGCCGCTGCCGGTCAGCGCCTTCCTCCAGGCCACGGCTGACGGCGAGGCGAAGCTTGTCGCGACGGTGCGCGAGATAGTGGGCGATGCGGCGCAGGTGGTGGACCTGTTCGCCGGGCTTGGCACCTTTGCCCTCGCGCTCGATGCCAGGGTGCTCGCGGTCGAGGGCGCGCGCGATGCCGCGCTTGCGCTCAAGGCCGGGGCAGGGCGAGTCCAGCGCATGCTGGTGGTCGAGCTTCGCGATCTATCGCGACGGCCGCTAACGCGCGTCGAGCTTGGGCGCTTCGATGCCGTCGTGCTCGATCCACCGCGCGCCGGGGCGAGGGAGCAGATGGTAGAACTGGCGGCGGCGGATGTCGCGCGGATCGCCTATGTCTCATGCAACCCGGCGACCTTCGCACGCGATGCGAGGACGCTGACGGATGCGGGCTGGCGGCTGGAATGGATCCAGCCAGTGGGCCAGTTCCGCTGGTCGACGCATGCGGAACTGGTTGGGTCGTTCAGCCGGTAGGTTTGGGGTTGGGGCTGGTGCGCCCACTTCCCGTCATGCCGAAGCCCCTCGCTCGTCATCCCGGCGGACGCCGGGATCCACGATGCGGCGGTCGTACGATCGCGAGAATAGTGGGTCCCATGGATCCCGACTTTCGTCGGGATGACGGGGAGGGGCGCATCGGGATGGCGACATGATGCGTCGGGATGGCGCCCCCCCTCCAGCCTCAGCCTTCGAACAGCTTCGCCCAGCGCTTGGGGGTGCGATTGCGGCTCTGGTGGCGGTGCCAGGCGTCGGAGGCGAGGAGCGGCATTACCGAGCCAGCTTCCGCGAACACCATCTGCTCGATGCCGGTGTTGACCTTGCCCCAGCTCGCGGCTTCCTGAAGCGTCGAGGAGGAGCAGGCGCCGTCGCGGACGTCGGCGACGGTGATCTGCACCGCATATTTGTGGACCTCGACATCGTCATGGCCGAGGATCTCGGCGCAGACGACGGTATCCTGGATGAAGTTCTTGGGTACGCCGCCGCCGATCATCAGCAGTCCGGTGGTGCCGGCCTTGATCTTGATGTCGGTGAGCTCGCGGAAATCGGCGATCGCGTCGAGCACCATGTAGGGCTTGCCCGCCTTGGCGCGATCGACCTGGTGCTTGACGAGGCCGAAGCCAGCCGAGCTGTCGACGAAGGCCGGGCAGAAGATCGGCACGTCATGCTCATAGGCGAGCTTGACGAGGCTGTTCTCCTTCTTGCCGTGTTCCACGAGATACTTGCCCATCTCGCGAACGAAGGCGCGGCTCGAATAGGGGCGCGGCTCGAGGCTGTCGGCGATCGTCAGGATCGTGTGGTCGCAATCCTGGAGCTGCTCCTCGTCGATATAGGTGTCGTAGATGCGATCGATGAGCAGCGAGCGCAGGGTATCGTCGTCAGGCACTTCGAGCGCCTGATAATGCTTGTGGCCGAGCCCCTCGAAGAAATCCATGTCGACGATCGTGGCGCCGGTCGCGACGACGACGTCGACCATGCCCGAGCGGATCAGCTCGGCGTAGAGATCCATGCAGCCGCCAGCCGAAGTCGAGCCAGCGATGACGAGGCAGACCGTGCAATCCGGATCGTCGAGCATCTGGTTGTAGATGCCGGTGGCGCGCGCGAGGTCGCGGCTGGTGAAGCTCATCTTCCCCATCGATTCGATGATCGGGCGCGCGTCGAAGCTGCGAATGTCGATATGCTCGACGGTGGTCGAGAGCAGCTCGGCCTTGCGGGTGTCGTTGATGGCGGTGGTGGTCATGGGTTCTTCCTTGCAATCCTGCCGACGGAACCCCGGCGAAGGCCGGGGTCCAGTCGCAACATTGGAACTGGACCCCGGCCTTCGCCGGGGTACGGTCCGCTACTCTAAGAGATGGTGGTTACAGCGTGACGACGTTCGAAGCCCGCTCCACATCCGGCTGCTCGCCGAGATAGGCGCATTCCATCGGCTCGTCATCGACGATGACTCGCTCGCCCTCGCCGAAGCCGTTGAATGCGGTCCGCATCGCGCAGCCATAGGCGCCGAGCATGCCGATCTCGATATAGTCGCCGGCCTGGACATCGGCTGGAAGCTCGAACGGGCCTTCCATATAGTCCATGTCGTCGCAGGTCGGTCCGTAGAAGCTGAACGGCGCAAGCTCAGCCCTGGATTCGTTGGCGCGCAGGAGCTTTACGGGAAAGCGCCAGTCGACATGCGCTGCATCGAACAGCGCGCCATAGGCGCCGTCATTGATGTAGAGCTCATCGCCGCGGCGCTTCTCGACGCGGACCAGCAGGCTGGCATATTCAGCACAGAGCGCCCGGCCGGGTTCGCACCAGAGCTCAGCCGAATAGCTGATCGGCAGCTGTTCGAAAGCCTGGTGGATCGTCCAGAAATAAGCCTCGAGGGCTGGCGGCTCCATCCCCGGATAGATTGACGGGAAACCGCCGCCGACATCGATCACGTCGACGGTGACGCTTGCCTCGACGATTGCCGCGCGGACTCGCGCCATCGCCTGGGTATAAGCCGCCGGCGACATCGCCTGGCTACCGACATGGAAGCAGATGCCGAGCGCATCCGCTGCCTGGCGAGCCGCCATCAGCAGCGCCGCCATTTCGGACTGCTCTGCGCCGAACTTCGACGCGAGGCTGAGCTTCGAATGATTGGAGGAAGCGCGCATCCGCACGCACAGCGTCAGGTCCGTCGCATCGCCGGTCGCTTCGAGGATCTTCGCGAGTTCCTCATGCGTATCGAGCGAGAAGACGCGTACGCCATGGTCGAAATATGCCTCGGCAATCGCTTCCTTCGCTTTCACCGGATGCATGAAGCACAGCGTCGCTTCGGGCAGCAGGTTCGCGACCAGCCGCACCTCGGCAATCGACGCCACGTCGAAATGCGTGATCCCGCTTTCCCAAAGGAGTTGGATCAGTTCCGGCGACGGATTTGCCTTTACCGCGTAGATCGAGCGGCCCTGAAACTTCTCGACGAAGAAACGGGCTGCGCGCCTGGCGGCGTGCGGACGAAGGAGCGTTACCGGCTGAACCGGTTCAAGGGCCGTAGCTAGCCCCAGCGCGCTATGATGCTTGTGCAATTCAAGGGACCTCCAACAAGTCGGTGTGGACAAAAGAGCTGCCTTGCGGTTGGAAGTCCCATGGGGCAGCGGACGCGCCGTATATGGTGTGGAGGCCGTCGATGTAAAGTATTGTTTGCGGTGTTTTTTGGGACGGTTAATACGTCGCGTTTTTGCGTGTTCAAACCATTCTTTTCACGGTATTTTTTGCGACGAAATTGGTTAACGCGCCAGCGTGATTTTACACGCTTGCAAGCAGGCGCTCGAATCACGGTAAACAGGGCTGTTGCAGAGTGAGTCGATTGGCGGCTTGTTCCAACCAGATCGGGAGCCAATTCGATGTCGGATCTTGCCCTCAGCATTGCGATGCTGACGGTCTTTGCGCTGACCGGTGGCGCGCTGTGGCTGCTGTTCCAGCGCCGGGATCGCAAGCGGGGCGGATTGATGCTGCTGGCGGCCATCGTGATCGCAGCGAATGTCGCCATCTGGGTGATGCCGTTGCCGGGGTGAGGGGCGTTGCTGCGCTTCGTAATCCCGACGCCACGCTTCGTCATCCCGACGAAAGTCGGGATCCATGGGACCCACAGGTCTCGCAATTGAGGAAACACCGTGTCGTGGATCCCGGCGTCCGCCGGGATGACGGAGGGGGGTAACGCTTACCGAATCGGTGAATTCGGCGCGAGCCGCATGTCGAGATATTTGTCGACCGATCCCATCAGCTGTTCCATCTCATGCTCGAAAAAATGGTTCGCGTCGGCGATCTCGTCGTGATGGATCGTGATGTGTCGCTGCGTGCGCAGCTTGTCGACGAGCTTCTGGACCGAGCCGGGCGTGACCACTTCGTCGCCGGTTCCCTGGACGATGATGCCCGAGGAGGGGCAGGGTGCCAGGAACGAGAAGTCGTACATGTTCGCCGGGGGGGCGATCGAGATGAAGCCCTTGATTTCCGGGCGGCGCATCAGCAGCTGCATGCCGATCCAGGCACCGAAGCTGAAGCCGGCGATCCAGGTGGTCTGCGCCTCGGGATGAATCGACTGTACCCAATCGAGCGCGGAGGCCGCGTCGCTGAGTTCGCCGATGCCGTTGTCGAAGACGCCCTGGCTCTTGCCGACTCCGCGGAAGTTGAAGCGAAGCGTGGCAAAGCCGCGGCGAACGAAGGTCTGGTAGAGTTGCTGGACGATACGATTGTTCATCGTACCGCCGCCCTGTGGATGGGGGTGGAGAATCATTGCCACTGGCGCGCGGGGGCGCGGACCTGGGTTGAAACGGCCTTCGAGACGGCCCTCTGGACCGGGAAAGATGACTTCGGGCATCGCTATCCTGCTACCAATCGGTAATGGCTGCACATCCGGCGGGGTGCGCAGTAAACTCTCGGCCTATATAAGCAGCAACGCGATCCATGCAACGCGCGTGGAACGATTGGAGATCGAAGCTGACCGAACGCCTGTATCTCGATCATGCCGCCACCACGCCAGTGCTTGAGCAAGCGCGCGCAGCCATGGCCGACGGACTTGCGCGCTGGGCGAACCCTTCGTCCCCGCACGCGGAGGGTCGCGCCGCGCGCGCCGCGCTCGAGGAGGCCCGCGCGAGGATCGTGGAAGCGCTCGGCTGGACGGGGGCGCTGATCTTCACCAGCGGCGCGAGCGAGGCGCTGGCGATCGCCCTGGCGCGTGCGAAGGCGGCGACGCACAGGGTATCGCCGGTGGAGCATGATGCGGTGCTGCGCGTCGTCCCCGATGCAGCGCGGTTCGCTGTCGACGAGCGCGGGATCGTCGAGCGCGGCGCGTATGAAGGCCTGTCGGTCATCCAGCACGTCAATAACGAGACCGGAGTCATCCAGCCGCTCGAACGGGGGCAGGGGCTGCTTCTGGCGGATTGTGCCCAGTCGGCGGGCAAGCTGCCGCTCCCGGATGCGGATTTCATCGCGATCTCGGCGCACAAGCTCGGCGGTCCGCCCGGCATCGGTGCCTTGCTGGTTCGCGATCTTGCCACGCTTCAGCCATCAGGCGGGCAGGAGCAGGGCTATCGCGCGGGCACCGAGAACCTGCCCGCGATCCTCGGCTTTGCGGCGGCGCTCGATGCGCGCGGCGCCTGGATGGATCGCGCTGCCGAACTGCGGCGGCGGCTCGAAAATGCCATCGCTGCGGAGGTGATTGCGGTATCTTCGCCGCGTATCCCGACGATCGGCGCATATCGGATGCCCGGCGTGGCGGCGACGGCGCAGCTCATCCAGTTCGACATGGCGGGCATCGCCGTCTCCGCGGGCAGCGCCTGTTCGTCGGGGAGCATGAAGCCGAGCCATGTCCTCGCCGCTATGGGAATGCCCGAGGCAGCGGCGCGCGAGGCCATCCGAGTGAGTTTCGGTCCGCAGACCAGTGCGGCCGACATCGATCGCTTCGCCGGCGAGTGGAGCCGGATTGCCGAACGGGCCAGGGCGCGCGCGGCATGATCTATCTCGATTATCAGGCAACCACCCCGATGGCGCCCGAAGCGCGTGACGCCATGCTGCCCTATCTCGATCGGGATTTCGGCAATCCCCACAGCATCCACCGCATGGGGCGCGTGGCCAGGGCTGCGGTCGAGGTCGCGCGCGATCGCATCGTCCAGACGCTCTTTTCCGAGGCTGGACCCTCCGGGAAACTGATCTTCACCAGCGGCGCCACCGAAGCGCTCAATCTGGCAATCAAGGGATCTCGTCCAAGGCGGATCGTGACGATCGCGACCGAGCATGCGGCCGTTCTGGATACCGCAAGCTGGCTGGCCGGGCAGGGGGCCGAACTCGTCATCCTGCCGGTCGATCGAGAAGGCCTTGTCGATCTCGACGAGGCAGCGAGAGCGATCACTCCCGGCACTAGCCTCGTAGCCGCGATGCTGGTCAATAACGAGATCGGGGTGATCCAGCCGATCGTCGAACTTGCCGCGCTGGCGCGCAAGGCGGGAGCGCTGTTTCTCTGCGATGCGGTGCAGGGCTTTGGCCGGGTGTTGCTTCCTGCCGAAGCGTGCGACCTGATCGCGATCTCCGCGCACAAGATTCATGGGCCCAAGGGAATCGGTGCACTCTGGATCCGCGAGGGTGTCGAACTGGAGCCGCAAACCCATGGTGGCGGGCAGGAGATGGGGCTTCGCTCCGGCACGCTGGCGCCAGCCCTGTGCGCTGGATTCGGCGTGGCAGCCGGGCTCATGCAGGACAATGCCAGCGCCGACGCCGCGCATGTCCTGATGCTTCGCGATCATGCGCTCGCCGCGATCGGGCCGGGCTGGACGATCAACGGCAGCATGACGTCACGCTATGCTGGCAACCTCAACCTGCGGACGCCCGGTCTCGATGTCGCTCGCCTGATCACGGAACTACGCGAAATCGCGATTTCGGCGGGCTCGGCCTGCGCATCGGGTTCGGGTCGGCCAAGCCATGTTCTCGCTGCTTTGGGCTTGCAACCCGCCGAATCACGGACCAGCATCCGAATCGGCTTCGGCCGGTACACAAGCGTGGAGGAGATCGATCGCGCCATGATGATGATTCGTGCCGCAGCGGACGCCCAACGAAGCTTTGCCGCGTGACTCTCGTTCGCTTCATTTCGGTGAGCGGCGAGGATGTCGTCGAGGTCGAGGCGGAGCCGGGAACACGCCTGCTCGATATCGCGCAGGCCAACGCCCAGCCGCTGGAAGGGACCTGCGAGTGCCAGATGGCCTGCTCCACCTGCCACGTCATCGTCGATGCCGATGACTTCGCCCGGATCCCGCCTGCAAGCGAGGCTGAGGAAGACCTGCTCGATCTCGCCAGCCACGTCACCCGTCACAGTCGGCTTGCATGCCAGATCGTCATCCCCGAGGGTCTCGACCGGCTGACCGTGCGCATACCGGGCGGCGTCCACAACATGCAGGGGCGTTAAGCCCTCAGCGCAGGCAGGCGTCCATCGCGCTGCGTTTTACCACGCCGACCCGGCCCGCGATCTTGTTGCCATGGCGCCTTGTGAAGCCGGAGGGCGCGACCGCCTCGCGCTTCTTGGGCTGGGGCAGGACGGCCGCGATCCGTGCCGCTTCGCTCGTCGACAGGTGCGAGGCATCGTGCCGGAAATAGCGCAGCGCCCCGGCATTGGCGCCATAGGTGCCGATCCCGGTCTCGGCGATGTTGAGATAGACCTCCATGATCCGGTGCTTGCCCCAGATCAGCTCGATCAGCGCGGTGAACCAGGTCTCGAGCCCCTTGCGAAAGAAGCCGCCGCCCTGCCACAGAAACGCGTTCTTGGCGGTCTGCTGGCTGATCGTCGATCCACCGCGAATGCGGCGGCCACGCTCGTTTTCCTTCATCGCCTGCTGGATCGCGGCAAAGTCGAAGCCATGATGGCGGCAGAAATTCCAATCCTCGCCACCGATTGCAGCGCGCGCCATGTTGGGATCGATCCTGGAAAGGCTCATCCAGTCCTTGGTGATCGGGCGTCCGTCGATCGCATTGCCGATCATCGTGAAAGTGATCGGCGGGGGCACGACGCGGTAAATCGCGACCCAGATCAGCGAGACGGCGACAAACCAGATGGCGGCACGGGAGAGCAGGGATGTTATGCGGCGGGGCCACGCCCGGCTGGATGGTGATGCCATGGGCGATGCTTAAGCAAAAGGCGGAGGCGATTTCAACGAAATCGTGAAACCGCCTTCAATTGAACCCGCTTGGCCGGAGGGACTGAGTTTGGGTTTCCACCGCCCGCTCATCCTGAGGAGGGACTGAGCTTGTCGAAGGCCCGTCTCGAAGGACCGCAGCGCTACAGTCCTTCGAGACGCCATTTCGACTTCGCTCAATGGCTCCTCAGGACGAACGGATGCCGGGCTCAGTCTCGCCTCAGGATGAGCGGGTAGAAAATTCCGGTTTCCGCAGATTGCCCTACGTCTGCGGCAGCAATCTCCGGTCGCCTGCCAGCCGCATCATTGCCTTCTGCAGCTTGTCGAACGCGCGGACCTCGATCTGGCGGACCCGCTCTCTGCTGACGCCATAGACCTGGCTCAGTTCCTCAAGCGTCTTGGGCCCCTCGGTCAGTCGACGCTCGACGAGGATGTGCTTCTCGCGATCGTTGAGCGCGTTCATTGCCTCGAGCATCATGCCGTGGCGGACGTCGCGCTCCTCGGCCTCGGCTATGCGTTCGTCCTGGAGCGGCTCGTCATCGACCAGCCAATCCTGCCACTGGCCTTCGCCATCCTCGCGCATCGAGACGTTGAGCGACGTATCGCCGCCCATCGACATGCGGCGGTTCATGCTGATCACCTCGGCCTCGGTGACGCCGAGATCGGTTGCGATCTTGGTGACGTCCGCGGGCTTGAGATCGCCGTCCTCGAACGCTTCGATCTGGCTCTTCATCCGGCGAAGGTTGAAGAACAGCTTCTTTTGCGCGGCGGTGGTGCCGATCTTGACGAGGCTCCACGAGCGCAGGATGAATTCCTGGATCGAAGCCTTGATCCACCACATCGCATAGGTCGCGAGCCGGAACCCGCGATCAGGTTCGAACTTCTTCACGCCCTGCATCAGGCCGATATTGCCTTCGGAGATCAGCTCGGAAACCGGGAGCCCATAGCCGCGATAGCCCATCGCGATCTTCGCGACGAGCCGCAGATGCGACGTGACGAGCCGCGCCGCTGCTTCAGGATCGCTATGCTCCTGGAAGCGCTTGGCAAGCATATACTCCTCCTGCGGAGTCAGAAGCGGAAACTTCTTGATTTCCGACAGGTACCGATTGAGGCTCTGCTCGGTACCAAGCGCTGGGATCGTCGCAGGGACGTTCTCGCCGCTGGCCATGATCTTTACTCCCTTTACCGACGAATCGAAATCCGTCTCAAATCGAAACTGTTATAGCTGAAGATTGCTGAACAACTGCTGCATGTCTTCAGGCATCTTGCTTTCAAAGTCTAAAGCTTTGCTTGTGATCGGGTGGATGAAGCCAAGCTTGGCCGCGTGAAGCGCCTGTCTCTGAAAGTTGAGTTCCTCCAACAACGCCCTGTGCGCCTTGCGGGTCCGTCCATAGGCCGGATCGCCGATGAGCGGGTGCCCGATCGAGGCCATATGCACGCGGACCTGATGCGTTCGCCCCGTTTCGAGCCGGCATTCGACCAGCGCAGCCTCGCGTAGCGGAACGACCATCCGATAGTGCGTGACGGCATGCTTGCCCCGACCCTCCCTTTGTATAGCAATCTTCTGCCGGTTGGTCGAGGATCGGCCAAGCGGGGCATCGATCGTCCCGCTGGTCGGGTTGGGCAGGCCAGAGACGATCGCCTGGTAGCGCCGGTCTATGCTGTGCGCCGCGAATTGCGCGGCAAGGCCGATATGTGCCTGGTCGGATTTCGCGGCGATCATCAGCCCCGACGTATCCTTGTCGATGCGATGGACGATGCCGGGCCGTTCGACCCCGCCGATTCCCGACAGGCTGCCAGCGCAGTGATGGAGCAAGGCGTTGACGAGCGTTCCGTCGGCATTGCCCGCGGCGGGATGGACGACCATTCCAGCCGGCTTGTCGATCACGATCAGATGCTCGTCCTCATGGACAATGACGAGTTCGATCTCCTGTGCGAGATTATGGGTCGGGGTAGGGCGCGGCACTGTTACCGACCATGCGCTGCCCGGCAGCACCTTGGCGGAGGGATCGCAAACCGGTGCTGGTCCGTCGTCGGGCAGGACGTGCCCGGCGATGATGAGCGCCTTGATCCGTTCTCGGGACATTGTGGGGAGGGCAGCCGCCAGCGCCCGGTCGAGGCGCCAGCCTGCCGCATCACCGGGTATGACCGCCCGAGCTATCGACACCCCCCTGTCCATCGCTTACGCAAATGGCGATGAAAGTAGGCATATCAATGGCCTTGCTCGATCAAATTCGCGCGCATGCGGCCGAGGCGCCGGACGAGGAAGTCTGCGGGCTCCTCTTTGGTGACGTAAATATGATCGATGCGGCGCAACCGGCCACGAATATCGCCGACGATCGCCGCCATCGCTTCGAGCTCGATCCGGCGACGCTATTCGCGGCGCACCGCGCGGCGCGCGCAGGCGGGCCAGGGATCGTCGGCCATTATCATTCGCATCCCAATGGCGTCGCGCGACCATCCGCCCGGGATGCCGCCGATGCCGAGCCGGGCAGCCTGTGGCTCATTCTTGCAGGTCCTGAGGCTTTATTGTTCGAAGCTGTCGAAGCGGGGCCGATCGCCGGCCGATTTCGGCAAATCGAAATGGAAATCCGTGACCGACGGGTTGCGCTACCGCCCCGCCCTCGTCACAAGGGCCGCTGATCAAGTGGTCCGGGGACGATCGGCGATGACCAATCACAGCGTTGAATTCGCAAGCCTGCTTTGCTCGCGTCTTTGTCATGACTTGCTGAGCCCGGTCGGCGCTCTCAATAATGGCATTGAATTGCTTGCGGATGAGACCGATCCGGAAATGCGGGCGCGCTGCATGGAGTTGCTCGCCGAGAGCGCCCGCGCTTCCGCCAACAAGCTCAAATTCTTCCGCCTCGCCTTCGGCGCAGCCGGTGGCTTTGCCGACAATGTCGATACCCGCGAAGCGCGCGGCGCGATCGAAGGCCTGTTCGGGACGGACGGTCGAATCCAGCTCGGCTGGATGGTTTCCGAACCAGCGCTTCCCAAGGGTGCCATCAAGATCCTGCTCAACCTCGCGCTGATCGCGGGCGATGCGCTGGTGCGTGGTGGCCGGCTCGATATCGGCGCTGAAGGCGGCGAGATCGTCGTCCGCGCTGAAGGGCAGCGCCTCGTGCTCGATCCCGAACTACGCAATGCGCTGCTCGGCAAGCAGGGTGAAGGCGGCATCACGCCGCGCGCAGCGGCGGCCTGGCTAGTCCATTCGCTCGCCGCCGACATGGGTGGCGAGATCAAGATTTCCGAGCCGGAGCAAGGTGTATTGCTGTTCGGGGCGATCCTGCCCCAGCACTGAGCGCGGATCCGCCGATTTAGATCGGCGTAAAATTGGTTTGAATGTCTCCCTCCGCCCCCCTCTTCGTCCATCCCGGCGGATGCCGGGATCAACTTCACGGTGGTGGCGCGATCGCGAGGCCTGTGGGTCCCATGGATCCCGAATTTCGTCGGGATGACGAAAGGGGCCCGGATCCGCGAATATCGCGACCGAACGCTAAGACTATCTTTACCACGGCCGTGCGATGCCCGTTGCCAATAGCGGGGCGGGACAAGCTTGCATGGACGAACTGCTCGTCGATTTCATCACCGAGACACGCGAGACACTGGAGACGTTGGCCAGTGAAATCGTCGCATGGGAAACTGCGCCTTCCGATCGAGCGCTGCTGGATTCGATCTTTCGCTTCGTCCACACCGTCAAGGGAAGCTGCGGTTTTCTCAATCTGCCGCGTCTCGGGCTGCTCAGCCATGCGGCCGAGGATGTGCTTGCGGATTGTCGTGCGGAGCGGCTTCTTCCCGATGCAGCGCTCGTCACAGCAGTGCTCGCGGTCATCGACAGGATTTCGGCACTTACCGAGGCGCTCGAAAGCGGCGAAGCCATCATCGATGACGATGCTCAGCTGATTGCCGCCTTGCGGCCCGGGGCCGCGGCTCCGGCTCAGAATCCCCTTTTTGCACCATCTTCGGCTCCTGCGGCCGCCGAACCGGAAACGCTCGCCCAGGATGGCGAGGACGAGACCGGCGGCCGGATGGTTTCGCAGCAGGCCCCGAGTGCGCCAGCGCGAGGCTCGCCACGCAGCATCAGGCTGCCGGTCCAGCTCCTCGATCGCATGATGGCCGGCGTTTCGGACATGGTGCTTGCCCGCAACGATCTCTCCCGTCGGCTTCGCGATAACGGCGCCGATCCAGCGATCGACGCCGCCTTCGAGCGGCTGACGCTCTGCATCGGCGAGATGCGCGAATCGATTACCCGCACGCGCATGGCCCGGATCGAAAATCTCTTTTCGGCACTGCCGCGCATGGTTCGTGACGTTTCCGCCGAACTCGGCAAGCGAGTCGTACTCGAAATCGACGGCAATGACGTCGAGCTTGATCGCGAGATGATCGAGATGATCCGCGATCCGCTGACCCATATCGTCCGCAACGCGATCGATCATGGCATCGAGAGCCCTGGTGATCGAGTCCTCGCCGGCAAGTCGGTACATGGCCGGTTGCGCGTCTCCGCGCGTCAGGCGGGCAACCAGATCGCGATCGAGGCCGTCGATGATGGCGGTGGCATCGATGCCGACCGCCTGCTCGCCAAGGCAATCGAGAACAACGTTCTTTCCGCCGAAAAAGCGGTGGGGATGAGCTGGCACGCAAAGCTCCAGCTGATCTTCACGCCGGGACTCTCCACTGCCCAGAACGTAACGTCGATCTCCGGACGTGGCGTCGGCATGGACGTCGTGCGCGCCAATGTCGAACGCATCGGCGGACTCGTCGAGGTCGACAGCCGGCCGGGGCAGGGTACCCGCCTCAGCATGAAGGTGCCGCTTACGCTCACCATCATCCCGGCGCTCACCGTCAGCGCGGGCGGCCACCAATTTGCGATCCCGCGTTCGGCGATCGACGAACTGGTGCGCGTCAACGGCGTATCTGCCCGATTGGGTGATCTCGGTGGTGCGAAAGTCGTCAATATTCGCGGACGGCGCCTGTCGGTGGTGATGCTTGCCTCCTTCCTCGGGCTCGAAAGCCAACGACCGGACGATCAGTTGACGATGGTGGTTCTCAAGCCAGCCGGTGGCGATATCTTTGCCGTCGCGGTCGATGAGGTCCACGACCATGAGGAGCTTGTCGTCAAGCCCGCAGCCCCGGCACTGATGGCCACGGGCATCTACGCCGGCACCACGCTTCCGGATAACAGTCATCCGATGCTGTTGCTCGATCCGGGCGGCATAGCCCAGATGGCCGGCCTGCTCGGCCAGTCGGTCGAGGCGGATGATATCATCCCCGCCGCTGGCGTCGTTGTCGATACGACGGAGCCGACATTGATTTTTCGCGATCTCGACAATGTCGAGCGGGCGATCCAGCTCGCGCTGGTCGAGCGCATCGACGAGGCGCCGGCGCACAGCATTGCGTTCAGTGCCGGTCGCTTGCGGATCTCGCGTGACGACAAGCTCGTTCCGCTGATGAGCTGCGGCCCGATCGGCGATCGCGCGAGCTTTCGCGTCCTGCGCATGAGCGATGGCAACATGAGCATCGCCTATGCCATTTCCGAGGTCATCGACATCGTGCCGATGGACATCGCCTGCGAACCCGCGATCGAACCGGGCCTCGTGGCTGGCGTCACGCTGGTCGATGGACGGCCGGTGGAGCTTATCGATATTCATTGGCTTTTCGCCGAAGCCAGCCGCGATGACATCGGCCCCGCGCATCAGCCGCTGTGCCTGCTTTCGGATTCGGCTGATCCGTGGTCGCGCCAGGTGTTGCTGCCTTTGCTTCGCTCGGCGGGGTATCGAGTCACCTTTCCCGATCATGCCGATGCCAACGAGGCAGACATCATCCTCACCGGTGCTGAAGCCGACGACCGCATCGAGCGCGCGCGGGACCTGCCGATGATCCATCTGACCACGCACCGCGACGATTCCCGGCCCGATCGCGTCTATCGCTATGACCGGAAGGGCCTGCTCGAAACGCTTCGAAGACAGACCGGCGGACGGAGGCGCGCATCATGATCGGCTTGTTCCTGATCGTCACGATCGCCGGCAAACGAGTCGCGCTTCCCGCGTCGACCGTCGAATCGGTCGTCGAGATCGACGAAATCGAGGCGGTTCCGCTGGTTCCGCGGCATATTGCCGGGCTGTTCGCGCTCCGAAGCCGTGTGATGACGGTTATCGACAGCAGTGCTTCGGTCGATGGCAGTCGCCTCGAACGCAAGGATCGCACCGAAGCCGTGATCGTCAACTGCGAGGGCCATGGCTATGCGATTCTCGTCGAGAATGTCGATGACGTCGTCCAGCTCACCGAGCCGGTAATGCCCTGCAGGGCCGTTCTTCAGCCGGGCTGGGCACGGGTCGCGCTCGGGGTGATCGAGATCGACGACGAGACGCTTCTCGTGGTGGATCCTGCCGCACTGGTCGAGGGTAGCGAAGTTTCCGCAGCCGCTTAGCGTGGCGCGTTAACTGCACGCTTACGTCTTGCCGCTACACTTCACCTGCATATCGAGCGGAAAAGGTACCTTCATGAAAACCTGCCTTGTTGTCGATGATTCGAAAGTCATCCGCAAAGTTGCACGTCACATTCTCGAACGTTGCATTTTACGGTTGATGAGGCTGGTGACGGTGCCGAAGCGCTTGCCCATTGCTATCGTACGGTTCCCGACGTGATCCTGCTGGATTGGAACATGCCGGTAATGAGCGGCATGGAATTTCTCAAGGAACTCAGCCTGAGCACGATCATGCCCAAGCCGAAGGTCGTATTCTGCACCACTGAAAACGGTGTGAACCACATTCGGGCGGCGATCGAAGCCGGTGCCGACGAATATGTCATGAAGCCGTTCGATCGCGAGACACTCGAAAGCAAGTTGCAGACCGTCGGCGCCTGCTGAGGCTACGGCGATGCTCGCACCCTCGCCCAATTCACGCTCCCGCGAGGAGAGGCCACCGGAAGGCGGCCCCATCCGGATAATGATCGTTGATGACTCGCTGGTCGCTCGAACGGTGATGACTCGGCTACTCGCAACCCGCCCCGAATTCCTTATCGTCGCTTCTGTCGCCAATGCCGAGCAGGCGCTCGACGTGGTTCGTACCGAATGGATCGACGTCGTGTTGCTCGATCTCGAAATGCCCGGCATCGGCGGGCTTGACCTGCTGCCGAAAATCCTTGCCGAAAGCGAGGGCGCTCACGTCATGATCGTGTCGAACACAGCGGAAGGACAGGCCGCCACTGTCCAGGCGCTCGCGCTCGGAGCAGTCGACGTGCTGCAAAAACCCGAGGTTGCCGATTTCCTCGGTCGTTTCGCCGATACGCTTGCCGATCGCCTGACTCGCATCGCTTCGAGCCGCAAGCGCGGCGTTTCCCGACCAGCGACCTTGCCGCCGCTTGCGCCGCAGATCGATGAGGAAATCGAATGCCTTGCGATCGGCGCATCGACTGGAGGGCTGCACGCGCTTACCGAATTGCTGCGCGGGCTTCCTGCAACATTCCGTGCGCCGATCTTGATCACCCAGCATCTTCCGCCGAACTTCATGCGCTATTTCGCTGACCAGATGGCCGCGGTGACCCAACGCCCGACTCATGTCGCGATCGATGGCGAACGACTGATGCCCGGCCATGTCCTGGTTGCACCTGGCGAAGGTCATCTCCGGATGATCCGCACCGGCAACGGTGTCCGCGTCTGGATCGACAAGGCGCCGGCTTCGAGCAACTGCATGCCCTCGGTCGATCCCATGTTCCAGTCGCTTGCCCACGTCTTCGGGCGCCGCGGCGTGGCGGTAGTGTTGAGTGGCATGGGGCGCGATGGCACGGTCGGTGCGCGCGCCGTGGCCGATGTCAGCGGGGAAATCCTGGTCCAGGATCCGGAAACTTCGGTGGTCTGGGGAATGCCGGGTTCGATCACTGAGGCAGGACTGGCATCGGCGGTATTGCCGCCGGCCCGTATCGCCGAGCGGATCATGGCCCGCGCGAGGGAACGATCATGGAATTGAGCCCGTTTGCAGTCCGCATCTTCAACGGCCTGCTTGAATCGCGAACCGGCCAGCAGCTTTCCGAAAACCGCCTGTGGCGAGTCGAGAGCACGCTTCAGCCGTTGATGCGCGCTTATGACATCGACGGATATGATCGCCTGGCGACGCTCGTTGCAGGTAGCCGTGATCCGATTCTCGCGGAAGCGGTTACCGAAGCCCTGCTCAATCACGAATCCTTTTTCTTTCGCGATCCGCCGGCCTTCGGCCAGCTGGTCGAGGCGATTGCAGGCCGTCTTCGCGATTCGCGCCAGCGGGATCGCCGGCTGCGCATCTGGTGTGCCGGCTGTTCGACGGGGCAGGAGCCCTATTCGCTTGCGATCAGCTTCGCCGAGAAACCCGAGCTCTGGGCTGGCTGGACCATCGATATCCTCGGGACGGATGTCTCGCGCGATGCGATTGCCCGGGCTCGTGCCGGTGTCTACACCCAGTTCGAGATCCAGCGTGGGCTCCCCGTTCGGCAGATGCTGCGCTGGTTCGATTCACGCAACGAGGATTGGCATGCGGTCGCGGATCTCAGCCGACGGGTGAAATTCCAGGTGCACAGCCTGCTCGACATACCGCCAAGCACCGTGCCGTTCGACGTTATCCTGTGTCGTAACGTGCTGTTGTATTTCGCAAACCCCGTGCGCACTGCCGTTTTCGAGAGGATGCGCGAGGCAATCACACCAGACGGCGTGCTGATGCTCGGCGCCGGCGAAACGGCGCTCGGACAGACACGCCGGTTTGAATCCGATCCCGAAATTCGCGGCTTCTATCGTCCCGCCCTCGCCCAGGCAGGTGCAAGGGCCGCCTGACGAGCGTCGCTTGACGTCGGCCCGGCATTCGGTCGAATGAGATTCATGATCGATTGCCCATCGCCCAATTGGGATGAGCGCAGCCTGCCGGTTTCAATGCTGGTCCTGCATTATACCGGCATGCTTGACGCCGCTGCGGCAATCGCGCGGCTCACGGATCCGGACGCCAAGGTCTCTGCCCATTATCTTGTCGCGGAGGATGGCGAGGTCGTCCGCATGGTCACAGAGGACAAGCGCGCCTGGCATGCCGGCCTTTCATCCTGGCGCGGCATTACCGATGTCAACTCGGCGAGCATCGGCATCGAGATCGTCAATCCCGGCCACGAATTCGGCTACCGTCCCTTTCCGGAGGCGCAGCTCGAAGCGCTGATCCCGCTGATTGCCGATATCGTCGATCGCCACGAAATCACGCCCTCGAACGTCGTCGGCCATTCCGATATCGCCCCTGCGCGCAAGCAGGATCCAGGCGAGCTTTTTCCGTGGGATCGCCTCGCCCGCGTCCGCCTCGCGCTTGCACGCCCACGCAAGGGCCTCGCCGATCCGCATTGGACCCCGGGCGGCTTCCTCCTCGCGCTCGATCGCTTCGGATACGACGTCAGGGACGGCCCCGCCGCTGTGCGCGCCTTCCAGCGCCGCTTCCGACCCGAATGCATCGACGGAATCGCGGACGGCGAGTGCAGGGCGATCTTGCTGAGGTTGCTGCTTGACCGCCGCTAAGGCTTGTCACTGAATTTTAAGCGGAATTGACTTTTTGCGCGTGCGTGGTATGCACATGTTACCGGAATGAATGTTTATGTCATCCCTAGAGGGCGCGCATGCTACTGCGCGCCCTCAAATATTTGATGCACCCGCGTTTGAGGGCAAGGTTGCTACCCCTTGCCCCCGCCCGTCATCACTTATGCCTCGAAACCTCGACGATTTTCAGAACGAGCATCGAGAAGGCTATTGCCGCCGTGATGATGGCGACAATGAGGACACCGGAATTTGTGCTTATGTTACTCACCCCCTTTTGACGGCTGGAATGCGGCCTCGGCCACGCCGTCGGCGGCGGTTATGGGGGGCGTTGCCCTTGTTTGTAAATGCATCTGTTATAAATTACAGATAGTTAGATAAATGCCGGCCGCTTGACTTGCCCCCCGCTACATCGGCAGCTACATCCCCTCCCGCCAGAGGGTTGGGCGACCGCCGGCAGCGCTTGCGCTGCGGGAGGAAAGTCCGGGCTCCACAGAGTGAAGGTGCCGGGTAACGCCCGGCGGGGGTGACCCCAGGGAAAGTGCCACAGAAAACAAACCGCCCAGATCTTCGGATCGAAGTCTTCGGACAGGCAAGGGCGAAACGGTGCGGCAAGAGCGCACCGCGGCTCCGGTAACGGAGACGGCACGGCAAACCCCACCTGGAGCAAGACCGAATAGGGACGGCATATGGGCTGACTCGGCCCCGTCGTCCGGGTTGGTTGCTTGAGGCCGGCGGTAACGCCGGTCCTAGAGGAATGGTCGCACAGTCCCGCAAGGGATGGACAAAACCCGGCTTACAGACCCTCTGGCTATTTCCCCTGCGGCGGCGCCCATGGCATCACCAGCGTGCCGTCGGGAGCGGCGGTGAGCGTGGTTTGCGTGGGATAGGCGAAGGAAATCTTCGCCTCGCTGAACATCCTGAGCATTGCGATGCAGATCTCGCTCTTTATGTCCGCCGCCTCGCGCAAGTCGTGCGTCAACGCATCCAGCACCAGCTCGTAATCAAGGCTCGACGGGCCAAATCCCGCCATCGAGCAGCGCGTGAAGCTGCAGCGTCGATGCGTCGCCACCATCTTGCCGAGCATCTCCGGTATCCCGGCGCAGATGTCGGGCGGGGTCTGGTATATGATCCCGAACGTGATCGTCAGGCGGCGATGCTCGAGATGCGTGAGGTTCCGAAGCTCCTTCTGGAGCAGGTTGGCATTGGCGACGATGATCAGTTCGCCCGAGGCGGAGCGCACACGCGTGGTCTTGAGCCCGATCGTCTCGACCGTCCCGACATTCTGGTCCCAGCTGACCAGCTCGCCGATCCGGAATGGCTTGTCGAAGATGATCGACAGCGCTGCGAACAGGTCGGAGAATATGCCCTGCGCGGCGAGGCCGATCGCGATGCCGCCAATGCCGAGGCCGGCGACCAGCCCGGTTACGTTCACCCCGAGATTGTCGAGGATCAGCACCAGCGCGATCGCGAACAGCGCTATCGTCACCAGCAGGCGAATCAGGCCGATCGCGCTGCCTAGCGTGTGATTATCGGGATCCGCACCAGCACGATGATCGATGATGCCGAGCACCAGCTCGCGCGCCCATAATGCAGCCTGCAGCGTGATCGCGACCGTGAAGGCCATGCTGATGATATGCACGAGACCGGACGGCGGCGAGGTCGATCCCGCGACCAGTTCGGCCGAAAGCGCGATCATGAACCACAGCCTGGTCCGGGCGATCGAGCGGCCGATCACGCCCGGCCATTCGGTGCCCATCCGGTCGTTGCGGCAGGCGCGAATGCCAAGCGCGCGTATCCCGACAAGCACCGCGACGATCGCTCCCGCAACCGCTACCGCGACGAGTATCTCGATCGAATGGGTCATCACCCAGATGGCGCTGTCGTGCCACAGCCGGTCGATCCGGGTCATGCTTTCGCTCATCGATCAGTCCGTCCCGCCATTGGTGAGGAAGGCGATAAGCCCGCGCTCGGTCGCGGACAGATATTTCGTTCTGCGGGGCATGTTCAAGCCCTTAGGCAAGCCCTCGCGCGCCGCATCGATCAAAGCGGGATGAATATAGGATTTCCGCGCGATCGCCGGCGTGTTTCCGAGCGCCGCGCAAACCGGCTCGACCAGCGCCTTGACCGATATCGGGCCCTTCGCCGCGACCAGCGTCTCGAATGCGATCACGCTAGCGCTCCAGGTCCTGAAATGCTTGGCGCTGAAATCCTCACCCGTCGCCTCGCGGAGCCAGGCATTGACCTCGCTTGATCCAACCGGATGGGGCGTGCCGTCGCCGTTCAGATATTGGAAAAGCCGTTGCCCCGGCAGGTCCTGGCAGCGTCGTACTATGCGAGCGAGGCGGCGGTCAGCGATCGTTAGCTTGTGGAGCTTGCCGGATTTGCCCCGGAACACCAGCCGAATTCGCTCCCGGGTGAGCGTGGCGTGGCGGTTGCGCAGCGTCGTCGCACCGAAACTGCGATTCTCGCGGGCGTAGCTCTCATTGCCAACCCGGATGAAACCGATGTCGAGCAGCCTGACGACCGCTGCGATGACAGCATCGCGAGTCGGCGCCCGCCCGGAAATCGCATGATCGACGCGCGCGCGCAGCTTCGGCAACGCCATCCCGAAAGCTGCGCATCGATCAAATTTACCCGCATCCTGCGCCGCGCGAAATTCGACATGGTAGCGATATTGCTTGCGTCCTCGGGCATCATAGCCAGTCGCCTGGATATGTCCTGACGGATCGGCGCAAAACCAGCAGCGTTCGTAGGCGGGCGGCATTCCGATCGCGTTCAATCGATCGATTTCATCGCGATCGGTGATCCTGCGACCTTCGTTGTCATGATAGGCCCAGCCCCGCTTCAATCGACGGCGGCTGATACCCGGCAAGCTGTCATCGACATGGCGCAGATCGACATTCGGCATCGCCCACCCAACGAAGCGTCATGGGACTGCGTTCCCCGGCGACCTCCCCCTCTTCGTCATCCCGACGAAAGTCGGGATCCATGGGACCCACAGGTCTCACGATCGTACGACCACCGTGAAGTGGATCCCGGCGTCCGCCGGGATGACGAAATTCCAGGCTCTACCCCGCCGCCCCGACAACCACGCCCGGCCCGGATCCACCATATTGCCGCGCCATTTCGTGCCGCGTCGCGCGTTTGTCTTTCTGCCGCACATATTCGACCAGAGCGATCTGGACGCCGAGGAGCATGAACACGAACGGCTGGAACGCGATGCCAACGAACAGCGAGCCCACCATATAGACGATCTGCCCGTTCTGAAGCGCGGTTGCGAGTGGCGATATCCACTCTTCGTCGCCGGTGCTCTTTATGAAGCGTCGCCGCAGCTTCTCCATCGCGATGAGACCGCTCAGGTGCAACAGGATCCACAAGCCGAACCCGGGGAAGCCCTGCTCGCCGAGCATCTCGAAATAGGAGCTGTGGTAGGCACGCGCCCGGTCCGTCGATGTCGATGTCGTGATCGCCGAATTGCTGTCGGTGCCGCTGGTCTGCTGCATCTGGATGACGAGCTGGTTCTGGCGATAGGCTTCGAAGCCGCCGCCGAACGGATGCTCCTTCACATAATCCCAGGTCCAGGCCCAGACTGCCAGCCGAGTCGAGGCTGAGGTATCGGCCTGGTAACCCTCGATCGTGTTCATCCGGCTCGTATAGCTCTGCGGAAGCAGTGGTATCGCGATCAGGCCGCCGATTCCCATCATCGTGAGGTAGAGCATGCGCTTCTTCGTCGCGCGGAGCGTCAGAGCGCCAAGTACGGCGATGCAGATCAGCCCCGTGCGGGCGACGGTGCCGATCGGAATCAGCAGGCAGGCAAAGACCAGCGCGGCGCAGAAAAGTCGCACGCGCTTGTCGGGCGGGAAGATCGTGCCGTACTTGCCGAGGTAGAGGATCAGCGGGATGATCGCGACCGCGACGGTCGAGATCGTGCTGCCCTCGTAAAGGCCAGTGTTGCTCTCGATCAGCAGGTTGAGCGTACCATAGCCGCCGCCCGATCCGAGCGTCTTGATACCGCCGACAATGATGATCGAGGCAGCCGAAATCACCATGAAGACCAGCAGGCTCTCGATGCGAAGCTTGGTCCGCAGCGTGAACGGCAGGAAGATCGCGAACAGCAGCGCCTTCCAGACCCAATCCCATTTCTCCAGGGCATATGAATAGAGATCGGCGGTCATCGTCGTGTAGCCAGCCCAGATCAGCAGGATGATCAGCAGCCACTGTCGCGGCGCGATGTGGAAATCCTTCTTGCTGTCCGAAACCGCCCAACCGCCCACAGCCAGCAGGAAGCAGATCAGCGACACCGGTATCGAATTGAGCATGTAATAAGACAGCCGATGCGGCGAAACGATATCGACATAGGCATAAGCGAGCACGAACAGGAACGGCCTGCGAAAGCCGAGCGCCAGCAACAGGGTCAGGAAGGCGACCAGCCCGATATCACGCATTTTCGTCATCCAGTTCAGGACGCGTAATGAGTCGCCATGCCGCAAGCAGCAGCAGGGCGTGGGTCAATGCCAGCGAAAGCAGATCGATCATGCGGGGCGCCCCGAAAGTGTGAACCAGTCGCGTCGTTCCGATATCCGGGTCGGGATCAGATTTTTCGACATGAACATCCCATATACCCGGGCAAGTTGATGCGACGTTAAACATCGCTGTGGCATGTGGCCTTCATGCGTATCTTGCACATCCTTGATCACAGCCTGCCGTTGCACAGCGGTTATACTTTCCGCACCCGTGCGATTCTGAAGGCGCAGATCGAGCGCGGCTGGTCGGTGGCTGGTGTCACTGGCCCGCGCTACAACAAGCCAGCGCCCGATCCCGAGACGGTCGATGGCCTGACCTTCTACCGCTCGGTCGTTCCCGCGCCGGCGCCAACGCCGCTGCGCGAATGGCGCGAGGTGCGGAGCCTCGGCGCCCGGCTCGACGCCGCGATCGTCGAATGGTGCCCGGATATCCTCCACGCCCATTCGCCCTCGCTCAACGGACTTGCGGCGCTTGGCGCCGCTCGTCGCCACGGCCTGCCACTGCTCTACGAGATCCGGGCCTTCTGGGAAGATGCCGCCGTCGGCAACGGCACGGGACGCGAGGGTGACCTGCGCTATCGGCTCACCCGAGCACTCGAAACCCATGTCGTCCGCCGTGCCGATGCCGTGGCGGTGATCTGCGCTGGGCTTCGGACCGATCTTGCCGCTCGCGGCGTTCCGCCCGCCAAGGTGATGGTCTCGCCCAACGGCGTGGATCTCCACATGTTCGGCGATCCGCCGCCACCCGATACCGCGCTCGCCGCCGAGCTCGGCCTCGTCGGCAAGGATGTCGTCGGTTTCATCGGCTCCTTCTACGATTATGAAGGGCTCGACGATCTCATCGCCGCCATGCCTCTTCTCGCCGGAAAATGTTCCGACGCCCATCTCCTGCTGGTCGGGGGCGGGCCAATGGAAGCCGCGTTGCGCTACCAGGCCGCCGCATCGCCCGCCGCCGACCGGATCCATTTCGTTGGCCGCGTGCCGCACGATCAGGTCGAACGCTATTACAGCCTCATCGACATCCTCGCTTATCCGCGCAAGGCGATGCGGCTCACCGATCTCGTCACGCCGCTCAAGCCGCTCGAAGCGATGGCGCAGCGACGGCTGGTCGCAGCATCCGACGTTGGTGGTCATCGCGAGCTGATCGAGGATGGCGTCACCGGCACGCTGTTCCCGCCCGACGATCCAGCTGGAATGGCGCTGGCGCTTGCCGGCATGTTCGCGGATCGCGACGGCTGGGAACATCGACGCGAGGTCGCACGGGCGTTTGTCGAGCATGATCGTAACTGGTCCTCAAATGTTTCCCGGTATGAACCGGTCTACAAAAGCTTGATGGAGGGACGGTCGTGATAGCGAAGCGAAGCTTTCTGGGGCGTCGAGCCGGCAACATCCTTGCCGGGACGATGGGCGTGCTCATGGCCTGTGCCGTGGCGTTCTTCGTGCTCGCCATACCATCCGAGCTGTTCGAGGCACTGTCCTTCGGATCGGCCGGGCAGGGCTTGGTCGCGAGCTGTGTCGGCCTCGTTTCCGGTTTCGCCACCGCAGCCTTCCTGCTCCCTGCCGAACGATCAAGCCAGGCCGGCCAATGGTCCCCGACCCGCCCGATCTTCGCCAATGACGAGTTCGGACAGCCGTCCATCGAGGAACCCGCCCCTCGCACCGTGGCACTCTCGCCATTTCCCGAAGGCCAGGTGATCTTCTTTCCGGAGCCCGAGGCCCCGAAAGCCGAAAACATGGCGCCCGAGCCCGTGGAGGACATCGAGCCGACCTTCGTCGATCTTGCCACGCTGCGTGGCGAGGCGGTGCCGATGAAGAATGTTTCGCCCGTTCCGACGGAAATCCCCGTCATCGATGCGATACTCGAACCGACCGAACCGATGTCTGCGGATAAGGCCGTCATTCTCGTCGCCGACGATACCGTGTCGGGCCTCATGATCCGCCTCGAAAACGGACTCGATACCCGCGCCCGGAATGGCATCCCGGTCGGTAGGCCACCGCGCTCCGCAGGAAAGAAGGCGCATCTGCGCGACACGCTCGAGGAGCTTCGCCGCCTGGCGTCCGCTCGCTGATCGCAAACTGCGCGCATTTCAGCGGTCCTCCACGGTCAACGCATCGGTCGTAAGCCGGCATGCCCGATCCTGCTGCTCGCGTTCGACGAGCAGGATATCCGCGACGATATGCCCGGGAAGGTCGAATTCCCGCTCACCGATACCAGTCACCACGTCAGCTCGGGCATCCCCGTCGAGGTCGATCACGAACCGGTGCCGGATCCCGGTGAAGCTCGCGCTTGCCCAGCTTGTCTCTCGCGATCGCAGGATCTTGCCGTTCGTAATGGTGGCCAACGCGTTCGCCAGTGCCGCATGGGGCGAATCGTGACGGGCTCCCATCACAATTGCTCCTGATGATGAGTCGCGATGAACGCTCGCACCCGCGACTCGGTAGCGACTCGTGGTTCACGCCCGTTTTTCAGGTCGCGGACGAATCGGGGATCGCCCAAAGCGTCGCGACCGAAGCGGGTAGGGGTTGTTCCCGTTCGACGTAAATACGTCTCAATTGTCCAGATCAGGCCCATTTCCATCCCTCCGTGTGAGGATCAGCCTCACTCATAGGATATTACCTAGCCACAAATTTTCCTACTTGTCTAGGGGCTTTCCTATTGTTAACGTCCTGTTATGGCAATTTCGGACAAAAACGACCCGCGGGCTGCTTTGGATCAGCTCATTCGTGAGCGAGGTGAGGATTATGCCTCATTGTCGCGCATGCTCGGCCGCAACTCGGCCTACATCCAGCAGTTCATCAAGCGAGGCGTGCCTCGCAAGCTGGACGAAACCGATCGACGAACGCTCGCGCGTTATTTCGGCGTTCCGGAGCAGATGCTTGGCGGGCCACCCGATGAAACGCTCAAGATCGTCGGCGCGAAGGCGCTCAGCGCGGCGCGGCACGGTTCGGATCTCGTCCAGGTGCCTTTCATCAACGCCCATGCTTCTGCCGGGCACGGCGCGGTCACCGTCGACGAGCGAGTCAGCGCGCGAATCGCCTTTCGGGGCGATTGGCTTCGCGAGCTTTCCGGCGGTAGCCCCACCGGCTTGTCGGTGATCCAGGTGAAGGGCGATTCGATGACGCCCACCCTGTCCGACGGCGACGACATTCTCGTCGATCGCAACGATTCAGCCGAACGCCTCCGCGACGGCATCTACGTCCTGCGGATCGACGACATGCTCAACGTCAAGCGAATCGCGATGAATCCCAAGGGCGGCGGCTTCGACGTCCGCAGCGACAACACCGCCTATCCGACCTGGGCCGGCTGCGATCCCGAAACCGTCACTGTCATCGGCCGGGTCGTCTGGGCAGGCCGCCGGATCAGCTAGGGCTTGTTTCTGACGTGATTCGTCATCCCGGCGGACGCCGGGATCCACGTTACGGAGTTCCTTCGATCGGAGACCTGTGGGTCCCACGGATCCCGACTTTCGTCGGGATGACGGTGAGACCTCGAGTCGGCGGAGAAGACAGCGTCTCCGCCCCCAGCTCAAGAGGAAGCGGAACGATCCCGCAGCCACACCACTATCGCCAGCGCGCATCCAAAGCCGAACCCGGCGAGCAGCCCGATCGACGGCTGGCCAAATATCACCCCGCCGACCGCACCCAACAGGGTGAAGATTGCGATCAGGGCGCCGCCGGCCTTGGGGCCGGGTTTTTCGGGTGTGTTGTTCATTCGCCACCCATGCCAAAGCCCGCATCGGGACGCCAGTGCCGATCGATCTGGCCTGCCTGTCCCGCAGCGGGACTTGGCTAACGTCTCGTCAAGCATCGCAAATGGCAGTTTGCCGTCATTTTGGCTTTTGGCATGCAACTTGAGTATGGTGGGCAGGGATCAATCCCGGATGGGGCAGATATTGTTCGATAATCATGAAGAATGGTCGTTTCCGGTCGCCGATCGGGACATTTACGAAGCTGCGACGCAGTTGATCGCGATCTTTGGATCGGCAGCCGATATCGAGGCCGCGACCCGGGCCTCGCAGTGTCGCGAGCGCGGCAATTACGTCCATTTTGCGCGATGGCGCCAGATCGAGCGGTGGATTCCCGTGCTGATCTGCGACGAGGTCATTGGCACGGTTCACTGATCCCCGGCTGATTTTATCGCCTTTTTCGGCTCATCCGTCGGCGCCACGACGATTGTGTGCTGGCGAGGACGGGCCGCTGCGGCTACCAACGGCAGATGATGTTAACCGGTTCGCGGCAATGCGTGTCTCTGCTGATGTGCGCCGTGGCCATTGGCGCAATGGCATCGCCGCTTGCCGCACAGGTCGCCCAGCCCGTCGATTCGGGGCCGGTGCTTGATCCTTCCTCGCCGCTGGCGCCGCTTCCCGATATCGGCATCGATTGGCCCGATCCGGAGGCGCTCGACAAGGCTCCGTCGCCGGCGCCCGAGTCGGCAACGCCACCGCCACCGCCCGCCACCGGCGCGATTTCGCCTACGCCCGAGGCTGCGCCCGGCCCGGCGATGGTCGATGCCGAGGCTGAACGTCGCTACGCCATCGCGCTCGAAGGCCTCGAGAATATCGATTCCACCCAGATTCGCATCCGCTTCGATGCGCTGTCGGTGCTTCGCCAGCGTCGCAACGAGACCGCCAATGTCGCGCAGATCAATCGCCGCGCGCGTGAGGACGAGAAGCTGTTGCGCGAACTGCTCCGTTCCGAGGGCTATTACGCCGTCAATGTCGTGGCGCGAGTCGATGTCGCCGATACCCACGTCACCGTCGCGCTGCGCGTCGATCCCGGCCCGTTGTTCCATTTCACGCGGGTCGAGGTTAACGGCCTCGAAGGCGAGGCGACATCGGCGCGCGCCTCCTTCACCGTCGCTGCTGGCGATCCGGTCAATGCCGGCGCGGTGCTCGGCGCAACCGACAAGCTGCGTACCCGCCTGCTCGATAACGGTTTTCCCTTTTCGAAGGTCGCCGAGCCGCAGGTCGTCGTCGATCATGCCACGCAGGCGGGCGAGCTCACGCTCGATGTCGATACCGGCGGCTATGAACATTTCGGCGGCTTCACGCTCGAGGGCAAGCCGCTGTTCGGCCCGAAGCACATGCGGCGCCTGGCGCGTTTCCACCCCGGCGATGTGTACAGCGCGGCCCAGATCGACGATCTCCGCCGCGCGCTGATCGCCACCGGCCTGGTCTCCTCGGTCAAGCTCACCCCGGTGCCGTCCGCCCAGCCGGGCGTCGTCGATATCTCGGTCGGCCTCGAACCGGCGCCGATGCGCACCATCGCGGGCGAGCTTGGCTATGGCACCGGTGAAGGCTTCCGCGCCGCCGTCAGCTGGACTCACCGCAACATGCTGCCGCCCGAGGGTGCCGTCACCTTCCGCGCGGTTGCGGGCACGCAGGAGCAATATCTCGGCGCATCGCTCCGCCGTGGCAACTTCCTCAAGCGTGACCAGGTCCTCACCGGCCAGATCGCACTCAGCCACGTCCGGCGCGTCGCCTACGACGCTCGCAGCTTCACGCTCGGCGCCGGGCTGGAGCGCCAGTCCAACATCATCTGGCAGAAGAAATGGACCTGGTCGGTCGGCACCGAGCTGCTCGTTTCCGATGAACGCGATACGATCGTCAGCACCGGCCAGCCCCGTCGCCGCACATTCTACGTCGCATCCTTGCCCGGAACGCTCGCCTATGACGGTTCGGACAGCCTTCTCGATCCAAGCCGTGGTTTCAGGCTTTCCGGTCGCGTTTCGCCCGAACTGTCGTTCAACAACGGCACGCTGCCCTATGTCCGTGCCCAGATCGACGCCAGCGCCTACCAGCCGCTCGGCGATCGGATCGTGATCGCGGGGAGGGTGCGCGTCGGCACTATCGTCGGTGCGGATCGCGATCAGATCGCCCCGTCGCGGCGCTATTATTCGGGCGGCGGCGGATCGGTGCGCGGCTTTGGTTATCAGGACATCGGCCCGCGCGACGTAAACAACGATCCGATCGGCGGACGCAGCATTTCGGAGTTCGCACTTGAAGCGCGCGTCCGCTTCGGCAATTTCGGCGTGGTGAGCTTCCTCGACGCCGGAAACATCTACACCGACGTGGTGCCCAGCTTCAAAGGCCTGCGCTTTGGTACAGGCCTCGGCGCTCGCTATTACACCAGCTTCGGTCCGATCCGCCTCGATGTCGGCACGCCTATCAAGCGCCGCGCCGGCGAATCCCTGGTCGCGGTCTATGTCTCGCTCGGTCAGGCCTTCTGATGGCGAATATCCTCACTGACACCGTAGCCCTCGCCGAGGAGGAGATCGAAAAGCTCAAGCCGGCTGCGCTGAAGCTTCGGCATTGGGTTGGGCTCGGACTGCTCTTTCTCTTCCTGGTCGTCGGGGTCGGGCTCTGGGCGATCGATACCAGCCCGGGTCATCGCCTGCTCGCCGATCGAATCTCCGCGCTTCGCCCCGCTTCCGGGCTGAGGATCAGGATCGGCCGCATCGATGGCTCGATCTGGAATCGAGTGACCTTGCGGGACGTCCGCCTGTCCGATCCGCAGGGCCTGTTCCTCGAAGTGCCCGAACTCGCGGTAGATTGGCGACCAACCAGCTGGCTCGACAATCGCCTCGATATCCGCAGCTTGAAGACCGATATCGCGATCTTCTATCGCGTGCCGAAGCTCCGCCCCTCGCAGCAGAAGCGCAAGGCCATCCTTCCCGAATTCGATATCCGCATCGATCGCCTCTCGGTCCGTCGTCTTCGCGTCGAGCCTGCGGTCACAGGAGAGCGCCAGCTTGCAAGCATCGAGGGCAGCGCGGACATCGCCCACGGCCGCGCGCGGATCAGTCTCGGAGCTGCATCCACCGCGCAGGATCGCCTTCGCCTGCTGCTCGATTCCGAACCCGATAATAATCGCTTCGATGTCGACCTGCGGCTCACCGCGCCCAAGGATGGCGTCGTTGGAGCCCTGCTCGGCACCAAGCGCCCGATAACGGCAGAGGTCGCCGGCGAAGGCAGCTGGACGATCTGGAAGGGACATGCCCGCGCCGATGTCTCGGGACATCGCCTGGTGGATCTCGGGCTCGACGTTCGCTCGGGCCGCTATCATCTCGCCGGTAAAATTGCGCCTGCCCCGATCACGCAGGGCAAGATTCAGCGCTTGAGCAGCCCCGAAATCAACGTCGAAGCTACGGCCACGCTTGCCGATCGACGGCTCACGTCGCGCCTGTCGCTTCATTCGGATGCGCTTGCGATCGATGGCAAGGGTGTGCTGGATCTCGCCACCAGTTCGTTCGTCGGGACGACCGTCGATGTTAACTTGCGCAAGCCCCCGGCGCTTTTCCCCAACATGACGGGCCATGACGTCAAGCTCCACCTGGGGCTTGAGGGGCCGTTCTCGACTGCCGCCTTCAACTATGTCCTGACCGCGCCAAGCATCGCGTTCGACACGACCGGCTTCGAAAACGTCCGCATCGCGGGGCACGGCAATCTCTCCCCGGCACCGGTCCTCGTTCCGCTCACCGCGCGCGCCGATCGCGTTACCGGTGTGGGTGACGTCGCGGGCGGCATACTTCGCAACTTGCGGGTCGATGGCGTCGTCAAGATCACCTCCAAGTCGCTTACCGGCGAAGGGCTCAAGCTCAATTCGGATATCCTCAAGGGCAAGCTCGCGCTGTTCGTCGATCTGGCAACCGGCAAGTTCGAGATCGGGATCAGCGGCAGTCTCACCCGCTATCTCATCCCGGGCGTCGGCCTCGTTGACGTGCTCAGCGATCTCAAGGTTATTCCTGGAGCGGGCGGCCATGGCACGCATGTCGAGGGGCGGGGACATGTCTGGGTACGGCGCTTCGACAATGCCTTCCTGCGATCGCTTGCCGAGGGGCTGCCCGAAATCGAGACGCGCCTGATTCGCGACCGTGACGGCATCGTCCATTTCGTCGATCTCCGTCTCAACGCCCCCGGCATCCACCTCAAGGGTACCGGCTATCGTCGTCGTGATGGCACCTTCTACTTCGACGGGGCCGGGACGCAGCGGCGCTATGGTCCGCTCAAGCTCCTGCTCGATGGCAATATCAGCAGGCCAAAGCTCGATATCGCGCTGGCCCACCCGATGGGTTCGCTCGGGCTCGCCGGGGTGCGCCTCCAGCTCAATCCGATCCCGCAAGGCTTTGACTGGGCGGCCGCCGGCAATTCCACGCTCGGGCCGTTCGATGGCAATGGCCGCCTGCTCCTCCAGCCCGGTACGCCAACGCTGATCGCAATAACGCGCCTCGACGTTTCCGGAACGCGTGCCACAGGCGGTTTGCGTTCCGATCCCGGCGGTTTCACCGGCAAGATCATCACGGCTGGCGGTGGCATCGATGGCGATGTGATGTTCAATCCGGTCGGCAATATCCAGCGCGTTGAAACCCATCTTGGCTTCAGCCGCGCCTTCCTCGCTGGAACGCCCGATCTTCACGTTCGCAGCGGCCGTCTCGACGGCACCTTCCTGCTCGATCCGGCGGGCACGTCGATCGAAGCGCACGTCCGTGGGCTCGGCCTCAAGCGCAGCAGCTTCCTGCTTGGCCATGTCAATGCGGATATCTCGATGCGGGGTGGCACCGGCCATGTTTCGGCGAAGTTCGCCGGATCGCGCGGCCGCAGCTTCGATCTGCAGACCGAAGCCGATATTACTCCCGACAGCCTCAGCCTGTCCGGCCATGGCACGATCGATCGCTTTCCGATCCAGCTTCAGTCGCCAGCCAAGGTCACGCGGACAGGGGATGGCTGGCGGCTCGATCAGACAAGCTTGACCTTCGCCGGCGGCAAGGCGGCGTTTTCCGGCCATATCGGCGGCTCGGCAACCGAGATCGAGGCAAGCGTCGATCGGATGCCGCTCTCGGTCCTCGACGTTGTTGCGCCCGAGCTCGGTTTTGGCGGTTATGCGACTGGACGGCTGAGCTATCGCCTGCCGCGCGGCGGTCGACTTCCCGTCGGCGATGCCGATCTGCTCATCCGCGGCCTTACGCGTTCGGGCCTCGTCCTTTCGTCGCGGCCGATCGATCTGGCGCTCAAGGCGAAGCTTACCGAAACCGGTGCCGCGGCGCGGGCGATTGCGTCCAGCGAGGGCAAGGTCGTCGGCCGCGCCCAGGCGCGTGTCTCCCCCCTCGATGCGGACGGCACGATCTTCGAGCGCCTCGCCCGTGCGCCGCTCTTCGCGCAACTCCGCTACAACGGCCCGGCAGATACGATCTGGCGCCTCACCAATGTCGAAACGATCGATATCTCCGGGCCGATCGCGATCGCTGCCGACGCTGGTGGGGTACTCGGCAATCCCCGCATCCGGGGCTCGCTCAAGGCCGATAATGGGCGCCTCGAAAGTGCCATAACCGGCACCGTCATCGAGAAGATCCACGCCACTGGCCGCTTTGGCGGCTCCGTGCTTGAACTCGACGATTTCAGCGGAACCTCGCGTGGCGGTGGCACCGTATCGGGAAAAGGGCGGTTCGATCTCGCCTCGGTCAACGGCTTTGGAATGGATCTCTCGATCCAGGCGGATCAGGCTCGCCTGCTCAACCGCGATGATATCGCGGCCACCGTTACCGGCCCGCTCACTATCCATTCCGATGGCTCCGGTGGCCTCATCAAGGGCGACATCAAGGTGCTTCGCGGCAACTTCCGGCTCGGCCAGGCTTCCGTCATCGAAATCCCGCGCCTCAACGTCACCGAGAATAACCGCAATGACGATCAGGAGGATCTTGCGCCGAAAAAGCCCTGGCGGCTCGACATCAAGGCCGATGCCCGCAACCAGTTTGCAGTCACCGGCCTCGGCCTCGACAGCGAATGGCGCGCATCGCTGGACATCGGCGGCACTCTCGACAGCCTCGCGCTCAGCGGGCGCGCCGATCTCGTGCGCGGTGGTTATGAATTCGCCGGTCGCCGCTTCGATCTCGATCGCGGCACGGTTCGTTTCCTCGGCCAGGCTCCGCCCGATCCGGTGCTGGATATCGTCGGCTCCGCTAGCGTCCAGGGCCTCAATGCAACGCTTGGGGTCACAGGTACCGGCCAGAAGCCCGAGATACGCTTCAGCAGCGTCCCAGCCATGCCCGAGGACGAGCTGTTGTCGCGCCTGCTGTTCGGTACCTCGATCACCAACCTGTCGGCCCCCGAGGCGCTCCAGCTCGCCGCTGCGGTGGCTTCGCTGCGCGGCGGTGGGGGCGGGGGGCTCAATCCCCTCAACATCGTCCGCCGCGCTGCCGGTCTCGATCGCCTGCGCATCCTGCCTGCCGATATCACGACCGGCCAGAAGACCTCGATCGCAGCCGGCAAATATATCGGCCGCCGCACCTATGTGGAATTGATCACCGACGGCCAGGGCTATTCGGCAACCCGGGTCGAGTTCCAGATCACGCGCTGGTTGTCATTGCTGTCCTCGATTTCGACGATCGGCCAGCAAAGCGTCAACGTCCGGGTCTCGAAGGATTACTGACGGTCAGCGTCGCCCGAATAATTGTCCGCGCTCGGCGACCAAAACCACGATCAACGCCCCAAGCGCGCAGCAGAAAAAGCCTGCGATCACCGGCACGACCGTCCCGTCGAAGCTCTGCCCGATGATCAGGCCGACGATGCCGGATCCAAGCGTCGAAATCGTACCGTGAACCGACGAAGCGGTGCCAGCGACCTTGCCCATCGGCTCCATCGCCATCGCATTGAAGTTCGAACTGACGCAACCGAGGAACAGAAAGGTCAGGAACTGGAAGACCGTGAAGCTCACCACCGTGTCGCCGATCGTCAGCGCCCAGAGCGCGTGAATCCCGGTCATCGCCATGATCCCGATCAAGGCGCTGTGCGATACCATCCGGCTGCCCAGCGCCTCGACGATCCGGCTGTTGATGAATGCCGAGATCATGAACGCCGCCACTGGAATTGCGAACAGCGGTGCGAACCATTTCCCGGCACCCAGCGCATCCGTGAAGATCTGCTGCGCGCTGTTGATATAGCCCATTTGCGAGCCATAAGTGAGCGCGACGCCGAGCGCATATCCAAGCGAGATGCGATTGCTCACCACGGTTACGATCGCCGGCCCGATATGCCCCAGCGTGAACGGCCGGCGATGATCGGGATCGAGCGTTTCTGGTAAACGCATCGATATCCACAACGCGACTGCGAAGGCCGTGCCGGCCATGAAGAAAAATACGCCCCGCCATTGCGCAAAGATCACAATGATCTGCCCGATGCTCGGCGCGAGAATTGGTGCCGCCATGAAGATCACCGAGATCGTCGACATCATCCGCGCCATCTGCGGTCCCGCGTAGCGATCGCGAATGATCGAAATCGAAAGTATTCGCCCTGCCGACGCCGCCATTCCCTGCATCAATCGTGCGGCCAGCATGAGCTCGAAACTCATCGCCATGCTCGCGATCAGCGCGGTCGTTGCATAGAGGCAAAGCCCCGTGAGGAGCACCGGCTTGCGGCCATAGCGATCCGATAGCGGTCCGAAGATTATCTGGGTTACCGCAAAGCCCATCACATAGGCCGTGATGATCAGCTGTCGCTGGTTTACGTGCGGAATATGCAGCGAATGCGCCATCGCGGGCAACGCAGGCAGCATGATGTCGATGCCGATCGCATGCATTGCCATCACCGCCGCCATCATGACGAGAAATTCCCGCGATCCCAGCGGTGATCGCGTCGATCCTTCAGCCTGGGCGAGGGGAGCATGCATGCACCAGCCACTGCCACTGTGACACTATTGTTACAATCGCTCGTTGCAGCGATCGTCGCCCAGTCAAACAAAAGCGCCCCGGAGATTTCCCTCCGAGGCGCCCTTGCGTCTTGATCAGAGCGCTGGTTACGCGCTGTAATACATGTCGAATTCGACCGGCGACGGACTCATTTCCCAACGAGCGACTTCGTGCATCTTCAGTTCGATGAACGAGTCGATCTGGTCGTCGGTGAACACGCCGCCCTTGGTCAGGAAGGTGCGGTTCTTGTCGAGTTCGCCGAGCGCTTCGCGGAGCGATGCGCAAACCGTCGGAACCTGGGCGAGTTCTTCCGGCGGAAGATCATACAGATTCTTGTCCATCGCCTCACCCGGATGGATCTTGTTCTCGATACCGTCGAGACCAGCCATCAGCAGCGCGGCGTAGCAGAGATACGGGTTGGCGGTCGCATCCGGGAAGCGGATCTCGACGCGCTTAGCCTTGGCACCTGCGCCGTAGGGGATGCGGCACGAAGCCGAACGGTTGCGCGCCGAGTAAGCGAGCAGCACGGGGGCTTCATAGCCCGGGACCAGTCGCTTGTAGCTGTTGGTCGACGGGTTGGTGAAGGCGTTGATCGCCTTGGCATGCTTGATCACGCCGCCGATGAAGAACAGCGCCAGCTCCGAGAGCCCCGCATAGCCGTTGCCGGCGAACAGCGGATCGCTGCCCTTCCAGATCGAGATATGCGTGTGCATGCCCGAGCCGTTATCTTCCTTGATCGGCTTCGGCATGAACGTCGCGGTCTTGCCATAGGCCTGGGCGACCTGGTGGACGACATACTTGTACACCTGCATGCGATCGGCGGTCTCGACGAGCGTGCCGAAGGTCATGCCCAGCTCATGCTGGGATGCGGCGACTTCGTGGTGATGCTTGTCCATCGGCAGGCCCATTTCGAGCATGGTCGAAACCATCTCGCCACGAATGTCGACACAGCTGTCGACTGGCGCGACCGGGAAATAGCCGCCCTTGGCGCGCGGACGGTGGCCAAGATTGCCGCCTTCATATTCGCGACCCATGTTGGTGGGCAGCTCGATGTCGTCGATCTTGTAGAAAGACGAGTTGTAGGTGTTCTCGAAGCGAACGTCGTCGAAGATGAAGAATTCGGCTTCCGGACCGACATAGACCGTATCGCCGATGCCGAGCGACTTGGTATAGGCTTCGGCGCGCTTGGCGGTCGAGCGCGGATCGCGGGAGTAGAGTTCGCCGGTCGAGGGCTCGACGATGTCGCAGATCAGGATCAGCATCGGGGTTGCCGAGAAGGGATCGATATAAGTCGCGTCGAGATCCGGCTTGAGGATCATGTCGGACTCGTTGATCGCCTTCCAGCCCTCGATCGAGCTGCCGTCGAACATGAAGCCGTCGGTCAGTTCGTCTTCGCCGACGACGACCGAACACATCGTGAGATGCTGCCACTTGCCCTTCGGGTCGGTGAAGCGAAGATCGACCCACTCGATCTCCTTCTCGGTGATCAGATTGAGAATATCAGTGGCAGTTTTGGCCATGTGTTTTGCCTTCCCCAACAAGAAAAATGATGGTCGATTGTTACTGTTATGATGTGCTTTGCCCGGCGCCCGTCTCGGTGCGAACGTCTCGATGCTAACCTCTCGATACGCTGTCAGATTGCGTCGGAATCTCTCTCGCCGGTGCGAATGCGCACGGCGGATTCAACCGGCATGACGAAGATCTTGCCGTCCCCGATGCGCCCGGTCTGGGCAGCATTGGCGATGGCTTCTACGACCCGATCCGCCATGCTCGATTCCACGACGACTTCAAGCTTAACCTTGGGCAGGAAGTCGACGACATATTCGGCGCCGCGATAGAGTTCGGTGTGGCCTTTCTGGCGGCCAAAGCCTTTGGCCTCGGTCACGGTGATACCCGAAACGCCGACTTCGTGAAGGGCTTCCTTCACTTCGTCGAGCTTGAATGGCTTGATGATCGCCTCGATCTTTTTCACTGAAACTCCGTCCTCTCGTCCAAGCGCGGCCTTCAATAAACGTGCCAGATGGAAAGGCGCAAGCTGCATCGCTATTTCGCGCTTCGCAAGTGCGGCATTGCTGAAAGATTGTGCAGGATTTGGCCATTCTGCTTGCTTTTTGGGCAGCTACCAGACCGCCGCGTTGGGCTGGACGGCGCGACTCGCCCCGTCCTCCCGCGGCACTTAAGCGTAGGGCGGGGCATCCCTGCCCGTCGGGCTCTTGGTGAATATCTCGCAGCCGTCCTCGGTGATCCCGATCGAATGCTCGAACTGTGCGGAAAGCGATCGGTCGCGCGTCACTGCCGTCCATCCGTCTTCGAGCACCTTCACGTCCGCCCGGCCGATATTGATCATCGGTTCGATCGTGAAGAACATCCCCGGCCGCAACTCGGGACCGGTGCCGGGGCGCCCGACATGCACGACCTCGGGCGCATCATGAAATACGCGTCCAAGCCCATGACCACAGAAATCGCGCACGACGCCGTAGCGATGCCGTTCGGCATGGCTCTGGATCGCGCTGCTGACGTCGCCAAGCCGGTTGCCGGGCTTCGCTTGCGCAATGCCCAGCATCAGGCATTCATAGGTGATGTCGACAAGTTTCTTCGCCTTGATCGGCACGTCGCCCACAAGGTACATCCGGCTGCTGTCGCCATGCCAGCCATCGATGATGGGGGTGACGTCGATATTGACGATGTCGCCATCCTTTAGCTTTTTTTCCGACGGAATGCCGTGGCAGACCACATGGTTGATGCTGATGCAGCAGCTGTGCGTGTAGCCGCGATAATTGAGCGTTGCCGGAATCCCGCCGCGATCCAGCGTGAACCGGCGGACGAAATCGTCGAGTTCCTGCGTCGAGACGCCCGGCACGACATGCGGCGCCAGCGCGTCCAGAGTTTCGGCAGCGAGCAGCCCGGCGCGGCGCATTCCTTCGAAGCCATCGGAGCCATAAAGCTTGATCGACCCATTGCGGGCCACGGGTTCGCCAGCGGCGATGGAAACATAATCGACCATGTCGCTCGATATAGGACAAGCTTCGCCGCTTTGCGAGAGCATCGCATCAGGTTATGGGACCATCATGTCGAACGATCGCATCTGGACCGCCGCTCTCATTGTGATCGGCGATGAAATCCTTTCCGGCCGAACCCAGGACGCGAACATCGCGCAGCTGGCGAAATGGCTCAACCTCCAGGGCATCCGATTGAAGGAGGTCCGTGTCGTCGCCGATGATATGGATTCGATCGGCGAAGCGGTGAACGCGTTGCGCGTCACCAACGATTATCTCTTCACGACGGGGGGCATCGGCCCGACCCATGACGACATCACGGTAGATGCGATTTCCGCCGCCCTCGGGCTTTCGGTGGTCATTCATCCGGTCGCACGCGGCATTCTTGAAGAATATTACGCCACGCGCGGCGGGGTCACCGAGGCGCGGCTGCGCATGGCGCGGGTTCCCGATGGTGCCGAACTCGTTGAAAACCGCCTGTCCGGCGCTCCTGGCCTGCGTATCGGCAACATCTTCATCCTCGCCGGCGTGCCCCATATTGCTGCGCTGATGCTCGATGGGCTCAACGGCAAGCTCGAAGGCGGCAAGCCGCTGATTGCCCGTACGCTTGGATGTTGGGTTGCGGAAAGCGAGGTGGCGGATCTTTTGAGCGCCACTGAAAAGGCGCATGAGGGCGTCCAGATCGGCAGCTATCCCTTCTTCCGCGAAGGACGCGTTGGCGCCAACTTCGTGATCCGTTCGACCGAGATGCCGGTGCTCGACGCCTGCCTTGCGGATCTGGCGACGCGGCTGTCGCAAAAGGGACTGGAGCCGGTCGAAGACGGAATTTGAGCGTAAACGCCTTCCGTTCGTCATTCCCGCGAAGGCGGGAACCCATCTCCTGAGAATATCTCCCGCCGCAAGGTCGGGAGATGGATCCCCGCCTCCGCGGGGATGACGCGTTATATGTTTGGCTTGTCAGGAAGACGATTCAACCTGACCTGATTGCACCCTAAGTGCGCAGCCGCTCTATCGCCTGTGCCAGCGCGACATAGAGCTTGCCCATGTCGGAAGAGAGCAGGGTGACCCCAAGCGGCGTGCCGTCGCGCACCGCGAGGACACGGCGCAGCATTGCCTCGAAGTCGTGGATGTAGCGGTTCACCTGCTCGCGGAATTCAGGTTCTTCCTCGTAATGCCGCGCGATGTCACGCGCTTCGCCCGCCTCGAGCAGCTTGACCGCCCGGCGCGTGAAGACTCCCCGATCGCCGCGCAGGTAAGCCGCCCAGGCCGCGTCTGTGACTTCGTTGGAGAGGATCTTGGTGACGTCGATCGCAGTCGAGTTCAGCGATTCGATGAGCAGTGATACGCGACGCGAGAAATTGTCCTGGTCGCTTCGCTCGGCTTCGGCCTTGGCTTCGTTGATGTGGTTTTCGACCGTCCGCGTCGTTTCCGCGATGGTCAGCATCTGCCGCATCAGCCGTTCGCCAGCTGCCTGGGCAGCCTGCACGGCGGTCTGCGCCGATTGTTCAAGCGCTGCGAGCTGACGCTGGACAGGTTCGGTAACGGCACGCTCGATGGCCTCGGCACTCGCATTGGCCAGCGCTTCGGCGGCTTCCGGGATAACCGCGCCAAGTGTCGTGCGGGCGCGTTCAGTCGCTTCGGCGGCCGCCTGGCGGACGCGGTGCAGCGCATCCACGAGTTGCGTGGTGGAGCCTCCGCTGAGCTGGGCGATGCTGTCATCGGCCGCCGATATGAGCTTGTTGAGCTGCTCCGCCTCTTCGCGCACCTGGCCGAGTTGCATTGCCGCGTTTTCCCCGAGGCTGGCGAGGGCCTGGCTGTGATGCGCAAGCGCATCCCCGGTTTCGCTGACGCTTTCGAAAACCGAGCGCGCCGCCTTCTCGAGGCGGTGGGCATCGGGCAACGCTGCGTTGATCGCGGTCTGGCTGTGGGTGAGCTGCTCCTCGAGCGTGGCGAGTGCGAGCGGCAGCGACGTATTGACGTCACGCGTGCATGCGTCGATCGCGCCACGCAGCGCTTCTGTCCGCCCAAGCAGGTCGGCCGCGACGTCGGCGCTCGCGCCGAGGCGGCCAGTGAGATGTTCGGCATGCTCGGTCAGCGCGACGATCACTTCGGCCAGGTCGGCGGTGCGCTCGGTCGAGTTTTCCTTCAGCGCCGCAAAGCGATCCTCGGCATCGGCGAGTCCATTGCGAAGGCTCTTGAACAGCGCTTCGCTGGCGAGATCCTGTCCGGCCAGTTGTGTTGCGATCGTCTCGACCTGATGGGCAATATCTTCGATCCGCGTGGCGATCAGCTGGGTGGATTCCATCCCGGCGCGATCGAGCGCGGCGCGGCCCTGCTCGATCATCGCGATCATGGATGCGCTCTGGATATCCATCCCGCGTCGTGAATCCTCGACCGCACGACCCGCCTTGCCGATTACCGCGTCGACCGCGTCACTCATGCCGTGCGTCGCGCGACCGAGCGCCTGGGCGGCATCGTTGCTGGTCTGTTCGATCCGTATGAGCTGGTCGGCGAGCCGTTCCGCAGTATTGCCCGCAGCTTCATCAGCGTCCCGGGCTCGCTGCGCTATGCTGACCAACTGGCTTTGCAGTCCAGCCGCCTGGCTGTCGACGATATGACCGGCGCCCCGGAGGAGCCCGGTCAGTTCGCCCATCTTGGCCTCGGCGGCCGGCATGTCGTTTAGCAGCGTCTTCATTTCCTCGCGGGCTGAAGTCGCGGCGGCGCCAAGCAGCAGCGAGTGGCGCGAGAGCGAGGTGATATTCTCGCGCATCGATTCATTGATGTCGGCAATATGCTTGCTGGTTGCGAGGCCCTGGTTCTCCAGCAGGCTGATCTGCTCGGACATCGCCCGGCTGGTTGCCTCGACGCGATCGGCGAGCGCGACCATGATATCGTCGAGCCGCGCGGTTTCCGCCCGCATCGCGGCCGCGGTGCGACCGTAGCGGCGCGCCTCGCGACGGCTTGTCGGCCCAACCAGCAGGTAGGCGATCCCGAGGACTGCGACCGGCCCGCTCACCAGTGCCATCAGACTGAGCATCTCGACGAGGCCCGTCGTCATCGCAGGCCCCGTACCGGAAATCTTCCATGCGATCCCGCCCATCCAGGCAAGCGCGACAAAGGCCAGCAGCAGGGCGGGCAATTTGTCGCCGAAGGAGGCGCGGCGCGGCAATCTTGCATGACGGTGTTCGCGGTCGTGATCGTCGCTGTCGTCGTCAAGAATGGCCCAGGCATCGGGTGCCTGTTCAGCAGCGAGGAATTGGGCGCCTTCGGCGTCTTTTTGATTTCGCCATTCCTCGGCGGCGGTGCCCCTGTTTGTCATGGGCGGAACATTACCAGCTTTCTCGTCAAGCGAAAGGGGAAGTGTTTCAATCTCCCGTTAAGCACCGCAGTCTATGTTCCGGTCATGGCATATGATCCCGGAGCTCTCCATATCGCGCTGGCCGCTGCAGTCGGGGACGATTCCCGGCTCGTCCAGGAACTTCGCACCGCCTTTATCGAAAGTGCGGAAGCGCTCGTCGACCAGCTGAAGCGCGCGCGATGCGATGCAAACTGGCGCATGGCTTCGCTTCGCTTGCAGGGGCTGGCGGCAAGTTTCGGCGCGGTGGCACTGATGGAGTGCGCGGAACTGGCGGTTCGCGGCGTGCCCAATGACCCGGTGGCGCTCGCTGCCATCGAGAAGGCAGTGGCGACATTCGTTCGCTGATGCCGGTTTGATAATTTAGCCTGTTCGTCCTATCGCCCCGTTACAGAGTTTCGGGGAACATACATGGCGTTGGCTGCGCTGATCTTCGCATCGCAGACGATTGACGACGGTAGCGACCTGCTCCGCGCGGCGCTTCCGCTCGCGGGCGCCACCTTGCTTGAGCATCAGGTCCGTCGTGCGGTCCGCGCCGGCGCGTTGCACATCATCATTCTCGTCGAGCGCCTGCCGGCTCCGCTGATCGCTGCGATCGACCGGCTTCGGCGTGATGGCTTTCGCGTCGATATCGCCCGCACGGTCGCCGATGCCGCCGATCGCATCCATCCCGATGAGACTGTGCTTATCGTCGCTGACGGCTGCATCGCCCCCGCAGCGGCATTCGAACGACTGGCCGCCGCGCATGCGCCCGCCTTGCTCGCGCTCTCGGACCAGCCCGGATTGGAGGATTTCGAGCGCATCGACGCACACTCGCGATGGGCTGGCCTTGCGCTGATCGAGGGTGGGCGGCTCCAGGAAACCGCAGCTCAACTCGGCGATTGGGATTTCGCACTCACGTTGCTCCGCCGAATGCTCCAGGCCGGCGCGGTAATCCTCCCTGCGGTTGCTGCCCATGGCGAGGGCGGGGATCCCGAACATCCCGTCTTCGCTCGTGAAGCCGCCGATCTCAGCGCGCTCGAACAACGCATCATCGACGGTTCGGCTGGCATGCGGGTCGGCTGGCCTGCGCGCTACATATTTCCCTTGATCGAGCGGAGCGCCATTGCTGCGCTCGCGCGCCGCCAGCTCGATCCCTGGTGGATTCAGCTTGCCTCGGTCGTCCTTGCGCTGCTGGCGTTCGCGCCGGCGGCGGCGGGCTGGTTCACGACGGGGCTGCTGCTGCTCGTCGCCAGCGGGCCCGTCGCATCGATTGCCCAGCGATTGGCCGACGTCCGGGTCACCCGGCTCAGGCATGAACAGCGGCTACGCGAGGCGCGGTTGATGATCGCGGCGGCAGCGCTGGTTGTCCTTGGCGTGCGCCTCGGTGACGATGGCCAATGGGGTTGGGCGTTGCTTGCTGTGCTTGTCATCGGTGTGATGGCAGCGCTGGCAAGCGAATGGCGCACGGCAAGGCGGCTCGATAATCGTGCCCCGATGCCGTTCATGGCGACCGGCGACGGGCTGATCTGGATGTTCCTCCCTTTTGCGGCCGGCGGCCTCTGGGGA
The DNA here is from genome assembly GCA_947476425.1 of Sphingomonadaceae bacterium. Classification (GTDB taxonomy): domain Bacteria; phylum Pseudomonadota; class Alphaproteobacteria; order Sphingomonadales; family Sphingomonadaceae; genus CANJQJ01. The sequence continues at coordinate 7,981 of CANJQJ010000014.1, read as the reverse complement.
AGCGGCATGGTAGCGGCCGCGCTCTATGCGATAACGTCGTTCGTGGTCGCCCAGCGTATGGTCCATGACGCGATTGCGTTGAAAATGCGCGGCCAACAGGTTTAGCGAGACCTTAACGCAATTCATCGTACATCAACTGGCATGTCCGCGTCCCATCCCGCGTCGCCCGATTCAACCGGGTCGGCGGTCGACAGTTTCATCGCCGATGCCGCGCGCGCGGCGGATAGCGCACGTGCCCGTCTGGGCGGTGCGCTCAATGATCTGTTTCGTCCGTCGGAGGTGCGCCTTTCCGATCGCGAACATGCGACGATGACGCGGATGCTTGAGGGGCTGGTCGAAGAAATCGCCCGTTCCATGTTTCCCGATGTCGAGCGCGGCGTCGCGTGGCGAAAGCTCGCGCATTCGCGCGCAATGCGCGATCCCGAGCTTGCCGGGCTGCTGCTTCGTCGGGCGGACGAGCATTATCTCGGTCGATCGCTGCGCGCGCATTTTTCGGGCAACATCATCGTCGAGGGACTGACCGGCCACGCCGATCATGCGATCGCCGAGGCAGCTTCCTCCTTGCTGAGCGCAGAAAGTCGCCGGGTCGACCGGTTTGGCGAGCCCTTGCTGATTGCCGCAGAGCTTCCGGCAGCCGTCCTCCATCGCATCACATGGCGGATTGCGGAAACCCTCGACGATCCCGATCGCGATCTTGTCGGCGCAGTCGATGCCGTATTTGCGCGACATGAGCGGAGTGACGCCGCCGATCGGCTTGCACGGGCGCTTGCCGTGCTGCTTCATCGCGATGGCGAATTGGACGATGCGCTGTGCTATGGTGCGTTTCGCGAGGGCTGGCTGCATCTGTGGGTTGCGTCGCTTGCCGTGCGATCCGAAGTATCCTCGTCGCTGATCTGGACGATGATCGCCGATCGCGATGCCAGCCGGATGACACTGCTGCTACGCGCAACCGGATGGGATCGCACCCTGGCACTTCGCCTCATCACGGATCTGTTGATTGCGCGAGGCGGGCAAACATCCGATGCGGATTATGAGCTCGGCGCTGCCGCTGACGCGTTTGACGATTTGTCGGTCGAGGCGGCAAGGGCATTGATCCGTCCGTGGCGAAGCGACGATGAGGATCGCGTGGCTGCATGATTGGCATTGAAAGCCTTTTTCCGATTTGCGGAACGATCGACGCCGAGGGGCGCCTGGTCGATGCCGATCCGCCGCTTGCCGTGCTGCACGTCCAGACCGGCGGGAAGCCGGGGGGAATGGTCGTCATTCCACAGCTCGTCGCGCTGGTTCGCCTCGTGGCGCAGCTTCAGGCGCCAGTGTCGCGCGCAGTAGCCACTGCCGACAATGGCACCGATATCGAGCTGTTCATCAATGCCCGACCGGATGACGACATGGTACAGATCGAGATTGTCGAATGGACGACTCGCCCTGCCGGCGCCGCGATCCGGAGCAAGGGCAAGAGCCGGCGCGTCGATTTCGCGCGTGCCGCGGCGGATTTCTCCTGGACGGTGAACGAGCAACTGGTTCTCACCGCCATCTCCGATGCGCCCGCGCTGGCGCTCGGATCGAGCGGAAAATCGCTGGTCGGACAATCATTTACGCGCTTCTTCAGCCTGTTTGAATCAGAGGACGGCACCATGCCGTTACTCGATGCATTCGCAGCCCAGCGGGGCTTTGCCGGCCAGCAGGCGCGGCTGAGGGGATCCGATTACGGCATTCTCAATCTTGCGGGTATTCCCCTGTTCAACGAGGGCAATGCGTTCGCTGGCTATCGGGGAACTGCAGTCCGCGTAGGCGAGACCGACGAGAAATCGCCTGACAAGGCGCCATCGCCGGATTCAAGTTTCGGAGCCGAGATCGGCAGGGTGCTCAAGGCGCCGCTCGATCGGATCATTGCCAATGCCGACGTCATCCGTCAGCAAAATGACGGCCCACTGCGGCGTGGTTATGCGGACTATGCGGCCGATATAGCGTCGGCCGGACGTCACCTGATGTCGCTCGTTGACGATCTGGTCGAAGTCCAGGCGATCGAGAGCCCGGATTTTCGTCCCGAACGCGAAGCGATCGACCTTTGTGATGTCGCCCGTCGCGCTGCGGGCTTGCTCGCCGTGCGCGCCGCCGATAGCGGAGTCAGCATTGATGCTCCCGATCTCAACGAGGCGTTGCCGGCAAATGGCGAGTTTCGTCGCGTTCTCCAGATCCTCGTCAACCTGATCGGCAACGCGGTTCGCTATTCACCACAAGGCGGCATGATCTGGCTTCGCGCTGAACGCGATGGGGGAAATGCAGTGCTGATCGTCGCGGATCAAGGCAAGGGCATCGCATCTGCCGATCATGACCGGGTCTTCGAAAAGTTCGAGCGGCTCGATCGTAACGATCCAAGCGGATCGGGATTGGGTCTTTATATATCCCGGCGACTTGCGCGCGCGATGGGCGGCGACCTTCAGGTCGACAGTGCCTTGGGGCAGGGCGCCCGTTTCATCCTGACGCTTCCGGCGCGGGACTGATAATCGCCCTCTCCCGACGAGACGGGAGAGGGATTTTCATCAATCAACGCTTGTCGACGTCGACATAGTCGCGGGCCGTTGGGCCGGTGTAGAGCTGGCGCGGACGGCCGATCTTCTGCTCGGGATCCGAGATCATCTCGTTCCACTGCGCTACCCAGCCGACGGTGCGGGCAAGTGCGAACAGCACCGTGAACATCGTCGTCGGGAAGCCGATCGCGGACAGGATTACGCCCGAATAGAAGTCCACGTTCGGGTAGAGCTTCTTCTCGACGAAATACGGATCGTTGAGCGCGATCTGCTCGAGCTCGCGGGCGACGTCGAACACCGGATCCTTGACGCCGAGGCGCTCCAGAACTTCGTTCGCGGTCTTCTGCATGACCTTCGCGCGCGGATCGTAGTTTTTATAAACGCGATGGCCGAAGCCCATCAGGCGGAAGGGATCGTCCTTGTTTTTCGCGCGGGCGATATATTCCGGAATGCGATCGACGGTGCCGATCTCGCGCAGCATGTTGAGCGCTGCCTCGTTGGCCCCACCATGCGCCGGACCCCACAGGCATGCGATGCCGGCCGCGATGCACGCGAATGGATTGGCGCCCGACGAACCAGCAAGGCGGACGGTCGAGGTCGATGCATTCTGCTCATGATCGGCGTGGAGGATGAAGATCTTGTCCATAGCATCTTCGATCACCGGATCGACGACATAGTCTTCCGCGGGCACGCTGAACGTCATCCGCAGGAAGTTGCCGGTGTAGCTCAGGTCGTTGCGCGGATAGACGAAAGGCTGGCCGACCGAATATTTGTAGGCCATCGCTGCGATCGTCGGCATCTTGGCGATCAGCCGGTGCGAGGCCACCATGCGCTGGTATGGATCGTTGATGTCCGTGGAGTCATGGTAGAAGGCGGAAAGCGCCCCGACTACGCCGCACATGATCGCCATCGGATGCGCATCGCGACGGAAGCCGCGATAGAAGGTCGACAATTGCTCATTGAGCATCGTGTGACGGCTAATCGTGCGCGTGAAGCTTTCAAGCTCGCTCTTGCCCGGCAGCTCGCCACGCAACAGCAGGTAGGCGACTTCCATGAACGACGACTGTTCGGCGAGCTGGTCGATCGGATAGCCGCGATGGAGCAATATGCCCTGGTCGCCATCGATGTAGGTGAGCTTGGATTCGCAGCTCGCTGTCGAGGTGAAGCCGGGATCATAGGTGAAGGCGCCAGTGTTGGCGTAGAGCTTGCGGATGTCGATCACTTCCGGACCGACGGAGCCCGACAGCACCTTGTAGTCGGTCTCTTGACCGCCGAAATTCAGCTTCGCGCTGTTGTCCCCCATAGTCGATGCTCCCTTCTTAATTTTCGATAGCCAGCGACCCGATCCGGTCCGCCATTCGGCCCAGACTTTCATCGCGGCCTAGCAGGACTAGTACATCAAAGATGCCGGGGGATGTTGTACGGCCGGTCAGCGCTGCGCGAAGCGGCTGGGCGACCTTGCCCAGACCAACTTCCGCTGCCTCGGCCACTTCCCGAATAGCACCCTCGATTTCGGGGGATGTCCAGTCTTCTAGCGGCCGCAATGCCTGATATAGCTTAACAAGCAGTGCGAGTCCTGCATCGTCTAGCAGGGCTGATGCGCGTTCGTCCACGTCAATTGGGCGCTTGCGAAAGAGAAAGCTGCTGCCTTCGGAGAGTTCGAGCAGACTCTTGGCGCGCGGCTTCAGAAATTCCATGCTGCGCTGCAGAAGGTCGATCTCAGCGAGGGTGAGCTCGATCCCGAGCAGTCGTTCTACATGCGGTACCGTGAGCTTCGCCAGCCGGGCATCGTCCGCCTCACGCATATAGTGGCCGTTGATGTTCTCCAGCTTCTTGATGTCGAAGCGCGATGGGGATTTGCCCACATGGTCGAGCTCGAACCACTGGACGGCCTGTTCGCGACTGATGATCTCGTCGTCGCCATGGCCCCAGCCGAGGCGAAGCAAATAGTTATCGACCGCTTCGGACAGCATGCCGAGTTCGTCGCGGTAGGCGTCGACGCCAAGCGCGCCGTGGCGTTTCGAAAGCTTTGCGCCATCCGCGCCGTGGATAAGCGGAATGTGAGCGTAGATGGGTTCGGCCCAACCCGCCTCGATCTTGGCCATCGAACGTAAGATGCCGAGTTGGCGGAACGCGTTGTTGAGATGGTCGTCCCCTCGAATGACGTGGGTGACGCCCATGTCGTGGTCATCGACAACCACGGCAAGCATGTAGGTCGGCGTGCCGTCCGAACGGAGCAGGACCATGTCGTCGAGTTCGGCATTCCGAACCGTGACTGAGCCCTGGACTCGATCCTCGATGGTCGTCTCTCCCTCGCGTTCTGCCTTGAGGCGGATCACGAACGGCGCGCCCTCGGGCGCCTCGGAAGGCGCGCGATCGCGCCAGCGTCCGTCATAGCGCATCGGCTGCTTGGCGGCGCGCTGCTGTTCGCGCAGTGCCGTCAGCTCCTCGGGGGTGGCGAAGCAGCGATAGGCATGGCCCGCCGCCAGCAGCTGGTTCGCGACTTCGGCATGCCTCGCGGCGCGCTCGAACTGATAGAATGTATCGCCGTCCCAATCGAGGCCGAGCCATTGCATTCCATCGATAATGGCGTCGATTGCATCCTGGGTGGAGCGCGCGCGATCGGTATCCTCGATGCGCAGCAGAAATTTTCCGCCGTGATGACGGGCAAAAAGCCAATTGAAAAGTGCGGTGCGAGCGCCGCCGATGTGCAGGTAACCGGTCGGCGAAGGCGCAAATCGGGTCACTACCATTTGATTTTGCTTGCTTTCGCCCACGCTTGCATGCTCCCGTCATTCCCTGCCGGAAACAGGGGTTCGGCCCCCTAACATAGTGTGTGCACTGCATCAAAGGGGTGGGGGCCACGCCAATGTCGAGGATTTCCGATTGGCTCGACGCGGTCTGCGATCGCGAGCGAGATCAATTGGCACTTTGGCTGCCGGTAGCGCTTGGCATCGGAATAGCGTGCTGGTTCGTCATTCCGCAACGGGATGGGTGGATCGCCTTCATCCTCGGTACCCTTGGCGCTGCGCTGGCCAGCCTGTTCTTGCTTGGTCCGGGACGAATGGGGCGGATGCTTGCCGTCGCGCTCGTCTTTTCCGCCATCGGATGTGGCCTGGTCTGGCTCCGGGCCGAATCCGTTGCCGCTGTCAGGCTCGATCGACCACAGGTCGCGATATTCACCGGCAAGATCGAGCATATCGAACTCCTCACGGCGCGCGCGATGGTGCGATTGCAGGTGACGGTCGATCCGGGCCAGGCTCTTCCGCCGAGAGTCCGGGTCAATGTCGATGACCAATATATGGCCCGCGATGTCCAGCCCGGAGCGCGGATCAGGATCCGGGCGCGGCTCATGCCGCCGGGCGAGGCGCTGCTTCCGGGCGGCTATGATTTCGGGCGGATCGCATGGTTCAGGGGGATCGGTGCCACCGGGCGAGCGCTTGACTCGATAGCGGTCCTGGCGCGCGAGCCTGCGACGGGATTTTCCGGTCAGATCGCGCTGTGGCGGGCTGCCTTGACCGCGCATATCGAACGGCGCCTGCCCGGATCGCCCGGCGGCATCTCGGCCGCATTCGTCACTGGAGATCAAGGTGCAATCACAGAGGAGGACGCCGCTGCGATGCGTACCGCCGGGCTGGCCCACCTGCTTTCGATCAGCGGACTTCATGTGGCAGTTGTGATCGGCGGGACGATGTTGCTGGTCATGCGAATGCTCGCCTTGAGCCAGACACTCGCGCTGAGGCTGCCTTTGACCATCATCGCGGCGGGCGCGGGGGCGCTCGCCGGAATCGCCTACACGCTGATTGCGGGCGCTGAAGTTCCGACGCTTCGATCCTGTATTGCCGCAGTGCTGATCCTGATCGCACTCGTGATGGGACGTGAAGCGATGACGCTCCGCCTCGTTGCCGCCGGTGCCATGCTGCTCCTGATGCTCTGGCCCGAATCCCTGATCGGCCCGAGCTTCCAGATGAGTTTTGCCGCGGTCACGGTGCTTCTGGCGGTTCATCAGCATCCCGTCACCGGCGGATGGTTCGCACGCAGGGACGAAAGCGGATTGATGCGCGCGATCCGCGAAGCCGGGGCCACGCTGCTGATCGGCGTTGCCATCGAGATTGCGCTCGCACCAATCGCGCTTTACCATTTCCATCGCACCGGCCTTTACGGTGCCGTGGCAAATATCGTCGCTATCCCATTCACAAGTTTCGTCATAATGCCACTCGAAGGCTTGGCGCTGTTCCTGGACATCGCTGGATGGGGCGCGCCGATATGGTGGCTTGTCGGCCTGTCGATGAAGTTGCTTATCGCGCTGGCGCAAAACGTGAGCGGCTGGCCCGGGGCGGTGGCGTCGCTGCCGACGATGCCGGTGCCGGCGTTCGCGTTGATGGTACTTGGCGGGATCTGGATATTGCTCTGGAAAGGCGGGATTCGCGCCGCCGGGATTGCCCCGTTCGCGGTCGGAGCGATCTGGGCCTATTTCGCACCGGCACCCGATCTCATGATCATGGGGGACGGCCGCCATCTCGCCTTGCGCGGACCGACCGGCGAACTGGCACTCCTGCGCCCACGCGCTGGCGATTTCGTGCGAGACAGTTTCGCGGAATCCGCAGCTGGCGTGGCGACGGATTCACTCGACGACCTGCCGACCGCGCGTTGCAGCGCCGATTTCTGCGTGGCCGATATCGTTGCCGGCGGCTTCCGGATGAAGCTCCTCGCCACGCGAAGCGCCTATCTGGTGGATTGGGATGAAATGCGGCGATTATGCGCGGATGCGGACATCGCCGTGAGCGAGCGGCGCTTGCCGGTGGGCTGTACGCCCCGATGGCTCAAGGCCGATCGCACCTTGCTTGAGCAGACCGGCGGTATTTCGATCAGCTTTTCGCCCCTGGCGCTCCGTACGGTTCGGACAGCCGGGGATGATCATCCCTGGCTTCGCCGCGTTTCAGCCCTGCGTCATGTCGGCGGCGATCGCGGCGAGCGCAAAGGCCATTGATCCGATGCCGGCTGCAAAGGAAATGCGGATGCCGTCGCTCGCGATCGCCGTCACCCGCGCGTCTATTGCGCCTGCTTCGGGATGGTGGAAACACACCCGGCTTTCCAGCGGCGGACGAGCGTTCGTCTCGAGGAAGGCACCGGTTCCGGAAATCTCGCGCAATGCCGCCGGTGCCGGGGCATCGGACAGGATCATGCACATCCGTCGCTTGCGCCACGGGGTCATCATCGCCGATGCCGATTTAATCGGAGAAATGCTGTGAACTGCCGCCACGCCGACCACCTTCTTGTTATCTATAGGTGCCTGTCTAGCCCATCGTATTCATGACGGAGCGGTAGTTGGTCTGGATTGGCGTCCTGACGCACTGTCGGTTTGATCAGGACGAGCGTATCCGCAGCGCCTATTTCGTCGCGTGTGGTCGATGGTTTGCGGGGTTGATGGAAGGGGTTTTGGGTTCGGC
>CANJQJ010000013.1 GCA_947476425.1 Sphingomonadaceae bacterium | reverse complement strand
CACTTGATCGAAAACCTGTTCGCCAAAATCAAGGACTGGCGGCGCATTCACACCCGATATGATCGCTGCGCCCACACCTTCATGTCCGCCATCGCAATCGCCGCTACCGTCATCTTCTGGTTGTGATCAATGAGTCCTGACCCTAGTTCCAGATAGGGCCCTTGCCGGAGTTTGCGCACGGGTGTTGATATATCAGCCAGCAAAAGGTTTGCCTGTTATCCTGCGTCATAAGAGCGTCGTCCAGTGGGGTTGGTCCGGCAAAGGGGGCTGCCTTGCATCTGCAAACCTGAAGATCGAGAGACGAATGGTGATTAAGCGACAGAGCAGCAAGCAGACCGCGCAGGCAGGGCAATCATCGCTGGATCGCATAATGGCTGCGGCCAAGACCGAATTTGCCAAGCATGGTTTGCGGCAGACGCGCATCGAGGACATCGCAAGCTCGGCAGGTGTCAGCCAACAGCTTGTCTTCCATTATTTTGACAACAAGGAGAGTTTATATTCGGAAGTCCTGGCGGTTCTCGGTGCCACCAGCACCGACTTCCTGAATGCCGTCGACCTCGACTCCCTCGAACCCCTCCAGGCGATCGAATTCATCATACGCGGTATCTTCGAGACGAACCTTGAATATGGCATAAGATTTATCGCCGATCAGATCATTCTCGACGGCGAGCAGATCATTCGCAAGAATCCCATCTGGCTGAAGCACCAGATTTTGATGACCCACATCGAGCGGATCCTTTTGCGCGGACGCGAAAACGGCACGATCCGATCAGGCCTGACTCCGAGGGAATTGTTGCTCGTCATCGTCAGCCTGTCGATTGGACAGTCGGTCTCGCCAACGCTCGTGGCTGGGCCGATCGATCGTGTATCGCCAAACCCCTGTTCGGAACCGCGCGACTGGATCGACGTGAGCCTGGCTCTCGTTCTGACCGCGCTGAAAACCGGTTGATCGAAGCGAACCGGGTCCCTTGGAGCGGTCGAAGGCTCAAGGTCGGTTCCGACGTTCCACCTTCAACGTGATCGAGACAGGGGCCCGCTCCTGGGGGTTGCCAGTGTAAATCGTCGGCGTCTCGTCGTTGAGCGCGAAGTTTCGGAAGCTGTCAAGAACGACTCCTATCACCGCACGGGTCACCATCCTGGCAGTGTGGAAACCGATGCAGAAATGGATGCCACGCCCGAAAGCAAGCAATGGCTTACGTTCCCGCAGGATGTCGAATTTGTACGGATTGGAGTAGATTGCGGAATCGAAATTGGCTGCGTGGCCAACGATGTAGACGGGCATTCCCTCGAGCACCGGGAGGCCGTTGAAGTTGAAATCACGACGCGCGAATCTAAAATTGAACAATCCCGGCGAATGATAGCGGAGCACCTCGTCGATAGCGGCATCGAGCAATGCCGGCCGCGCGCGCAGTAACGAGAGCTGGTCGGGGTGCCTCGCCAACATCAGCATCGTCGAGCCGATAAGCGTCGCGATAGGAGACGTTCCACCAGCGTACAATGTGACGAGTTGCGCGACTATCTCTCCGCGCGTGAGCACGCCCCGTTGGTGAGCGTCTACGAGCAAGCCCACGGGGCTATGGGAGGGCGCCATGTGCTCGCGCTCGACTATGTCATCAATGTAGCTCAGGGCCGCTGCCCATGCCGCCTTGTAGCTGGCAGGATGACCGGCACCGGCCGGGAGGTCTCCAAGGCTGAACATTTCTTCGGTCAACGCAACGAAGACGGCGAAGTCCTCCTCCGGCAGGCCAAGCAGCGCCCCGAGGACAGCGTTTCTTGCAACAGGCAAGGCAAGTTGCGACATCACCTCGAGCGTATTCCCGCCGGCCTTGACGAGAAGTTGGTTCGCTATTTCGACGACCTTGGGTTCGAGCCGCTGGATTGCGGACGGAAGCAGGAGTGGAGCCAGGGTCTTGCGAAGGCGGGTGTGCACGGGCGGATCGCTGAATGCTATGTTGAGCTCGCCATTGAAATAGTCGAGCTTTTCCCACCCCGCGAGACGCGGCTTCTCGTTGGTAAGATTCTCATGATCGGCAAACGCGGTCGCGACGTCGTGATAACGGGTTGCGACCGCCGAAGGCGTGCCCGAGATGTTGGCATAGCAAAGTCCTTCGCGAAGCCATTCGGAGAAAAACGGGACTGGATCTGATTTGAGCTCGGGCGCGAACAGATCGATGTTCCGAAACCGCGCCTGATCAAGTCCGCTGAAATTCGACGTTTCGTTCATTTCGGCACGCCGGCGCCCTGCTGTGCCTCAAAGCGCCTGACATCGACGATCTGGGGCTGATGGGCTTGCATGCCACCATCGCAAGCCAGCGCTTGGCCGGTAACATAGGCAGAATCGTCGGACGCAAGAAATGCTACCATCGCCGCGATATCTTCTGGCTTGCCTAGCCGTGGTGTCAGCACGTGCGGCTTGATGATCTGTGATAGATCGGCCGCAACGATTTCCATGTTCTTGGTCATGATGACGCCGGGCGTGATCGCATTGCATCGAATATTGTCCGCGCCATATTGAGTGGCGATGTGCTGGGTCAGCGAGATGACCGCTGCCTTGGAAACTCCATAGGCAGTGCGCACCAGGTCGCCAAGCCGGCCCGATCCGGATGAGGTGTTGATGATCGAGCCGCCGCCCGCTGCGATCATGTGTGGAATGGCGAAACGGCTGCCGAGCAGGAACGAGGTGACATTCACTTCGAATACCTGGCGCCAGATCGTGAGCGGAATGTCCACCACCGTGGTGTCCTGCACATTCACTTCGTACGATGTGAGCGCGACATTGTTGTGCAGGATGTCGAGGCGTCCGAAATGCGACACCGCACCGTCCACCATCTGCTTGATCGAACCCTCGTCGGCCGCGTCATAATGTATGGCGTGGGTATTATCGCCGAGCTTTGCGCACAGGTTGCGAGCCTCGTCGATATTGAGGTCTCCGATGACCACGCGGCAGCCCTCCGCGACCAGCCGCTCCGCGCAGGCGGCACCGATGCCGGTAGCCCCGCCCGCGATGATTGCTACACGTCCTTCAAGTCGTCGCATTGTCCAACCTCGTCCTCGCCCTCAGGCGCTCTTATGGTCTGCTTGGTAGCGCGCGATCGTGTCCTCGTTTTGCTGGAAGAGACGTTGCCACGTACCCTCTTCGAAGAGCGCCGAGCCGCCGATCACGGCCTTGCCATAATCTCTTTCCGCATAGGCGCGGGTATAGGCGGGGCGAGCCTCGATGCGATCCCGCCACTTGAGAAGATTTGGGAATTTGGTGAAGTCATGCCCAGTACGCCGCCACTCGCTCGTCAGCGCGAAAGAGGCCATGTCGGCAATGGAATAATCGTCGTTTCCAAGCCAGGCTTGCTGTGAAAGCCGGCGTTCCATGACGCCGTAGAGGCGTCCGACTTCGTTGGTGTAGCGCTTGATCGCGTATGGAAGCTTCTCGGGTGCGTAGACGTTGAAATGGAAAAGCTGGCCCATATAGGGTCCCAGGTTGGCGACCTGCCAGACAAGCCAGCTGATGGTCTCGCTGCGAGCGCGCACGTCCGACGCTGGTGGAATGAACTGGCCTGCCTTGTCCGCGAGGTAAATCATGATTGCGGCGGATTCGAAAACCGAAAGCGGAGCGCCGCCATCGACTGGCGCATGATCCACGATAACCGGGACCTTGTTGTTGGGCCCTATCCTTAAAAAGTCTCGCTCGAACTGCTCACCTTTGGAGGTGTCGACGGGCTGCAATTGAAACGGTAGTCCCGTCTCCTCAAGAAGGAGGAGTATTTTATAGACGTTGGGTGAACCGCCATACGCGGTGACATAGACATCTATCACATCCTGCTCCCGATATTCTTGCTTATTTGCTATATTGTGCGGCTTAACAGTCTGTCGTTTTCGTTTTGGCTAAGACAGTTGCATTTTCGCTGACTGTTCTAGCCCTATATTGACAGCCGTTCGAGTGCTTTGATTGGAGTCGCGCTACAACATGCGTCAACGCGGCGTAGGCCGCGCTCGCTGGTTGAGGAGGAATTTGTTGCGCCGCTCCATTTCCTCAGGCGGTATGGTGGCTAGGTCTTCGCGCAGTTCGCTTCCGACCGCCATGCCACGCTGGACGCCGAGTCGAGCGGCCAGTGTTTCGAGCCAGCGTTTCACATAAGGAAATTCCTCGATGTCCTGACCCTGATATTCCGAGCTTGCGGCCCAGGGATAGCTGGCCATGTCTGCAATCGAATACTCCTCGCCTGCGAGATAGGGGCGATCGAAGAGCCGGTTGTTCATCACGCCATATAGGCGGTTCGCCTCGTCATCGAATCGACGTCTGGCATAGCTGAGATCGCCATGCTTGCCCGAGGCTTCCGCGCGGCGGAAATGGCCATTTTCCCCGAGCTTTGGACCCAGGTTCGCCATCTGCCAGATCACCCATTGCGCAACTTCATATTTGCGATGGGGTTCCTGCGGCCAAAACTGCCCCGATTTTTCTGCCAGATACATCAGGATCGCTCCCGATTCGAAGACGGCGAGCGGCGCGCCGCCACCCATTGGCGCTTGATCGACAATGGCGGGCATCCGGTGATTGGGATTGAGCGCGAGGAATTCAGGCGTCAGCTGATCGCCGCGTCCGATGTTCAACGGAATCACGCGATAGGGAAGGCCCGATTCCTCGAGCATGATGGTGACCTTTTGACCATTGGGGGTCGGCCAATAATAGACGTCAATCATTGCGGACATGCTCCTAGCGGCTTGTTATCGACCGAAGTCTACCGGAAAAATGAGGTGATTGTGGTAGATAAAGTCGCGATGGCGAACAGGATCGTAAGCCCTGTTGCCGTGCGAAAACGCGGCGCTTCCGATTTCGTTCAGTGGGCCGGAATGATCGCTCATTCTTTTGGCAATACCTCAACCGCGACGGTACGCGCAGTCGCGGCAGCAGGGAAGCCGGCATAGCCGGAAGCGTGATAGATGACTTCGGCGAGTTCGTCCCTGGTCACCCCGTTGCGCAGCGCCGCCGGAAAGTGGAAGCGCAGTTCGCCTTCGGCCCGCAGCGCGATCAGGATGCCCAGCGTCACGAGACTTCGGTCGCGAACGCCAAGGCCAGGACGGGTCCAGAGATTTTCGAAGACATTTTCCATGGCGAGCGAACCGATCTCGGACGCAAAGCCTGCGTCGCCTTCGGCCTTGCCCATCAACGCGGCGACCTCCGGGTCGAGCATCTGCTTGATGATTTCCATCGCTCTTTCGCGCTTGTCGGTCATATCTTCTCCTGTGTTATCGTTTGCCAGGTCGAGTCCGGAAGGCCCAGATATCGTGTCATGGAAGCAGGTCGATCATGCCGGTTGATAGGTAATGGGACTTCGAAAGCTGTTGAACTGTTTTGCGTTGGCCCGTGCCCGGGTGAAGCGGTCACGTCATCATGGCGTGGTGGTGATGAAGGGCTGAAGTGTAGGGAGAATGTATATGGAAACGACATTCGCGCCGGTCGATGATGCGGGGCTTGAGATCCGGGATTTCGATCCCTTCGGTCTCGAGTTTCGCAACAACCCGGTCGCCTACCAGCAGGAGCTGATCAAGGATTCGCCGATCTTCGTGAAGATGGAGGGCGTGCCTTCGGCCATTATTTCATCCTATACGCAAAACATCGCGGTTCTGCGTAATTTCAAGGGCTTCTCCAGCCTCAAGCCCAAGGGCCTGCCGGGCATGGAGCGAATCGATTTTTTCAACGGCCTGCCAGTGATGAACTATTCCGACGCGCCGGATCACACGCGGCGCCGCAAGGTGGTGAACCCCGCCTTCACGCCGAAGCGGACTGAGATGCTGAACGAGAACGCCCAGATACTCGTCGATCGCCTGCTCGAGCTGCTTGCCCGCAAAGGCGAGTTCGATGCGTTCGAGGAATTCAGCAAGCCCTTGTCGATCGACACGTTGATGTGCCGCTTTCTCGGGATCACGGCGCCCGAGCATCAGCAGATCTTCTTCGATTTCGTCAAATCGCTCCCATTGCTTGACAAGCTGCGTCCCGGTGATCCAAAGCCGCCGGAATATCTCGACGCATGGGCGCGCGGCGTGGTGTTCTGCAAGGAACAGCAAGCGCTGGCGAAAGAGGGCAAGTGCAGCAACCTCATCGGCGTGATTGCCGAAAGCGCCGAGGACGGTGCGATCGACGATAACGAGATGATGGCAATGATGATCGTACTGCTCATCGGCGGCGTTTCCACCGTCGCCGGCGCAGCGGCTGCAGGTCTCTTATATGTCGCCAAGAATCCGGAGATGGCGGAGCGCATTCGTCAGGATCCGTCACTGGCAGCGGCTGAGGTCGAGGAAGCGATGCGGATGGATCCGCCTGTCAGCCTCGTGATGCGCTTTGCCACGGACGATATCCAGGTCGGCGAGAAGATCATTCCCAAGGGCATGCCGGTCTATGTGATGATCTCGGTTGCGTGCAAGGATCCTGCGGTATTCCCGGATCCCTATCGCTTCGATATCGATCGGCCCAATGTGAAGGACCACCTCGCATTCGGCCAGGGCATGCACACCTGCATCGGCAATGCCATCACCCGCAACATCGTTCCGTTGGTCGTTCGCTCGGTCGTGAAGCGCTTTCCCAATCTTCGCCTCGCCGACCGCCCCGATGCCGTCGAGTGGGATGCGTCAACCCCGCGCGCGCGGCATTTGAAGCATCTCTGGTTGCGAGTCTGAGCCCGGCAACGGTGCCGGTTCCGCCCGCCTTAAGGGAGATCCGCCGATTACTTGAGAGTTACGCCGTGGATGCGGTTTGCAATGTGCCGGTAAGCCCGCCATCGACAAGGATGTCGGTTCCAGAGATGAAGGATGCCTTTTCGGAGCACAGAAATTCGACCACGTTGGCGATTTCCAGCATCGTGCCCTCGCGCTGGATCGGCGTCGCGGCCAGCAGGTCGAATTTGGCGGGCTGGCGTTCGAATTCGAGCGCTCCCATTGGCGTTGCGATCAATCCCGGCGAAAGCGACACGATGCGCGCACCGCGGTCGCCCCATTCCTTGGCCTTGCGGCGACACATGCGATTCAACGAAGACTTGGTCAACATATAGGCCAAGATAGATGTCGTCGGCTCCTGCAGGAGCGCTTCAACGCGATCGAGGAAGTCGCTTTCGAGCGGCGCATCGAGAACCGCTTCCAACTCGGGCCCGAAATTGCGCAGATGCCCTGCCATCGAGGAGATGAAGAGCGCGCAGGCACCGGGGGCGACGATCGGAAGCATCGCATCGGCAACGCGGCATGCCCCGGTGAGATTGACCGTCATGATCGTTCGGAAATCACCCATGCTGGGCGAGAGGCCGACGACATGCGCGAGCACGCGAACCGGGCCCAATGCTTTGGCGCGAGCGGCCAGTGCCTGGACATCGTTCGCATTGGCCACATCGCATGTGATCGTGGCTGCATCGTAGCCCTCGACCTTCAAGCCTGCCAATTGGACTTCGAGATGCGCCGCGTTGCGATCCGCGATCAGGAGGCGGTTGGATTGCCCCAACCTGCGCGCAACGGCCATTCCCATGCCACCGGCACCGACGACTACGGCAAGCGGAAGTTCGGGGCGTTCACTCGTGCCAATGTTCGGCATTTCCTACCTCTCACCAAACCTGTTTCTTTGTGATGCCGTTCTACCGATAGAGCCGCGCCCCATATCGATTATGACTCGAACAGTAGCGCTTTGGCCGAAAACTTTCCACGGAGGGGGGCGTCATTTCAACGCGTGCAAATTTGGATTGGCTGTTTCGGAAGCGCTTGCGGCTTCCAATTACACCGGCCAAATGTGCTTTGCGCCGATGACTATCCCTAGGATGGCGCTTCGGCAGGGGCTTGGGGAGAAATTTGATGGCTGAATTCCCGGACGACATATTTACGGAGCCCAGCGATGTTGATCCCAACACCCTGGCCAATCTCGGTCCGTTGCGCCGGTTGGCGGGCATCTGGGAAGGCGATCGCGGCGTGGACCTCAATCCCAAGGCCGATGGTCCAGAGCGCCGAGTGTATCGCGAACGGATCGAGATGCAGCCAATCGATCCTCAGGCCAACGGACCACAGCTATTTTATGGCATGCGTTATCATGTCAGCGGACATCGCTTCCTGCTATCCTTTCGGCCGGCCTGTCAGCCCGCTACGCTGGCGCCTGAAGTCTTGCCGGGCGTGAAAGTCACCGGAATTGAAATCCAGCCATTGATCACCCCGATGGAGGGATACCGCTCGGCACCACTCTCGGCGACTCGATAGTCGGGCATCCGCCTGAGCACTTCCGAGATAATGATCTGCGACTGGCGTCGACCGAGATGAAGACCCATGCAGGTATGCGCGCCGACTCCGAAGGTCATATGATAGCCCGGCCGGCGATCGAGGATGACCTCGTCCGGCCGCTCGAAGCGCGCCGGATCATGATTGGCTGCGGCCCACGACATCATGACGCGATCACCCGGCTGCATCATTTGTCCGCCGATTTCCACTGGCTCGATCACGGTGCGCGCGGCATGCTGGGCAGTGGTGAAGTAGCGCAGCAACTCCTCTACCGCCGCTGGAATGCGCGAAAGATCCTCGCACAGCCACGCCCGGTCCTCTGGATGGTCATGCAGGTACATCAATGCGGTGGAGGTGAAAGACCCCGTTGTATCGACGCCGCCGAATATGAACTGGCCGATCATCTGGTTGGCACGCAGTTCCGAAACACGTTCGCCATCGACCTCGGCGTGAACGAAATAGCTGATCACGTCATCGCGCGGCTCCGAACGGCGTTCCGCGATGAGTTCCTTGATGCGCCCATCCAGCCACGCAAGCCCGGCCTCCACTTCGGCAAAATCCGCTGAGTTAGGAGGCACGTAAACAACCTTGTGCGCCACGTCACACAGCCGCATCGCCTCGTCGCGGGTGAAGCCGAGCAAATCGGCGGTCAGGAATGCGGGTACGATTTCTGCAACATCGAGCATGAGATCGCCACGTCCGGCCTCGATGATGCCATCGATTGCTTCGTCGACCAGCTTGTGGATACGAGGCTCGAGCGCCCGAACGGCATCGGGTGAGAGCAAGGGCCCGAATAACGCGCGATATTTGCCATGTTCTGGCGGATCGAGCTCGAACGGGACCGAGACCGGCCCGAACGAGGGCACCAAAGCGCCCTGATATGCGCGACCTTCCGCATCATGATGCTTCGCTTGGGAGAAATGACGGTCGTCGCGCGCTACTTTGACGACATCCTCGTAGCGCGAGAGAAGCCAGAATCCGCCGTAAGAATCGCTCCACGCCACTGGGCATTCCGATCGAACCGAGCGGAACATGCCGATCCAGTCATTGGCATATGCCTCGCTGTGATGATCGAACTGGACCGGGCAAGCCTTGCTTCCGCGCATTCCACTCTCCTCTCGGGCCAATATGGGCCGATGCGGTGCGCGGGGTCGAGCGTGGAATGTTGCTCCCGACGGATTTATTGTGTCCGTTGGTCCGTAGCCCATGGATTCAACGCAACCGATGCGCCGAGCTGCATCTCGGGCCGCGCCGAGGTCCGGCCGGTGAGCTGATCCAGCAGCCGCTGTCCATCCGGCCAATCACCCAGGAAGGAGTCGGAGTTGATGTGGCCGAGAAATCCCGCATCGACGAACTCCGCGCCCCAGCGCCGCGCAAAAATCCGGGAACGTTCAGGCGTCGCGTAAGGGTCGTCACGGCTGGCGACGAGGAGTGCCCGGAATGGAAATTCCACCTTGGGCGCGGGAGCGAAGCGCTGGAGAACGTCCTTGGCATGGTCTCGCTCTACATCGGGCGGAGCTACCAGCAGCGCACCGGCAATCTGGGCCAACCGCTCCTGATCGGCCAGCGCGGCCCACCAGGCAATGGCGAGGCAGCCGAGGCTGTGACCGACGAGAACGACCGGGCGGTCCGAATAGGCGATCGCGAGATCCAGCTTGGTAATCCAGTGACTGCGATGCGGATTGCTCCAGGCGCCGAGATCAACGCGCACGCAATCCTCGCGCACCTCCTCCCACCGGGTCTGCCAGTGGCGTGGTCCGCTATTGTGCAGGCCAGGAACGATCAGGCAGCGCGTTTGGGAAGCAGCGATTTCGGACATGAGCCATTCTCCAGTGAATGGTCCCGACCATATCATAGTGAAATCGTAGGATGACAAAGATGATTTAGCCCTGCGTAAAGCGCGGCTATGCTCGGCCGGTGCCGAGCGAACGGGGCGTATGCTGACGTTTTGTTCGCAAAGCCTGCTGGGATCGGCTAGGTCGATATCCCAAGAGATCGAGAAGAACCGAGACCGAATTGCTATCTCAACGCGGCCGCTATGCACTGAAGGCGCTGACACATCTGGCGCGTGCCGACGACAGCACGCCGTGCCAGGTGACTGCCATTGCCGAATCCGAAAAGATCCCGCGCAAGTTCCTTGAGGCGATCATGTCGGACCTGCGCCGTGCCAATCTTGTCACCAGCCTGCGCGGCAAGTTCGGCGGCTATGTCCTCGCGCGCCCGCCGGAGCAGATCATGTTCGGCGATATCATTCGCGCGACAGATGGCCCGCTCGCGCTCGTGCCGTGCGTCAGCAAGAATTTCTACCGCCGCTGTGACGACTGTGTCAGCGAGGAGCTCTGTGCGATCCGCCAGGTGATGGCGAGCGTCCGCGATGAAGTCAGCGCGATCCTCGATCGGACATCGCTTGCCGAAGCCGCCGCGATGGCAGGCGGGCATCCCGTATCGGCGGAATAGGGATCAGGCCGGCGGCGACCGGCTGATTGTCCTGAAGCCGATATGCGATGCACCGAGGTCGCGCTCCTGCGCCTGGAAGGCGGCGGCACGAAAATTCTGGCAATAGTTGAACGCGCACAGGAATGATCCGCCCTTGAGCAGCCGCTCGCGCCCATCCGCACCGGCCGCGCCGCTGGTCCATTCCCAGACATTGCCGATCATGTCGTGAATCCCGAACGCATTGCCCGGGAAGCAACCAACCGGAGCGATGCCAGCATAGCCGTCGCTGGCAGTATCGACGGCGGGGAAGACACCCTGCCAGCTGTTGGCAATCGGCTTGCCGTCGGCATTGTAGGCCCAGCGATAGGGATCGTGCGGCGCGTCCTGGTCGCTTCGCGCCGCGCGTTCCCACTGGACCGCATCGGGCAGCTCCCGCCCGGCCCAGCGGGCATAGGCGAGCGCGTCCTCGTACGTCACATGGACGACCGGTAGCCAATCCTTGCCGACGATATCGCTGTCGGGACCCTGCGGATGACGCCAGGACGCACCCTTCACGAAGCGCCACCACTGGCTCGGGTCATAATCGCCGTTCCATTTCCCAGGGGATATGAAAACCGCCGAGCCGCCCTCGTGCTCGGCAGTCGTCACATAACCCGTCGCCTCGGCAAAGGCGGCGAACTGGTGGTTGGTGACTTCCTCGCGGTCGATCCAGAAGGCCGGAACATCGATTTTTTGCCCTGGCCGGCCGGTGCCATCCTCGCCGTAGAGTACCTTGCCGGCTGGCACATAGGCCATGCCGCCGATCGCAGCCGAGCAAAGCAATTGCGAGCCCGCATCCGGAGCGGCACCGCCGAGCAGGGCCGCAGCGGCAATCGCCACGGCCGCGACGGCGCCAATCCTGCGCTTCATCCGCAACCACGATGGTCTTCGGGGCAATGTTGAGAACCGAGGGAGTCAACAGCTTGGCGCCGCGGGCATCGACGACAAGCGCGTCGAGTTCGAGCACCTCCAGCAGGCGGAGCAGCCGTTCCTCGGGCAGCTTGAGATTGAGCGGAACATAGGTGGCGCCTGCCCATGCCGCACCGAGTATGCCGATGCAGGCGGCGAAGCTGCGAGATGCCAATATTCCGACTCGTCCCGTGCTTCTCACGCTTTGGAAAAGGCCCGCGAGTCTCCGAGCTACAATCGCGGCATCCCCATAATTATAATCTCGGCCAGCCGCGTGAATTGCATGGTTTTGGGGCGTTGCTTGGCTGTGATAATGGAGCGGGAGTGCGAGATTATCCGAATTGGCCATTATGCTTTGTTCATCTCATGGGACATCGCATTACCGTAGAAGCCGACCATTTGAGAAATTCCGGATATCATGGTCAGTTTAAATCTTTATGTACTCTGGACGGCGGCGGGATGGTGCCCCCCCCCGCCCAGACAAACCGTTTACAGAGGCAATGAAGTTTGCGGCGTTTGATCTTCGCAATTGGCCGGAATGATGCCCGATAATGTCATCCCGACGAGGCGAATTCCACGCTCTACGGGACAGATCGCCCGCAATAATTCACGGCCGGCATCGGCAAACGCCTTGCGATCGGAAAAGCCACCGGGAATCGAGCGAGAGCGGGTGATCTGGCGGAAATCCGCATAGCGGATCTTGAGTGTTGCGGTGCGGCCCCGGGCCCCGTGGCGATCGACCCTTTCCCAGGCGGCGTCGACCACGCGCTCGAGCACGGCGATCAGGTCGTCGATTTCGGTAATGTCATGGTCCAGCGTACGTTCCGCACCGACCGACTTGAGTGGACGATCTGGACGTACGGGGCGCAGATCATCGCCGCGTGCCGCGCCATATAGATAGGAAGCGCTGCTTCCGAAATGACGCTGAAGAAACTTGATCGAGCGCTCGCGCAAGTCGGCGCCAGTTAATATGCCCAACTGTTCCATCTTCGCCGCAGTGACCGGGCCAACCCCATGGAATCGCCGTACCGGTAGCCCTGCGACGAAGCTTGCGCCCTTGGATGGCGGTATCACGCAGATACCATCGGGCTTGTTCTGGTCCGATGCCAGCTTGGCAATGAACTTGTTGTAGGAAACGCCGGCTGAGGCGGTGAGTCCGGTATCCGTCCTGATACGCGCGCGGATTTCCTCGGCAATCGCTCGCGCCGAACCCAGGCCATGTCGATCCTCGGTCACGTCGAGATACGCCTCGTCGAGCGAAAGCGGCTCGATCAGGTTTGTATAGTCGGCGAAGATCGCTCGGATTTGTTGCGACACAATATGATAGACCTCAAAGCGCGGCGGCACGAAAATCAGATCTGGGCAGCGACGCAGTGCGGTCACGGACGGCATTGCCGATTTAACGCCAAACCTGCGCGCTTCGTAGCTCGCTGCCGCCACCACGCCGCGCGCTGCGGCGAAGCCGACTGCCACTGGTTTGCCACGAAGCCTGGGATCGTCACGCTGTTCGACCGACGCGAAAAAGGCATCCATGTCGATATGGATGATCTTGCGCTGGGGCGGTGGCTCGGCCGGGCTGCTATCCACGAAAACTCGCTCCCGTCATTGCGAGAGCGACGGTAACGCGTCGTTATGACGTTGCCAATATGTTCTAATGGGTTGTGGCGAGTTGGCCTGGCCAAATTTGGGCGCATGACCTTCCAGGGGTTGCAAAATTATCGTTGTTCGGCTTTGCATCGCGGCTCCTGCTTATAGTGCTGGTCAGCCCGTCGATCGTCCCGATCCTCGGAATGGTGAGAGGAGTGCCCGCTTATGATTCCTCCCGACATGTCGGTCGCAATGCTTGTAGAGCGGGCCGCGGAGGCTGCGGAGACGCTGAAGTTGCTGGCAAATGAGCAGCGATTGCGGTTGCTTTGCCGGATGATGCAAAGCGAGGCATCGGTGGGGGAACTTGTCGATCTTTGCGCATTGTCGCAATCAAGTATTTCCCAGCACCTCGCCCGCCTGCGCGAAGGCGGGATGGTCGCTACACGGCGCGACGGGACGACGATCTATTATCGGCTGGCCGATGAAAAGGTTCATGCGCTGATCAGCATGCTTTGCGATCGCTTCGGGCCGCAAAGCTAACGCATCCTTAGGCAGACCCGCTTATTGAATGTGCGACCTAGTCCGGAAGTGAGCTGTCCCACATGTTGCACCTGTCCCTTAACTGCCCAACCCTAAGCGCATGACAGGTACGCAAGCGCAGGGGCTCGGCCGACAGGTGGTCGATAGCCTGATATGGCGGACAGGCAGCCAGATCTTTGCCCAGATCGTGGCATGGACCTCGACTTTTCTCGTCATACGGATGCTCGATCCGACCGCCTACGGCCTCTATGCGATGACCGACAGCATGATCATGCTGCTCGCCACGTTCAGCGGCATCAGCTTCGCCAATGCGCTGGTGCGGCAGGAAACCGTGACGCATGACGAGATCCGCAAGGTTTTCGGACTGCTCATCATTCTCAATGCCGGACTCGCTGCGATCCAATTCGCCAGCGCGTCGCTTGTCGCAACCTATTATCACCAGCCGATGGTGGCACATCTGTTGCGCGTACAGACGCTGCTTTACGTCGCCACCCCGGTAATCTCGCTCGCGACGGCCTTGCTTAGCCGCGAGATGGACTTTCGCAAGCAGGCGCTGGCGCATCTCGTATCGGCCCTCGCCGGCGCTGGCACGGCGCTGGCCGGGGCGCTTTCAGGCATCGGGGTATGGGCGCTGGTCGCCGCTCCGATCGCAATGGTGTGGACCCGGGCTATCGTGCTCGCCATCACCGCACGAAATATTCCGATGCCAAGCTTCCGATTCAGCGGGCTCGGCCATGCGATCAGCTTCGGGCTGACGATCACAACCAGCTACATCTTCTGGTTCCTGCAGACCCAGGCCGACGTCTTCATCGGCGGTCGATCGCTCGATCCGCATCGGCTCGGAATTTATACCACCTCGCTGTTCCTGGCACAGATGCTGACCGCCAAGTTCGTGCCGCCGATCAACGACATCGCCTTTTCGGCCTATGCGCGCATGGGCAGCGATCGCGACGCCGTGAGCCGCGGCTTTACGCACGCCGTGCGGCTGATCATGACGCTGGTCATGCCCTTCTACATCGGCATGGCGATGACCGCGGGACCGCTCGTCTATATAATCCTCGGACCACAATGGCACGAAACCGCAGTCGTCGTGACGAGCCTCGCGCTGGTGATGCCCTGCATGACGCTGCAAATCATGTGTTCGCCAGTGACCAACGCCGCAGGCAAGCCCCGGCTGACCGCTTACAGTTCGATGGCTGGAGCTGTGATCATGCCACTCGCCTTTCTCTATGGCGTGCATGAGGGACCGATCGGGCTCGCCCGGGCGTGGTGGATTGGGTTCCCGTTGCTGACCGCGTTCACGCTGTGGATCTCGCTGCCGGTGATCGGCGCAACGCTTGGCCAAGTCGGCAAGGCGGTGTGGTCGCCCATCCCGGCGACGCTCGGCATGGCGGCCAGCATAATGCTGGTGGAACGCATCCTTCCGGCTGAAGTCGCCCCATTGCTGCATCTGGCCTGGATGGTCGCGGTCGGCTTTGCGACCTACGTCCTGCTCACGCTGATTTTCGCGCGCGGCGTTGTCGCGGATATTATGGCATTGATTCGACGCCCTGCCTGAGCCCAAGACGCTGACATGAAGATACTCGGCGCGATATTGGCGGGCGGCGGTTCCACACGGTTCGGGAGCGACAAGGCTCTGGCGATTCTCGACGGCAAGCCTTTGCTCGCGCACGTGGCGGAGGCATTGGCGGCGCAGGTCGACACGCTGGTTGTCTGCGGTCGAATTTGGCCGGGACTTGAGACAGTGGCGGATCGCCCCGCCGCCGATCTCGGCCCCCTGGGCGGCCTGTGTGGCGCACTCCTGCATGCCAACGCGACCGGCCATGACGCTGTGCTTACTGCCGGCTGCGACGTTCTTCCGATACCCTTCGACCTGTGCCGCCGACTTGGCACTGCCCCCGCCTATATTGCAGGACAGCCGTTGTTTGCGCTCTGGCCGGCATCGCTCGGCGCAACGCTGGAGCAAAGGCTGCGCGAGAGCGACGATCGATCGATTCGAAGCTGGATCACGTTCTCGGGCGCCCGCGCCGTGGCGCTCGATTTGCCGCTCCATAATTTTAACACGCCCGCGGATCTCGCCGATTATCCAGGCGCAGGCGGGCGTACACGTTAGATTGATTCCAGACTGACTGCGTCATCGTCCCGGCGGAGGCCGTACCCACGTTGCGTTGGTCGCGCGATCGCGAGACCTGTGGATCCCATGGATCCCGACTTTCGTCGGGATGACGGTGAGGGAGTTCCTGGAAAAACGACCGATGCACGCACCGCTTCCGGTGACATGCATCGGCCCAAGTATGGCTACCACCACCGGATCAGGGGTGGAAGAAGCGGCAGAGGGGAGGATCACGAGTCTACCGGCTTCATTCCCTAGATGCATGGCGCGAGCAATTCCGCACCTGAAGAGCAACAAATAAATCGTCGCGATTAAATCGTTCCCAGAACGACGAATTGCGTACGGATTCTCGTCTCCCGTGCATCTAGCAACAGACAATGGACGTTTCGGTCCTGCAATCGGTTGCAGGACGGTGGGGTGCGTTGGCAGCGTTGTTGGCCAATGAACTGGAGGTTGAGGAGAAGTGATCGGCACTGCACCGTCAATCGATGATATCCGCGCGGCTGCGGAGCGGATTGCCGGCGCGGTTATGCGAACACCCTGCGTCGCGAGCGAGACATTGTCGCGACTGACTGGCTGCATGCTTTACCTCAAGTTCGAGAATTTGCAGTTCACGGCGTCGTTCAAGGAGCGCGGGGCGCTCAACAAGCTGCTGTCGCTCTGGCCCAAGGAACGGGCGGCCGGTGTGTGCGCGATGTCAGCCGGCAATCATGCCCAGGGCGTCGCCTATCACGCGCGTAGGCTCGGCATCGCGGCGACGATCGTGATGCCCAAGGGCACGCCGGCGACCAAGATCAGCCGAACAAGGGATTTCGGGGCGACGGTGATAGTCGAGGGCAGCAACCTGGCCGAGGCGATGGGGGTGGCCGAGCGACAGTCACAGCTGTTCGGGCTGACTTTCGTCCATCCCTTTGACGATCACGATATCATCGCCGGGCAGGGGACGCTGGGGCTCGAGATTCTCGATGCGGTGCCCGATCTCGATGTGATCATCGTGCCGATCGGCGGCGGCGGATTGATTTCCGGAATAGCGATCGCGGCAAAGGCCATAAAGCCGGGCATCGCGATCGTGGGTGTCCAGTCGCGCGCTTATCCGTCGATGGTGAAGGCGCTCAACGGGGAAAAATGCCTGAACCCGGACGCAGTGACGATTGCGGAGGGCATTGCGGTCAAGACTGCGGGCGAAATTACCCGCGATGTCGTGCGTGCGCTGGTCGATGAGATCTTGCTGGTCGACGAGGAATCGATCGAGCGGGGGGTTGCGTTGCTATTGTCCGTCGAGAAGACGGTCGTCGAGGGCGCCGGCGCTGTCGGGCTCGCGGCGATACTCGAATATCCCGGCCAGTTCGCGGGATTGCGGGTTGCGACCTTGCTTACCGGCGGCAATATCGATTTGCGCGTGCTTTCTTCGGTGGCAATGCGCGAGTTGGTTCGCAATGGCCAGTTGCTGCGTCTCGACGTGCCGATTTCGGACCAGCCGGGCGCGCTCTCGCTGCTCGCAACCGCGCTTGCGGACGAAGGCGCAAACATCGTCGATGTCGCGCATGATCGGCTTTCGCTCTCGCTCAATGCCAAGCGAGCGGTGCTCGAAGCCGTAATCGAGGTCGAGGACCGTGCGCATGGCGAGGCCGTCGTCGCGGCACTGCGGGCTCGTGGATTCGACGTAACGCCGAGGCCGTTATGACCTGGACGCTGATCATCCATGGCGGGGCGGGAAGAATGGAACGCTCGACGATGCCGATCGAAAGGGACGTGGCGGTTCGCCAGGCCATGAACGATGCGCTCGCCGCGGGAAGTGCAATCCTCGACGGCGGCGGCTGCTCGCTTGACGCAGTCGAGGCGGCGGTCCGCCTGCTCGAGGATGATCCACATTTCAATGCCGGCCGCGGCGCGGTGTTGACCGAACATGGAACGATCGAACTCGACGCAGCGATCATGGAGGGGACGACGCGGCGCGCTGGCGCCGTGGCAAGCGTCACGCGCACGCGCAATCCAGTGAGTCTTGCCCGCGCCGTGATGGAACATAGTCCGCATGTGATCCTGATAGGGCCGGGGGCCGACAGCTTTTCGAGGGCACAGGAGCTCGAACAGGTCGATCCTGAATGGTTTCACACGAAAGAACGAACCGAACAGCTGCGGGCGATGCAGGCCCGTGACCGTGGGGCGCCGTTCGATGGGGACGTGAAGTTCGGCACGGTCGGCGCGGTCGCGTGTGACTCGCAGGGCCGGCTTGCCGCCGGGACATCGACAGGGGGGCTGACCGGCAAGCGCTTCGGACGGGTTGGGGATTCGCCGCTGATTGGGGCTGGTACCTATGCCGATGATCGATGCTGCGCGGTCTCGGCGACTGGATCGGGCGAGTTCTACATCCGCATCGGGGTCGCCCATGAAATCTGCGCGCGAGTGCGGTTCCTGAAGGAACCCGTCGGGAGAGCGGCAGATGCGGTGCAGGCCGAGACCAAGGCGCTCGGTGGTGATGGTGGCGTAATCGTGGTGGGCGCCGATGGCAGTGCGGCATGGTCATTCAACACTCCGGGGATGTTTCGCGGGGTAAGCCGCGCCGGCGTTGTGCCTGTGGTGGCGATCTATGGTGATGAATGAAGCCCATAATTTCAATCAAGCAAGCAAGTACGGGAAAGGAAACAAGAATATGAACAGTGCCGAAATAGCAAATCGTATCGCCAATTCGCATGATCTGAACCGCAGCAAGGTTCGGGCGATCATCGACGATCTGCTCAAGACCATCGCGGACTCCGTCAAGCAGGGAGATGAAGTATCCTTGCCCGGATTTGGCAAGTTCAAGCTTTCGCAACGCACGGCACGCGAAGGCCGCAATCCTCGCACGGGCTCGAAAATGTGCATCGCCGCTTCGAAGAAGCTGCGTTTCTCCGCAGCCAAGGCGCTGAAGGATCGGATGAACGACTAGAGGCCTGATTCAAACGTCATCCAGGGGGTTGCCCGGGATCCATGTTGCTGTGGTGTTTCGTCGCGAAACCCGCGGGTCTCATGGATCCCGACTTTCGTCAGGATAACCGGCAACGAGCTTGATGTTGCGCCCCTCCCCCCCCAGGGCCTGTCCTGCGGTATCGAAAAGCGGGATCGTTGCTTTTTTCATGCGAATTGGAGGAACGTGAGATCCCGGTACGTGCCGGGGTGTATTCAGGCCTTGCCGTGGAGTGCCTTCCGATGACCAGTCCCGATGCCCTCCTCACCGCAAGCGCATTTGAGGAAAGGCATCTTTTCGGTCATCCGCGAGGGCTCTGGTTTCTTGCCTTTACCGAGGCGTGGGAACGATTTTCCTATTACGGAATGCAGACGCTGCTCGTGCTCTACATGGTGAGCCAGCTGTTGCTGCCGGGGCATGTCGAGCATGTCGCGGGTTTCGCTGCGTTTCATGCAGGGCTCGAGCGAGTCTATGGGCCGCTTTCGACGCAGGCGCTCGCTTCGGCAATTTTCGGACTCTATACCGGGCTCGTCTATTTGACGCCGATCGCGGGCGGCGCATTGGCGGATCGACTGCTCGGCCGGACTCGCACGATCATGCTTGGCGGCGGCCTGATGGCGGCAGGGCATTTGCTCATGGCGTTCGATATTTCGTTCCTGCTTGCGCTCGCCTGCCTCGCGGCGGGCACCGGCTGCTTCAAGGGCAATATCGCAAGCCAGGTCGGCGGGCTTTACGCACCGGGAGATTTGCGTCGGGCGGATGCATTCCAGATATTTTTTCTCGCGATCAATGCCGGCGTGATCCTGTCGCCCCTGATCTGCGGCACGCTCGGCGAAGTCTATGGCTGGCATTATGGCTTCGGAGCGGCTGCTATCGGTATGCTTGCGGGTTTGGCGATCTACACCGCCGGCAGACGCTATTTGCCGCAGGATCGCCCTGAAAGCGGGGCCGCCCGGTCCACGCGAGCTGCGATGTCGCGGCAGGAACGGCGACGCATCGCCATATTGCTCGCCTTGTTGCCAGCGCTCGCCGTGGCAGTGTTGCCCAATCAGCAAATCTTCAACGCCTATCTCGTGTGGGGACAGGCCAATTATGATTTCATGCTGTTCGATATGCGCCTGCCGACGACCTGGCTGATCACGCTCGATGCGGTGGTTTCAGTAGGATTTCTGGCAGGGATGGTGATTTTCTGGCGGCTGTATTCGCGTCGATTCGACGAGCCTGACGAAATCACGAAAATGGCCATCGGCGCATCGGTCGGCGTGATCGGAATGTTGGTGCTTGCCGGGGCCGCAGCACAGGCCGCGGCGACGGGAGGCAAGATCAGCCTCTTATGGGCAATCGCCTTCCACACGATCAACAGCATCGCCTTCGCAAATTTGCTCCCGGTCGGGCTTGCGCTTTATGCCCGCGCCGCGCCGGCCAAGCTGTCGGCAACGATTATCGGGATCTATTATCTCCACCTGTTCGCGGCGAACAATTTGACTGGCTGGATTGGCGGCTTTCTCAGCCGAATGTCCGCGACGAATTTCTGGTTTCTTCATGCGGCGCTGGCGATGGCGAGCGCTGCGGCGCTTTTTCTATTTCGCGGCTTGTTTCGGCATGAACTGGCCCCGACGACCTGAATCGGCCGCCGATGAGAAGAAAGCCCAATATGGCAGGGCATGGCCATGGCACCCAGGCAATTGGGGCCGGCGCTAAGGGAGGGCGCCGGCCCCTGCTTGGCTATCCCCGAGACATGCATCTCGCGGTTTGAGATGGACCGGTTGGAGATCGCTTCCCCGCTCCCTCTCATATGCCTAGAGGCACGAGATCGAAGAATCCGTACCGGGCGATGCAAATTTTTATGTCGGACGTATCGATTCCGGCGCGGCGATGCGAAAGAGGGGTTTCGCGACTTCAAGGCTTCCGGGTAAATACCGATATCGTAGCCGGTTTCGTTTCCATGCCCGCCCATGCAGGCAATCCGGCTCGACGGCGCGCACAGGAAGACCAGATGAAGCCAGTCAGATTTTCGTTTTCCAACCTGCTGCTGACACGTGCTGCATTTTGCCTGGCCGCCGTTGCACCGATCGCGATCGCGCATGTGGAGCCGCCTTTGACGCTCGGGACCTCGGCACCGCTCCCGCCGCCGTTGCCGGTGCCGCAGGATGTCGATTATCCCGGCACGATCCGGCTGTCGGTCGATGCGACTGACGTCGCCCGCCGCATATTCCGCGTGAGGGAAACGATCCCGATCGCCGCCGGCACCACGCAGCTTATCCTGCTTTATCCACGCTGGATCCCCGGCCATCATGCCCCGAGCGGGCCTGTCGACGATCTTGTCGGGCTGCGCTTCACGGCGGGTGGGCAATCGGTCGCGTGGACGCGAGACCCGGTGGCGACGCAGGCTTTCCATCTCGACTTGCCGGCGGGCACGACCGAGTTAACGGCCGAGTTCGAATATGTTTCACCAACCGATGTCGATCAGGGCCGGGTGGTTATGACCCCGGACATGCTCAACATCCAATGGAACCTGCTCACGCTCTATCCAGCCGGCTTTCATGTGCGCAGAATTCCGATAGTAGCGGCGGTCACCCTGCCAGCGGAATGGAACTACGGCACCGCGCTTCGTTCGTCCGGCACAACCGGCGGTGGGCATGCCCAATTCGACACGGTCTCGCTGGAGACGCTGATCGACAGCCCGATATTCGCTGGGCGCTATTTCCGGCGCGAACAGCTTACGCCGCGTGTTGCGCTCGACATCGTCGCCGATAATGCCGCCGAACTCGCTGCCACCCCCGAGCAGATAGGCAGGCATCGCCAACTCGTCGTCCAGGCCGACAAGCTGTTCGGCGCGCAGCACTTTGACCATTATGACTTCCTGCTCGCGATCAGCGACAGAATGGGTGGGATTGGTCTCGAACATCACCGTTCCAGCGAGAACGGCGTCAAGACAGGCTATTTCACCAAGTGGAGCGATCAACCCGGCCGGCGCAATCTGCTGCCGCATGAATTCACGCACAGCTGGAATGGCAAATATCGCCGCGGCGAGGATCTCTATACGCCCGATTACAACGTGCCGATGCGCAACTCGCTGCTCTGGGTTTATGAAGGCCAGACGCAATATTGGGGCTATGTATTGCAAGCGCGTTCGGGGCTGGTCTCGAAGGACGACACACTCGCCGCTTATGCGAGCATTGCGGCAAGCTATGACACGATTCCCGGCAGGCAATGGCGCCCGCTTTCGGACACGACCAACGATCCGATCATCTCCGGCCGACGCCCGCAACCCTGGTTGAGCTGGCAACGCAACGAGGATTATTACAACGAAGGCCTGCTGACCTGGCTCGATGCCGACATGCAGATCCGTACGCTCACCGGCGGCAAGAAATCTCTCGACGATTTCGCTCGCGCCTTCTTCGGCGGCAAGGATGGCGACTGGGGAACCGCGACCTACCGTCTCGAAGATGTCGTTGCGACGCTGAACAGCGTCGTGCCGTATGACTGGGCCAGGTTCCTCGACGAACATGTCAACCTGATCCAGCCGCACGCACCACTGGGCTGGCTCGAACGCGGTGGCTATCGGCTGGTCTATGCGAAGGAGCCGACAGCCTATTGGAAAAGCAATGAAGCGCTGCGTAAGGTCAGCGATCTTACTTACTCGCTGGGCTTCTCGATCGACAGCAGGGAGAATGCGCTGGCCAGCGTCCTTTGGGATGGTCCCGCGTTCAAGGCGGGGCTCGCCGTCGGCGCCAAGCTGCTAGCGGTGAACGGGATCGAATATGATGCCGACAAGCTCAAGGCCGCGATCAGCGCCGCCCAGACCAATGGCAAGCCGATCGAACTGCTGTTCAAGGAGGGCGATCGTTTCCAAACCGCGAGCATCCCGTACACGGGCGGGCTGCGCTATCCGCGGCTTGAAAAAATAGGTTTGGGCGAAGCATGGCTCGACAAGCTGCTGGCGCCGCGAAAGTGAGAAGAGTTTCGCCTCAATGAAAATCGCGTGATTTCGGCAGGATGCGCGCATCGCGCGGATGGCCGCCACGCGGATATTGCGGATGGGCGAATTCATCGGCGCCGGATAGCTGGATCTCGGGCACATGCGCGTCGGAAAGCCGGGCCAGTTCCTGTGTGCGATCATGGACTCGCGTTGCCATCAAATGGACGACGCCTTCAGGGCTGCGCTGGACATGGCCTTCGACGAGCATCAAGCGCGATGCCATCACCTCGCGACGGAACATCTCGAACAGCCGCGCCCACAGCACGATATTGGTAATCCCGGTCTCATCCTCGATCGTGACGAAGATCGCATTGCCCTTGCCGGGGCGCTGGCGGACGAGAACGACCCCCGCAGTACGAATCGCCGCGCCATTCTTCGCGGCGGCGGTTTCGGCGCAGCTCGCGACGCCTTCGGCGCGAAAAATGCTGCGCAGCAATTCCATCGGATGCCCCTTCAAAGACAGCCGCGTCATCTGGTAATCGGCAGCGATATGCTCGGAAAGCGGCATCACCGGGAGGCCTGCGTCGGGCTCGTCGCCAAGCTCGCTCGCTTGGGCCGCGGCGAACAGCGGCAATTCCGCATCGGGGATTCGGCGCACCTCCCATAGCGCCCGTCGGCGATCGAGCCCGATCGATCGGAAGCCGTCCGCATCGGCGAGCAATCGCAACGCGCGCGACGGTAGCGCGGCCCGGCGGGCCAGTGTCTCGATATCGGCAAAGGGACGGGCGGCGACGATGCGATCGGCCCATTCCTCCCGGAAACCGGAGATCTGGCGGAAGCCGAGGCGAAGAGCGAGGCTCGGAGATGGCTCCAGGCCATTATCCCAGTCGCTTGCATTGACGTCGATCCCGCGCACGACCACGCCATGCTCGCGTGCGTCGCGAATGATTTGTGCGGGGGCGTAGAAACCCATCGGCTGCGAATTGAGCAGCGCGCAGGCGAACACCGCGGGATGATGGCATTTGATCCAGGCGGAAACATAGACGAGGTTGGCGAATGAGGCGGCGTGGCTTTCCGGAAAGCCGTAGCTGCCGAACCCCTCGATCTGCTTGAAGCAGCGTTCGGCAAAATCCTGAGCGTAGCCGCGCGCCACCATGCCGCCCACCATCTTGTCGCGGAAATTGTCGATGCCGCCGCGGTTGCGAAAGGTAGCCATCGCACGGCGCAGCTTGTTGGCTTCCGAAGGCGTGAACTTCGCCGCGACGATCGCGAGCTTCATCGCCTGTTCCTGGAACAGCGGCACGCCGAGCGTGCGGCCGAGCACCATCTCGAGTTCGCCAGGATCGCCATGCTCCAGCGCAGGCGCGGGAAACTCCACTTTCTCGCGTCCCGCGCGCCGCCGCAAATAGGGATGCACCATATCGCCCTCGATCGGGCCTGGACGGACAATCGCGACCTGGATCACGAGATCGTAGAAGGTCTTCGGCTTGAGCCTTGGCAGCATGTTGATCTGCGCCCGGCTTTCGACCTGGAAGACCCCGATCGAATCCCCACGCTGGAGCATGGCGTAGACCGCGGGATCCTCCTGCGGGACGAGTGCCAGATCATAGCCATCTCGACTGGAAGTGGTTCCGGGGGAGCAAATGGCTATTCGCTGTTCGCGCATCAGGTCGAATGTCTTGCGGATGCAGGTCAGCATGCCGAGTGCGAGCACATCGACCTTCATCAGCCCGAGCGAATCGATATCGTCCTTGTCCCATTCGATGAAGGTGCGATCCTCCATTGCGGCGTTGCCGATCGGCACCATCTCGTCGAGCCGTCCCTCGGTAAGCACGAAGCCGCCGACATGCTGCGACAGATGACGCGGAAAGCCGAGCAGCTGCGTACCAAGATCGAACAGCCGCTGGATCATCGGATTGCGCGGGTCGAAGCCGTTCTCGTTTGCCATGCAATCCTCGATCGGCGCATTCCAGCTTCCCCAGACGGTCGACGACAGCCTTGCCGTCACATCCTCCGACAATCCCAGCGCCTTGCCGACGTCGCGGATCGCGCTGCGCCGACGATAGCGGATCACGGTCGCAGCTATTCCGGCGCGGTGACGGCCATAGCGTTCGTAGAGATACTGAATCACCTCCTCGCGACGCTCATGCTCGAAATCGACGTCGATATCGGGTGGCTCGCGCCGTTCTTCCGAAACGAAGCGGCTGAACAGCAGATCGAAATGCATCGGATCGACCGCGGTGATGCCGAGCATGTAGCACACCGCCGAATTCGCAGCCGAACCCCGGCCCTGGTTGAGAATGCCGCGGCTCTGGGCGAAACGGACGATATCGTAGACGGTAAGGAAATAGCGGGTGTAATCCTGGGCGGCGATCAGAGCGAATTCCTCGCGCACGGTCGCTGCGATCCGGTCCGGGACACCATCCGGATAGCGATGCGCTGCGCCCTCCCAGGTCAGGTGCTCGAGCCATTGCTGCGGGGTCCAGCCGGGCGGTACCGGTTCGTGCGGATATTCGTAGCGCAGCTGATCGAGCGAGAAATCGATCCGCGCGAACAACCGCGTCGTCTCGACTATTGCTTCGGGCACGCCACGAAACAGGCGGAGCATTTCGGCAGGCGCCTTGATGTGCCGCTCGGCATTGGCCTCGAGCAGGCGACCAGCGCTCGCGATCGTCTTCTTCTCGCGGATGCAGCTGAGGATATCCTGCAACGGCCTCTGCCCGGGCTCGTGATAGAGGACGTCATTGGTCGCGATCAGCGGGACACCGGCGGCTTGCGCCTGCGCACGAAGGGCGGCGAGGCGGCGGCTATCCGGCCCTTTGCGATGCATCGTGGCGGCCAGCCAGACGCGGCCGGGTGCGGCTTCCTTCAGTGCCCCGGCGAATGCCGGGGTCCAGCCTCCCGCGCCGGACTGGATCCCGGCCTGCGCCGGGATACATATAAGCAGCAGATCCGCCGCATGCCCCAGCAGATCCTCAAGTCCAAGGATGCATTCCCCTTTCTCCGCGCGCCTGTTGCCAAGCGTCAGCAGGCGGCAGAGATTGGCCCAGCCCTTCCGGTTGGCGGGATAGGCCACGATATCGGGCGTCTCGTCCGCGAATACGAGCCGAGCGCCGACGGCAAGCTTGAAGTCAATCTCCTCTCCCAGCGATTCGCGCGCATCCCGAAGAGCCGCATGCGCACGCACCACGCCAGCAACGCTGTTGCGATCTGCGATGCCAATCCCGGAAAGCCCCAGCACGATGGCTTGTGTTACCAGATCGGCCGGATGCGAGGCTCCGCGCAGAAAGGAGAAATTGCTCGCGGCAACAGGCTCGGCGAAATTCATGCGAACAACCCATGTACATACCAACCGGGATTCATGCGTTCGCTGCCGAACAGCCCGTGGCGGAAGATCCAGAAGCGCCGTCCCCGGACATCCTCGACACGATAATAATCGCGGGTCAGCCCGTCCTCGCCGGGCGGGAGCCGCCACCATGTTGGCGCGATCCGCTCGGGGCCCTCGAAGCGGGCCACATCATGAAGCTTGCGTTGCCAGCGGAAACGTCGCGGCGGGCCATCGGGAACGTCGGCCATCACCTCGATCGGCTGCGGCGGATCGAACAAATGGATCGGACGCATTGGCGGCTCACCAATCGCAGGCTCTTCCCAGCGAACCGGCACACCCGCTTCGATCGCGGGCAATGCCAGCGCCGCCTGTTCGGGAACATGTGTGTCGCGCGGCACGAAGCGCCGGACTCGGCTGCGTCCCAATCGCGTGCTCAATCGATCGATGAGCTGGCCGACCTCACCCTCGGCAATCGCCCCGCCCTCAAGCTGGAGCTGGCTGGGGGCTAGCGGTTCGATCCGGGCGATCCCCAGCCGGATCAGATCGAAGCCGAAACCCGGATCGATCGGATCCGAAAGCGCGTCGATCCGCTCGCGGAACAGCCGGATCAGCAGCTTCGGATCGCGTGACGGCAGCCCGGTCTCGACCGCGAGATTGCGCACCTGTCCATCGCTTCGGAACAGCTTTGCCGCGAAATGCCGCCCGCCCTGAACGCGTTCGGACATCTGGACGGCAGCCTCTTCGGCCAGCTCGGCGAGCACGCCCAGCGCGTCCTCGGTGCGCGCAATCGGCTCGGCGAAGCGGCGTTCGACCATTAACGCAGGCAATGGGCGGCGCGGCGTGATGCGACTATCCGCTCGCCCCAGCAAGCGCGCGAGGCCATCCGCCATGTCCGGCCCGAAGCGCGCGGCGAGCATGGCCATCGGCCGATCGGCAAGATCCGCAATCGTCTTGAGCCCGGCACGGCGCAGGGCGATCTCAGTCTCGCTGTCGAGTTCCAGCGCCGCCACCGGCAAGCGCCGCACCGACGATGCCTCGTCACGGCCGGGCGCGCCCTGGAAGCGTGCAAGGGTATGTGCGGCCGCGGGAGCATAGCCAAGCGCGGTCCGCAGCGAGAGGCCGGCGCGCGCGAAGCGCTGCTCGACATCACCGACCAGCCCCGCCTCGCCGCCGAAGAGATGATCGCAGCCGGTGATGTCGAGCAGCAGCCCATCATCGCCATCGACCGCGACCATCGGCGTATAGCGTTCGCAACCATCGGCATGCCGATCGAGCCAGCGTGAATCTGCGGCCGGATCATGATCGAACACCACCAGTTCGGGCACCCGCGCCCGGGCATCGGCGAGGTTGAGACCGGGGATCAACCCCAGCGCATGGCTCGCCGCATCGACCGCCGCCAGCCGCAATGCTCCCTTGATCTTCTCGACGAAGACGGAGGCAAGGGCATCATGCGGCGGCCCTTCCGAGCGAAGCCGATCGGCCGAAAGGAACGGGAAGAACAGCGCCAGATAGCGGCGCTTCTCGGAAACTTTGTTGATCACGATTCCACTCCACGCGCCAGCCAAGGCCGTCACGACCCGTGCGGTGGCGCAAAAGGCTGATGTCGAAAGCCGCTCCCCCGGGCGCATTGGCGGGCAGCGGCGCCGAAGCCGCCGATGCCACGCGCCAGCGCGATTGCGCCGCGCTGGGCACGGCTTCGGCCGCACCCGGCAAAAGCAATGCCGTCACCCCCGATTGCTCCGCCGCGAGCGCAAGTCGTCGGCTCGCGGTGAGATCGAGGCCGCGTCTTGCCTGCCGAGGCTCGATCACCACCACGCCCAATCCCGCACAGCGCAAGCTGTCCGCCGCTGCCTTGAGCAATGCGCTGGTGTCAGGCGCCACCACCAGGATCAGCCGCGCCGGATCGAAGCCAAGCTCGACCAGCCCCGGCGGATGCAGGCGTGCGTTTCCGATATCCTGGCGCAGCCACAATATCGGCCCGTTGCTTGCCCGCAATGCGAGCATCAGCGCGAAGCCCGCTGCGCTGGCGCCGTCCTCCGCCTCGCCGGCATAAATCTCGTGCAAGCGGCCGCAACCGAGCCCGCCCCCCAATGATTCATCGATTGCCGCGACGCCAAGCGTGAACATCGTACTCGTCTCGGCCGGGCGCCGATTCTCTATCGCCGCGATGCGATGCTTGAGGGTTGAAAGAGAGAAAGCCGACTCGCGCATGATAAATGTTCCTGATTTGTTCTGGATGCGCGGCTGCGTTGGAGGAGTCAAGAAGACATAATTTCGTCATCCCGGCTTTCGTCCTGAGGGCGACAAAGGCTATGGCTCTCTCATGACCCAACAGCCCCGCGACGAACTCGGCTAACTCCTCGACACCGCCCTGCGTTGGCGTGCCGCCGGCCACGACATGGCGCTCGCCACCGTGATTGAGACCTGGGGATCCGCACCCCGACGGCAAGGCGCCCATATGCTGGTGCGCGACGATGGTGCATTTGAAGGCTCGGTGAGCGGCGGCTGCGTCGAAAACGACATCATCGTGCAGGCCGGCGAAGCCATTGCCGGGGGCGTGGCGCGTCGACTCGATTATGGCATCACGCAGGAAACCGCCTGGGCCGTGGGACTGCCTTGCGGTGGCAAGATCGGCATCCTCGTCCAGCCGGTAGCGCCGGGCAGCTTCCCACCCGCGATGCTCGAGAGTATCGCGCGCAGCCGCGATGCAGGCGAGCGCCTTTCGGTCACCACCGATCTTGCCACCGGCCGCAGCATATCAGGCGAACAGCCCGGTGAAGGACAGTTCATACGGGCTTATGATCCGCCGCTGCGGCTTGCCATAATCGGCGCGGTGCATATCGCCCAGGCGCTGATCCCGATGGCGACGATGCTCGACTACGACATCCTCCTGATCGACCCGCGCACCGCCTATGCCACCGTCGAGCGATTCCCGGGCGCCCGCATCGATACCGGCTGGC
The DNA here is from genome assembly GCA_947476425.1 of Sphingomonadaceae bacterium. Classification (GTDB taxonomy): domain Bacteria; phylum Pseudomonadota; class Alphaproteobacteria; order Sphingomonadales; family Sphingomonadaceae; genus CANJQJ01. The sequence continues at coordinate 35,466 of CANJQJ010000013.1, read as the reverse complement.
CCGACGAGGTGTTGGCGGCCTGGAAGCCCGACGCGGCATCTGCGGTGATAACGCTCGCGCATGATCCCAAGCTCGACGATTCGGCCCTTGCCGCTGCGCTGGCATCGTCGGCCTTCTACATCGGTGCGCTCGGTTCGCGGCGCAGCCATGCCCGTCGGTTGGAGCGCCTTGCCGCTGCCGGCTTCGATGATGCCACCCTCGACCGCATCCACGGTCCAGTCGGGATTGCGATCGGTGCGGCCACCCCGGCCGAGATCGCGCTGTCGATCATGGCCGGCATTACTGCCGCCTGGCGCCAACGGTGATCACCGGTGCGATCATCCTCGCAGGGGGCCGATCGCGCCGCATGGGATCGAACAAGCTTCTCGCCGATCTTGGCGGCAAGCCCGTCATTGCACATGTCGCCGACGCAGTGCGTGCTGCGGGGCTGCCCGCGCTGGCGGTGCTCGGTCATGAGCCGGATGCCGTCCGCGCCGCGCTTGGGCCGATCGACTGCATCATTGCGCATGATCATGCAGAGGGCATCGCGCGCTCGATTGCCGCCGGAATTGCTGCGATCGACTGGGGCGCGGCGATCCTCTGCCTTGGCGACATGCCGCGGATCAGTCCGCAATTACTTCGCCTGCTGGCGGATGAGGCGAGCTCGAATGCCATACTGGTTCCAGCCCATGCGGGCCGACGGGGTAATCCCGTAACATGGGGCTGCCAATATTTTGCTGAACTGATCCAGCTCCGGGGCGATACCGGCGGTCGCGCGCTTTTTGCGAACCATGACATCACTGAAATTCCCTGGACCGATGACGACATATTCGCCGACGTCGATACGCCCGAGGCGCTAGCCAGCATTCGGCACGACATAGATCTTGGCGTGCGGGCGCCCTGACTGCGCTGCCCATGCCTCGGCAGCCTGTTCGAGCGGGAAGGACAACGAATCCACCATGATCTCCCCGCGCGCCGCATGGGCGATCAGTCGATCGAATGCCGCCTTGCGCTCTGCCGCCGGGCGCTGGCCGGTGCCGACGCCGATATGCGAACGGAAGACGAGATCCCGCAGCGACAAGGTCACCGTCGGCCCCGCCTGGATGCCGATGCTCATCATGCGCGCACCGGGTGCCGTCGCACGCATCGCCGCCTCGGCGGGCGCGCCATAGACGATGTCGAGGACAACGTTGAAGCCGTCACCGGCGACTTCGCGCAGCGCGGCGAGATCATCTCCAGTGCCGATCTGCACGATTTCATCGGCGATGCCGCGCTGCTTGAGCGTCGCCAGCGCGGCGGCATCGCGCGCCGCCGCTACGACACGACCTGCGCCGAGGAGCTTCGCCATCTGCAGCCCGATCTGGCCCACGGGCCCGGTTGCGCCGAGAATGAGAACATTCTCGCCCTTCTGGATCCGCGCCTCCTCGAGCGGGATCAACGCGCCCGTGCCGGAGATGCCTACCGCGATCGCCAGCGCGTCGCTGACGCCGTCCGGGATCGCCCAGGTCTCGGCATCGGGCACGATCGTCCGTTCCGCCCAGGAGCCGTGCGGCGGTACGGCATGTCCGAAATAAACGCGCTCGCCCGAAGCAAGCAGGCCGACGCCCTCGCCACCGACGACATAATCGCCCGTCGACGGTCCGAACACGCCCGCTGCCCGCTGGACGTCGCTCGATCCGACGCCGCCTGCCGTCACCCGGATCAGCGAGCATCCCGCAGCTGCCTGGGGCTCGGCGAATTCCATGAGTTCCGGAAGCTTGCCGTCCTGCCTGATCACCGCTGCACGCATCGTCATTCCCCTTTTCCCGGCCGATAAGCGCCCGCAGCCCTCCATCAACACCTGCCTTTCGTCGGGCCCCACCTTTCGTCGGTTCCCACCTTTCGTCGAGCATCGCCGCAGGCTATGGCCGCCGCGTGACGGGAACCACCCCTTATGACGCAATCATCCTGGGCGCCGGTGGCGCAGGGCTGATGTGCGCCGCAATCGCGGGCCAGCGCGGGCGCAAGGTACTGCTGATCGACCATGCCGACGAGCCCGGCCGCAAGATCCTGATATCCGGCGGGGGGCGCTGCAACTTCACCAACATAAACGCTACCGCCGACCGTTATATTTCGGCCAATCCCCACTTCGCCAAGTCGGCACTCGGCCGCTACCGACCGGATGATTTCATCGCGATGGTCGATCGCCACCACATCGCGTGGCACGAAAAAACGCTCGGCCAGCTATTCTGCGACGGGTCGGCCAGCCAGATCGTGGCGATGCTGCTCGACGAATGCGCAAGAGGCCCAGTCGAAATCGCGCTCGGCCGACCTCTTGGCGAGATCGGGCATGCCGATGGCATGTTCAGTGTGGGGAATGCCACCGCTCCCCGGATGGTGATCGCGACCGGCGGCCCCTCGATCCCCAAGCTCGGCGCGACCGGCTTTGCCTATGAGCTCGCGCGCCGCTTCGGGCTCAAGGTCGTTGAGCCCCGACCAGCGCTCGTGCCGCTTACATTGGGCGGCGACGAAGCATTGTTCAGCGCGCTGTCCGGGGTTTCCGCGGAGGTCGTGGCAAGATTTGGCAAGACCGCCTTCCGGGAGGCGGCATTATTCACCCACCGGGGTCTTTCCGGCCCCTCAATTCTCCAGATCTCTTCCTACTGGCGACACGGCCAGCCGATCGCGATCGATTTCGTTCCCGATGCCGAGCGCGGATGGATTCGCGCTGGCAAGCGATCACGTCCACGGGCAACTCTGCGCTCGCTGTTCGGCGCCATGCTTCCCGATCGCCTCGCCGAGGCATTGGCGGAGCGTGTGGCACTTCCGGGTGAACTCGCCAACATAGCCGATGCCCGGCTCGAGGACGTGGAGCGTCGTCTCGCCGCCTGGAGCTTCAATCCCAACGGCACGGAGGGTTTCGCGAAGGCAGAGGTCACCGTTGGCGGTATCGCCACCGATGGGCTTTCCTCGCAGACGATGGAGGCGCGGCGCGTGCCCGGCCTCCACGTCATCGGTGAGGCTGTCGATGTCACGGGCTGGCTCGGCGGTTACAATTTTCAATGGGCCTGGGCGAGCGGATGGGCGGCCGCTCAATCGCTTTAGCGCTTTGTCTATCGCAACGATTGACGCGATGTGCCTCCGACTCTACCGGCAGAGCGATGCGATCGACTCCCGCAAATCGCCTTTTCGTCGCCACGCTTTCCGCGATGCTCCTGCTCGTTGGCTGCACTGGCAAGGACAAGGACAAGAAGAAGCCCCCAGAGGTCGGCTATGTCGTTCTAAAGGCTCAATCTGTCCCGATGGTGATCGAACTGACCGGCCGCACGACCGCCTATGAGGTTTCAGAAGTTCGTCCGCAGATCACCGGTGTTATCAAGGCCCGGCTGTTCACCGAAGGTGGCGTCGTTCACGCTGGACAGATGCTCTACCAGATCGATCCCGATCTCTACCGCGCCGCGACCGCCGAGGCCGAGGCAAATCTGGCCAATGCTGAGGCAACACGATCGGCGGCCCAGGCGCGCGCCGATCGCTATCGCCCGCTGGTTGCGATGGAAGCGGTCAGCAAGCAGGATTATAGTGACGCGACCGCAAGCGCGCGCGAAGCTGTGGCGTCCGTTGCGCAAAATCGCGCGCGGCTCCAGACCGCGCAAATCAACCTGCATTATACGCGCGTTCCGGCTCCGATCTCGGGCCGCATCGGTCGTTCCGCGGTTACGACAGGTGCGCTCGTTACCGCAGGGCAGGATGCCCCTCTTGCGGTGATCCAGCGACTGGATCCAATCTATGTCGATATCCAGCAGTCGAGTGCGGAACTGCTCAAGCTTCGCCGCTCGATTGCTGCCGGGGGGGCGGTCCCCGCGTCGGCCGAGGTGCGTATCAGGCTCGAGGATGGCAGCATTTATTCGCTCCCTGGTCGGATGGAATTTGCCGAGACGATGGTCGATCCCGCCACCGGTACCGTCACGTTGCGAGCTCGCTTCCCCAATCCGGAGGGAATACTGCTTCCCGGCATGTATGTCCGGGCGTCGCTGTCACAGGCAATCGCCCAGAAGGCGATCCTGGCGCCCCAGCAGGGCATTTCGCGCGATCCGCGCGGCAATGCCACGGCCTTCGTGGTCGGCAAGGGCGACAAGGCCGAGTTGCGAACCGTTACGGCAGATCGCACGATCGGCGACAAATGGCTGGTTACCGCAGGACTTAAACCCGGCGACCGGATCATCATCGAGGGCCTCGACAAGATCAAGCCGAACCAGGAGATCCATCCGGTTCCCGCAGGATCACCTCCCGCCAAGCCCCGGTCCTGATCGGTAATGCTGTCGCGGACTTTCATCGATCGCCCGGTTTTCGCCTGGGTGATTGCGATCGTGATCATGCTTGCCGGGATCGGCGGCATATTGTCGCTTCCGATCGAACAATATCCCGACATTGCGCCGCCCTCGATCAATATTCGCGCAACCTATCCCGGCGCGTCGGCCGAAACGCTTGAATCCAGCGTTACCGAGGTGATCGAGCAACAGCTCACCGGGATTGACGGGCTGCTCTATTTTTCCGCGACCTCGAACTCCTCCGGTCAGGTTCGCATCACTGTCACGCTGGAAAAAGGCGTAAATCCCGACATCGCCCAGGTCCAGGTGCAGAACAAGGTGCAGCAGGCGCTGCCTCGTTTGCCCCAGCAGGTCCAGCGCCAGGGCCTCGTCGTCACCAAGGCCAATGCCGACTTCCTGATGGTCGTGGCGTTGTTCGATACCAGCGGGCGGATGAGTTCGGCCGACGTGTCCGACTATCTCGTTTCCAACCTGCAGGATGATATCGCCCGCTTGCCCGGCGTTGGCGATACCAGCGTCTTCGGGGCGCCCTATGCCATTCGTGTCTGGCTTGATCCGGCGCGACTGGCGAGCTTCAAGCTGATGCCGTCGGATATCATCTCGGCCATTGAGGCACAGAATGCCCAGGTCGCAGCCGGAGAGATTGGCGGCCAGCCTGCAGCGGCCGGACAGATGCTCAATGCGACGGTCACCGCTCGCTCGCGACTGACGACGCCCGAGCAGTTTCGCAACATATTGGTCAAGACATCGCCGAACGGCGCGCGCGTGCGTCTCCAGGATGTGGCGCGGGTCGAGCTGGGCAGCGAAAACTATACCAACCTTGGCCGCATCGACGGTCATCCGGGTGCGGGCGTCTCGATCATGCTGGCGCCGGGTGCCGATGCCTTGCGCACCGCACGTCAGGTCAAGGCGCTGGTCGATTCGCGTGCCGCAAGCTTCCCGGCTGGGCTCCAGCATCTCTATCCGAACGACAGTACCGATTTCATCAAGCTCTCGATCGAGGAAGTCGTAAAGACACTCGGCGCGGCGATCCTGCTCGTCGTTATCGTCATGTTCTGCTTCCTGCAGAGCTGGCGCGCCACGCTGATCCCCGCCATCGCGGTACCCGTCGTGATGCTCGGCACGCTCGGCATCCTCGCCGTGGCGGGCTTCAGCATCAATACGCTGACGATGTTCGCGCTGGTGCTGTCGATCGGGCTGCTCGTCGATGACGCGATCGTTGTCGTCGAAAATGTCGAGCGGATCATGGCGGAGCATCCGACGATGTCGCCGCGCGACGCGACGATCCAGTCGATGGCGGAGATCCAGACTGCGCTGGTCGCGATCGCGCTGGTGCTGTCGGCGGTGTTCCTTCCGATGGCTTTCTTTGGTGGGTCAGTCGGCGTGATCTACCGGCAATTTTCGATCACCATCGTCTCTTCGATGGTGCTTTCGGCGGTAGTCGCGCTGATCCTGTCGCCAGCGCTGGCGGCGACGCTGCTCCGTCGTCCCGATCCGGCCAAGGCACGCGCCAAATCGCCGCTCCTGCTTCCGCTGCAATCTGCCGGCAATCGCTTCAACAACTGGTTCAGGCGCACCGCTGATCGCTATCTGCGTGCCGTGGCGCGATTGATGAACCAGATGAAGAGGGCCGCATTGGTCTATGCCGGCATCCTCATATTGCTTGGCCTGATCTTCTGGTGGCTGCCGAGCAGCTTTCTGCCAAGCGAGGATCAGGGCGTTGCCCAGCTCCAGTTCACGCTTCCGCCGGGCGCGACACAACAGCGAACGCTCGCCGCGGCGATTGCGATCGAGGATTATTTCGCCAAGGCCGAGCCGGACAATGTTCTCGACGTGTTCAGCGTGATTGGCCAGAATCAGGCCGGTGCCGGTCAGAATGCGGGCCGGGGCTTCCTCAAGTTCGCTCCGTGGGATGAGCGCCATGGCAAGGACAACGCCGCCGAGGCGATCACGCGTCGGGCCAACAAGGCGCTTGGGGCTTCGCTGCGCGACGTCCAGTTCTTCGCACTCAATCCGCCGCCGGTGCGCGGGCTAGGTCAATCGAGCGGCTTCACCGTCGAACTGCTCAACACTGGCAACCTCAGCCGTGTCGAATTCAAGAAGCGCAGCGACGAACTGATGACTGCGGCCTCGGCCGATCCCGGATTGACCGCGGTTCGGCTGAATGCGCTCGAGGACACACCGACGCTTAAGGTCGAGATCGATCCGGAGCGCGTCGGCGCGCTCGGCCTCAACCAGGCCGATGTCGATGACTCGCTGTCGGCGGCGTGGGGCGGGGTGTACGTCAACGACTTTATCGACCGCGGCCGGGTCAAGCGCGTCTATGTCCAGGGTGACGCCCAATATCGTGCACGACCCGAGGATATCAGCGGCTGGTTCGTCCGGTCCTCGACCGGCGACATGGTACCGTTCAGCGCCTTCGCGACGACCAGCTGGAGCGAGGCGCCATCAGCGCTGGTGCGCTTCAACGGCGTTCCCGCATATGAATTCCAGGGCCAGGCCGCAGAAGGCCGCAGCTCTGGTCAGGCGATGGACCGGATCGCGGCGATCGCGGCAGACCTGCCCGGTGTCTCGATCGCGTGGAGCGGGCTGAGCTACCAGGAGCGGCTGTCGGGTAGCCAGGCGCCTGCGCTTTATGCGGTATCCGCCTTGGTGGTCTTCCTTTGCCTCGCCGCCTTGTACGAGAGCTGGTCGATTCCGATGGCAGTGATGCTGATCATTCCGCTCGGGCTTGCCGGGGCTGCTCTTGCCGCCCTGCTCCGCGGTCTCGACAACGACATCTTCTTCCAGGTCGGGCTGCTCACCACGATGGGCCTCGCCGCCAAGAACGCGATCCTGATCGTCGAATTTGCCGAACATGCCGAGCGCACCGGGAAGAGTGCGCTCGATGCCGCAATGGCAGGCGCGCGGCTCCGCCTTCGGCCGATCCTGATGACGAGTTTCGCGTTCATTTTCGGCGTGATCCCGCTGGCGATCTCGACCGGGGCCGGCGCGCACAGCCGGATCGCGATCGGCACGGCGGTGATCGGTGGCGTGCTTTCGGCAACGTTCATGGCGCTGTTCTACACGCCGCTGCTGTTCGTGCTGGTACGCCGCTGGTTCGGGCATGCCGGCCCGCCGGTTCACAGGGAGATCGGTTCATGAGCCGTCGCCTGCTGAGCGGGTTGGCCTTGATGGCGCTTGCGAGCTGCAGTTTCGATCCGAAGTTCGTGCGCCCGGACACCACGGTGCCCACGACGTGGCCGCGCGGCGAGTCCTATCCCGAAGCCGCCGCAGCTTCGCTGCCGACAGTGACCTACCAGGAAATTTTCCGCGATCTATCGCTCCAGACCGTGATCGGGCAGGCGCTCGCCAATAATCGCGACCTTGCCATCGCACTCGCTAACGTCGCAGCGGCGCGCTCCCAAGCGCATGTCGAGCGTGGCCGGCTGTTCCCGGCGATCGGAGTATCGGGCGGGCTTACCGCTCACGACGAAGGCACGAGCTATTCGGCCAATGGTGGGCTCAGTGCATTCGAGATCGACCTCTTCGGCCAGCAGCGCAGCCTCAGCCGGGCGGCATTCCAGGAATATCTCGCGAGCCAGGACGCCGAACGTGCGGTGCGCCTCAGTCTCGTCGCCGAGGTAGCCACCGCATGGCTGACACTGGCGGCCGATCGTACCCTCCTCGCGATCGCCGTCGAGACCGAAGCGAACACGCTCAAGAGCGTCGACCTCACCCGTGCGCGACTAAACGGTGGTATTGCACCGCGATCGGACCTGCGGCAGGCCGAGACCGTACTCGCGCAGGCTCGCTCGGATCATGCCGATCTCACGACGCTCGTCGCCCAGGATCGCAATGCGCTCGAACTCCTGGTCGGCGCACCCGTTGCCGACGCGCTGCTCCCTGCCTCGATCGAAAGCGTCGACGGCAGCTTGGCCGAACTACCTGCCGGGCTTGATTCCCGCATCCTCCTGCGGCGTCCGGACGTCTCCGAGGCCGAACATGCATTGCACGCCGCCAACGCCCGCATCGGTGCAGCGCGCTCCGCCTTTTTCCCGACGATCAGCCTGACCGCGCTTGCAGGCTTCGCCAGCAATTCGCTGTCATCGCTGTTCAGCGGAGGCAATTTCGACTGGACGGTTTCGCCGACGGCCTCGCTGACTCTGTTTGACGGTGGAGTTAAGAGCGGCAATCTCGGCGTAGCCAAGGCTCAGCGCGACGCGGCGGTGGCGCGTTACCAGCAGGCGATCCAGGCCGCGTTCCGCGATGTCGCCGATGCGCTTGCCCGGCGCGGCACGATCCGCGACCAGTTCGCGGCGCAGACCGACCTCGAAGCTGCGGCTGCCGACAGCGAACGCCTTTCCACTGCGCGCTATCGCGAGGGCATCGATCCCTATCTGCAAAGCCTTGAGGCACAGCGTACACATTATTCCGCGCGACGTTCGCTTGCGGCGACCCGGCGCGTAAGGGCGAACAACCTGGTCGAGCTATATCGCAGCCTCGGGGGAGACCAGCTGGTCGGCGAGTAACATCAACCGGCGCGGCCGCGCTCCTCGCCGACTCAGGTTACCCTTCCGTCCAAACCTTCTCATACAACGCAACGATCTCGGCATGCTCCGGAACGCGAGGATTATTGCCCGGCGAGCCGGAAGCGAGCGCCTGCGTTGCCATCTGATCGATTGCCGCGAGCCAGCGCGCTTCACCGATGCCGAAGGAGCGGGGCGTGGGAACATTCAACTCGCGGTTGAGATCACGCAGTGCTCCGTGGAGGCGGGCTACGGCAGCCTGATTGCCCTCGCGATCGCTGGCGAAGCCCATTGCACGTGCGCAATCGGCGTACCGGGCAAGCGCAGCACCTGATGAGAATTCCGTCACCACTGGAAGCAGCATTGCATTTGAAAGGCCGTGCGGGACGTGGAAGAATGCGCCGATCGGGCGGCTCATGCCGTGGACGAGCGCGACCGATGCGTTGGAAAAGGCGATCCCGGCTTGCGTCGCGCCGAGCATCAACGCCTCGCGAGCAGCGCGGTTTGCCGGATCGGCAACGACGATGCGAATATTTCCCGCAATATTGCGCATCGCGAGAATTGCCATGCCGTCGCTGAACGGATTGGCGCGGCGCGAGACATAGGCTTCGATGGCATGGGTGAGCGAATCGATCGCAGTATCGACGGTAAGTCGCTCCGGTTTGGTGAGGGTGAGCTCATAGTCGACCAGAGCGGCGACGGGGAGATAGGCCAGGCCGGCGCAGAGCATCTTTTCGTCGGTTGTTTCATCGGTGACGACCATGATGCGGGTGGCTTCGGAGCCAGTGCCGGCGGTCGTCGGGATCGCGATCACGGGCAGGCCGGGGGCATCCTGGATATGGGGCGCCTTGTAGGACGATGGTTCGCCGCCGTGGACCGAGAATACCGCGATCGCCTTGGCGGTATCGATTGCACTGCCGCCGCCGATGCCGACGACGCAATCATAATCATCCTCCGCCAGCGCCGCGAGACCGGTCCGGACAGCGGCGACGGTGGGATCGGGGACGATATCCGTGAACAGTCGGTAGGTCGTGCCCGCAATATCAAGCGGGGCGAGGATTCGTTCGATCAAACCGCTTTCGATGAGATAGCGATCGACAACGAGGAAGGGCCGCGTGTAACCGCTGCGGGCAAGGATTTCCTGCAGCTTCGTCGAGGCTTTCGCGCCGATTTCGAGTGTCCGGGGGAGGTTTATCGCGGCCATGCGTTTCTCCGGCCGAGTTACGACGCTACGTACTCATAGCGTCTGACCCCTCGGAATTTCGCCGCCGTTATAGCCCGAGAGCTTCTCGTAAGACATCTGCAATCGCGGAAAGAGGGTGATCCAGGCCATCCTTGGGGTGCATCATGCGATTGTGACAGAAGGCAACCGCGAGGCCGGTATCGGGATCGGCCCAACCAAGCGAACCGCCGGCACCAGGAACGCAGATCGTGCGGCGGCCTTTTGCGGGATAGACCAGCGACATATCGTCTGCGTGCATCCAGTAGCCGCCCTGGCTGAGCGGCATCGGCGCATTGAAGCAGACTGGATCGGGATCGTTGCCGGGACGTGGCACACAGGCCGCGTCAACCCTCTCGGCCGAAAGCAGGCGCTTGCCATCCAGTTCGCCGCGATTGGCGAGTATCGCCCAGAACCGCGCTTCGCTGCGCGCGTTGAAAATCCCGCCGACTGCGGCGATGCACGCCTTGCGAACATCGGGACGCTCGAAGACTTCCGGGATGAGCCGAACATTATTGGGCAGCGATTGCGCGAACCAGCTATCCTCGGGCGCAATGAACGAAGAGCCGTCATCAAGCAGCGTTGCTATTCGCGGTACGACCGCATCCGGGACGCCAAGCCAGAGATCGGTGATACCGAATGGCTTGCAGATTTCCTCCTCCACGAAACGACCAAAATCGCGGTGCCCGGGATCGGTGCGGCGAACGATCTCGCCCAATACCCAACCGAATGACATGGATTGATAGGCGGGTTTGTCGCGGGGCAGGATCGGCGCAAGCGCCGCGATGCCCCGCGTGATGAAATCCCAGTCACAAATCGTTTCCGGCGACGTCCCCGGCGGCATTTGCGGCGTTCCGGTATGGTGGCAGAGCGCGTCGCGGACTGTGATCTCGGCCTTGCCGTTCTGTGCGAATTCCGGCCAATAATAAGCGATGGGACGATCATATTCGAGCAATCCGCGTTCGGCCTGGACGTGAATTGCGGTCGAGACCACGGCCTTCGAGACCGAGAAGACATTGAACAAGGTGTCGCCATCGACTGGCCGGCCAGTCTCGACATCGGCGATCCCGGCCCAGCAATCGACCACCAGCTGACCCTTCAGATATGCGGCGACCTGGATCCCGATCTCGCCCTTTTCCGAAATTGCCTTCTCGACTGCCCGCTGGACAATGCGATTGGCGACGGTATCGATCATGATCCTTCTCTCCCGGCTATTCTGTTTTCGGATTTCATCATCCCAGCTAAACTGCGTCTTGCGCAAGCATTACCTATCAGGCGAGCAGCCTGAATTTACGCGAGATGCACGCTTTGGCGTGCGACTAGCTCATGCGAGATCCCAACATGACGGCATTGGTTCGAATGCGTTCATTGTCATGTCGAAACCCTGTGTTAGGAAGCTTCGTGAAACAATATTCTGCCCGGAGAGAAGGGTGGAGCAAGGGGGCGACTTCGGATGCGGCGATGGTTGATGGCATTGAGTCTGGTTGTCGCCTCGAGGGCCGCTGTAGCGCACGAAATGGTCGCGCTCACTTTCGACGACCTCCCCGCGCTGACCTTGCTCAAGTCCCAATCCTATGTGACGTATACCAATGAAAAACTGTTGCGCGGATTGAAGCACCATCACCTGTCCGCAACAGGCTTCGTCAATGAGGGCAAGTTCGACGAACTCGATCGACCCAAGCAGATCATGATCCTGCGCAAATGGCTTGAAGCTGGCATGGATCTCGGAAACCACAGTTTTTCCCATGAAAGTCCGAACAAACTTTCCGCGGATGGCTATATTCTGGACATCGCAAAAGGCGAACAGGTCACGCGCCCGCTTGCCGCCGAATATGGCCGAACGCTGCAATGGTTTCGGCATCCCTACCTGGAAACCGGAACGCCGTTGGAGGTGAAGCAGAAAATCGACGCGTGGCTTGGCAGTCACGGTTATCGGATTGCTCCCGTGACCATGGAGAATTCCGACTGGCTGTTTGCCGAACCCTATGACGATGCCATCGCTCGTCATGACGATGCCCGTGCCAACCGCATCAAGGCGGCATATCTGGCATATACGGCCAAAGTCATTCCCTGGTATCAGAATGCAGCCCATCTTTTGCTTGGTCGCGACATTTCCTACGTCATGCTCTTGCACGTCGCGCGGCTGAATGCCGATTGCATCGACCAGCTGAATCTCATTTTGAGCCACGACAAATTGCACGTGGTGACGCTGGGAAAGGCGATGCAAGACCCGGCCTACCAGCGCGTGGATGATTATGCCGGGCCCGATGGCATTGAATGGCTCGAACGATGGTCATTATCGCTGCACAAGGATCTGCCCTGGAGCAGCTTTCCGGAACCGCCTCCCGAAATCGAGTCGGATTACCGGCGGGTCGATAATGATCTTTAGAAAACGTCCAGTTAGTTGAATTGCCATCCCGGCGCGCTCCGGGATGGCCGCGATCAAACTTGCGGAAACTGACTCTAGAAACGCCTCTCGAGTTCGATTCCGAACCGGACCTGGCTCTTTGTTTCGCTATGTACGGACCCGACCGGAAACAGCCATCCAGCATCTATGTCGATTTCAAATGGCCATCCATCCGGCCGGCCTTCCCAAAGCACCTGGGGCCCGACATAGGCGCCCTGGCGGCCTGGAAAGTCATGATCGGTTCCAAGGTCGCCAAATGCCTCGGCACCGAGGCGCAAGGCGCCGACCGTCCGCCAGGTCGCTGATGCAGCATATCCATAGGATGCGAAATTCTCGTCCTTGTCGCCAAGGGGCCGTTCGACGATCAGATTGAGCAGCGCCTGAAAGCGATCGACGTTCTTGGCCAGCAGCAGCTTGGCCTCCAGAACATCGGAATCGCCGTTCAAGCCGTATTTATATTCCAGATATGCTCCGGTATCGATCCCGATCCCGGGGATCTGGCCGATAGCGTAGACCGCTTCAAGACCTACCCCTGTAAAGCGGCTGCCGTCGGCGCGGGAGCGCTCGAGTGTGCCGACGACCGCGAGGCTGAGATGATCGTTGAAGCCATACTCCCCCTCGAACACCGTGGTCATGTCGCCCGCGGAAGCACCGCCCAATTGCCGGGCCGACCTGGCCTCGAACTCGGCAACGCCGTTCATGACGTACGGCGAATAGACCTTTTCATCCAATCGAGGATCTGCTTGAGCGCTCGTGGTGATCAAAAGACCGATCACCGTCGGCAACAGGTAGTCAGAGATTTTCATGCATGTCCCTTCCATGACGCGGTTCGCATATTCCGTCTTGCGAATGATTGTCAATTGCAGTTATGGAGCTGCCATGACATATTTCCGCGCACCAGCCCTTGTTGCACTCACCTTTCTCGGCCTCGGCGGCATCGCATATGCGGGCCCGCCTGCCGAGCCCGTGATTTCCCTTATTCTCAAGGGGCACGTTTTCACCCCGGCATCCTTCAGCGTGCCGCAAGGCGTGAAAGTGCGCATCAACTTGACCAACCTCGATGGCGCCACAGAGGAGTTCGACAGTCACGACCTGAAGGTCGAGCAACTCGTGACGCCGCACGGCCGCACCAGCTTCGTGATTGGTCCGTTGCGGCCGGGCACATACACATTCATGGGCGAGTTCCATCCCGATACTGCCCAGGGCCACATCGTCGTTGGGGAGCACTGAGTCCGATGCTCGCGGCATTGCTCATCGTCTTTCGCGAAGTACTCGAAGCTGGCCTGATCATCGGCGTTACGTTGGCCGCGACGGAAGGTGTCGAGCGCCGTCTCTTGTGGGTGACGGGCGGAATGCTGGCAGGGGCGATTGGCGCCGGCATCGTCGCATCGCTTGCCCAACGCTTGTCGGAAGCCTTCGTTGGCGCGGGGCAAGACGTGTTCAATGCCGCGATCCTGACACTCGCCGTATTCATGTTGAGCTGGCATACCTTGTGGATGAGCCAGCATGGACGGGAGATGTCTGCCAACATGAAGGCGATGGGGCAGGCTGTGGTCGATGGCCACCGCACGCTTTGGGCAATTGCCGCAGTCATCGCCATAGCGATCCTGCGTGAAGGCTCGGAGGTCGTATTGTTCCTTTTCGGGATCGGTGCCGAGGAAACCGAGGGTGCTTGGCGGATGTGGCTGGGTGGTCTGGGCGGCCTGGCACTCGGCGCATTATGTTCGGTGCTGCTCTATCGAGGATTGCTCACCATTCCCGCCCGCCGACTCTTTGCGGTAACCGGTGGCCTTGTCATTCTCCTGGCGGCCGGCATGGCGGGCCAGGCAGCTGCGTTCCTGGCCCAGGCCAATATCATTCCAGCACTCGGCGATCAGCTGTGGGACAGTTCCTCCATCCTGCGCGACGACGGCATTGCGGGTCGGGTGCTGCACGCCCTGATCGGCTATTCCGACAGGCCAATGGGTGTGCAGGCGCTGGCTTACGTGACGGTTCTCGTGGTGCTGTTCGCGCTGAGCCGGGTGACATCGCGCCAATCATCGGCGTCCTGAGCGAACGAAATTCGCACTGACCCTCGATCGGGCGGCGCGTTTCGCGGCTGCCCGGCATCGCCAAATGCTTGCCTGTCGCATTGCAGATCATATTGGCGCGATTGCGCATGTCATGTTGGTAGGTCGCGACTGATATCCGAGCCACAAGACTGTGCAGAGAATTGCGGAGGGATCGTCCGGAAGGTCGCCGAAGAGCGATCGATTCATTGTTGACCTCCCAGTGGAGAGAGAAGCCATGATGAAGCTGGTCAATATTCACGGCGCCAACGATGTACGCGTTGACGATGTGCCGCTACCCGAAGTCGGATCCGGTGACGTACTGCTGAAAATCGATGCGTGCGGCATATGTGGAAGCGATCTCACTTTCGCCAAATATGGCATGCAGCGGGAGGGCGGCAAGCCCTGGCCGCTCGGGCACGAGGCGGCGGGCACCGTGGTCAAGGTGGGCAATGCGGTGACCGACATTCCCGTCGGGCTGCGCGCGGTGATCAATCCGATGGGCGCCTATGACAATATCATCGGCAATGGCGGATCGGAGGGCGCGTTCGGCGATTTCCTGCTGCTCCGCAACGTGAAGCGCGACACGCATCTGCTACCCATTTCCGACGCGATGCCGGCAGCCCGGGCAGCTTTGGTCGAACCACTTTCCGTGGCGCTCCACGGGGTCAACCAGGCGCAGCTCAGGGGTGACGAAAAGGTCGTCGTGTATGGCGCAGGCCCGATCGGGCTCGGTGCGGTCTTCTGGCTCAGCCGACGGGGAATCGGCAACATCGTGGCTGTCGATCTATCCGACGATCGCCTCGCCCGCGCGCGCTTGCTTGGCGCGACCCACACGATCAATCCTGGCCGTGAGGATCTCAAGGGAGCGCTGGTCGCAATCCATGGCGAGGCCGCGCCGATGTTCGGCGCTTCGACTGTCGGCACCGATATATTCATGGACATGGCCGGAGCACCCGCCTTGCTCGAACAAACGCTTGCGTTCGGCAAATACCGGGCTCGGATTGTGCTCACCGCAGTTTATCCCTCACCGGTGCAGCTCGATCTCCAGTCATTGCTGATACGCGAGATTTCGTTGATCCCGGCCGTTGGCTATCCAACCGAACTGCCCGAGGTGCTTGCGACGCTGGAAGCGGTCGACGAAGCCGAACTCGCACCCTATGTCAGCCATAGCTTTGCCTTCGCGAATTTCGAGGATGCATGGAAAACGGCAAAGCTATCGACGAGCGCGAAGGTGATGGTTACCTTCTGATCGGCAATCGCACCCAAGCTGGAAGAAGGCTGTAATATGCTGAAACTTTATGCTTTTCCCATGTCCTGCTCATATGGGCCGCACGTCGCTCTGATCGCGGCGGGAATACCCTTTGAGGTTATATGGGTGCGATGGCCTGAAGCGTCTCTCTCGGATGGAAGGCAATATCGGGATGTGAATCCCAGGCTGCAAACCCCTGCACTGGAAATAAGTGGCGAGGGATTGCTGACCGAGACGCCTGCGATACTGCAATATATCGCGGACCTCGCACCGCAGGCGCGGCTTGCTCCCGCCAACGGAACATTCGCTCGAACGCGACTGCAGGAAATACTGAATTACCTTTCCAGCGAACTCCATAAGCAGGTGCTCTGGTCACTCGCCAACCTCTTCAGGATGGCCGGCGACAAGGAAGCATTGCGAACGATGTATCTGGACATGCTCAAGGCGCGCCTGGATTATCTTCAGGAGCGGCTTGGTGACAGCCCGTTCATCCTGGGAGAAGAGTTCAGCGTCGCCGACCCGCACTTGCAGGTGCTGTTATATTCCGCATCGCTGAGGATCGGACCGTTGGACCCATGGCCTGGACTGAAAGCCTATAACGATCGTCTGATGCTCGAAGCATCAGTGGCGAAGGCATATCGATTGAACGTCGAGGAGCGTCAGCGGCTCCTCGATGCAGGCTTCCCGGCATAGCCTGCGTGCGAGGCGCCCTCGCTGCTATCTCCGCGCGATGAAAATCTCGGTCAGATCGCTCATGTAGACGATCTCCCCTTTCATCAGGCCGGTCGCGCGATCGAAGGGCTGGGACTGCATCGAATAGCAAGTGTTCTGATATGGCAACGCGGGGTCGATCTGCACGTGCGGCAGATTGAAGGCCGCGCCCGGAAGCACCGTCGTAAGTTCTGCCTCGACGACAATGCCCCAATCGGCGCACGCAATGCGCATATTCTCCATCACGCCGCCCGGATAATAACCGGCGTCATAGAGCGAGGTGTACATTGCTCGCGCCGCTGCGGTGGTGTTGACATCTGATACGTTCAAGGACCTGCCGTAGAAGTGGTACACCGGATCCGGGACGAGGGTGGCCATGGTCGTTTCGATGTCGCCGACGATTTCGGACCACCAATGGTCTCGCAAAACGGTCAGCATCTGGACGTGCCACTGATCCACCGCATCTCGAATGAATTTGTCGAAGCGTTCGCGCGTCGCAACCGTTCGCTCTGCAAGACCGCGTTCTTTGACCTGTGCCAGAAAATCCATTCTCATCCTCCTCGGCGGAATCATCTTTTTGCTTTTTCGGGGCCCGAAAATCCGATGGCTCGGATACCGGGTTCACGAATGCTTTCTTGCGAATCCTTTTGGAATGAAAATCCGGCCCCAGCAAGTGACATGAGCTATTCGTAGACGGCGTGCTACATCCGGAGGGCGGTGACGATCGGCATATCATCGGGATTGCGGATTTGACGTATATCGGCATCGACCAGACGATTGCCTGTTCCCAGACGGCGTTTGATCATAGTCACCAGATCCTGATCGACGATCGCAAGAGAATCGTAGATGACGGTTTCGGCTTCGATCCTGACGATCATCACAACCTCGCCATTGGGCGCGGATTTCTCGTTCACAACCTTCAACATTCCGCTGACGACGGCCGGTATGTCGGCGCCCGTGCGGATTTCCCGTGCCCAAAATGCTTGCCGGAAATTCGCTGGCGTGGTGGTTTCGTGTGACCGGGTCGTCGACTCGGGGGCGGGTTCAGGCTCGGGTTTCGGAGCGGCGGCGGGCTGCGGCTCCGATGTGGCGCGGGCCCTGGACTCGGGCGCAGGCCGTTGTTTTGGCTTCGGTCCAGGGGCGGCTGTCGGCCTCCTGTAGACTCCATTATTGAAAGCGTCGCTCGATGCGTTTTTCGGAACTGGGCGCGCTTCCAGGCCATCATCGCCAAGGGCGGCTTGCGCAATGTCCGACCAGGTGAATCCCAGCATGCGCATGTGGCGGCGCGCCATAAGGAATGCGGATACTGCCGCTGGCTCCTCTTCGACTCCCAGCGACGCTATGATTTTCAGCAGTTTTTGCTTCGACTTTGTCGACATGAAATCCGTCCCATGCTTCGGCAAGGAACATGTGATGGATCAGGCCTTAGATTCCTTTAACGTCCGTAATGGCCGAAGTCGCAATTGGGGGGGCAATCAGCCGTCGGCGCCAAGATATCGTTCGATCGTGGGCGCGATGTTTTCCGGTGCCATGGTGGGCGCGTAGCGAAGAATTGGGTTGCCGCCGCGATCGACAAGAAATTTCGTGAAGTTCCATTTGATCGCCTTGCTTCCCAATATCCCGGGCGCCTGTTCGGCCAGCCAATGAAAGAGCGGATGCGCGAGTGGGCCGTTGACGTTGACCTTTTCGAACATGGGAAAGGTCACGGAATACCGATCCCGGCAAAACGTCTCGATCTCCTCGGCACTTCCCGGCTCCTGATTCAGGAACTGGTTGCAGGGAAAACCCAGCACCGAGAAACCTCGCGACGAATATTTTGCCTGGAGCTTTTCGAGCCCCTCATATTGCGGCGTAAAACCGCAATTGCTGGCTGTATTGACAACCAGCAGCACGTTGCCGTCGTAGCGGCTCAAGGGTACGTCGCCGCCTGAAAGGCTCTTGGCGACGAAATCCGATAGGCGCGGCATCCGGTTCTCCAATGAAATGGCCACGAAAGGCTATTGGGAAATGCCTTTGACCGCAATTCCTGAATATTTGCGCGGCAAGGCGGGGGAAGCTTTGCCGAAGGGATTGCGAGGCCGCCTGGCTACTGGCGGCCTCGCTCCCCTTTTACCGAACCGCGCCTCGGCGCGGCCGGGTCAATCGCCGGCGTGGCCGGCAAGGACCTGCTGGATGCGAAGATGTTCCGGGATATTTTCGATGCCGATCCGCCGATCGATTTCCTCATTATACCAATAGATTTGCTGCTCCTGAAATCCAAGCAGGATGCCGGGCAATTCGCCGCTGCTCATCGATCGCTGGATGCTCGAAAATAGGAATAGATCTTCGTTGAGCACTGAAATCTGGCTTTCTCGCATCTGCGCCCAGAAAGCACGATCCTCGTCGTCGTCCTTTTTCCAGCCCATCATCACGGCTTGCATGATCGCCTTGCCGGGCCCCGCCGGCCAGAATAATTGCCAGGTGAAACCGATGGGATCGAGAGCGGTAAAGCCGTTCGGGAAGAAGGGCAGCGCGACCGTATGCTCCTTGAAGCGCGCGGTGAAGGCCTCGGGCTCTTCCACGCCGTCGCTGAAGAAAGTCTTGCCGACCTTCTTGCGCGTCGCAAAGCGGGCATGACCATTTTTCAGCAGTGAGACGGTGAAACTCTTGCTGTCCAGATAGGGCGCAAGCGACTTCGAATGCACCGTGTTGACGTGATAGATTTCAAGGAAATTATCGTAGGCGGTCTTCCAGTTGCAATCGACCTCGACCAGGATGGTATCCTTGACCACCATGTCCTCGAGCGGAAAATCGGCGACCTGTCGCGTCGTTGGCGCCAGAAAATCGGCCAGCGGCTCAGCGCCCTTGTCGAGGTTGATGAAGATGAAGCCCCGCCAGATCTCGCACCGCACCGCCGTCAGCGGATTTTCAGCCTTTTCGAGGCATGAGAAATTATGTGCCTCGGGTACCGAGACGAGCTTGCCGTCAAGGCCATATCCCCACGCATGATAGGGGCACACGAAGCGGCGCACCGAACCCTTTTGCTCGGTGAGCAGGGCCGCGCCGCGATGCCGGCAGACATTGTGAAAGGCGCGAACCTCTCCATCGAGGCCGCGGCTGATGATGATCGAACGGTCGAAATGTTCGAAGAGCTTGTAGTTGCCAGGTTCTGGCACTTCGCTGACATGCGCCGCATAGATCCAGCTCTTGCGCCACATATGCTCAATCTCGAGATCGTAGAACTGCTGGTCGTAATAGCGTGCACTTGGCACGCGGGGCAGTGTCGGGAAGCTCTCGGGATAGGCGGTTCGCGCAACTTCACGCGCAACCTGTTCATACATCAGGGTTGTGGTTTCGTTGGGCATCCTCGGCTCTCCATCATCCCGCTAAGGTGCCACGTTTAGCCGGTACTGGCAGCCGTGCAACGCTCAAGCATTTACGGTCCGTCGGGAAGTTGATGAAGATCGGGCGTGGAGCTCGTCAGCTACGCCGATTCAGGCCTCCAGCTGATCGAGCCAGTCGGTTATGACGCGCTGTCCCGCAGCGACCGCCGCGGGGCCATGGCGATCGTGGGCGGCGCGCAGGCTGGATTCGTCGCCGCCTGCTTCGATCACCGATCCTGGCCATTCCTCGATCCAGGCGTCGAAGCGTGGATCTTCGCCCATCTCGGCGTGGAACTGCAGAGCGAGCAAATTCGCCCCGCGCCGGAATGCCTGATGCGCGTAAACATGGCTGGACGCCAACAATTCGACATTGTCGGGCAGTTCAAAAGTGTCGCCATGCCAGTGCAGGATCGGAACGTCCTCGAGATGACGAAGCGGTGAATTGCGCGCAGCTTCGAGAATGCGCACGGGATGAAAACCGACTTCCTTCTCCGGGCCGGGATAGACGCGCGCACCGAGTGCCGCGGCCATCATTTGCGCTCCGAAGCAAACGCCCAACGTCGGCCGGCCGGCATCGAGTCGTCGCGCGAGACGTCGAAGCTGACATGTTATCCAAGGATATCTGTCCTGCTCATATACGCCCATTGGGCCGCCCATCATGATCAGAAGATCGGGTTCGTTCAGGTCCAGCAAGGAAAACCGGGGATCGGTTACGTCGATACGATCGACCTGATAGCCTGCGGCTTCGATGGGGGCACGATAGCCGGCGACGCCTTCATAAGGAACGTGACGGATGATCAGCGCAGTCTTCATCCTGCTCGATTATGAGGTGGATTCCCCGTCGGAAAGATAGAGTTTCTTGGGGGTTTGCAAATCCGGACAAAAGCGCCGGCAATGCTGTCGCCGACCGCCGGGGAATCCTGTAGGCTCCCGGGTCATCATGGAGACAATATGGCCGATCAATTATTGAAAGCGCTTCAATCGGAGCGAAACAGGCTATGGGCTGAAGCGCGATTGAAAGGTTTCGCAGTCGGAACTCCAGAGCGTGATCGTATTTCCGAACTTGAAATGCGCATTCGCGAACATCAGGAGATCAAGCGTACCGCGCCCGTTTCAGAAAAGTAGGGGGTACGGCCTGATAATGGGAAGCTGCCTTGCGCGGAGCAAATTCCGTGTCTCGTTCAAGCCGGTTCACGATCTGCGCATAACGGCGGGCGAGCTCGGAGTGGATCGCGGCGGCTTCCGGAGACCGCGATGCCGCGGACCTGCTTTGCTCTTGTGTCGCGCGCTCGCGATAATAAGACAGGTCACTAAGCCCCATAGCTTCCTCCATCAATGGGCGGTCGGGTTTATTCCCCGTGCCGGCCGTTGTTCTTCCTCCGGCGAAGCGGCATAGGCGTCGCTGATTTCTCCAATGACGAGGATCATGGTCTCTCCGGAGCTCAGGACATTCCCTTTCCACCGCTGGAATCCAGCGTCGAGACCACATCCTGTAAGCTCCAGAATATCGCTGCCCATGTCGCGCATTTCCGAAGATGCCATCGAACTTGTAGTGGTAAATACATCACGGCCGAATGTCATGATTTTACTCGCCTACTCCGTCATTCCCGAATCATACGAATAATGTAAAGTACAATGCCTTAACACGCATGACTCGGAATAGTGTTTATTTGATATCATTTCGACATCGCGGGCAAACCTCTCCGCCGTTATTTTCACTGCGTGACGAAATCAGGAAAACATCTTCCGGTAAAGCGCCGTGCGATCTTTACGATCCGTTTCGGCCTTGGAGATACACTGCGATTTTATCGTGGCGAGGGCAACTTGTTAGATTGTACGATTCAAACAATCCCGGAAGACGCGAATATGATGTGCCGCTAAACATGTTTCGCTACTTGCGCCATTGCCGCCAATGGTCGCGATTCCCTGGAATCGAGGGAACAGGTGCAGCCTCCGCGCGTCTTGTTGTAGGTGAAGAGGAGCACGTAAATACCTCTATAACATGATGCTGTGCTCCGGACACACACGGAGAGGCGTGCCATGAAACAGGGAGATTTGTTCGGCGCATCAGGATGGGCTGCCAATCAACTCCTCGCAGGAATGACTGAGACGGAACTGGATAAGCTGCTGCCGATGCTCGAGTGGCAGCAATTGCCAGTAAGGTCGCGGCTAGAAAGCCGTGGCAGGGCGATCGAGCGAGCACATTTTCTATTAGGTGGCGTCGCGTCGCAGATCGGTACCACGCGATTCGGTACACAGGCGGATGTCGCCATGCTTGGTAGTGAAGGCATGACGGGGGTCGTGCTCCTTCTCGGCGGCGTCCGGAGCAGCACGGATTGCGTCATGCAGATTGCAGGCGAGTCGCTCAGCATTGATCGGCGAGCATTCCAGGGCTTGCTGGAGCGGCGACCAGCGCTGAACGCGTATCTGCTTCGATACGTAAAGGCGCTCCTCGCGCAGATGGCTAATAACTGCATCGCGCAGGCGCGGGCCAAGATCGAGGAGCGGTTAGCCAGGTGTATCCTGATGTGCTGCGATCGGATGGGGAGCGACCGTATATCGCTGACGCATGAGGCGTTGTCGGAGATGGTCAGCACGCGGCGCGCCAGCGTAACCAACGCATTGCATCAACTTGAAGGCGATGGCGTGATCAGGGCGACGCGGGCTTCGATACAATTGCTCGATCGCCCCAGCCTGATCAAATATGCGGGCGGCTTTTACGGCTCGGCCGAGGGTGAACATCAGCGGATACTGGAACAGATGAGGTTCCAGATTGCCGAGGAAAAGAAAGTGGTCTCACCCTGCCACGCGCCGTGACGCGAGAAGGATTGTCAGGTCGGAAGGGCACCACTTGCGCTTGCGCCTGGCCGCCATCATCTTCCAGGCATGACCAGCACCTTGCCCTCCTTATTCATCCCGCATGGCGGCGGACCCTGCTTCTTCATGGATTGGACGATGGGGCCGGCCGACACATGGTTCCGAACGAAGCACTGGCTGCAGTCGATCGCGACCAGTCTCCCGGAGCGACCCAAGGCAATCCTGATGATCTCGGGCCATTGGGAAGAGCCGGCCTTCGCCGTCGGTACCAACCCGCGGCCGGGCATGATCTTCGATTATTACGGCTTTCCGCCGCATACCTATGAGCTCGACTATCCTGCGCCAGGCGATCCGGCGCTGGCTGAACGGGTGAGGGGGCTGCTCGCTGCTGCCGGATTGCCGGTCGTTACGGATCCTGAGCGGGGGTTCGATCATGGCATATTCGTGCCGTTGCTTGTCGCCTTCCCCGATGCTGACATTCCCGTAGTCCCTCTCTCGCTGAAGGCCGACCTCGATCCCGCGGAGCATCTCGCTGCCGGGCGAGCGCTAGAGCCGCTGCGTGACGAAGGCGTGCTGATCGTGGGATCGGGCATGAGCTATCATAATATGAGGGGCTACATGACCGGGTCCGCACCGACCGACTCTGCGAATTTCGACGCGTGGCTCACCGCAGCGATTGAGTCGGGGCCGGATGAGCGTGCAAGTCGCCTGACACATTGGACCGCCGGAGATGCCGCGCGGCAGAGCCACCCGCGCGAAGAACATCTGATGCCGCTGATGGTCGCGGCCGGTGCCGCCGGCGCGGGCGAGGGTTCGAAGATATTTTCCGATCAGGTGATGATGGCGACGGTGTCGGCGTTCCGCTTTGATTGATATTGCCGCCACCATCCCCGCTCCGGCGGGGATGGTGCTCAGAAGCCAACCCTAGCCGTCGTATCCCGCGGCATGGGAATCCACACCGATCTTCGCGGTGAGATCGGCCATGTCGAGATATTCGCGCCAGCGCCGGATTAGGCCGTTTTCGTCAAGTTCGTAGACTGCCACCATCTGATGGGGGCAATATTTGCCGAAGATGACCGCAGTATCGGAACGCTCCTGCATCACCATCGTGTCGCTGGAAAGTACGTTGACGATGTTGCACTTGTTGTTGGTGGCGATGCGGGTCTGGCGATGCAGCTCTTCACGAAGCGCTTCGCGACCGCGAATGACCGGCCCGCCCGGCACCCATTGTTGCCATTCTGCATCTTCCGACATCATCGACAGGATTTTCTCGATGTCGGGCTTGGTTTCCAACGTGCCATCACCCCATGCGGCCTGGAAATCCGCGATGAACTGTTCTTGCTTGAGACCCATGTCCCTCTCCTATGTTCTGTCGACGTTTCAAATCACGGGCCCGCGCGGGCGTCAACGGCGGTTGAAGGGTTTTATTTTGACGCTGCGCACATGGGCGCGTTTCACTCCGACAATTCAGGTTTCATCGCGGCCCGATCGAATCGATGGCAAGTCCAGTAAATTGTCGCGAGCGCATTCTACTGCTGCCGGATAACCCGCGTCGGCATGGCGCATTACCCCTGACGCCGGATCGTTCCACAACACACGCTCGATGCGTCGCGCTGCGGCGTCAGTGCCGTCCGCGACGATGACCATGCCAGCATGTTGCGAAAATCCCATGCCGACCCCGCCGCCGTGATGGATCGAAACCCAGGTGGCACCGCCCGCCGTGCTGAGCAGGGCGTTGAGGAGCGGCCAGTCGGACACTGCGTCGGAGCCGTCGAGCATCGCCTCGGTCTCGCGGTTGGGGCTGGCGACCGAACCCGAATCCAGATGATCGCGCCCGATGACCACCGGCGCCTTGAGTTCCCCCGAAGCGACCATCTCGTTGAAGGCGAGGCCGAGCCGGTGGCGATCGCCGAGGCCAACCCAGCAAATCCGCGCCGGCAGTCCCTGGAAACGGATCCGATCGCGCGCCATGTCGAGCCAGTGGTGGAGGTGATGGTCGTCGGGGAGCAACGCCTTCACTTTCGCGTCGGTGCGGTAGATATCCTCGGGATCGCCGGACAGCGCCACCCAGCGAAATGGCCCGATGCCCCGACAGAAGAGCGGACGGATATAGGCGGGCACGAAACCGGGAAAATCGAATGCGTCTACAACGCCTTCATCGCTTGCGACCTGGCGGATATTATTGCCGTAGTCGAAAGTGGGAACGCCCATTTTCCAGAAATCCAGCATCGCTTGGACATGCACCGCCATCGAGGCGCGTGCGGCGGCTTCGACTGAGGCCGGATCGGTTTCGCGCGTCGCCTGCCATTGCTGAAGCGTCCAGCCGACGGGAAGATAGCCATTGCGCGGATCATGCGCCGAGGTCTGGTCCGTAACCGCGTCGGGCCGTACGCCGCGACGAACAAGTTCGGGCAGTATCTCGGCAGCATTGCCGAGCAGCCCGACCGAGACCGGGTTCTTCGCGTCGGTGACAATCGATAGCGCCTCATCCAGATCAGTGGTGGCGCGATCGAGATAGCCGGTGCTTAGCCGCATCTCGATCCGGCTCGGCTGGCATTCGATCGCGAGACAGGAGGCGCCGGCCATGGTGGCCGCGAGCGGCTGTGCACCGCCCATTCCGCCAAGCCCCGCCGTCAGGATCCAGCGCCCGGCAAGATCGCTTCCGTAATGCTGGCGGCCCATTTCGACGAACGTCTCGTAAGTGCCCTGTACGATGCCCTGGCTGCCGATGTAGATCCAACTGCCGGCAGTCATCTGGCCGTACATCATCAATCCCTTGCGATCGAGCGCATGGAAATGCTCCCACGTTGCCCAATGCGGCACGAGGTTGGAATTGGCGATCAGCACGCGCGGCGCATCGAGATGCGTACGAAATACGCCGACCGGCTTGCCCGATTGCACCAGCAGCGTTTCGTCATCCTCCAGGCGCCGGAGGACCTCGACGATTCGATCGAAGCTCGCCCAATCGCGCGCGGCCCGGCCGATACCGCCATACACCACGAGCTCCTGCGGATTTTCCGCCACCTCGGGATCGAGATTGTTCATCAGCATGCGCAGCGGCGCTTCGGTGAGCCAGCTTTTTGCGCTGCGTTCGGCGCCGCGCGGCGCGCGGATGATGCGGTCGTTCATGCCCGGACTTTCGCAAAATCGAGACAGAGGGAAAGGACTTGCTGCAGTTTATGCTGCAACATTGCTGCACGTTGTGGATGCCATTGGGGCGGTTCGATGGCCTCGTCGCAATAGCCACGCATTGCCAACTCCATCTGGATTGCATGAACGCCGTTTTGTGGATTTCCGTAATGACGCGTGATCCAGCCGCCCTTGAAACGTCCGTCGATCACATGATCGGTGCCGCAGCATTCGGCGACTGTTCGACCCAGCGCCGGATCGCAGGCGATGCCGTCGTAGGTCCCGATATTGAACTGCGGCAAGACGCCGTCAAACAGGCGCGGCGCCCGGCTCAGGATGGAGTGCGCATCATATAGGACGATCACCGGATGCAATGCGCGGAGGCGGGAAATCTCCGCCTTGAGTGCCGCATGATAGGGATCGAAGAACGCGGTGCGGCGCGCTGGGACGTCTATTTCCGCATCGGGTCCGTAAAGTGGTTCGCCAGCGAACGTCGTCTCCGGACAAAGTCCGGTGGTCACTTGCCCGGGATATAGCGACGCGCCCGAGGGATCCCGATTGACGTCGATGATGCTGCGGGAGATCGACGTGCGGATGATTGTCGCGGGAGCGTCGGCATAGAGGCGATCGACGAACCAGTCGGTGTCGTGCAAGGCAAGGGGGCGCAGCAATCCAGTCGCCCAGGCTTGAGGCAGTTGCGTGCCGGCGTGGGGAACGCTGACGATCAGCGGCGTGTTGCTTCGCTGGATATGGAGCCAGTCGGTCATTTCAAGCGCCCGTCACGCCGGGCAGGCTGGCCACGACGGTGACCGACGGAAGCAGCGCTTTGGCCGCGATGATGTCGGGCGCGAAATAGCGATCGTCGTCCAGTGTCGGCACCTTTGACCGCAGGAGATTTCGCACGGTTTCGAGCGGGGCGCTTGAACGCAGCGGTGCATGGAAATCGCAGCCCTGTGCTGCCGCGAGAAGTTCGATGCCGAGCACGTGTGCCAGATTTTCGGCCATCGGGAGCAGGCGCCGCGCTCCGTGCGCCGCCATTGATACGTGATCCTCCTGATTGGCGGATGTCGGGATTGAATCGACGCTTGCGGGATAGGCGCGCTGTTTGTTCTCGGAAACGAGTGCAGCAGCGGTGACCTGCGCGATCATGAAGCCTGAATTGAGCCCGGGGTGTGGTGTCAGGAATGCCGGCAAGCCCGAAAGCGCAGGATCGATCAGCATCGCCAGGCGACGCTCCGCGATTGATCCTATTTCGCACAGGGCGAGTGCAATCATGTCTGCGGCGAACGCAACCGGCTCGGCATGGAAATTGCCTCCAGAAAGCGCTTCGTCGGTGTCGGGGAATATCAGCGGGTTGTCCGAAACACCATTCGCTTCGGTTTCCAGTGTCCTCGCCGCCTGGCGGAGGATGTCGAGGCAGGCGCCCATCACCTGCGGCTGGCAGCGCAGGCAGTAGGGATCCTGTACCCTTGCATCGTTTGAGGCGTGGCTGGCGCGAATTTCCGAGCCCGCCATCAGGCTGCGCAAGGCGTCGGCCGTTTCGATCTGTCCCTGGTGGCGGCGCAGCGCGTGGATGCGGGGATCGAACGGGGTGTCGGATCCTTTTGCTGCCTCGGTCGATAGTGCCCCCGTTACCAGCGCCGCCTGGAACAGGCGTTCGGCCTCGAACAGGCCGGCAAGAGCGAAGGCGGTCGAAAACTGCGTCCCGTTGAGAAGCGCCAGGCCCTCCTTGGGGCCGAGCACGAGGTCGCCATCGGCAATCATCGCCGCCGCCAGATGGGCGAGGGGCGCGAGATCGCCCGATGCACCGACTGAGCCCTGCGAAGGAATGATCGGCACGATCTCGTCTGCCAGCATCGTTTCCAGTCGCGCCACGGTTTCGGGACGCACGCCGGAGGCGCCCTGTCCGAGGCTGGCGAGTTTCAACGCCATCATCAGTCGGACCACGGCAGTGGGGCTGGGCTCGCCGACCCCCGCGGCGTGGCTGAGCACGAGATTGCGTTGCAGCTTCGCGAGATCGCAATCGCCGATGCGCACGCTGGCAAGCTTTCCGAATCCGGTGTTGATGCCATAGACCGGCTCATGTCGCGCCAGGATGCGTTCGACCGCCGCGGCGCTCGAAGCAATGGCGGGTCGGGCGCTATCATCGAGCGTGACAGGCGCGCCGCGATAGATGGAGCGCCAGGTGGCGAGTGGGACGGCGCCGGGGATCATTGCCCCCTCCAGATGCGTGCGTGGAGCGGGTTGAAGCCAATGCGGTAGACGAGTTCTGCAGGGTGATCGATGTTCCAGATGGCGAGATCGCACGACTTGCCGCCCTCGAGCGTGCCGATTTCGTCCGCCCGTCCCAGTGCGCGAGCGGCGTTGCGGGTGACGCCGATCAGGCACTGCTCGATCGAAAGCCCGAATAATGTGGCGGCCATGTTCATGACGAGCAGCAGCGAGGTGAGCGGGGCGGTGCCGGGATTGCAGTCGGTGGCGATCGCGATCGGTACGCCCGCGGCATGGAGCGCCTCAACCGGCGGTTTGCGAGTTTCGCGCGTGAAGTAATACGCGCCCGGCAGCAGCACCGCGACTGTGCGCGCTGCCGCCATCGCCGCGATTCCCGTTTCGTCGAGATATTCGAGATGGTCGGCCGAGAGCGCGTTATGCCGTCCGGCTATCAGGGTGCCCCCGTTGTTTGAAAGCTGTTCGGCATGGAGCTTTACGGGCAGGGGCGATGCGGCAAACAGGCGATCGACTTGCGCGGCGCTGAAGGCAATCGTCTCGCAAAATGCATCGACCGCATCGGCATAAGGCAGGATTTCGGGCAGCATTGCGATCACGCTGTCCAGATAGTCATCGGGATCCTGCCCGGGCGGGACCATATGAGCTCCGAGGAAGGTGGTAGTCACCGAAATGGGACGTCGTTCCGACAGTGCCCGAGCGGCCCGGAGCATTTTCAGCTCGGATTCCAGTTCAAGCCCATAACCAGATTTGATTTCAACCGTGGTTACCCCCTCCGCGATCAACGCGTCGAGGCGGGGAAGGCCCTGTTCGATCAGCTCTTCTTCACTTGCCGCGCGCGTGGCGCGCATTGTCGAGAGGATGCCCCCACCGGCGCGAGCAATTTCGGCATAGCTCGCGCCTGCCAACCGCTGCGCGAACTCGTTCGCCCGATTGCCGGCATGGATGAGGTGGGTGTGGCAATCGATCAACCCCGGCGTGATCCAGCGACCTTCGCAGTCGATGACCTCCCTGGCGTCCGATGGCCCGTTTGCCGCCGCTCCAGCATATACGATTCGTCCAGCGCAGCATGCGACGACTCCGTCCTCCTCGATGCCGAGATCGTCGCTCGTCATCGTTGCAAGCCGCCCGTTTATCCAGAGTCGGTCCATGGCGCTCAGCATGAATGATTCTACTTTTATGTCTAGACATAATATGGCACCAATTCGTCATGCACCTCTGGTTCGAAACCGCGCTGCTGCCTGAAGGCTGGGCTGCCAATGTCCGGCTAGGAATCGCGGACGGCCGAATATCATCGATTGATACAGCCCCGCCCCAAGCCGGTGACGAACGCCACGCCATCGCCATTCCCGGGCTTTGCAACGTCCACAGCCATGCGTTCCAGCGAGGCATGGCAGGATTGGCCGAGGGTCGTGGACGCCCAGGCGATGATTTCTGGCAATGGCGCGACGTGATGTACCGTTTCCTGGAGCGGCTCGATCCGGATGATATCGCGACGATCGCCGCATTGGCCTATGCTGAAATGCTTGAGAGCGGGTTCACGCGCGTTGGCGAGTTCCATTATCTCCACAACGATATCGATGGGCATCGATATGCCGATCCGGCTGAAACGGCTGGGAGCATTGTGGCTGCGGCCGGGGAAAGCGGGATCGGGCTGACCTTGCTTCCGGTCTTCTACGCCCATGGTGATTTCGGCGGCGCACCCGCAACTGAGGGCCAGCACCGATTCATGTCCGATGTCGATGGCTTTGCGCGTCTTTTCGAGGCGAGCCGCGCGAAGCTTCCCGAAGATGCGAATATCGGTATCGCCCCGCATTCGCTGCGCGCGGTGACGCCGGAAGAGCTTGTGGCAATCCTCCCGCTTGCTGGCGACGGGCCGATCCACATTCATGCGTCGGAGCAGGTCCGCGAGGTCGAGGCCTGCGTTGCCTGGAGCGGACAGCGGCCCGTTGATTGGCTTCTCGATCACGCGCCGGTAAATTCATGCTGGTGCGTCGTCCATGCCACCCATGTTACCGATCCCGAATCCGATGGGCTTTCTCGCAGCGGCGCGGTTGTAGGGCTGTGCCCGTCGACCGAGGCCAATCTCGGCGACGGCATTTTCCCCGCCGCGCGTCATGAGGGGGCGTTCGGCATCGGCACTGATTCCAATATCCTGATCGATGCGGCAGGCGAACTGCGGTCCATTGAATATGTCCAGCGGCTGCATCACCGCCGCCGTATGCTTGTGCCGAGGTTGTTTCATCGCGCTTTGGACGGCGGCGCCCGCGCGCTTGGCCAAGCAAGTGGGCTGCGCATCGGTGGGCCGGCCGATATCTTTTCGCTCGATGCTTGCCATCCCGCACTTGCCGCGCGTGAGCGCGATATGCTGCTCGATTCCTGGATATTCGCGACCCGTGCAGATGCGATCGATTGCGTCTGGCGGGGCGGGCGCAAATATGTCGAGGGCGGACGACATATGCATCGCGCGGACATCGCCGGGCGTTATCGCCGGACGCTTGCGAAGATCCTGACATGACCCTCGACAAGCGGATCAGGGATGCGATCGAGGCGCGTATCCGATCGGGCGAATGGCGGCCGGGATACCGGATCCCGTTCGAGCACGAACTGGTCGCGGAGTTTGGCTGCGCGCGCGCGACCGTCAGCAAAGCCCTGTCCGCGCTGGTTGCTGCGGGCCTGATCGAACGGCGCCGCAAGGCAGGCTCGTTCGTTGCCCATCCGCAGGTCCATGCCGCTCTGCTCGACATTCCCGATCTCGCAAGGCTGGAAGGATATCGCTGGGAGCGGACCGCATGCGCTACTGCCGCGCCGGAAGAGATGGTCGAAGTCCAATCTGGACCATTGCTCCGGGTAGAAGGTATCCACCATGCCGATGGAGCACCGCTTGCGCTGGAGCGTCGACTTATCGATGTTTCCACGGTGCCCGAAGCCGCAACAGCGGATTTCGAGACCGAGGCTCCCGGTAGCTGGTTGCTTGGTCATGTTCCATGGAGCGACGCAAGGCACCGTATTCGCGCTATCGCGGCGGATCGCGCGCAAGCAACAGCCTTGGGCATGCCTATCGGCGTTGCATGCCTCCAACTCGAGCGTTGGACATGGCGGGCCGGCGCTTTAGTTACATATGTGCGGCAGGTTTTTCCGGGTGACCGCTACGACCTGACCGCGGAATTCGGCTCGCGCCGCTGAAACAGATCCCCCTCCCGCTCGCGGGAGGGGGCGGGTTTCACTTGCCAGCTGCGTTGGCGGCAGCGTCTTCCATGGCGTCCTTAGTGTCCTCGCCGGCCTGGCGGGTCGCGTCGGCCTTGTTCTCGAGGGCCTCGGCGGCCGCGTCATTGCCCATGCTGTCCATCTGATCAGCCTTCTGGTCCATCTGGTCCGCTGCGGCGTCGGCATTGCTGGCGACCGCATCGGCTACATTCTCCACTGGAGTCTGGGCTTTCTTGCAACCGGGCAGCACTGCGATCGCAGCGACCCCGGCGATCAACATCAAGCTGGTAATACGCTTCATTTCGTTTCTCCCTGAGGCTCTTCGCCTCGGGCGCACCAACGCATATTTTTGCGATCGGTGCCGTCGGTTGTCACTCAGATCGCCAAAAGGTCGGATGCGTACCGAAAAAAGGTCCGCTCCCGAAGGAGCGGAACCAGGAACGCGGAGCTACTCGCGTAGGGAAAAACGGGCCGAATGACATCCCGACAGGGGGCGCGGGATTAGGGTCTGAACGCCCCGATCCCGGTTTGGTTTCCCTGTCGATGCGTCAGGCACTCAGCGTGATGTTCACCGGAATCGCTGACATTCGGGCCATCGCATTGATTTTTTCGACATTGGTCTCGGTATCGATGAGGAGATTGATATTGGAGCCCGCCTCCGTGCCTTCTTCGTCGGGCAATCCGCCCCAGGAATGCGCCATCACCAGCACGCCTTCGCGTACGCTGTCGTCGCTCTTCACCACCCCGGAAATGCTGCCATGATCCGAAGTGATCTTCACTCTTGCGCCGTCCGAAAGCTGCATCGCGGCGATATCGTTCGGATTAAGCGAGGCCCAGTTGTACGGCATTCGCTTCCTGACGGCCTCGATCATGATCGATGTGCTGTTATTGGTCTCGCGCAACCGCCGTACTTGCAGCAAGTGCGTAAATCCCCGTGCCGATGACGAGCGCACGGGCAATGGCTCGGCCGTGACTTCGGCGAGATCCTCGGCAACATCCTCCGGCATGACATCGAAGCGCCCAGTCGCCTCGGGACGCGCCGGCTGGACATATTGCTCGAGCTCGAAAACCTTGCCGCCGGGATATTGCTTGATCTCGTCGAGCGGGATGATCGAACCCCGCGTCCGAATTTCGAGCAGTTCGTCCGAAGTGGGCGCGGTTGCCATTTCAATCGATTCGCCGAAATAATCGAGCGGCAGCCCAAGCCGCTTGGCGAGACCCCAGAAGAGATACCAGTCGTCGATCAGGTCCGACCCCTCGGGGGGCCGCGCCAATTCGGGCGTATATTGCCCCCACGGCACTGGGTAGAAGGAGAAATCGTAGAGAATCATGGGGATGTCCGCGCGCTCATATTGGAGCTTGGGCGCGAAGACATAATGCGAGAGGCGCGCGCTTGTGTTCATGTGCGGCGCGATCGTCACGGACAGGTCGATTGCCTTCATCGCCTTGACGACCTTGCGCTGGTCGGGGAACGAGCTTGCCGGATTACCACCGGCATTGAACAAGGCGCGGATCTGTCCCTCGCCGGGGGTGAGGATCTCATCGGGCAGCGTCGACGTCATCATTTCGCCCCACAGCGTACCGGCGCCGCGAATCCGGCCCGGAGGTACCTGTGCGAAACCGCGCGTGGGCGCGAATACTTCGGCATGTACGGTTTTTGGCGGTGCGAACACGTTGATGTCGTGGATTCGGTCGCCCGCCTGGCGATAGCGACCGCAGACGACGTTGAGCAATTCAACCAGATGTTCGCTGAGGTTGGGACGCGGCGACATCGAGGGGCCGGTACCGGAAAAAGCAGCGCCACGCCCGCCCTGCGCAAACATACGGGCAGCACTGCGCAGTTCGTCGGCGTCGATCCCCGCGCGATTGGCGACATAATCCGGGGTGAACGGCTCGACCATTTCACGAAGCCGCTCGATTCCGCCGGGCTTCACCCAGTTTGCGATGAACGCATCATCCGCCCAACCCTCGGTGAGGATGAGGCGCAGCAGCCCCGAGACCACGGTGGGATCCTCTCCCGGATAGGGCTGGAGGAAAATGTCCGCGAATTTTGCCGATTCCGTGCGGCGTGGATCGATCACGACGAGCTTGAGCCCGCGCTTGCGCGCCGCCTTCAGAGTCTTGACCGGATCGTTGACGAGGCAGCCGGCGGTGGCATGTGCGACCAGCGGATTGGTGCCGATCAGCAGGATCACGTCCGAATCGGCCAAAGCGGGTTTGCCCGCCGTCCATGCGCCGAGGCGGTCGACGACGACGAATTTGGAAGATTGGTCGATCGTGGCGGTGCTGAAGTTCGAGCGGGTGCCAAGCGCCGCGCGGAACATCGGCAAGATCATGTAGGCGGTCGCGGTCAACACCGCGCCGGCCCCCGTGTAGGTGGCGATTGCGTCGGGACCATCGGCATCGATGATCTCGCGCATCTTTGCTGCGATCTCGTCGAGCGCCTGCTCGGTATCGATGCGCTGGTGGGTGCCGTCGGGCATCATCTTCATCGTATGCAACAGGCGTTCCGGGCCGTTGTGCATCTGGTCCGCGTGCAGGCCCTTGAAGCAGGCATAGCCGTTCGACATCGGATTATCGCGGTCGCGGTGGACGCTCAGGATTCGATCATTTTCGTCCATCTTCAGGATCGTTCCGCACATCGCACCGCACATTCGGCAGAAAGATTTCGCCTCGCGCATCACCAGCATCTCCCTTGACGGCCGATTTTCGGGCTCGTCGGCGGCAGGCTATCAGCGCGGCGGGGCGCGGGCAATGCGCGGTTCGAACCGATATTTGACGACGCGATCGATCCACGATCGACAACGTCCTGACGAAATACGCTGGAATGGCAGGCCACTTGCTGGCATCAGGCCGCTACGTTTCACGGCCTTTTCGTGCGGGCATATCGGGAAAGAGATAGGTCGGGCGTGGCAGGGATCGAACGAATGGAACGCGGATGGCCCTGGATGAAGATCGCTGTCTTCATCGTCCTTCTGGTCGGCCTGTCATGGTTCACGCTGACCAGCCCCGGCCCCTGGCTCGCCCAGCGCCCTGCTCCCAATGCCGATGAAGTGCGTGCTGGCCGGGAGACGCTTGAGCGGCTCCAGCTCGTCCATGGAGCCTCGGGCGCGCCGATTCCGCTGACGCTCGCCGGCGAGCATCTCGATGGCGTGGCTGCGATGGCGAACCAGGTAATCGCGCCGACTCGTGTCGCCGCCGGGGTGGAATCGGGAACGATCAGCCTCGAAGCCAGCCACCCGCTGCCGATGGGCCGCTGGCTCAACGTCGTGGCGACCGCCGGCGGCGAAAGCAACGGCTTCCCCGCAGTGCGATTGACGGTAGGGCTGTGGAAGCTGCCGCTCGGGCTGTCGCGCTTCATTATCGATGCGGGGTGGCGTGTGCTTCGCTATCGCGGCGTGATGTTGCCGCCGCTTGACGACATGGTGCGGCGGACCAAGGTGGACGGCACCGAAGTTTCGGCGCTCATCAGCCTTCCAGATAATAGCGGCCTCGTCGAGCAGATCGCGAGCGTTCGCGAGACGAGCGTGGATGCCGCTGCAGTTGCGAGGCTCTATTGCGCGATGGCGGCGGCGCAGCGGCGCCAGCCCGAACCCGATTTCACGGCGCAGGTGCGACGATTGTTTGCCCTGCCCGAACCGGCGCTGTCACCCGCCGAGCATAATCGCGCTGCGTTCGTCGCGCTCGCGATGTTTGCGGTGGACGAGCAGGCAGGCGATCTGGCCGGGACGGCGCGCAAGGATACCCAGTCGTGCCGGATCGAGCCACCGCGCCTGATGATCGAGGGCCGGCCCGACCTGCCCAAGCACTGGTCCCTGTCCGCCGCGCTCTCGGCCGGGCTGGGTACGCAGGTTGCGACTGCCATGGGTGAATGGAAGGAGCTTGCCGACAGCTTGCCGCACGGCTCGGGCTTTTCCTTCGTCGACCTGGCGGCCGATCGGGGTGGCTTTCATGCCGCCCAGGCGGGGGTCGATCCGGAACGCGCTGTCCGCTTTGCGGCGGCGATGGCGACGGCCGAGCCGAAGCAGATCATTCCGCCGTCGCTGCTCAGGGGCGTCGAGGGCCTCACCAAGAAGCAGTTCGAGGCAGGGTATCGCAGCATCGATTCGCCGGAGTTCGGCCTGGCGGCAGCGAAGATCGACAAGGTACTAGGGTCAGGACTCATTGATCACAACCAGAAGATGACGGTAGCGGCGATTGCGATGGCGGACATGAAGGTGTGGGCGCAGCGATCATATCGGGTGTGAATGCGCCGCCAGTCCTTGATTTTGGCGAACAGGTTTTCGATCAAGTG